>NZ_AP024655.1:1231729-1847594 GCF_019977355.1 Arthrobacter sp. NicSoilB8 | reverse complement strand
TTGCGGCCCAGCCCGTCGGCCAGCACCACACAGACCCGTTTGGCGGCCGGAAGATTCAGTTTGTTCTCAAAACCCGGGACGCCGAGGCTGGCCGCCGCACTCGTCAGGACCTCGGCGATGGAGCGTTGGCCGAACGCCGGGGCGGGCGGAAGCGGGGACGCGCCGACGGCCGTGGCCGTCGACGTACTCAGGACCGGATCCGGCAGCTCATCTTGCGCGGGCTCTGACACACGGACCCGGGCCACGTCAGCGCTGATGACCGCGGCTGAGGCGGTTCCCGAACACGCCCATCCGTGGCCGGGGCGGCAGGCCGGGCCCGGTGTGCTGGACCGGTGCCGCGGAACCGGTGTTCACGGCGCGGAGGGCCCGGGCGAAGAGCTTGGCGTCCTGAACTGCCTGCAGACCGTCCGCTTCGGCGCTGATCCGCAGGACGATGTCTTCCTGCGCGATGGTGCCGCTGTAGCCATGATCGGCTTCGCATTGCGGGTCCCCGCAGCTGGCCGGGCCCACGTCGAGGCGCTGGCCGCCGGACCAGGCAATGGACAGCGTCAGCTCACGGACCGGGTCGGAAGGCTTGTAGTCCTGCGGCTGGGCGTAGACGTAGCTCAGGACCACAGAGCGGATCTGTGTCACGGGGACGGACTCGGTCGACACCTGGGCGACGGTCTGCTCACCGGCCTCGTCGAGCTGCTGGTCGTCCACATGGGTGATGACCAGCATGTCCTCCGTCAGGACCAGGACCGTGATGTGGCGGCGGACCTCCGCACGGTCGAAGTGTGTCTCGAGATGGACCAGGTGGGCCACGCAGTCGCGGCCGTCCAGGGCGTCGGCGACGACGTCGGCCACGAGCCGCGGGTAGAACCCGGCCTGCTGGAGAGACCCTTCCAGGCTCTGGCCCTGCGCACTGTGGTCGTGGAGTCCGTGGTGGTGCGCGGTCTGGCGTCCGGGGGCAGTCGCCAGGGGCTTGGGTGTGGATGGCTGGAAGCTCATGGTCTCCATTTTCACAGATTGGCTGGGGACTTGCTAACTGTCGGGCCCGGAACAGCGGCTACGGGAACAGCGCCGGCGGCGGCACCGGCCGCTGACCCGGCGCCGCCCCAGACGCTGACCCTGCAGCTGGCCCGCCCGACGACCCGGCACACGACCCGTCACATGAGCCGGCACGCGACCCGCCGGGAGCCCCTGCGGCTGAGGGTCTAACTGCGCATGGCGCGGCGGGCACTGTCCGTCCGCTGGGCGGCGTTGGCGATCCGGACGTCGGCGGCCAGGATGGAGGCACCGTCCGGGCCGGCGAGAACGGGGTTGAAGTCCACGAGCGCCACCTCCGGATGGTTGTCCTTGAGCCGTGTAAGCCGGGCGGCGAGATCCTCCAGCGCCGCAACGTCGACGGCGGGCAGGCCCTGATACCCGAAGAGTTTCCTTGAGGCCCGGGGCGCCCGGATGAAGTCGCGGACGTCGGAGCCGGAAAGCGGCGGCACTCGGTGGGCCCAGTCATCGAGCAGGTTCACGGCGTCTCCGGCCAGGCCGAAGGAGATCACCGGGCCCAGCAACGGGTCTTCTATGGCACGGAAGGTGCAGGCCTGCCCCACCGGGACCATCGTCTGCACTTCGAGGGACGGGGATCCGTACCGCTCCAGCGATTTGCGCATCTGCAGCACGTTGCGCCGCAGAGAATCGGCGTCCGGGATGTCCAGCCGCACGCCGCCAAGGTCCAGCCGGTGCCGCAGTGCCGGATCCGTGGTCTTCAGTGCCACGGGCCAGCCGAGCCTTTCGGCGGCCGCCACGGCCTCCTCCGCCGTCTCGAAACCCGCGGACGGAACCACCCGGATGCCGTAGTGGCCCAGCACCCGCGCGGCAGTGTCCTGGTCCAGCCGGACGAGCTGCTCGCCGCCCACATTGCGCAGCAGGTGCTCCAGGTCCGCCCGGGCAGCGTCCGGGTGGCAGCCTTCGGGTTCCACGAAGAGGCCCTGGTCCCGGTCCAGCCACTGGGCGTAACGCACGACGGCGGCCAGGGCCGCCACCGCCGCCCCCGGGTTGGAGTAGCAGGGAACCGGAGGCGTGAGAAATGCCTGGCCTGGTTGCTCCGGTTCCGCGCCGACCATGCCCTCCACGTAGATGGAAGGATCAAGGATTCCGCTAAACGCGGCGACGACGGGCTTGCCTGCTGCCGC
Source organism: Arthrobacter sp. NicSoilB8 (assembly GCF_019977355.1). Lineage (NCBI taxonomy): Bacteria > Bacillati > Actinomycetota > Actinomycetes > Micrococcales > Micrococcaceae > Arthrobacter > Arthrobacter sp. NicSoilB8. The sequence goes on along the minus strand of NZ_AP024655.1, from coordinate 1,845,423 downwards.
GGAACATTCGCCCAGCACGCCGGCGATCTTTTCGACCGTGAGCCCGCGGGCCGGAAGCAGCGCCACCACCACCGCGTGCACAGTGTCCGAGGTCAGTGTTTCCTGCAGGCTGTGCCGCAGGGCCGGCAGCGCGCGGGACATCCCGGCGTCGAGGTCGACGTCGGTCACGATCCGTTCCACCCCGAGCCCCTGAACGGCGGCGCTGTCTGCCACCACCTTGCCCAGGGCGCGCGAGTTGCTGAAGACGGCGATGCCGGGGCCCTTGGGCAGCGGCTGGCTCGACACGATCTGGGCGACGTCCATGAGCTCTTCGATGGTCTCCACCCGGATCACGCCGGCCTGCCGCATCATGGCGTCCAGGGCTTCGGGGGGCGCCTGGGTGGTGCGGACGGCGTGCCCGGGCGGCAGGTTCAGGCCCATGGCGTCTGACTTGGCCACGATCACGGGCTTGGTCCGGGCCAGGCGGCGGGCCAGCCGGGAGAACTTGCGCGGATTGCCGATCGATTCCAGGTACAGGCCCACCGCCGTGGTGTCGGCGTCGTCCTCCCAGTACTGCATCATGTCGTTGCCGGAGACGTCGGCGCGGTTGCCGGCGGAAAGGAAGGTCGAGATGCCTACCCGGCGGCGGCTGGAGGCGGCGTAGAGGGACACGCCGATCGCGGCCGACTGGCTGAACAGCCCCAGCCCGCCGCGGCGGGCCAGGGCCGGCGCCATCGAGGCGTTGAGCGAGACGGCCGGGTTGGTGTTGACGATGCCGAGCGAGGCCGGGCCGATGACGCGCATGCCGTTGGCGCGGGCCTGCCGCACAAGTTCGCGCTGGCGGGCGAGGCCGCGTTCGCCGTCGTCCGCGTACCCGGCGGTGGCCACCACGATCCCCTTGACCCCGGCGTCGGCGCAGTCCTGGACCACTTTGGGGACCTCGTCGTAAGGGACCGCGATGATGGCGAGCGTGACCGGGCCGGGGACCTCGGAGAGCCGGGCGAAGGAGAGCATGCCGGCCAGTTCCAGGGCCTCCGGGTTGATCGCGTAGACCGGGCCGGAGAAGCCGCCCTCGATGATGTGTTCGAGCAGCTGGTAGCCCACGGTGCCCCACTTGCGGCTCGCGCCGATCACGGCCACGGAGGACGGGGCGAGCAGTTCCTGGATGCTGCGGGCCTCGGCGCGGTGCTCGCGGGATTCCATGACGGCCCGGGACTTGTCGGTGGGGTCGATGTTGAACTCAAGGCTGACCACGCCGTCGTCGAAGTGCCGTTTGACGTCGTAGCCGGCATCGGAAAACACCATGAGCATCTTGCGGTTTTCGGGGAGTACTTCGGCGCTGAATTTGCGGATCCCGTTTTCGCGGGCGGCGGCCGCGAGGTGTTCCAGCAGGATAGAGCCGATCCCGCGGCCCTGGTGGGCGTCGGCGATGTTGAAGGCGACCTCGGCCTCGGCGGGGTCGTCCAGCCGGTCGTAGCGGCCGATCCCCAGGATTTCGCCGCCGATGGTGATCACCAGGGCCACCCGGTCCTTGTAGTCCACTTCGGTGAAGCGCTTGAGCTCCTTGCCGGAGAGGCGGGACTTGAACGCGAAGAAGCGCATGTAGATGGATTTCTGGGACTGGCCCACGTGGAAGGCCTGAACCGCGTCCGCATCGGAGGGGTGGATGGGGCGCACATGCGCAGTACCGCCGTCGCGCAGGACAACATCGGCTTCCCAATATTCCGGATATACGCCGTCCGCGGGCTGATCCACCATAGGCTTAGCCTAGTCATAAACTTACGCAGTACCCGTTCAGCACCCCTCAGAAGGACCCACCAGCCCCATGGCACGCCGCCAAACCACGCCCCCGGCAGGGGACGCCAGCCAGGATTCCGCAGGAATATTCGTAGAGAACATCGTCGATATTGATGTCACTTCCGAGATGGAAGGCTCGTTCCTCGAATACGCGTATTCGGTGATCTACTCGCGGGCTCTCCCGGATGCCCGCGACGGTCTGAAGCCCGTGCAGCGGCGCATCCTGTACATGATGAGCGACATGGGGCTGCGCCCGGACCGCGGCCACGTCAAGAGCGCCCGCGTGGTGGGCGAGGTCATGGGCAAGCTGCACCCGCATGGCGACGCCGCGATCTACGACGCCATGGTGCGCATGGCCCAGGACTTCTCCCTGCGGCTGCCGCTGATCGACGGTCACGGCAACTTCGGCTCGCTCGACGACGGCCCGGCCGCCCCCCGCTACACGGAGGCCCGGCTGGCGGCCGCGGCCCTGACGCTCACGGACCACCTTGACGAGGACGTCGTCGACTTCGTTCCCAACTACGACAACCAGCTGACCCAGCCGGACGTGCTCCCGGCCGCGTTCCCCAACCTGCTGGTCAACGGCGCCACCGGCATCGCCGTCGGCATGGCCACGAACATGGCCCCGCACAACCTCGTGGAAGTCATCGCCGCCGCCCGGCACCTCATCGACTACCCGGACGCGACGCTCGAGGACATCATGAAGTTCGTCCCCGGCCCGGACCTGCCCACCGGCGGCCGGATCGTGGGTCTGGACGGCATCCGCGACGCCTACGCCACGGGCCGCGGCTCCTTCAAGACCCGCGCGAAGGTGGAGATCGAGCAGCTCTCGGCCCGCCGTACCGGCCTGGTGGTGACGGAGCTGCCGTACATGGTGGGCCCGGAGAAGGTGATCGAGAAGATCAAGGACGCCGTCAACGGCAAGAAGCTCACCGGCATCAGCGATATCGTGGACCTCACGGACCGCAAGCACGGGCTGCGGCTGGTCATCGAGCTCAAGAACGGCTTCAATCCCACGGCCGTGCTCCAGCAGCTCTACCGTTACACACCGATGGAAGATTCCTTCGGCATCAACAACGTCACCCTCGTGGACGGCCAGCCGCAGACTCTCGGGCTGCTCCAGCTGCTCTCGGTCTACGTGGACCACCGGATCAACGTCGTCCGGCGCCGCACGGCCTTCCGGCTGGGCAAGAAGAAGGACCGCCTGCACCTGGTCGAAGGCCTGCTGATCGCGATCGTGGACATCGACGAGGTCATCCAGATCATCCGGTCCTCCGACGAGGTCGCGGCCGCCCGGACCCGGCTGATGTCCATCTACGACCTCTCCGAGATCCAGGCCAACTACATCCTGGAACTGCGGCTGCGGCAGCTGACCAAGTACTCGCGGATCGAACTGGAAAAGGAGCAGGAGGAACTTCGCCGGGAGATCGCGGAGCTCGAGGCCATCCTGAACTCCCCCGCACTGCTCCGCGCCCTGGTTTCTGACGAACTCGCCGAGATCGCGGAGAAGTACGGCACACCGCGCCGGACCGTGCTGCTGGAATCCGAGGCCGTCTCCCCCACCGTGGCAGCCTCCCTGGCCGCCGCTCCGGGAGCCAAAGGCAAGGCCGCGCCGCTGGCCCTCGAGATCGCGGACGACCCCTGCTGGGCCATCCTCACGGCATCCGGACAGATCGCCCGCACCGCCAACCAGGACAGCCTCGCCGAGGCCGGCCCCCGGACCCGGCATGACGTGTTCGCCTCCGTGGTCAAGACCTCCGCCCGCGGCGAGATCGCGGCCGTGACCTCGCAGGGCCGCATGCTCCGCCTGCAGGTCATGGACATGCCCGTGCTGCCGCCGACCTCGGGTACCCCGAATATGGCCGGCGGCGTGCCGGCCAAGGATTTCATCACCCTGCTCAAGGGCGAGTCGCTGGTGGCCTTCGCGCCGCTGGACCAGATCCTCGCAGTCGGAACCGCCCAGGGCGTGGTCAAGCGGGTGCAGCCGGACTATCCGCTGAACCGCGAGGACTGGGAAGTGATCGCGCTCAAGGACAAGGACACCGTGGTGGGGGTCGCCCCTGCCAACTCCGACGACGTCGACCTCGTCTTCATCACCCGCGAGGCCCAGTTGCTGCGCTTCGGTGCCTCCGCCGTCCGCCCGCAGGGCCGGACCGCGGGCGGCATGGCCGGGATCAAGCTGGCCGCCGGGGACCGGGTCCTGTTTTTCGGGACCGCCAGCCCCGCTGATGCCGCAGCCGACGTCGTGACCATCGCGGGGACCGAAGGCGCCCTCCCGGGCACCGCTCCCGGGGCTGCGAAAGTCACCGCGCTGGCCGAATACCCCGCCAAGGGCCGGGCCACGGCCGGGGTGCGGGCACACCGTTTCCTCAAGGGCGAGGACACCCTGCTCCTCGCCTGGGCCGGCCACGGTCCCGCCAAGGCTTCCTCCCTGGCTGGCGTGGCGCGTTCACTCCCCGGTGAGCACGGCCGCCGCGACGGCTCCGGAATCCCGCTGTCGCAGGCGATCGACGCCATCGGCCCCAGCATGGCGTGGCCGGAGGAAGCCGAAGCTGCCGAGGACGCCGAGGGCTAGGGCGCCAGCGACCCGAAGGCCCGGCCCGCTTCCGGCGAAGGGGTCAACGGCCCGGCCCGCCGCTGCGCCGTTCGCCACGAATGGCCGCTAAGTGCCGGGCTTTGCGGCCATTCGTGGCGAATCGCCGGGGTGGACGGACCTGCGAACCCGGAGCGGTGTTGGGCCCACGGTGGAACCTGAGATTTCGACTTCGAGGTGAGGCGCCACTGCCGGCACGGGCTGCGCAGAACCCGGCGGGGCCGCAGCTTCGCGGCCTCACCGGGCTCTTTATTGTGTTGGAGGCAGCCAACAACCTGACACGGATGTGTCGGCGGTCAGTGGGCTGCACCTAGGCCATGTGGTTCAGACTCAGGATGTTGCCCTCGGTGTCCAGGAACCACGCGGCCGAACTTCCGTCCGGCATGGTGGCAATGCCGTTCTCGGTTTTCAGGCCCGGGAAATCGTATTCCTCGAAGACAACCCCCTTGGCCCGGAGCTCCTCGACGGCAGCCGGCAGGTCGTCAACCGACCAGCCGATCTGCGTATTCTTGGCCGTTCCGGCGTTAGGGGTCTGGTACAGGAGGAAGCCGGTTCCGCCGCCGCACTTGTACTGCAGGTTGTCCTCGGCGTCGGGGTTTTCGGGTTCAAGCCCGAGCTTGTCACGGTAGAAATCACGTGCACGGGCGATGTCCGCCGCCGGGAGCACTGCGTCGACTTGCTTGTCCTTGAGCATGGCTATTCTCTTTCCAGGCCCGCCCCCCGGAAGGAATTTTACTCCTCACGGCGCCCGGCGTACCTGAAAAACCCGGGCCGAACTTCCGCCGCTTCAAGAGCAACGCGGGGTCACTTCGCGCCCATCAGGGCGGTCCGGATGGGCGCGAAGTGACCCCGCGTTGCTTTGGTGCTCTCTGAGTCCGCGCCCGAATGGATCGGGACACCCCGATACCGCAAGGAAGAGGTGCCGGGCGGGAAGAATGCATTTACACTGCTGGAATGCCTATCATCCCGGATACCAAGGACTGGACTTGGGTCCTGTCACGGCCCTGCCCCGAGTGCGGTTTCGATGCCTCCGTTGCGACCCCCGCCACCGTACCCGGCATCGTCACCAGCATGCTTCCGCGCTGGCGCGCCGCCCTCCGCCGGCCGGACGCAACTGAACGTCCCGATGAGGCCACGTGGTCTGTCCTCGAGTATGCCTGCCACGTCCGGGACGTCTTCACAGTCTTCGATCACCGCCTGTCCCTGATGCTGACCGAGGACGACGCCCGGTTCGACGACTGGGACCAGGACAAAGCGGCCGTAGAACAGGACTACGCCAGTGCCGACCCGGCCGAGGTCGGCACCGAGCTCACCGCTGAGGGCGAGCAGATTGCCGCGTCCTTCGCCCGTGTCCGGGAAGAGGACTGGGGCCGCAAGGGAACCCGGAGCAACGGCTCGGTGTTCACCGTCCTGACGTTCGCGCAGTACTTCCTGCACGACGTCGTCCATCACCTCCACGACGTGGACGGATAGACCGTCGACGGTTGGCGCGTGTAACGCTGCCCCGGCCGTTGTGGCTGAGGTCGTTGAAAGTCAGGCGTGGGCCTACTCGTGGCTGACTATGTCGACCGAAATCTCCAACGCCGGAATCGTTCCTCTGTTCTCAAGCCAGTGCGTGGTGTCCCTGTCCCCCGGCCAGCCCACCCCCGGCCCATAGTCCGTGGCGACCCCATTCCGATGGTCAGTAATCGTTCCTTCCAGGACGTAGACGATGCCGGGCCGGCCTTTATGGTCGTGAACCGGGCCGAAGACGCCTCCCGGCTCGATGGTAACCATACGCATTCGCAGTTGGCGCCCTGCCATGCCCTCGATCTCAGGGCCAAGGTCAACCGTTGCAAGTAACTCCGATGTGACACCTTTCGTCTCAGGTGCCACCTGGTCGTTGCTCAATGTGCCCTCCTCTCGGTACTTCCCGGGCCTAACGTTCGACCTTCCTCAACCCCGCGATCGTCTGGGCCGGCATGCGCCGGACACACGCCCCCTAGCGCGTGGCCGGCTCGATTTCCTTGTCCCATGCCATGCTCCGGTTGACCGCCGTATAGCCCATTTTGACGTAGAGTGCGAGGGCCCCGGTCGGGTTCTCCGAATCGACATCCAGGGAGGCCACGTCCATTCCCGCCGCGGCGAAGCGGCGCATGGCATCGGCCAGGAGCACCTGTGCGATGCCCCGGCCCCGGAACTCCCGCCGCACTCCCAGGAGTTCCGTGTACCCCTCGCGGAAGCCGCGGGTCAGGGCACCTTCCGCGTCGTGGGTGGCCAGCTGGTAGCCCGCCACCGTTCCGGTGGAACGGTCCAGCACTACGCCGCTCAGGTCCGGGCGCGCCTGGGGATCGTTCACCACGAATCCCCACGCCTCCTCGTCCCGGGGCTCGCTGCCCCAGTGGTCCTCAAACGCGGCATTGTGCGCCAGCCTCACGGGCTCATGCAGCGCAGGCCCGAACGTCACAAGCTCCAGTCCGGGGTCCAGGACGGCATGGGGGACCGCTTCGCTCAGCGGCCGGTGCATCTCGTTGTAGTAGCGGACAATGCCATAGCCGGACCCGGCGAAGAGGGCCGCTTGGTGTTGGTGCTGCTGCTCCATGTAGAGCCGCAGCCTCGGGCGCGGGACAACGTCCCCGGCATCCCCGGCATCCTCGGCGAAGCGGTCCCTGGTCCGCTGTTCCAGCCAGCCCAGCAGCGCGGTGCCGATCCCGGTCCCCTGCCATGCCGGATCGACGCAGCCGGAGCCGACCGCTTTGTCCCCGTCCCGGTTCTTCGTGATCCGGCCGTAGGCCCGGGCAATCCCCTGCGGATCGAAGCCTAGGATGGTGTTGGCCGCGGCGGGGTTGTTCCTTGAGTCCATGATCTGTTCGAGGTCGGCACGCCGCTCGAACCAGACGGGCTGCTCCACAGCGGCGGTCCGGGCGATCAGCGCGGCCCACGCGTCGAGGTCAGAGTGCTCCGCCGCCCGCCACACCAGCCGGGAATCGGGCACTTGCCGGGGCTGGGGCCCGCCGTCGTAGTTCATGGCAACAGGCTAATCGGCGGCCTACCCCCGCGCCAGCACCGCCGCCGGAACCGGATCCTCGCCCGAGGGGCCCGCGGGCGCCGCGGCAGCAGCGGCGTCGAGGTCCAGGCGGGTGTCGGCGACGTCGATATCGTCCGGGTTGTGGGTCACGAGGACCACGGTCCGGTCCCTTAGCCCGTCCCGCAGTTCGGCCAGCATCTGCCGCCCGGACTCGGCATCGAGGTGCGCGGTGGGTTCATCGAGCAGGATGACATCGGCCCCGGTCATGAGTGTGCGCGCGACGGCCAGCCGCTGGCGTTCGCCGCCGCTGAGAAAAGCGCCGCCCGGTCCAATCCGGGTGTCCAGCCCGTCCTGAAGCCGGGCGAGCACAGGACCGAGCCCCACCGCGTCCAGGTTTGCACGCATCTGGTCCTCGACGTCGGCTGCCGCGGCTTCCCCGGCGGCGCGCGGCTCCGGCCGCGCCAGCAGAAGGTTGCCGCGGATGGTCGAGTCAAACAGGTGTGCTTCCTGCGGGCACCAGGCGGCGCGGCCGCTCAGGAACAGGTGGCCACCGGCGGCCGGCAGGAAGCCCAGGATCACGGCCAGCAGGGTGGACTTGCCGGATCCGGATGCGCCTGTCACGGCGAGCCAGCGGCCAGGGCGGGCCTCGGCCGTCAGTCCGGCAAAGACGTTGTCGCCGCCCGGCCACGCGGCGGCAAGGTCCACGAGTTCGATCCCGGGCGTACCGCCAGGCCGTGCCGCCACCGGCACCAGGCCGCCGGCAGCTTCGTCACCCTGCGAGTTCGCCCCCGGTTCCAGAACGCCGGCCTCGCTGATCCGCCGCAGCACTGAGCGCAGCGCCGGATACTGCCGCACCGCCGTCGTGATGGCCGCGTAGGGGTCCACCAGGGCGAGCTGCACAAGGACGACGACGGCGACCGTCGCCGGCTCCACCGCGCCGCTGAGGGCCAGCGGGGCGGCCAGTACAGCGCTGGCCAGCGCGGCACCGGCGCAGGCCAGCACGGTCAGGGACTGGCCCAGCCCTTCCGCCCACGCCGAACGCTGCGAGGCGGCGGTCGCGGACCGGTCGGCCCGGCTGATCGCGCCGAGCACCGGCGCGCTCACGCCGTTCGCGTGGAGTTCCGCGCGGGCGTCCAGGGCGGCGGCGACGTCGCGGAGCACTTCGGAACGGAGCCGCTGTTCGGTGCCTGCGGACATCCGGTCCGCGGCCAAGGCCAGCGCAGGGGCCACGACGATGCTGAGCAGCGCAGCTGCGACCACGGCAGGAAGCGCCGCGGGGAGCAACAGCCCGATCCCGACTATCGCGGCCGCGGCGACCGCGACGGCGGTCAGCGGCGGCAGCACGACGCGGGGAAGCAGCTCCCGGACGGTGTCGACGTCGTCCACCACGGTGCCCAGGACGTTGCCGCCCTGCAGGAGCCGTCGCAGTGACAGGGCGCGCCGGCTCAGCGATTCCCACAGCCGGCCCCGGAGCCGGGTCAGGGCGGCGAACACGGCGTCGTGCAGCAGTAGGCGTTCGGCGTACCGCAGGCCCGCCCGGCCCACGCCGAAGAACCGCACCCCGACGATCGCGGTGAGCAGATACAGGATGGGCGGCTGTTCGCTGGCGCGGATGATCAACCAGCCGGAAAGCCCGGCGAGGGCCACGGCGAACAGGGCCGCGAGGGTGCCCACGGCTCCGGCGGCCGCAAACCGTCCCGTCACCGGGGCCAGCAGGCGCCGCAGCTGGGCACCGACTGAGCCTGCTGAGCTGGCTGAGCTGTCTGAGCCGGCTGAGCTGTCTGAACCGGACGTGACGGTGGAGTCCGTAGCAGGAACGGAGGTTGTGGACTGGACCGCAGAAGTCACGTCGGCCACCGGGCGTGCCGGCACCCGCGCCGCAGCCGGCGTCCTCATCGTCGCGGTCGTCATTGCGGTCGTCGCAATAGTCGCGGTCGTCGCCGCAAGAGGGCCCGGGGCTGGAGAGGAGCCCGGGACCGGGACCGCTGCGCGGACATGGCCGCTGGCGGCCAAGGGCCGGACTGCTGCAGGCTGGACGTCCGCGTCTCCCCCGGCGGATGTCGGCAGCGGCGTGGCGGAGTCCAAATGCTCGGTGCCCTTGTACCCGCCGCCGCGCGGCGCCACCGCGACAAGCGTGTCGGCCAGCTCCCGGGTCTGCCGGTCGTGCGCGACGAGCAGCACGGTGACCTGTCCGCGGAGCTCCGCGAGGGCCCGGTTGACCACGTTGGCCGTTCCGCGGTCCAGGTGGGCGGTCGGTTCGTCCAGGAGCAGCAGGCGGGCGCCGGCCTCGATCCTGGCCAGCCCGCGGGCCAGCGCCACGCGCCGCAGCTCCCCCGGGCTCAGCTCGGCCGGGTGTTTGGCCGTCAGGTGCCCTGCCGCCACCGCCTCGAGGCAGCGCCGTGCCGCGGCATCGCTTTCCCCGCCAGCCCGGGTGCCGGCCTCGGTGATGGCCTGCGTGGTGGTCCGTGCGCGGGCCGGGCTGCCGGCCCCAGCGGTGTCCCGCCCAAACCTTGGCGCGCCGAGATACAGCCGGACCTCGTCCAGCACCGTGGAGGCCACCATGACGGGATGCTGTGGAACCCAGGCGAGCCCCGCCGTCGTGAATCCTCCGATGCGTCCGGAGACAGCCGTTCCCGCACCAGTCCCGACGGTCCCGGCAAGGACACCGAGCACCGTGCTCTTGCCGGCGCCGCTGGGCCCGTCGAGGGCCGTGATCCGGCCGGCGGCGGCGGTGAAGCTCAGTGGCCCGACGGCGTCGTCCGTGCGGCCGCCGAAACGGACCGCGAGCCCGTCCACGGTGACCGCAGGCGGACCAGCCGCCGCACCCGCGGCCCCGCCAGCAGCATCGCCAGGGCTCAGCGGCACGGCACCCGGATCCGCAAGGACCTCAGTGGTTTCGGCGAGCGCCGCCCGGCCTTCGTCGCTGGCGTGGTGTGCGGTGCCCAGCTCGCGGAGGGGCAGGTAGCAGTCGGGAGCCAGGATGAGCGCAAGCAGCCCTGCCTCAAGCGCCATGTCGCCGTGAACCAGGCGGACGCCGATGAACACGGCGACCACCGCCACGGAAATCGTCGCGATGAGCTCCAGGGCCAGTGCGGAGAGGAAGGCGGTGCGCAACGTCCCCATGGTCCGGGAACGATATTCCTCGGACATTTCCTCCAGCGCCTTGCGCTGGGCGGCGGCCCGGCCCAGGCCCACCAAGACGGGCAGGCCCTTGGCGAGCTCGAGCATGTGGCCGGAGAGCCGGGCCAGCGCCGACTGGGCTTCCCTGACACGTTCCTCCGTGTACCGCCCGATAAGCACCATGAACAGGGGCACCAGGGGCACCGTCAGGACGATCACCACCGCGCTGATCCAGTCGGCGAACAGGATGCGGGCGCCCAGCAGCAGCGGGATCGCCGCGCAGTTCACCAGGGCGGGCAGGAACTGGGTGTAGTAGTTGTCCAGCGCATCAAGCCCCCGGGTGGCCAGGACGGCGAGACCGCCGTCGGCCGGGCCGGCCGACCGTGTTCCGCTCCTCAGCGCCCGCTCCAGAAGTTGCGAGCGGAGCTCCTCCTTCACCCCCAGCGCCGCCCGGCGCGAGGCCACCGACTGGGCCCACACGGTCAGTGAGCGCAGCACGGCCCCGGCCACCCCGAGGACGAGCTGGTCGGCCCAAGCAGGATCATGCGCCGCGAGACCGGCGAGCATCGATGCGACAGCCTGCGCCATCAGCACGAGCGACAGGGCCTTCAGTGCGGCCAGCAGGCCCAGCAGGTAGAGCGCGGAACGGGTTGCGGGGCCGGCGGGGAACGGTCTCATCAGGCAGTTAGTCCTTCGGTGCGAGCGCTTTGGCGGCAATCGCGGGCAGGAAGCTGTGGGCCTCGGGGATGTGTGCGGCGCTTACCCGGCGCCGGAACACCCAGTACGTCCAGGCCTGGTATGCCAGGACGAGTGGCAGCCCGATGCAGGCCACGATGCTCATCAGGCCCAGGGTGTAGTCCGAGGACGAGGCGTTGGTGACTGTCAGGTTGAATGCGGAATCCAGGGTGGACGGCATCACCACGGGGAACGCGGCACCGAAGATGGATGCGCTGCCGAGCAGGAGGAACGCCCCCAGTGACATGAAGGCACGGCCCTCGGCACCCTTGCGGGCGAAGTTCCAGGCGAGTACTGCTGCCACGACGGCTGCGACGACGGCGGCCATGGTCCAGGCCTCGCCGCTGAGCAGCTGCAGGCTCACGGACCAGCCGGCGATGGGCAGCAGCAGTACGGGCAGGAGCCGGACGAACCACGCCCGCGCCCGGTGACGGACCTCGCCGTCGGTCTTCAGCGCCAGGAACCCGAGTCCGTGCAGGAGGGAGAACCCGACGACAGCGAGACCGCCAAGCACGGCATAACCGCTGAACCAGGCGAACGGTCCGCCCACGCGGTCGCCGTTGGCGTCAATGGGCAGCCCCGTGGTGGTCAGCGCCAGCGCGGCGCCCACACCGAAGGCTGCGACGAAGGAACCGGCCGAGATGGCCCAGTCCCAGCGGGCGCGCCACTTCGGGTTGTCCACCTTTCCGCGGTATTCGAAGGCGACCGCACGGAAGATGAGCGCCACGAGGACCAGCAGGAGCGGCAGGTACAGTGCGGAGAACAGCGAGGCGTACCACAGCGGGAACGCCGCGAAGGTGGCACCCCCGGCAGTCAGGAGCCAGACCTCGTTGCCGTCCCATACCGGGCCGATCGTGTTGATCAGGACGCGGCGCTCCGTGTTGTTCCGGGCGAATCCCTTCATTAGCATGCCGACGCCGAGGTCGAAGCCCTCGAGAAAGAGATATCCCGTCCACAGCACCGCGATGGCTATGAACCAGATGGTGGGTAGCAGTTCCATGCTGAGAATCCTCTGCGCTTCTTCGTGTGGGTTGCTGAATAGGTGGGGTTGCTGTGCGGGCGCTTAGTACGCGAAGGCCAGGACGTCGTCGCCGTCGGGCTTGCCCGGAGTTCCGCCCGGGGGCGTTCCGTCGCCCGACTTGTCCGCCGGGGCGTGCACGAGCTCCGGCATGGAGGAGGCGACGCCGCCGCGGATGTATTTGACCAGGAGCCTGACCTCCACCACCAGCAGCACCGCGTAAATGGCGGTCAGCACCACGAGGGAGGTCAGGATCTCCCCGGCCGAAACGCCCGGGGAGACGGCCGCGGCGGTGAACATGAAGACCTGGTCGATTCCGCTCGGGTCCGGGTTCGGGGCGACGACGAACGGCTGGCGGCCCATCTCGGTGAAGATCCAGCCCGCGGCGTTGGCACCGAACGGAGCGAGGATGCCGAACACCGCCAGGCGCATGAGGCCGCGGGAGGCCGGCACGGTTCCCTTGCGCGTGGCCCAAAGCGCCACGAGGGCTGCGAGGGCGGCCAGCCCGCCGAAGCCGATCATCATCCGGAAGCCCCAGTAGGTGACTTCCATGACCGGCACGTACTGGATTTGCTGGCCGGCGCGGTCTCCGTAGATGGGGTTGTCCGGCAGGGTGGTGCCGTACTTGGCCTGGTATTCGTCCAGCAGGCTGTTGACACCCTTCACCTCGGTGCTGAAGTCGCCTTTGGCCAGGAAGGACAGGATGCCGGGGACCTCGATGACGGCCACGATGTCGTTGCAGTTCTTGGAGCCGACGTTGCCGACGCTGAGGACGGAGAAGCCGGTGCCGTCGTGGCAGGCTGCCTCGGCGGCGGCCATCTTCATGGGCTGCTGTTCGAACATGAGTTTGCCCTGCAGGTCCCCGGTGACGGCGGTGCCCGCGAAGGAAATCATGGCGACGACGGCGCCGATCCGGAGCGAACGGATCCAGACGGTGTGGTCGTTGCGGTCCCGTCCGGGGATGCCGGCGGCCTCGCCGGGGATCACCTTGCCGTCGGCCCCGACCGTGTCGATGCCGTCGTGGCGGCGGCGCCACAGGTGGTACCAGGCGATGCCGAGCAGGAAGGCCCCGGCGACCGCGAGGGCGCCGAAGAGCGTGTGCGGCACGGCGACGAGGGCGGTGTTGTTGGTGAAGACGGCCCAGGCGTCGGTCATGACGGGCCGGCCGTTGACCATTTCGACCCCGACGGGGTGCTGCATCCAGCTGTTGGCCACGATGATGAAGTAGGCCGAGAAGACCGAGCCGATCACGGCGATCCAGAGGCAGGCCAGGTGAAGGCCGGGCTTGAGCTGCTTCCAGCCGAAGATCCACAGCCCCAGGAACGTCGACTCCACGAAGAAGGCCAGGAGCGCTTCCATGGCCAGCGGGGCGCCGAACACGTCCCCGACGAAGCGGCTGTATTCGCTCCAGGCCATGCCGAACTGGAACTCCTGCACAATTCCGGTGGCGACACCCATGATGAAGTTGATCAGGAAGAGCTTGCCCCAGAACTTGGTCATCCGGAGATACTCCGGCTTGCCGGTGCGGTACCAGAGCGTCTGGATCACCGCCACCACCAGCCCGAGGCCGATCGTGAGGGGCACCATCATGAAGTGGTAGACCGTGGTGATTCCGAATTGCCAGCGTGCGATTTCCAAGGCGTCCAAGGCAGTCCCTACTTTTGCTAGGCTCGAGCAACTTCTACGCGGCGTAGAAGTACAACTTCTACAGAGTGTAGAACACATCGGCGTCACTCCGTAACCCAGACTCCCATGGCGCGTCACACCCCGCAATGGGCCGGACAACCCCTGTCCGCGCCCGGGCAGCCCGTCACGGGCGGCCGCCCCGCGGGCCGCAGGACCGCCGCGTCACGGGCCGCAGGACCGCCGCGCCACGGGCCGCAGGACCGCCGCGCCACGGGCCGCAGGACCGCCGGCCGGCAGGCCGGGCGACACGCCGGGTGGCCGTGTTCTACTTCATGTAGAAAGAATGCGCAAAACGCGGTAAATTTGTAACTGAAGTATTCACATACACCGCCCCGGCAGGCACCAGCATTTGCCCAGCATGACGCCGGCGCGGCAGTCGAAGAAGGATGTACGCAATGGCAAGTCTCGGTGAACTGGAACGGGCAGTGATGGACCTGCTCTGGGCGGGCCAAGAAGCTGCGACGGCCAATACGCTGCGGGATCTCCTCGCGCAGAGCACCAGCCCCCAGGACGGCACGGCCGGTCACGAGGGCAAGGACCTCGCGGTCACCACTGTGCTGACCGTACTCTCGCGCCTCGAGCGCAAGGGCCTGGTGGAGCGCGAACGCGGCACCCGCCCGCACCGCTACCAGGCCGTCTCCAGCCGCGCGGACCACACCGCGGAACTCATGCACGAGGTCCTCGGCTCCGCACCGGATCGAGAGGCCGTACTGGCCCGGTTCATTGGTTCCGTCACGGACAACGAGGCAGAAACCCTGCGCAAGCTGTTGGGCCGCAGCTAGCGCCCGATGTTCTGGACCTCATATTTTCTGGCGGTCCTGGCGATAGCGCTGGCGTGGCCGGTGCCTATCCTCCTCTCGCGCGCCCAGTGGCCGGCGCGCTCCCCCTTCACGGCCATGCTGCTGTGGCAGGCCATCGCCCTGGCCGGCGGCCTGTCCATGATCGGCGCCATGCTGGTCTACGGGCTCGAACCGGTCGGGGACAACCTGCTCTCGGGCCTGCGGGCCTTGGCGGGGATGGTCTTCAACAATGCCCCCACCACCGAGCTGGGCTTCTGGCACATCTTTGCCCTCTCGGCCGCGGCTCTCCTGACGGCACACCTCGTGTTCACCCTGCTGCTGACGTACTACAAGATCCAGCGCCAGCGCCGGCGCCACCGCGAACTGCTGGACCTGCTCGCCTCGCCGTCCGCCGACGGCCCGGGAACCGTGGTCCTGAACGTTGACTCGCCCGTGGCCTACTGCCTGCCCGGCGGCGCACGCTCCGTGACGGTACTCTCCGACGGACTCATGGCCGCGCTGGAACCCGATGAACTGCGCGCGGTGCTCATTCACGAGAACGCCCACCTGAGCCAGCGCCACCACCTCCTGCTGTGGGCCTTTGCCGCGTGGCGCCAGGCCCTGCCATGGCTCCCCACCACCAGGCTGGCGCAGGAGTCGGTCAACTCCCTGATCGAGATGCTGGCGGACGACGTCGCACTCAAAACGGAAAGCAAGGCCACCCTCATCCGGGCGATCGCCATTGTTGCCAGCGGTTCCCCGGCTGCCCCGACGGCGCGCCTGGCGTTCGGCGAGCCCGGCCTGCCCGACGCGGACCCCGGCCAGCCCGGCGCCACCGGGGGCACCGGCTCGGCGGGCACGACGGCGTCCCGCGTCAGCCGCCTGCTCTCGCCTCAGCCGCCGCTCCCCGAAGCGCTGCGCGCCGCCGTCCTGGCAGCCTGCGTCCTGCTGCTGGCCCTGCCGACGGCCCTGCTGCTGGTTCCGGGGCTGCTCGGCTGAGCCGGTCGCTTCCGCACCCATGCTGCCAGCGCTGACACATCCTCCTGCTCAGGCACCGGGCCGCCCCGCCTGACGACGGGCGAAGCGGTCCGGGTGGAGCTGTTCGTGCGGTTCTTCAACACGCGGTCACTTCAGCACGCGAATATTTCAGCACGCGGCTACTTCAGCAGCTTGCTGGCCTTGTATTGAAGGTCAGCGCTGCCGGAGCCGTTGCCCTTGGAGGTTCCGTTGATCGCCGAGGTGGTCATGGCAAAGGTCAGGGTGGAGTGGGCAATCGCGTCGGCCATCTGCTCCAGCACAGTGGTGTTGACGTTGTCGTTGTCGTCCGCTGTGTCGAGGGCGTCGCAGGCCGCGTGGTAGCAGGCGTCATAGGGAACGCCCGCGGTCCCGCCGAATACCGCCGCCTCGTCTGCTGTCTTCAGCCCCTCAGCGCCGGTGAACAGGCCGCCCGCCGGAATCCCGTTGTCGATGAAGCCGGAGTAGTCCGAGCGCCCGTCGAACTCCGTCGGCGCAGTCGGCAGGTTCTGGGACTTGAAGTAGTCCAGGAAGACCTTCTCGACGAGCGCGGAGCCGTTGGGGCCCTTCGTGCCGAACGAGGAACCGTCGCCGTCGTAGACGAACCGTACGAAGTTCGGCGAGCCGACCATGTCGAAGTTGAGGTTGACGGAGTGCCCCTTGATCTGGCTCGACGTCAGCTGGGACACATAGTAGTCGGAGCCGATGAGTCCCGGCTCCTCGCCTCCCCAGAAGGCGAAACGGACCCTGTTGACCGGGGTCTGCCCGGTCGCCTTCAGGTGGATCGCCGTCTCGAGGATGGAGGCAGTACCGGTGCCGTTGTCGTTGATGCCGGGCCCTTCAGGCACAGAGTCCAGGTGCGCTCCCACAACGACGGTGCGGTCGGACCGTCCGCCGGTGTCGGCCAGAATGTTGAAAGACGTCAGCGAGGTGACGGTGGCGTTCACCGAGAGGTGCATGCTCACGCCAGTCAGCCCGGCGAGTTCGGCGCCGGTGGCGAAGCTTGTGCTGACCACAGGAATGCCGGCCTGAGGGGCCCCGAGTGTGCCGGCGAAAAGTTCGAAACGCTCGTCGCCCGGGTCCACATTGCCCTGGTTGAAGATGATGACGCCGGCTGCCCCGGCCGCCGCGGCGTTGTCCGCCTTGATCCGGAAGCTACAGGTGCCGCGCTGGATCAACGCGATGCTGCCGGCAGTAAACCCGCCAAAATCGGATGCCTCGCAGCCGCTCGTGGATGCCCGGTCGCCGGTCAGATTGAGGTCGACGGCAGCCAGGGGGGCCGTGACGTTGCCGGAACCGGAGTAGGTCATGTCCAGGAAGCCGTCCGGGGCGTCATAGCCGTAGCTTTTCGGAGACGGCGCCAGACGTTCCAACGACGCCGAGACGGTCTCGTACCGGTCGTAGGGAAAGGTCTGGCGGACCGGGGTGTATCCGGCGGCCCGCAGCTTGTCCTCGATGTACCGGGCGGAGGCTTCGTAGCCCGGAGTGCTCGCCGCTCGGGTGCCATCGTTCGCGTCTGCGACCGCCTGGAGGGCTGCGAGATGCTTCATGATGTTCGTCGCCGACACAGCCGCACGCAGTGGTGCCGTGTTTGTTCCGTTGTCAGCGAGTGCGGGCGGCGCAAGGCTGGCCGCCAATCCGATCGAGGCGGCGATGGCCGCACGGCGGATATTCCGGCGTTGCTTCATAGGGATCTCCTGGATTTCGGCTGCGGAATCCGAGTCCGGGCGTCATTGCCCACATCGGTGAGATGACGCTATCGGATACACCTTGGGCGAAGGTTGGGAGACCCCGGTGGCGGCGGGACGGCCGAGACGGGACATCATCCCGTCGCCCGGACCGTCCGCCGCCGGGTGTCAGGCGTCGATGCGCTCCCGGTCCAGGCTTGCGGCGCCCGCAATGATGAAGTCCTTGCGCGGCGCCACGTCGGAGCCCATGAGGAGGTCGAAGGTGTCCTCGGCCTGCTTGGCGTTTTCGATCCCGACCTTGCGGAGCGTGCGGTGCCGCGGGTCCATGGTGGTTTCGGCCAGCTGCTCGGCATCCATCTCGCCCAGCCCCTTGTAGCGCTGGATCGGTTCCTTGTAGCGCTTGCCCTCCTTGGCCAGCCGCGCCAGCAGGACGTGGAGCTCAGCCTCGGAGTACGTGTAGATCATCTCGTTGGCCTTCTGGCCGGCGTTAATGACCTCCACACGGTGCAGCGGCGGGACGGCGGCGTAAACGCGGCCCTCGTCGATCATCGGACGCATGTAACGGAAGAAAAGCGTCAGGAGCAGTGTCCGGATGTGGGCGCCGTCGACGTCGGCGTCGGTCATGAGGATCACCTTGCCGTACCGGGCGGCGCTGATGTCGAACGTCCGGCCCGAGCCGGCTCCCACCACCTGGATCAGGGCCGCGCACTCGGCGTTGGAGAGCATGTCCCCCACGGAGGCCTTCTGGACGTTGAGGATCTTGCCGCGGATCGGCAGGAGCGCCTGGAAGTCGGAGGACCTCGCCAGCTTGGCGGTCCCAAGGGCGGAGTCACCTTCGACGATGAACAGTTCGGAGCGGCCGACATCGTCGGTGCGGCAGTCGGCGAGCTTGGTGGGCATGGAGGACGTTTCCAGCGCATTCTTGCGGCGCTGGGTTTCCTTGTGGACGCGCGCCGAGATGCGGGACTTCATCTCGCTGACGACCTTTTCCAGCAGCAGCGCGGACTGGGCCTTGTCGTTGCGGTGTGACGAGGTCAGTTTGGCGTTGATCTCGTGTTCCACCACCTTGGCCACAATGGCCCGCACGGCGGAGGTGCCCAGGATTTCCTTGGTCTGGCCCTCGAACTGGGGCTCCGCGAGCCGGACGGTCAGGACCGCGGTCAGCCCGGCGAAGATGTCATCCTTTTCGATCTTGTCGTTGCCGGCCTTGAGCTTGCGGGCGTTGGTTTCCACGGCCTTGCGGAAGGTCTTGAGCAGGGCCTGCTCGAAGCCGGACTGGTGGGTGCCGCCCTTGGGCGTGGCGATGATGTTGACGAAGCTGCGGACCGTGCTGTCGTAGCCGATCCCCCAGCGCAGGGCGACGTCGACCTCGCAGTCGCGTTCGACTTCGGCGAGGTGGCTGTGGCCCTTCTCGTCGAGCACGGGCACGGTCTCCTTAAACTTCCCGGCGCCGTGCAGGCGCCAGATGTCCGTGACGGCAGGATCTGCGGCAAGGAATTCGACGAACTCGGAGATGCCGCCGTCGTGGTGGAACACCTCCTCATGCGGGCCCGATTCCCCCGGCGTGCCGGCAACCCGGCGTTCATCCCGGACCGTGAGCTTGAGCCCGGGGACCAGGAACGAGGTCTGGCGGGCACGCGCGGCGAGATCATCGTAGGAAAACTTGGCGTCGGGCGTGAAAATCTGCCGGTCCGCCCAGTAGCGGATCCGGGTTCCCGTGACGCCGCGCTTGGCCTTGCCGATCACGTCGAGCACGGAGCCGTCAACGAACGGTTCGAAGATGGAGGCCGGGTCCGGCTTGGTGCCCGGATCCTTGAAGCGGCCGGGCTCACCCCGCCGGAAGGACATCTTGTAGGTCTTGCCGCCGCGGTCCACCTCGACGTCGAGGCGGGCCGAGAGGGCGTTGACCACGGAGGCACCCACGCCGTGCAGGCCGCCCGAGGCCGTGTACGAGCCGCCGCCGAACTTTCCGCCGGCGTGCAGTTTGGTGAAAACCACCTCGACGCCGGTCAGCCCGGTTTTCGGTTCGACGTCCACGGGGATGCCGCGGCCGTCGTCGTGGATCTCCACGGAGTTGTCGGCGTGCAGGATGATCTTGATGTCATGGCCGAACCCGGCGAGGGCCTCGTCGACGGAGTTGTCGATGATTTCCCAGAGGCAGTGCATGAGTCCGCGGGAGTCCGTGGAGCCGATGTACATGCCCGGGCGCTTGCGGACGGCCTCGAGGCCCTCCAGCACGGAGAGGTGCCGGGCGGTGTAATCAGAACTGGGTGCCACGGGTCGTGAACTCCTTACAGGATCGGGACGGCCCCGGCAGCGTGCACAGGCGGGCCGTCACAGTATTAACGCTCTTCCTAGGTTAGTCGGACTCCGGGTCCTCCCCGGTTTGCCACTCCCCGCGGGGACTCTTCGGCCGCCCGCCGTTACTGAGACGTGATACGCGGACAGCGAAAGTGGGCCATCCATGCGATGGTTTGGCCCCGAATGCTGGTTATATAGGTATACCGATCTACTAAGGAGGCCGAACATGACAACAGCAGTTGCGGACCGCACACTGACCGCCGCAGACCGGTGCGATCGTTGCGGAGCACAGGCATACGTCCGGGTTGTTCTCGGTGCCTCCGGCGGTGAGCTTCTTTTCTGCGGCCACCACGCACGCGCCGTAGAGCCGACACTCAAGCCGCTCAGCTCAGACTGGCATGACGAGACTGACCGCCTTCACGAGAAGGCCCCGGTTCCGGTCGACTAGACCACACCGGTTCCAGCTCGGCTCCCACCGGGTCCGGGCGACCTGAGACCACTGCACCAGGGCCCCTCCATTCGGAGGGGCCCTGGTTCGTTAAGCCCAATTCGCTAAGCCCAATTCATGAAACCCAAGGTTCTCCAGCAACAGCAACGCGGGGTCATTTCCGGCCCATTCCTCCGTTGAGGATGGGCGGGAAGTGACCCCGCGTTGCTTGAAACTGCGTTCGGTCTGCGCCAGCTCCGGGATTAGTCCAGGTAGTCGCGCAGGACCTGTGACCGCGACGGGTGCCGTAGCTTGGACATGGTCTTGGATTCGATCTGGCGGATGCGCTCACGCGTCACACCGTAGACCTTGCCGATTTCGTCTAAAGTCTTCGGCTGTCCGTCGGTGAGGCCGAAGCGCATCGCGACCACACCAGCTTCGCGCTCGGACAACGTGTCCAGCACCGAGTGCAGCTGTTCCTGCAGCAGGGTGAAGCTCACGGCATCCGCGGGAACCACAGCTTCGGAGTCCTCGATGAGGTCACCGAACTCGGAGTCGCCGTCTTCGCCCAGCGGGGTGTGCAGCGAGATGGGCTCGCGGCCGTACTTCTGGACCTCGACGACCTTTTCCGGCGTCATGTCCAGCTCGAGGGCCAGCTCCTCCGGTGTGGGTTCGCGGCCCAGGTCCTGGAGCATCTGGCGCTGGACGCGGGCGAGCTTGTTGATGACTTCCACCATGTGCACCGGGATGCGGATGGTGCGGGCCTGGTCGGCCATGGCGCGGGTGATCGCCTGGCGGATCCACCACGTGGCGTAGGTGGAGAACTTGAAGCCCTTGGTGTAGTCGAACTTCTCGACCGCGCGGATCAGGCCCAGGTTGCCTTCCTGGATCAGGTCCAGGAACAGCATGCCGCGGCCGGTGTAGCGCTTGGCCAGCGAGACGACCAGGCGGAGGTTGGCCTCCAGCAGGTGGTTCTTGGCACGCTTGCCGTCGTGGATGACGAATTCAAGCTCACGCTTGAGCTTCGGATCCATCGTGCCGTCGTCGGCGGCGATCTTCTCCTCGGCAAAGAGACCGGCCTCGATCCGCAGGGCCAGGTCAACTTCCTGCTCGGCGTTCAGCAGGGCGACCTTGCCGATCTGCTTCAGGTAGTCCTTGACGGGGTCGGCCGTGGCGCCGGCGGACATGACCTGCTGCACCGGGGCATCGTCGTCGTCGGCGTCGGAGTATACGAAGCCGGAGCCGGTGGTCGCTGCGGCCTTGCCGGCAACCTCTTCGCCCTCTACTTCGTCGCCGAGCTCGGCGGCATCGGGGGCGATGTCGTCGAGGTCCTCATCGACGTCGACATCATCGTCATTATCACTGGCTGATTTACCCGCGGCCTCGGCCGCGGCTTTGGCGCCGGGCTTGGGCCCGCGCTTCTTGGGCTCAGGCTTGGCGACTCCGGATACGGTGTCGCCACCCTCTGCGGAAACGGCGTCCTTGACAGCCTTGTTGGCTGCACGCGTAGCGGCGCGCTTGGCGTTAGTCGCCGCCTTCTTTTCCTCAGGGGACATTTCGGCCTGGTCGGCGGGTTCCTTCTTCGCGGAAGACGGGGTCACTGAAAACCTTTCTAGCTGCGGTCTGCGGATCGCCATACGGGCAACACCACTATGACCCTGTCAAGTCCGTGTTCGACATCAGGTGCAACCACGACCAGCAGAGCCACTTAGTAGAACTGCTGGAGTGGCCTTAATGTTCCCTGTTTCCAAGGTTCATTACGGCACTTGATACACGGACCCAACCGGGTCTCGGCAACCATTGTCTCACGGTTTTCCTCGCGGACCCCTTTCGGGCGCCGCGTCCAGACCATTGCGTCGGCGGCTCACGCCGCGTCGGGAGCAAACTTCTGCCAGGCAGCATCCCTTCTGGCCGCCCAGCCGCAAAGGGTGCCGCGCCGGCCAAGTTCCGCCAGCAGTTCCGCCAGCCTGTACCCCGGGTGGTCCTGCAATGCCTGACGGTACAGGGCATCGGCGTACGAGCCCCGGCCGCGGCACCATTCAATCCAGCCCCGCGCCGTCACGGCTGCTGCAGTTGGCTCACCGTCACCGAGACGGCCGAGCAACTCCAGGACCCGATCGAGCCCGACCATCAGGGCCCAGTCCGGGACCGACGGCGCCAGGCCGAGCAGGACCTCGCCGTAGCCGGGGACCGCGCCAGCGTCAGGGCCCGCGGCGGCAGCCGCGGCAGGACCCGGGGCGTTAAGGTCCGGAGCGGCAAGGTCTGGAGCGGCAGGACCCGGGGCGGCAGCCGCGGCGGCCCGCCCGTCAATGGGCACGTCCGGCAGAGGCGGCAACGGCGCGCATGGGGAACCAGACGTCGAACCGGCCCTTGCGCCAGGCCTGGGAGCGGACGGTGATCGGGACGTCGAACCGGGCAGTCGCTCCGGAATGGGGCCAGGAGCCGGGCCGGGCCGTGTTGCGGACCGGGATCCCGACCCGGCCTGGGTGTCGAAAATGCCAAACTCCTCGGCGCCGCAAACGGCCGCGGTCCGCCCTGCCGCTGCCATCACGAGCACGGCGTCCCGCCACGACGGCGTGCAAAGGCTTGCCCGCAGGTAGCCGGCCAACTCCGGTGAGAGTTCAAGGGGCTGGCCCTCGGACTGGGGATCAAAGTTTCTGGCATCAAGTGGGCCCGGGGAGCGCTCTCCCGGGGCTTGGGTGCCCGGGGCCTTGAGGTCCGTCACGAGGCCGTCTTGGGCCAGGCCGTCCGGGGCGAGGCCGTCTCGGACGAGGCCAAGTGGGCGCTCCCGGGCGGTGGCCGCCTGCAGGACCATCGTCCAAACATCGAGAACCTGCGCGAACTGGGCCCGGTCCCGCCGACGCGGAAAGAATTGCTCCGCCCAGCCGGACTCCGCCGCACGCACCGCCGGATCCACTGAACCCGGCACCGGAAGGGTTCCATGCGTGCCGGGGGCGGCACCTACACTGCTGCCGCGGTACACCATCTCCGCGTTGAGCCTGCTGTTCCTGATCTGCTCAACCGGCCGGCCTGCCGGCCCGCAGCACTCCGGATCACTGCAGTAGGCGTTTCGCCAGATTTCGGCACCGACAATCCAGGCGTCCCTCAAGGGCAGTCCGGCAGCTTCGAGGGCAAGTTCGAGTTCTCTAAGCAGTTCTGCCCATGCCGGGCTTGCGCCGTCGGCGTCACTATTCGTGCCGGCGCCGGTGTCAGTGTCAGTGAAGAAGGCCAGCAGCGTACCGTCGGCTGCGTCGTCCGCCTGCAGGTAGGACACGACATGTCGGGCAAAGCCGGCAAGTGTATCCCCGCGCCCGGATCTGGCACGGCGTTTAGGACCGGCAACGCCGCGCCCCACTTCCGCGGCGTCACCGCCTGCACCTCGCCCGCCTCTAGTGCCACCGCCCTCGCCTCCGGTGCAGCGCCGGCCGGAGGCGCCGGAGGAGGGACCGCCAAGCGCGGGGAGGTCGACACGCAGGGTGGCACCAAGCCGTTTGCCCTGCATGGTCATGGCCACGAGGCTGTTTTCCGGCCAGTAGCCCAAGGAGTGCGGGATGAAGCCAAGGATGTCTTCGGGCCCGGTGATTCTCAAATGATCTGGAGCTGTCATAAGCCCAGCTTCGCGGTGACAGGAACCTTGCGGTACGCCCCGGTTGCGCTATGTGGACAACTTGCTGCCCCGCCCGAAACTGCCCCGCCCGAACCGCTAAACCACCGAACCCGAGCCGCGAACCGTTGAACCACCGAACCCGAGCCGCGAACCGCTGAACCACCGAACCCGAGCCGCGAACCGCCGAACCCCCGAACCCTGCCAATCCGAGGGTCAGGGTGTGCGGCGGCGCTCCGCGACCAGCCGGCGCTGCTCGGCGAGGGCTTTGAGCAGCGGCGGCACCATGACGCCCTGGGCCGCCATCTGGCGCCGGACTTTCCGCCGGGTGGCGATGATGGCCCCGGCTCCCCCGGCCAGCAGCAGGAACTGCACGCTGAGGGCGATACGGAAGGGGTCCAGGGCGTAGAGCTCGCCCTGGGAGAATCCGGTGGCGTGCAGGAGGTCGAGTACGAGCCCAATGAGGTAGATGGACACCAGCGCGGCGATGAAACCACCCACGTTGACAATCCCGGTGGCGGTGCCGAGCCGGTGCGCCGGGTTGAAGGTCCGGGCGAAGTCGAAGCCGATCATCGAGCCGGGGCCGCCCACAGCCAGTGTCACAACGAGAACAGCCAGGAGCCAGAGCGGGGATCGTCCCGGCAGCAGCAGAACGGAGGCCCAGACGACCGCGGTGCATCCGGAAATCAGGAGCACCATGGTGGACCGCCGCAGCGGATGCCGGGCCACGAACCTGCCCATCAGGGGTCCGGCGGCAATGGCTGCGGCCACGTACAGCGCCATGAGGGCCGAGACGGTTCCGCGGTCCAGCCCCTGGGCGGAAATCAGGAACGGGTAGCCCCACGTCATGGCAAAGACCGTGCCGCTGAACTGGACGGTGAAGTGGCTCCAGAGCCCGAGCCGGGTGCCGGGCTGGCGCCAGGCGTGCGCCAGGGAGATCCCGGTGGCGCGCAGTCCCTGCGACTTTTCCGGCGGGGGGTGCCCGGGCGGAAGGTCCTGCAGCAGGAGCAGGACCAGCACGACGGCGAGGCCGGACATCGCGGCCAGCGTCAGGAAGGCCGGAGTCCACCCCGCGGAGTGCAGGATCATCGCAAACGGCACCACGCTGAACAGCTGGCCCAGTTGCCCGGACATGCCGGTCAGCTGCGTCAGCAGCGGCACTCGCGCCGCGGCGAACCAGAGCGGAATGAGCCGGATCACGGAGATGAAGGTCATGGCGTCGCCCGCGCCCACCAGGACGCGTCCCAGAACGCCGCCGGGGATGTTCTCGGCAAACGCCAGCTGAAGCTGGCCGAGTCCCATCAGGAGGCCGCCGCCGGCCAGCATGGCGCGGGAGCCGAACCGGTCCACGAGGATGCCCACCGGAATCTGCAGCGCGGCATAGACCAGGAGCTGGAGGACGGTGAAGAAGGAGATCTCGGCCGCACTGGCATGAAAGCGTTCCGTCGCCTCCAGGCCGACCACCCCGAAGGAAGTGCGCTGGCTGACGGCCACGAGATACGCAAAGATCCCGATGATCCAAATCAGCCAGGCGCGGGGAGAGGTCACTCCCCCATTATGCCCGGCCTTTTGATAAATAGTATTTATTCGCCGGGTTCTTTACGGGCCAGGTACGCCTCCACGGCGGCGCCGAGGGCATCGGCGTTCGGGATTTGGTCGTTCTCATCGGCCAGCAGCGACCGCCGGACCGTCCCTTCGGCCTTTTCGTCGTACCGGGCCTCCAGCCGCGAGACCACCTGCTGGACCTCCTCGGACGCCTCAATCTGCTCGGCGATCTGCCGGCCCACCTCGCGGCCGGCCTCGCGAAGGCGGTCGGTCGGCAGCATGAGGGACGTTGCCGCGCCCAGGTATTCGAGCCCGGCAACGGCGGCCGTGGGGTACTCGGCTTCTGCAAGGTAGTGCGGCACGTGGATCACGTAGCCGGCGATGTTGCGGCCGGCATCGGTCAGCCGCAGCTCCAGGATGTGGCCCACCGCGGCCGGGACCTCCACGGTGGGCTTCCAGACCGAGATTCCTTCGATCAGCTCGGGCCGGTTGCCGTGCACGGTCACGCCGACCGGCCGGGTGTGGGGCACGGGCATCGGGATCGAATGGACCCAGGTGACGAGGTTGACGTCGAGGTCCTCCACGATCCCGACGACGGCGCGCGCGAAGCGCTCCCACTGCAGGTCCGGCTCGAACCCGGCAAGGAGCAGGAACGGGCTGCCCAGCCCGTCGACCAGCCGGTAGAGCGCCAGGCTCGGCGCCTGGTAGTCCTGAAGGTGGTCCTCGACAAAGCTGATCTGCGGCCGCCGCGACCGGTAGTCGATCAGCTGGTCGGCGTCGAATTCTGCGATCATCTCGGCATCGAGCGTGTCCAGCAGTTCAGCGGTGATCTGCCGGACGACGTGGCCGGCGTCGGCGAAGCCGGTGAACCCCATGACGAGGTTGAGCCCGTGCAGTTCGGGGCTGGAGAACAGCGCGTCGTCACGGATGTAGAGAGACTTGGGGTCCAGCAGAGAGCCGGAAATCCGTTCAATCACGGCGTGTTCCTTTCACGATGGCGGCGGTGGGAGAGGCGGGGCGCGGTCCGTCATCCGGACGGTCAGGCAGATTCCGCACAGTCAGGCAAAACCCGCACCAGCAGGCAGATCCTGCCGGCCAGTCCGAGAGGGTCCGCACCGCACGCCAGCGCCGCTAACAGTACAACGCCCCGGCGACCGGGCTAATTCCTGTCCCGGGTGTGCTGCAGCTCTCATTCGATTGAATTTCCGGGCCGCGGAGAGACTACGATCGGAACTGGCCCTTTGGGCTTGCTTGCAGACACCGGGCGGCGTCCCAGAACGACGGCGGCCCGGGATCCGCGGCAGGGCGCCGAACATGCAGTTCCTGCCGAAAATCACCGAGAACCATCACAGAGAATTGAGGACTGTCCTCGTGGTCAAGAATAGTGAAGTCAAACTTAGTGCAGTTGCAGGGGACCTGAAGAAGTCCCCCAGCGATGCCCTCGTCATCGGCGTCGGACAGGGACCGGACGGTCCTGTCCTGCTCGACAATCCGCTGACGGCCAAGGCCGCGGAGGCCCTGGCTGAGTCACTGCGCGTTCTTGGCATCACCGGCGCGGCGGACCAGGCCCACCGCCTCCCCGGCCTGCCCGAGGCAGGAGCCACCATCCTGCTGCTCGCCGGCGTCGGCAAGCTGCCGTCGAATAAAGTCTCTGCGAAGCAGCCGCTCACCGAGGAGGCACTGCGCCGCGCCGCCGGCTCGGCCGTGCGCCAGCTGGCCGGCGTCACCACCGTCACCCTGGCACTTCCGACGACGACACTGGCCGAGGTCGCGGCCGTCGCCGAGGGCGCCGCAATGGGCGCCTATTCCTACACGGAGTTCCGGTCCTCCAAGGACGGACTCAAGGACCCGGTGAAGAACGTCGCCATCCTGACCGATTTCGCGGCGGACAAGGCACTCCAACCGGTCCTGAACCGCGCGTCCCTCATCGGCACGGCCGTGAACGCCACCCGCACGCTGGTCAACCAGCCCCCGAGCCACCTCTACCCCGAGTCCTTTGCCGACGCCGCCAAGGAGCTGTCCAAGGGCCTGCCCGTCAAGGTGACGGTCTGGGACGAGAAGCGCCTCGAGAAGGAAGGCTTCGGCGGCATCCTCGGCGTCGGCAAGGGCTCCACCCGGCAGCCGCGCCTTGTTAAGGTCGAATACGCCCCGGCCAAGGCCACGGCCAAGATCGCGCTCGTGGGCAAGGGCATCACCTTTGACACCGGCGGGATCTCCATCAAGCCGGCCCTGGGCATGGGTGACATGAAGAGCGACATGGCGGGCGCCGCCGTCGTCCTTAACACCGTGCTGGCCATCGCCGGCCTCGGCCTCCCGGTCAAGGCGACCGCCTGGCTGTGCATTGCGGAGAACATGCCCTCCGGCGCGGCCCAGCGCCCCGCCGACGTCCTGACCATGTTCGGCGGCAAGACCGTGGAGGTCTTGAACACCGACGCCGAGGGCCGCCTGGTCATGGCCGACGGCATCGTCGCCGCGGGCCAGGAGTACCCGGACGCCATCATCGATGTGGCCACCCTGACCGGCGCGCAGCTGATCGCCCTGGGTGACCGCACCGCCGGCGTCATGGGCTCCGATTCAGTCACCGGCGCCATCAAGGCCGCCGCGGACCGTGCCGGCGAGCTCGTCTGGCCGATGCCCCTGCCCGAGGAGCTGCGTGCCAGCCTCGACTCCCAGGTCGCGGACATCGCCAACATCGGAGAACGGCACGGCGGCATGATGACCGCGGCGGTGTTCCTGCGCGAATTCGTCGGCAAGGGCAAGGACGGCGAGCAGATCCCGTGGGCACACATTGACATCGCCGGTCCGTCGTTCAATAACGGCAGCCCCTACGGCTACAACCACAAGCAGGGCACCGGCTGCACCGTGCGCACGCTGGTGGCCTATGTCGAAGACCTCCTGCCGGCTTCGTCCTAACATCACTGCCTGGCACGGCTGTGCGCACTCACGCGGCTTTGCGGCCGGGGTCTGACGCCCCGGCCACAAAGCCGCGTGACACTGGACACAAGCGCTCCACAAACGCCTCGACAAGGTGGAGCATGTATTAGTGGTTCGCTAAGGTGAACCTTGTTTCAACGAAACAGACCCCAAGAAGTAGTCACAAATGAAAGGGAACAGGCCGGCTGGCATAATCGCCGCAGGCAGGTTTCAAGACCAGATGATGCGTACTCTCGCGTCATCGTTCACGCGAGGGAGCGTTTTAGTGGCCGATCAGGCAACTGCGCAAGAATTCGACATCCTGGTACTCGGCGGCGGCAGCGGCGGTTACGCCACCGCTCTGCGGGCCGTTCAGCTTGGCCTCACCGTCGGCCTCATCGAAAAGGCCAAACTCGGCGGCACCTGCCTGCACAACGGCTGCATCCCGACGAAGGCGCTCCTGCACTCCGCGGAGCTGGCGGACCACGCCCGCGACTCGGCGAAGTACGGCGTGAACGTGACCCTCGACGGCATCGACATCACGGCCGTCAACGCCTACAAGGACGGCATCATCGCCGGCAAGTTCAAGGGCCTGCAGGGCCTGATCAAGGGCAAGAAGGGCATCACCGTCATCGAGGGTGAGGGCAAGCTCCAGGGCGCCGACACCATCGTCGTGAACGGCACCGCCTACAAGGGCAAGAACATTGTCCTCGCCACCGGCTCCTACTCCCGGACACTGCCGGGCCTGGAAATCGGCGGCAAGGTCATCACCTCCGACGAAGCCCTCACCATGGATTACATCCCCAAGAGTGCGATCATCCTGGGCGGCGGCGTGATCGGCGTCGAGTTCGCTTCAGTGTGGAAGTCCTTCGGCGTCGACGTCACCATCGTCGAAGGCCTGCCTTCCCTCGTCCCGAACGAGGACGCCACGATCGTCAAGAACTTCGAGCGCGCCTTCAAGAAGCGCGGCATCAAGTTCTCCACCGGCGTGTTCTTCCAGGGCGTTGAGCAGAACGACGACGGCGTCAAGGTCACCCTTGTCGACGGCAAGACCTTCGAAGCCGATCTGCTGCTCGTCGCCGTGGGCCGCGGCCCCGTCACGGCCAACCTCGGCTACGAAGAGGCCGGCCTGACCATCGACCGCGGCTTCGTCATCACCAACGAGCGCCTGCACACCGGCGTCGGCAACATCTACGCCGTCGGCGACATCGTCCCCGGCGTCCAGCTGGCCCACCGCGGCTACCAGCAGGGCATCTTCGTCGCCGAGGAAATCGCCGGCCTCAAGCCGGTGGTCGTCGAAGACGTCAACATCCCCAAGGTCACGTACTCCGAGCCGGAAATCGCGACGGTCGGCTACACCGAGAAGGCCGCCAAGGCCAAGTTCGGCGACGACCAGGTCGAAACCCAGGAATACAACCTTGCCGGCAACGGCAAGAGCTCCATCCTGGGCACCAGCGGCATCGTCAAGCTGGTCCGCCAGAAGGACGGCCCGGTCGTCGGCGTCCACATGATCGGCGCCCGCATGGGCGAGCAGATCGGCGAGGCCCAGCTGATCGTGAACTGGGAAGCCTACCCCGAGGACGTGGCCCAGCTGGTCCACGCCCACCCGACCCAGAACGAATCCCTGGGCGAGGCGCACCTGGCGCTGGCGGGCAAGCCCCTGCACGGCTAGCAGCTCAACCCGCACCTCCGCAAGACCACAGGGCTTAGTGCGCCCGGCCCAAAATGCCGGGTGCACTAAGCTCAAACAAGGCAGCAATCATCCGCACTAAAATCAATAAGGAGAACGGGGACGACATGTCTGAATCCGTTAACTTGCCCGCCCTCGGTGAGAGCGTCACCGAAGGAACCGTCACCCGCTGGCTCAAGCAGGTCGGTGACCGGGTAGAGGTGGACGAGCCGCTGCTCGAAGTCTCCACCGACAAAGTAGACACCGAAATCCCCTCTCCGATTGCCGGCGTGATCGAGGAAATCCTCGTCGCCGAAGACGAGACCGCAGAGGTCGGCGCCCCGCTGGTCCGCATCGGCTCCGGCGACGCCGCACCGGCCGCTGCCGAGGCCCCGGCTGCGGCACCCGCCGAAGAGGCCCCGGCGGCTTCCGCGTCCGCTGCCGCAGCGCCGGCTCCTGAAGCCGCCGCACCGGCCGCCGAGGCGCCGGCAGCTGCTGCCGTTTCTGCTCCCGCCGGTGAAGGACACGACGTCACGCTTCCGGCCCTGGGCGAAAGCGTCACCGAAGGCACCGTCACCCGCTGGCTGAAGAGCGTCGGCGACTCCGTAGAGGTCGACGAGCCGCTGCTCGAGGTCTCCACGGACAAGGTTGACACCGAAATCCCGTCTCCGGTTGCCGGAACGCTGCTGGAAATCCGCGTCAACGAGGACGAGACCGCCGAGGTCGGATCCGTCCTGGCCGTGATCGGCTCCGCCGGCGCAGCCCCCGCAGCGCCGGCTCCCGCAGCGGCCGCACCGGCAGCCGCGCCGGAGCCCGAAGCGCCCAAGCAGGAAGCTCCGGCAGTTCCCGCCCCGGCGGCCGCTCCCGCAGCAGCACCGGCGCCCGCCGCGCCTGCCCCGGCAGCCCCGGCAGCCCCCGCGCCTGCAGCAGCTGCCGCACCGGCGGAATCCGGCTACGTCACCCCCCTGGTCCGCAAGCTGGCCAACCAGCAGGGTGTCGACATCGCCTCCCTGGCCGGCACCGGTGTCGGCGGCCGCATCCGCAAGCAGGATGTCCTGGCAGCCGCGGAGGCCAAGGCCGCACCGGCAGCAGCCACCGCAGCGCCGTCAGCGGCTCCGTCGGCGGCTCCGTCCGCAGCCGCAGCGTCCTCGCTGCGGGGCACCGTGCAGAAGGCCCCGCGCATCCGCCAGGTCATAGCCCGCCGCATGCGCGAGTCCCTGGACATCTCCACCCAGCTGACGCAGGTCCACGAGGTCGACATGACCAAGGTGGCCAAGCTGCGCGCCAGGGCCAAGAACTCCTTCCAGGCCCAGAACGGCTCCAAGCTGACCTTCCTGCCCTTCATCGCCAAGGCTGTCGCCGAGGCCCTGAAGCAGCACCCGAAGATCAACGCCTCCTACGACGAGGACAAGCAGGAGATCACCTACCACAACGCCGAACACTTGGCGATTGCGGTGGACACCGACAAGGGCCTGCTGGTTCCGGTCATCTCCGATGCCGGCAACCTGAACCTTGCCGGCCTGGCAGGAAAGATCGCCGACGTCGCGGACCGCACCCGCAACGGCAAGATCGGCCCGGACGAGCTCTCCGGCGGAACCTTCAGCATCACCAACATCGGTTCCGTGGGCGCCCTCTTCGACACCCCGATCATCAACCAGCCCCAGGTGGCCATCCTGGGCACCGGCGCGATCGTCAAGCGTGCCGTGGTGGTCGCGGACGAGAACGGCGATGACTCGCTGGCCATCCGCTCCATGATGTACCTCTCCCTGACGTACGACCACCGCCTGGTGGACGGCGCCGACGCGGGCCGCTTCCTGCAGACGCTGAAGGCACGCCTCGAAGAAGGCGCGTTCGAAGCAGACTTGGGCCTCTAGGGTCTAAAAGCACACCGACGGCGACGGCGGTGCGGGCTCCGGTGGGAAACCAGCGGAGTGCCCGTGCCGCCGTCGCCGTTTGCCGTTCCGGGGCCCCGGCGGGTCTTACTACGTTCTGTAGAATCTTCTGGCTAGACTGTTCCCATGAAAATTGTCTTTGACATCCTGGTCTTCCTGCACATCATCGGCGCGTCCATGATCGTCGGTATCTGGATTGGCCAGATGAAGAAGCCCACTGTCCACCCCCGCCAGTTCGACGGCGCGATGCTGCAGCTCATCACGGGTATCGCCATGATGGGACTGATCCCGGCCCTGGACATGAACGCCAACTACGTCAAGCTCGGCATCAAGCTCGTCATTGCCCTGATCGTCGGCGTCCTCGCCTTCATCGGCCGTCGCAAGTACAAGAAGGGCGAGCCCATCAGCAAGGGCCTCGCGCACAGCGTCGGCGGACTGGCGCTGCTTAACGTTGCGATTGCGACCCTGTGGCAGTAATCGGCATATAGCCGTGGCCACGACGGCGCCGCACCCGGCCGGGTGCGGCGCCGTCGTCGTTTAACGGCTTCGTTTTTCACGGCTCAGTCGCCGGCGATGCAGAATTCGTTGCCTTCGGGATCCTGCATGACGTCCCAATGGAAGTCGCCGATGTCATCGCCCGCCACGTAGCCGGCACCCAGGGACTCGGCGAGAGCCCGCAGCGCCTTGGGGTCGGACGCGTGGATGTCCAGGTGCAGGCGGCGCCTGCCCTGGGTGGGCTGCTCGACCTGCTGGAAGGCCATCTGCGGGGCGCCGGCACCGGCCGGCTGGAGCCAGACGAACTGTTCGAAGCGCGAGGCCACAGCGGTGCCCAGCAGCGTGGACCAGAACCGGGCGAGGCGTTCGGCGTCGACGGCGTTGACCATGATCGTGGCGATGCGCGCCGTGAGGGCCGCAGCGGGTTCGGTGATTTCCATGACGACACTGTACTGCCGACACTGTGCTGCCCCCTGGCCGGCCGGCACCGGGCGGGATCGCTGCAAGGGGTCGCTGGGCACGGTCGCGGGAGGGGGTCACAATCCACTGACAGCGGAACCCCCGTGCGGCGGCCGCGCGGAATCCCTAGGATTGATCACGGCAGGATCCGGCACCTCGCCGGATCGCTGATTCACATCGACGTCGAGGAGTGGACATGGCAACAACACGCACCGCACACACTGTATGGAATGGTGACCTGATGACGGGCGCCGGGAACACCACGCTGGACAGTTCCGGGCTGGGCAACTTCGATGTCACCTGGAAGGCGCGCGCCGAAGCCGCCGAGGGCAAGACCAGCCCTGAGGAGCTCATCGCGGCTGCACACTCCGCCTGCTTCTCCATGGCGTTCAGCAATGCCCTGGCCCAGGCCGGACACACGGCCGAGGAAATCAACACCAAGGCCGACGTGACGTTCCAGCCCGGCACGGGGATCACCGGCAGCCACCTCACCCTCGTTGGCCGGGTCCCGGGCATTTCCGCGGATGACTTCCAGCGCCTGGCCGAGGAAGCCAAGACCGGCTGCCCGGTCTCCGCCGCCCTGACCGGCATCGAGATCACCCTGGACGCCACCCTGGCCTCCTAGCCCCACCCGCTGTACCGGACCGCTGAACTGGTCCGCCGTAGCAGCCCGCAGCACGACGAAGGCCACCGCCGCACCGGATTTGTCCGGTGCGGCGGTGGCCTTCGTCGTGGTGGCTTCCGGGGTCGTGCGACCCCCCGGGGACCGCCTAGGCCTGGCCGGCCTGTTGCCGCGCAGGCAGCGGTGCGGGCCGGACCCGGCGGTAGCCCTCGCGCAGCGGCGGACGGTCCGTGGGCAGTTCCTGGATCATTTCCTTCAATGCCCCGATGCCGTATTCCAGCTGCGGGTCGGTCCCGGCAGCATAGGCGTGCGGCGGGAAGGTCACCTCGATGTCCGGGGTGACGCCGAAGTTCTCCACGCCCCAGCCCACGCCACCGGAAAACCAGGTGGCGTAGCGCGGCTGAGTGACACCCGTTCCGTCGGCCAGCGCGAAGCGGTTGTCGATCCCGACGACGCCGCCCCAGGTGCGGGTGCCGATGACGGGTCCGATCCCCCGCAGCTTGGAGACCTGCGTGATGATGTCGCCGTCGGAACCGGCGAACTCGTCCGTGAGGATGATGACCGGTCCGCGGGGTGCGTGGTGCGGGTACGTCCGCGGCTTTTCCCCGCGGGGCATGCTCCAGCCGGTGACCTTGCGTCCGATGAGTTCGGCCACGAGCTGGGAGGTGTGGCCGCCGCGGTTGCGGCGGACGTCGACGATCAGCCCGTCCAGGGCCGTTTCGGTGTCAAGGTCGCGGTGCAGCTGGGCCCAGCCGTTGGCCATCATGTCCGGGATGTGGAGGTAGCCGAACGTCCCCTTGGAGGCTTCCCGGACGGTCCGCCGGTTGCCGGCGACCCATTCCTGGTAGCGGAGTCGTTCCTCATCCTTGACCGGGACCACGGCCACGCGGCGCTGGGCGCCTGCGGCCGCGCCGTGGCCGGCACCGTTGCTCAGGGTGAGCTCGACGGCACGGCCGGCCGCGCCGACCAGCTGCATGGCCGGGGTCAGCGAGTCCGTGAGTTCAACGCCGTCGATGGCCAGCAGGACGTCGCCGGGCTTGGCGTCGGCGCCGGGACGGGTCAGCGGCGAGGTGGCCAGCGGGTCGGAGGACTCGCCCGCCAGGATGCGGGTGATTTCCCAGCCCTCGCCGGTGAACTCAAGATCCGCGCCGAGCCGGCCCTGCGGGCTGCTGCCGTTCTCGGCAACGGCCATCGGCCGGACGTAGGCGTGGGACGTGCCCAGTTCGCCGTGCAGCTCCCACAGCAGGTCCACGAGGTCATCGTGGGAGCCGAGACGTTCCACCACGGGACGGTAGCGGGAGTGGACGGA
This sequence comes from Arthrobacter sp. NicSoilB8, assembly GCF_019977355.1. Lineage (NCBI taxonomy): Bacteria > Bacillati > Actinomycetota > Actinomycetes > Micrococcales > Micrococcaceae > Arthrobacter > Arthrobacter sp. NicSoilB8. Next base: position 1,810,771 of record NZ_AP024655.1, on the reverse strand, counting down.
CTCCCAGTCCTGGCCGGCCATGTCCTCGGTCCAGAAGAAGTCGCGCTGGAGCCGCCAGGCCTCGTCGAAGGCCTGGCCCCACACGCTGAGCGGGTCCAGCTGCACCCGGATGCGGCCGAGGTCCACCTTGACGAGCTGGCCGGAGTCCTCGTCGGCCTTGGCGCCGACTGGCGTAACCCGGATCTGCTTGTCCTGGATGAACACGACCTTTTCCCCGTCGCCGGTGACCCGGTAGCTGTCCAGTGCCTCCACCAGGGTGGAGGCACTGCGCTTGGCGAGGTCATAGCGGACCAGGCTCGGCGCGGCGGTCTTATCCTCCAGGCTTGCCCGGCCTTCGCCGGTGGTGCCGGAGAGTTCGCTGTCCAGCCAGAGCAGGGCCCCGGCCGTCGCGGAGAGCGACGAGTAGTTGCCTTGCGGCACGGGGACCCCGATCACGCGGTGGGCCAGGCCCTCGGCGTCGACCCGCACGGAAGGCACCGGCTTCGCGGCGGACGGTGCCGCCACCGCGGCGCCGTCCGCCGCGAAGCCGTCAGTGCTCGCTGTGCCGTCAGTGCTCGCTGTGCCGGCGTCGAATTGAAGGTCGACGCTCGGGCCGAACGGGGACGGGGTGTCGGCGGCGAGAGCCACGAGGTAAGGCTTGATCGGGCTCGGGAAGGACAGATCGAAGGAGTGGCCGTCATAAACCGGATCGAAGCTGCGGTTGGAGAGGAAGGCGAGGTACTTGCCGTCCGGAGTGAACGACGGTGACTCGTCGCGGAACCGGCCGTCGGTGACATCGATGATCGCCGCGCCCGTGCCGCCGTCGATCCTGGTGACGCGGAGCCGGCTGCGGGAGCCGAAGGACGTGACCGGTTCGGACCAGCCGAGCCAGGCGGAATCCGGAGACCAGCTGAATCCTTCAATGCTGCCTTCGCCGATGCTGCTCAGCAGGGACATCGTCCCCGCGCGCGTGTCCGCAAGGTAGATGTCACCGAAGGACGTGCCGACCGCGAGCCAGCGTCCGTCGGGGCTGGCCTCGATGGCGCTGGCCCGGCTGGGCTTGGGGAAGTCGATCCGCGTGACCCCACCGGAGGCAGGCACCTCCTTGACGGCGGCGGCTGTGCCAGCCGTGCCGCTGTGGTGAGCGGCGCCGGACGTGTCAGTGCCGGACGTGTCAGTGCCGGATCCTTCAGTGCCGGCTGCGGCGGGGACCGGGTTGGACACCCAACTGCCTGCCGCAGCGGGAGTTGATCCTGAGCCGGTCAGCGCGGCGGCGGACACCGGCTTCGGAAGTGGCGACCCGGCCCCGGTGTCGTCGGGCTGGACCGGGGATTGAACAGCAGGCTGGACGGCGGACTGGGGCGCCTTCGGGTCGGTCCCGGACGCGCCGGCCAGCGGGGCGGCAATGGCTTTGAGGTACAGGGCCTCTACGCCGGCGTGGTCGGCGACATAGACGATTCGGCCCTCGCCGAACGGCCGGGGCAGCCGGGCCCGGACGCCCGGGGTGGCTTCGAGGACCCGCGAGGGGCCGTCCTTGTGCCGCAGCCAGTGCACAGTGCCGTGAGATTCGACGGCACTGGACGCGCCGGTGCGGTCCGGAACGACGTCACCGAGGTGCCGTGAGGGCTTCAGCGGGGCGGGCCGGCGCGCCTGTGAGGCGGAACCCAGCGAAATGTCGAGCTTGACTGCTTCCGCGTCGAGGCCGGACAGCAGCCAGAGTTCACCGGCCGATTCGAAGATGACGCGCTCCCCGTCGGTGGAGGCGTGACGCACGTAGAAGTCTTCGTGGTCCGTGTGGCGCCGCAGGTCGCCACCGTTGGGCAGTAACGAATAGAGGTTTCCGTAGCCCTCGTGGTCGGACAGGAACGCAATCCGTCCCTTGACCCACAGGGGGTCCGTGAGGTTGCCGTCCAGTTCGGGGGCGAGCCGCTCGAACTCACCGTTTCCGTCGGCGTCGATCCACAGCTTGCCCGCCGCACCGCCGCGGTAGCGCTTCCACCAGGCAGGCTCACGCGAGAGCACGCTGGCGAGCACCACGGGTCGTTCGTCGCCGACGACCGGGCCGAAGGCCACCGATTCGACCGGGCCGAACGGGAGCTCCTCCGCCCAGCCGCCGGTGACGGGAAGGCTGTAGGCATGGGTGTGGCGGCTGTCCGACTGGCGGAAGGCGCTCGTGACCAGGACGTCGCCGCCGGGGGTGAAGCCCTTGACCCGGGTGGAGGGGTGGCCGAAGTAGCTCAACTGGCGGTAGCCGCCGCCGACGACGTCGGCCGTGACGACCTCCGGGGCTGTCCCCTGTACAACGGTCCACACCAGGCGCTTGCCGTCGGGGGTGAAGCGGGGGTTGCGGGCCGGCAGCTGCAGGGAGGAGACGCGCCAGGCACGGCCCCCGCCCACGGGCGCAATCCAGACGTCGTCCTCGGCCACGAAGGTGACCAAATCGCCGTGGACATGCGGGAAACGGAAGTAACTCGAGGGGGTCATCGTTCGATCATAGCCACAACGGCCATTGCGGCCCGGAAGGTTTCGCCGCCGTGCCGGGCGTGGTGAGATGGATCATGCGAATCCTTGTTGCCGGCGCCTCCGGGCTGATCGGAACCGCCCTTTCCAACGCGCTGCGCACCGAAGGGCACGACGTCGCTGCCCTGGTCCGGCGTCCCCCCGCCTCGGCCGCCGAGTTCCAGTGGGACCCGGCCGCCGGCCGGATCGACGACACCGCCCTGAAGGACGCGGACGCCGTGGTCAACCTCTCCGGCGCCGGAATAGGCGACAGGCCCTGGACCCGGGCGCGCATCAACGAACTCCGCAGCTCCCGGCTGGGAGCTACGCAGACCCTCACCGGCGCCATGGCGCGCATGGACACGCCTCCTGCGGTGTTCCTGAGCCAGTCGGCGTCCGGCTACTACGGCAACGCCGGTGCACAGGTGCTTCGTGAGAACGCGCCCGCCGGCTCGGGCACACTCGCCCGGATCTGCGTCGATTGGGAGGCCGCGGCGCATGAGGCTCCCGCCGGCGTCCGCGTTGTCACGCCCCGCACCGGAGTCGTCCTGAGCCGCTCCGGCGGCGCACTGGGCCGGCTGATGCCGCTGCTGCGGCTGGGCGTGGGCGGGCCGCTCGGCAACGGCAGGCAGTACTGGCCTTGGGTCACCCTGCCGGACGTGGCCGGCGCCTTTTCCTTCCTGCTCTCAACTCCGGTGTCCGGGCCGGTGAACGTGTGTGCCCCCGAAACCGCGGACGTGAACTCCCTGATCGCCCGGCTGGCCGCGGCCTTGCACCGGCCGGCGCTGTTGCGGGTCCCCGCGCCGGTGCTGCGGCTGGTGATGGGCCAGCTCGCCGACGAACTGCTCCTGGCAAGCCAGCGCCTGGAGCCGGCGGTCCTGGCCGACCATGGCTTCGAGTGGCAGCACCCGTCTCTCGCCGAGGCCGCGGCCTGGGCGGCGGACCGGGACTAACCGTTCATCGCCACCCGGAGGTCACCGGACCCGGCTAGCCGGACGCAGTGTCCGCGGCGAGAATCTGTGCAATCCGCCACCGTCCGTCAACGCTGGCCAGGACCAGCCGCAGCCTGACCTCTTCCCCGGCCGGAGCCTGAGCCACCACAGCACCGGCCGCATCGCGTTCCTGGTAGGGCGAGGACACGGCGCTGACCGCCACCACGGCCCGGTCCGCGCCGCCCGGGGCTGCCTGCACACTCGTCAGTGTGGTCTCGAACCCGGACAGGATGTGTCCGGCCGCTGCCAGCCGGGCGGCGATCCTGGTGTCCGCGGCCGCGGCATCCGACGCCGGGACGTTCACTTCCTCCAGCAGCCGCAAATTCCCGGAGCGGAACGCCAGCGAACGCAACGCAGCAAGTCCGCGGACCGCTTCTCCGGGGTCGTTTGATCCCAACAGGTCCCTGAGCTCGTTGGGGATGGCCTCCGGCACCGGCGCCCCGGCAGTCCCCTCGCCGCGCGATGACTTGTCCGCGCCTGAGCCGTGTGCATCTGAGCCGTGTGCATCGGAGCGGTCGGCATCGGCCGCTTTGGCGCCGGCAGCGCCCGGCCTTGCGGCGGACGGATGAGAGGCAGCGAGCAGATCCGGGATGCTGCCTCCCCCAAACAGCCAGATCCCGCCGAGGCCTGCGAGCACAGCGACCGCAACGGCCCACCCGGCCCGGGCTTTCCGACAACCACGACGGCGGCCCCCGGCCGGGGCACCTCGCCGGCCACCGCGCAGGCCACCTCGCCGGGTGCCACGCCGAATGCCGGGCGCGGTCTGACCCCGTGCGTCGTGCCCGGCGCCGGACCCGGCGACGCGCGCGCCATCCCGCGCGCCGGCAGTCGGGCTGTCGACGGCTCGATCCGGGCCGGATTCAGGACCGGAGCCGGGACCGGTGCCGGCGGCGGAGTGCCTCGCCGTGCCCCCGCTGACAGCGTGCCTCGCGGTCGCGGCCGAGGAGGGCCTGGAATGCGCCCCCGGAAGCGCTGCGGGAGACCGCCTCCCGGCCAAGGCGGCCGGCCCGGCCTGGGCGGTCCCGGATGCGCGGTCAATGCTGCCGGGCGGCGCCCCGTTGCCGGCAGAGGCGGCAGGACTGGCGGCACCGTTTGCCGGAACCCCGCTGCTCCCCCCGGGCGGGCGGCGCCACCGGCGGAACCACGGGCGGCGCCGGCGGAGACTTTAGGCCCGGCGCTCCCGGGCGGTGCGGGGCACCGCCCGCCGGGTCAGCAACTGCGGAACCACGCTCGGATGGGCCGTGACGGACAGATCCACGGGCTCCGCCGCAGCGCTGCGGTAGACAGCGGCGGCCAGTTCCGCGGCCGAGGGCCGCCGGCGCCGTTCCTCGTCGAGTCCGGCCTCCAGCGCGGCGGCCAGCGCAGCCGGCACGCCGGGTACGAGCAGCGGCAGCGGCGGACGCCGGACGCCCGGACCCGGCGGCTGGCCCGTCAGGCAATACCAGCCGACGGCCGCCAGCGAATAGACATCGCGCTCCGGTTGGAGGCCCGCCCGGACAGCATCCACCGGGGCCGGATCGGAAAAGCCCTGGGTCCCGGCGACGCCGGCGGATCCGACGTCGGCCACCATCCGGGCCAGACCCGCATCGGCGAGCAGCGGCTTCCCGTGCGCCGTGAACAGCACATTGCCCGGAGAAACATCGCCGTGGGTGAAGCCCTGCGAGTGCAGGTACTCAAGCGCCTGCGCAATCGGCGTCAGGACCGTTACCGTTTCGCCCGCGCCAAGCCGGCCCCGACCCGCCACGAGCTCAGCGACTGATCCGCCGGGCGCATAGTCCAGCAGCAGCGCCAGGGCGTCGCCGGAATCGGGCCCGGACCACGGACCGCGAAGGCGCAGCACGGCGTGGGCCCTGAGCAGGTGGTCGTGGTCCAGCGCCGACAGGATACGGACCTCCCGCCGCACTGCCTCTTCGGCTTCCCGGGCCCGGGCCCCGCCGCCTTCCTCCGTTGTCTCACCGCCGGGGTCGAAGCATTTGAGGGCATAGTCGCGGCGCGTCGACTGTTCGGTGACCAGCCAGACGGCGGCCGTGCCGCCGCGCCCCAGCAGGCGTCCGACGTCGTAACCGGGAACCTCCGGGGCGGCACTGCCTGAATCACGGACAACATCCATACCCAAGAGATAGCCGATCGCGCGGAATCGTGCAGAAGTTATCCACAGACAGCCCGGCGCGGGACCTCCCACGACCCGGCAGGGCTGTGAGAGCTTAAGCACACCGACGGGCAGGCGGTGCGGCGGGGTCTAAGCTTGATGCCATGACTCTTGAGTTCAAACAGCTGGGTCTTGCCCCGGACTTCATCGACTACACCCGCGGCTGGGACCTCCAGCGCGAACTGCACGAAAAAGTCCTCGCGGGCACGGCACCCAGCACTGTACTACTGCTCGAACACTCCGCCGTCTATACCGCCGGCAAGCGCACCGAAGACCACGAACGGCCCTTTGACGGAACCCCCGTTGTCGCGGTGGACCGCGGCGGCAAACTCACGTGGCACGGCCCCGGCCAGCTCGTGGGCTACCCCATCATCAAGCTGAAGAACAAGGCCGGCATCCGCGATTACGTGGAGCGCCTGGAGGCCGTGATCATTGCCGTCCTCGCGGACTACGGCATCGAAGCCGTCCGCATCAAGGGCCGCGCCGGCGTCTGGATCGAGCAGGACGAGAAGGGGCCGGCCCGCAAGATCGCAGCCATCGGCATCCGCGTCCACGACGGCGTCACGATGCACGGATTCGCCATCAACTGCAACAACGATCTCGCCCCGTACGCCCAGATCATCGCCTGCGGTATCACTGACGCCGGAGTCACCACGATCGCCCAGGAACTCGGCAGGGACGTCACCCCGGCAGACCTCGTGTCGCGGATCACCGAAGAACTGCGCAACAATGAAGAAGCCCTAGTTGCAACCCCAGAAGGAGCTCTACTGTGACACTGGCACCAGAAGGCCGGAAGATGCTGCGCATTGAGCAGCGAAACGCGGCCACACCGGTGGAACGTAAGCCGGAATGGATCAAGGCCAAGGTCCAGATGGGCCCCGAGTTCGTCCAGCTCAAGAACCTCGTCAAAAAAGAAGGCCTCCACACGGTGTGTGAAGAGGCCGGCTGCCCCAACATCTTTGAATGCTGGGAAGACAAGGAGGCCACCTTCCTGATCGGCGGCTCCGAATGCACGCGACGCTGCGACTTCTGCCAGATCGACACCGGCAAGCCCTCACCCGTTGACATGTTCGAGCCCACCAAGGTGGCGCGCTCGGTGCAGTCCATGCAGCTGCGCTACGCCACCGTGACCGGCGTGGCCCGCGACGACCTCGCCGACGAGGGCGTCTGGCTGTACGCCGAGACGGTCCGCAAGATCCACGAACTGAACCCGGGCACCGGCGTCGAACTGCTGATCCCCGACTTCTCCGGCAAGCCCGAGCACATCGAGGCCATCTGCGACTCCAAGCCCGAGGTCTTCGCCCACAACGTGGAAACCGTGCCCCGGATCTTCAAGCGGATCCGTCCGGCCTTCCGCTACGAGCGTTCCCTGGACGTCATCACTCAGGGCCGCAAGCTCGGCATGGTGACGAAGTCCAACCTGATCCTCGGCATGGGCGAGACCCGCGAGGAGATTTCCGAGGCCCTGCGCGACCTCCACGAGGCCGGCTGCGACCTGATCACCATCACCCAGTACCTCCGTCCCTCCGAGCGCCACCTCCCGGTGGACCGCTGGGTCAAGCCGCAGGAATTCGTCGACCTGCAGCAGGAAGCCGACGAGATTGGCTTCCTGGGCGTCATGTCCGGCCCCCTGGTGCGTTCCTCGTACCGCGCCGGCCGGCTCTGGGCCACCGCGATGCGCAAGAAGGGCTGGGAAATCCCGGCCGAGCTCGCCCACATCGAAAGCTCGGGCAGCACCCGCCAGGAAGCCAGCTCGCTGCTCGCGGCGCATTCCTGAACCCTGCTGTAACACCCGTCCACCTAGGGGCCGGCACCGGATCATTCCGGCGTCCGGCCCTTAGCCGTCAATCACGTAGAATTAAGGCACTATGGCGAATTCCCCTGATTCCAGCAACTCCAGCCCGGCTTCCGATGCTCCGAAGCGCGGTCTTTTCTCCCGCAAGCCCAAGGAAGCAAAGGCCAAGAAGCCCAGCCGGCTGAAGCAGATCGGCGAGGTCTTCCAGATGACGCGCCGCCATGACCCCATGGTTCCGTGGCTCATGTTGCTGGCGTTCCTGGGCGTTGTCGCCGTCAGCCTCCTGGTCGGCTTCCTGCTCGAAAACTGGGTCACCGGCCTGATCATCGGCATCGCCCTGGGCGCCATTGCCGCCACCCTCATCCTGTCGCGCCGCGCCGAGCGCGCCGCGTTCGCGCAGATCGAGGGCCAGCCGGGCGCCTCAGGTGCCGCCCTGGGCACGTTGAAGCGCGGCTGGATCACCGAGGACCAGCCCGTTGCCGTCAACCCCCGCACGCAGGACGCGGTGTTCCGCGCCATCGGCCGTCCGGGCGTCGTGCTTGTCAGCGAAGGTCCCAGCAACCGGGTCAAGCCGCTGGTTGACGCCGAACGCAAGCGGCTGGCACGCATCCTGCCCAACGTCACCATCCACGTGATCGAGAGCGGCCGCGGCGAGGGCCAGGTGCCGCTCAGCCAGCTCGCCAAGAAGATGAACAAGCTCAAGGGCGAACTGACCAAGACCGAGGTCAGCGCCGTGTCCAAGCGCATTTCCTCGCTCGGCGGCCGCCTGCCGATTCCGAAGGGCATCGATCCCTACAAGGCCCGCCCCACCCGCGGACGCTAGGCCCTGCCGGGGGCACCGCCCTAACGCAGCAAAGCGCAAGCAGCAAAGAATCGCCCGCAGTACGGAATCGCCCCGGTTCACGGCCACATCAGGCCGCCAGCCGGGGCGTTTCTTTTACCGCCCGACGTCGGCCGGCGCGGCCGCCTGGAACTCAGACACCAGCACCACAGACACCAGTACCACAGCCGCCGGCAGCACGGACGACACGGACCCCTCGGACCCCACGGACGCAAAAAATTCAGGAGACCAGCATGAAATTTCCCTCGACCGCCACCATGATCCGCGTTTTCCGGGGGCTGGCGATCGCCGAAGCGTTCAGCTGGGCCGCGCTCCTGCTCGGCATGGTGCTCAAATGGGTCACCCGGACCACCGAAGTCGGAGTGGAGATCGCCGGTCCGATCCACGGAGCGTTCTTCATCGGCTACGCGATTGCGGCGTTGAGCCTGTGGGCGATGCTGCGCTGGCCGTTCCGGGTTGCCCTGCTCTCAGGGCTCTCGGCCGTCTGTCCTTTCGCGACGGTCTGGTTTGAGCGCTGGGCCGGGCGCCGCGGCCACCTCAATGCCTCCGCCGCAGCGGCTTCACGGACGACGGCTCAGGAGACGGCGGGGGTCTAGCTCCGCCCCGCAACTCGGGTTCTGTGCCCTGGCATCATCACTGCGCCCATCTGACGCATATGGCCGCTATGCGGGGAGATTAGCGGCCGTTCGTGGCGACCCGCCGCCGATCGTCGAGGTCTACCGGCCATCCGTGGCCAACAGACGAGGGAACGCGCCGCCCTGGCACCATCACTGCGCCCATCTGACGCATATGGCCGCTGTGCGGGGAGGTTGACCGGCCGTTCGAGGCAAACGGACGGGGGACCGCCGCGCCCTGGCATCATCGCTGCGCCGTCGGACACGGGCAGGGGTTACATCCGGAGGAGCACGGTGTTCATGGCCTTGTCATGGAGGCCGCGCTGGTCCGGATCGAAGATGACGGCGGGAATGACCAGGCAGAGCAGCAGGGTCCGCACCAGGGCCGCGAGCGGACCCGCAGGGCCGCCGCCCAGCCGGACCACGTGGATGCCCACGATCCGGTGGCCGATGCTGTAGCCCAGGGTGCCGATCAGCAGGACCTGCTCGATGGCAAACACGGCCAGCGTGGCCCATGAATCGCCGGCGAAGGCGAAGTTGCTGATCAACAATGCGATCGCCCAATCGACGCAGATCGCCAGGATCCGGCGTCCTGCGCGGGCGATCGATCCGGGCCCGGCCTCCGGCAGGCCGAGCCGCTCCCCGGGGTACCTGGAAATGCCGGATGTGTCCGGCCCGCTGAGCCATGAACCGATGTCTTTGCGATCTACCACCCTCCCAGCTTATCGGCTCCCGCCCGTCCACACTGTGGGCGCCCCTGTGTCACACTGTGGGACCGGATAGGTCACACTGTGGACAGCGACTAGCGTTTACGTGTCAGGGCATTCTGTAACCTCCCCGAAACAATACGGACACTGCAAGGAAATCCCGTGTCCTTAGAGTGGTAACAGTTGCTAGCGGCTCAGGAGCGGGGATGCTTTTTGCCTTCCCGCTGTTGGACTGCCCTGGACCAATGTGCCTGACGGCCAGATCTTTCATATGCGTAAGGAGCATAATGTTCAAGACTGCGGACGAAGTCCTCAAGTTCATCAAGGACGAAGACATCAAATTCGTCGATATCCGCTTCACCGATCTTCCTGGCGTTCAGCAGCACTTCAACGTGCCCGCCAAGAGCGTTGACGCCGACTTCTTCGTCAATGGCCAGCTCTTCGACGGATCTTCGATCCGCGGCTTCCAGGGCATCGCCGAGTCTGACATGCAGCTCATCCCGGACGTCACCACTGCATTCATCGACACGTTCCGCATGGAGAAGACCCTTGCGTTGAACTTCTCGATCGTGAACCCCCGCACCGGCGATCCCTACCACCGCGACCCCCGCGGCGTAGCCGAGAAGGCCGAAGCCTACCTCGCCTCCACCGGCATCGCCGACACCGCGTTCTTCGCCCCGGAAGCCGAATTCTTCGTCTTCGACAACGTCCAGTACCAGTCCTCCCCGCAGGGCAGCTTCTACAAGATCGACTCCGAAGAAGCGCACTGGAACACCGGCCGTGAGGAAGAGGGCGGAAACCTCGGCTACAAGACCCCCGTCAAGGGCGGTTACTTCCCCGTCTCCCCCACCGACAAGCAGGCCGACCTGCGCGACGCCATGTGTGTCGCCCTGGACGAGGCCGGCCTCGAGGTCGAGCGCAGCCACCATGAAGTCGGCTCCGCCGGCCAGGCTGAGATCAACTACAAGTTCACCACCCTGACCCACGCGGCTGACGACCTGCAGAAGTTCAAGTACGTCATCAAGAACACCGCCGACGCCTGGGGCAAGTCGGTGACCTTCATGCCGAAGCCGGTCTTCGGTGACAACGGCTCGGGCATGCACTGCCACCAGTCGCTGTGGACCGGTGGCGAGCCGCTGTTTTACGACGAGAAGGGCTACGCCGGCCTGTCTGACACCGCCCGCTGGTACATCGGCGGCCTGCTGAAGCACTCCTCGGCAGTCCTCGCCTTCACCAACCCGACGGTGAACTCCTACCGCCGCCTGGTCAAGGGCTTCGAAGCTCCGGTCAACATGGTCTACTCGCAGGGCAACCGCTCCGCCGGTATCCGTATCCCGATCACGGGCTCCAACCCGAAGGCCAAGCGCATCGAGTTCCGCGCTCCGGACCCCTCTTCCAACCCGTACCTGGCGTTCGCTGCCCAGCTGATGGCCGGCATTGACGGCATCCGCAACCGGATCGAACCCCCGGCTCCGATCGACAAGGACCTCTACGAGCTCCCCGCCGAAGAAGCCAAGGACATCCCCAAGGCTCCGGGCACCCTCGAGGAAGCCCTGGAGGCACTGGCCGAGGACAACGAGTTCCTGCAGGCCGGCGGCGTCTTCACCCAGGACCTGATCGACACCTGGATCGAGTACAAGTACGAGAACGAGATCCGCCCGCTGTCACTGCGCCCGAACCCGTACGAGTTCGAGCTCTACTACGGCGTCTAGCCAGACCACGCGGATAAGCACGGTTTAGCCCGCCGGAACCCCGCAAGGTTCCGAAACAGAAAGGCCGGCCACGGAGATCTCTCCGGGGCCGGCCTTTCTGTTATGGCCCAGCCACGCCGCCTCAGCGCTTACCGTACTTCTTGTGCACGGCCTGCTTGCTGACGCCCAGGCACACCGCGATTGCCTCCCACGAGAGACCGGCCTGCCGGGCGCGCAGCACCACCTCTGTTTCAGTGCGCGCCAGTTCCTTGTGGAGCTCCGCCACGGCGTAGAGCGCCTCGGCCGGGCCTTTGCCGTCCATTGAGCCAATCAGTGTTTTCATGCCACACCTCCTGGCGTCAACCCTAGTTGACGCCAGAGGGTGCCGTCAACGAAAATTGACGACGGATCACCCGGATCCTCGAGCTGTCCGGTGCCCCGAAGCTAAGGGCTCAGGGCTCAGGGCTCAGGGCTCCCGGATATCAGAACGCCCGGTACATGATGCGCTGCGGACCGGCGTCGCCGCCGTCGTAGCGGCCGCGGTCCTCGAATCCGGCCTTTCGGTAAGCGGCGCGCCCGCCGGGGTTCAGTTCGTTAACGGAGAGTACGACGCCGGTCTGGCCGCTGCCGAAGCCGGCCGTCAGTTTGGCAGCCTCCCGCACTGCGGCGTCCGCGGCGAGGGTGCCCAGGCCTTTGCCCTGCTGCCGCCGGTCGATCAGGAAGCCCCGGAGGAGCCAGGCGGAGTCGTCGTCGGGCCAGCCGGCCAGGGTGGCCGCCCCGGACTGGAGCGTCAGGACTCCCACCGCGGTGCCGTCGGAGTCCACGGCAAACGGGTGGCGGGAGTCCTCTTCCAGCGCGATGAGCATCATCCGCAGCGGCTCGCCAACGAACTTCTGCTGCCCCTCGCCCAGCTCCAGCAGCGCAATCTCCCCCAGTTTGATGGCGCGGGCGTCATCGTCGAGGTTTTTCAGGGGCAGCAGCCAAACTTGTCCAGACATGTAGACAGCGTACCTGCGCCGGCGTCGCCTGCCGGCGTGAGGAACCGGGTTAGAGCGCCGCGTCCTTGGGCGGGCCTGCAGGATCCATCCAGAAGACTTCCCAGAGGTGGCCGTCCGGGTCCTGGAAGCTGTGGGTGTACATGAAGCCGTAGTCCTGGGCCTCCTCCGATGCCCTGCCCCCGGAGGTCAGCGCCGTGCGGATGGCCTCATCCACGGCTTCACGGCTCTCAAGCGAGAAGGACATGATGACCTCGGCGCCGTCCGCGGTGGGGGCAACGGACTTGGCGGTGAAGGTCTTGAAGTAGGACTCGACGAGCAGCATCACGTAAGCGCCGTCATTGACGATCATGCAGGTCGCGTTCTCGTCGGTGAAATCCGGGTTGAAGGAGAACCCCAGCGCGGTGAAGAACTCAACGGTCCTATCGAGATTCCGGACGGGGAGGTTCACAAACAGTTGCCTGGCCATCCGCCCAAGGTAGCACCGCAGGGCCATCGTGTCAGCAAGGGGGCGCGACAGTAGCCGTCCACCGGCGGCCCGGCGGCGTCACTGGCCGTAGAAGACCCGCTCGAAGACGGCGCGGGCGCGCCGGCTCAGCCGCAGGTAGTCCTCTTCCAGCGCCGCGGCGTTTCCCTGCCCGTACCCGCACCAGCGGGCCACGGCTTCAAGGTCGCGGCGGGAGGAGGGCAGCAGGTCCGAAAGCCGGCCGGTCCAGATGACGTTGGCCGAGCGGATCCGGCTCGCCAGCCGCCAGGCCCGGAGCAGGATCACCGCGTCCCCGGCGTCAATCAGGTCCAGTGCGGCGGCCGCCTCAAGGGCCTCCACGGTGGATGTGGTCCGCAGCTCCGGGTGCTTGCCGGCGTGCCGGAGCTGGAGGAGCTGGGCCAGCCATTCGACGTCGCTCAGGCCTCCGCGGCCGAGCTTCAGGTGCCTGGCGGGATCGGCGCCGCGCGGCAGGCGCTCCGACTCCACCCTGGCCTTGACCCGCCGGACCTCGCGCACGTCCTGGTCGGAGAGTGCCTCCGGGTACCGGATCGGATCGATCAGGGCCATGAAGTCCTCCGCCAGGGCGTCGTCACCTGCCATCGGGCGCGCCCGCAGCAGCGCCTGGGCCTCCCAGACGAGGGACCACCGGCGGTAGTACTCGGCGAAGGACTCCAGGGACCGCACCATGGGTCCGCTTTTGCCCTCGGGGCGCAGGTCGGCGTCCACCGACAGCACCCGTTCTGCCAGGATCGCCGGCTTGAGCGGCTGGGTCAGCAGGCTGGAGAGCTTAGCCACGATCTGCAGGGCCTGAGCCTGCGCTTCCTCGTCCGGCACGCCGGGGAGTCCGCGGTGGACGTACATGACGTCGGCGTCGGAGCCGTAGCCGATCTCCCGGCCGCCCTGCCGGCCCATCGCGACCACCAGCACGTGCGTCTTGAGCGGTTCCTCGGCGGTGATGATCGTCTCCGCCACGCGCAGCGCCCCCAGGACGGCTGCCCGGTCCGTGTCGGCCAGGGCTTCCCCCACCTGGTCCTGGTCCAGCAGCCCGGCGCTGTCCGCAATGGCGATCCGGAGGATCTCCCGGCGCCGGATCAGCCGGATCAGCCGCATGGCGCTCTCGGGGTCCGCGTGCCGCGACATCTTCGACGTGATCTCGAGCCATTGGGATTCGAAGCTGAGCGGCACCAGTTCCTTGTCCGTGCCGAGCCATGCCACGGACTCGGGCGACACCTCCAGCAGGTCCGCGATCAGCCGGGAGTTGGCGAGCACGTGGCACAGCCGCTCGGCCGCCGCCGTCGAATCCCTCAGCATGCCCAGGTACCAGTGCGTCGTGCCGAGGGCCTCGCTGACCCGCCGGAAGGCGAGCAGCCCGGCGTCGGGGTCCACACCGTCGGCGAGCCAGTCCAGCAGGATCGGCAGGAGCTGGCGTTGGAGCGCGGCGCGGCGGCTGACGCCGGCGGTGAGGGCCTCGATGTGGCGCATGGCGCCGCGGGGGTCGAGGTAGCCGAGGGCGGCGAGGCGGCCTTGCGCGGCTTCCGGCGTCAGGCGCGCCTCTTCGCTGCTCAGGGTGGCGACGGTGTTCAGCAGCGGGCGGTAGAAGATGCGTTCGTGGAGTTCGCGGACGGAGCGCTTGGTCTTGCGCCAGGCCGCCACCAGGGCGTCCGGCTTGGGCCGCTCGGTGGAGAACGGGCCCAGGACGGCCTTGGCCAGGGAGCGCAGCGACGCTTCGTTCACCGGCATCAGGTGCGTCCGGCGCAGCTGGAAGAGCTGGATCCGGTGCTCGAGCAGCCGCAGGTAGCGGTAGTCACGGTCGAACTCCGCGGCGTCCGAGCGGCCGATGTACCCGCCTGCCGACAGCGCGGTAATGACCGACGTGGTGTCCCGGCAGCGCAGCGATTCATCGGACTTGCCGTGCACGAGCTGCAGCAGCTGGACGGTGAATTCGACGTCGCGCAGTCCCCCGCGTCCCAGCTTGATCTGCCGCTGCTCCTCATCGGCCGGAATGTGCTCCGTGACGCGGCGGCGCATGGCGCGGACGGATTCGACGAAGCCTTCCCGGCCGGCCGAGGACCAGATCAGCGGCGACACGGCGGCCTCGTAGCGCTCTCCGAGGGCGGTGTCGCCGGCGATGGTCCGGGCCTTCAGGAGGGCCTGGAATTCCCAGCTCTCGGCCCACCGGGCGTAGTAGCTCTCGTGCGAGGCCAGGGTCCGGACCAGCGGCCCGGATTTTCCCTCGGGCCGCAGGTTCGCATCCACCTCCCACAGGCCGGGTTCGCGGCTCGTCGACATGATCGCCCGCGAGATCCCCGAGGCGAGGGCCGTGCCGATCGTGGTGGCCCGGACATCCTCCAGCGTGCCGGAATCGATCACGTAGATGACGTCGACGTCGGAAATGTAGTTCAGTTCGCGCGCGCCGCACTTGCCCATGCCGATCACCGCGAGCCCGACGTCGGCAACCTCCGCGGCGTCGAACTTCTGCGCCGCTTCGGCCCGGGACACGGCGAGGGCCGCCTCGATGGCGGCGCCGGCGAGGTCCGCCAGTTCCGCGCCGGCAGCCGGCATGAAATCCAGCGGATCGGCGGCACAAAGGTCCTTGATGGCGAGTTCAACAAGTCCGCGCCGGTAGGCGGTCCGCAGGGCGGCATAGGCTTCTTGCCCGCTGAGGGCAGCCACCGGCCGGGCAGACTTCGGATCGGCCCGCACCGACTGCAGCAGCCGGTCGCGCAAGACCACGGCATCCGCGGCCAGGGGTTCCGGGCTGGCGCGGACCTCGAACGCGTCGAGGTGTTCGGGGTGGCGGATGAGGAATTCGCCGAGCGCCTCGGAAGCGCCCAGGACCCGGTACAGCGGTTCGCTGATTTCCGGGTCCGCGACGGCGAGCTTGCGCAGCTCCGGGTGCTTCTCGATCAGCCGGACCAGGGACTGCAGCGCCGTGTCCGGGTTTGCCGCCAGCTGCAGCCCGGCAAAGAGGGCATCCTGATCGAGCCCCTCCAGTTCCCGGGCGGCCAGGAACCGTTCGCCTTTATCAAGATCGCTGAATCCGGCGGCAATGAGGCGTCGTGCCAGGCTCACCGGGCTCGCCTACAGAATGCCGAGGTTGCGCTGCAGTTCGTAGGGCGTCACCTGGAGGCGGTAGTCCTGCCATTCTGCACGCTTGTTGCGCAGGAAGTGCTCGAACACCTGTTCGCCGAGGATCTGCGGCATGAGTTCGGAATCCTCCATGGTCCGGATGGCGTCGTGCAGGCTCGCCGGCAGCGGGTCGTGTCCCATGGCGCGGCGTTCGGCCGAGCTCAGCGACCAGATGTCGTCTTCCGCCGCCGCGGGGAGCTGGTAGCCTTCCTCGATGCCCTTGAGTCCGGCGCCCAGGAGCACGGCGTACGCCAGGTAGGGGTTGGCAGCGGAGTCGATGCCGCGGTATTCGATCCGCGCGGACTGGCCCTTGCCGGGCTTGTACAGCGGGACGCGGACCAGCGCGGAGCGGTTGTTGTGCCCCCAGCTCAGGTAGCTTGGCGCTTCTCCGCCGCCCCAGAGCCGCTTGTAGGAGTTTACGAACTGGTTGGTGACGGCCGTGAATTCCGGCGCGTGCTTGAGGATTCCGGCAATGAACTGCCGCGCGGTCTCGGAGAGCTGGAACTCTGAACCGGCCTCGTAGAAGGCGTTGGTGTCTCCTTCAAACAGCGAGAAGTGCGTGTGCATGCCGGATCCCGGGTGGGCCGTGAAGGGTTTGGGCATAAAGGTGGCGTAGGTGCCCTGCTGCAGCGCGACTTCCTTGATCACGGTCCGGAACGTCATGATGTTGTCCGCGGTCTGCAGTGCGTCGGCGTAGCGCAGGTCGATCTCGTTCTGGCCCGGGCCGGCCTCGTGGTGGCTGAACTCCACGGAAATGCCCACCGATTCGAGCATGGTCACGGCGGTCCGGCGGAAGTCCTGGGCCACGCCGCCCGGGACATGGTCGAAGTAGCCGCCCTCGTCCACGGGGACGGGCGATCCGTCAGGACCCGGCTCCTGGGACTTGAGCAGGTAGAACTCGATCTCGGGGTGGGTGTAGCAGGTGAAGCCCATGTCCGCGGCTTTGGCCAGAGTGCGCTTGAGGACGTTGCGCGGATCCGCAGCGGAGGGTTCGCCATCGGGCGTGAGGATGTCGCAGAACATCCGCGAGGTCGCCTCGGTCTCGCCGCGCCACGGCAGGATCTGGAAGGTGGCCGGATCCGGCTGTGCGAGCATGTCGGATTCAAAGACACGGGCCAGGCCCTCGATCGAGGATCCGTCGAAGCCGAGTCCTTCTTCGAAGGCGCCCTCCACCTCGGCCGGGGCAAGAGCCACGGACTTGAGCGATCCCACGACGTCGGTGAACCACAGGCGCACAAACCGCACATCGCGCTCTTCGATCGTCCGCAGGACAAACTCTTGCTGGCGGTCCATACTGGCCTCTTTCCGGTTCTTCCATCCGTGCCCCAGGCCCGCCTTTCATGGGCCCCGCGGCTGCTCACGGTTCACTTTACTAATCATTGGCACCGATTGCTGAAGCCGGAGCTCCGCGTAACACACCGTTAACACAAAGTCGGACGTTTTGGTGCTCCTTCGGCGGCGTCGGGCGGCCAAGGGAGTGGCGCGTGTGACGTGATTCACCGGCGTCGGCCGCTCTCCCGGTAGCTGCGGCACCCCGTGTCGCATTACGCTCGTGGCATGGCCACCAGCAACAGCTCCGATTCCAGCACGCCCGCCGAACTTGCGGCCCCCTACGGCAGCGGCCCGGCGGCTTCCCCGGCCGCCGGCACCGGGGACAGTGCCGGGAACAGTGCAGGGAACAGTGCAGGGAGTGCGGAGGCGGCCCGGAAACCGGCGGCCAGGATCCGCACCCATCATCTCCACCAGGCCAAGGTCAGCGGCGAGCACTTCGCCATGCTCACCGCCTACGACCAGTACACGGCCGAGATCTTTGACCAGGCCGGCATCGAGGTCCTGCTGGTGGGCGATTCGGCCTCCAACAACGTCTTCGGCAACGAGACCAGCCTCCCCGTCACGGTGGACGAGCTCCTTCCCCTCTGCCGGGCCGTCGCCCGCTCCGCGCGCCGCGCCCTGGTGGTCGCGGACCTGCCCTTCGGCAGCTACGAGGTCTCCGCCCAGCAGGCCGTCGCCACCGGCGTGCGGTTCCTCAAGGAGGGCCTGGCCCACGCCGTCAAGATCGAAGGCGGAAAGTTCTACGCCGAGACCGTCCGCGCCATGGTCCAGGCCGGCATCCCGGTCATGGCACACATCGGCTTCACCCCGCAGAGCGAGCACGCCCTCGGCGGCTACCGGGTCCAGGGCCGCGGCGATGACGCCCAGCGGCTGATCGAGGACGCCGTCGCCCTGGCCGACGCCGGCGCGTTCTGCGTGCTGATGGAAATGGTCCCCGCCGCCACGGCGGCCGCCGTGGATGCCGCCGTCGACGTCCCCACGGTCGGCATCGGCGCCGGCAGCGCCACCACCGGGCAAGTCCTGGTATGGCAGGACATGGCGGGACTGCGCGGCGGAAAGATGGCCAAATTCGTCAAGCAGTACGCGGACCTGCGGACCTCGCTCACCAACGCCGCCAAAGCCTACGGCGACGACGTCCGCTCCGGCCACTTCCCCGGCCCCGAACACTCCTTCTAAGCCACAGCCGGCGCACTGATTCCAAGCCACCACCGGTGCCCGGAAGGCAGTCGCTATTACTCTCCAAACCGTGACCTGCGGTGACACCTCATCCTTCCCGGGGGATGCGTTGCGTAGGGAGTCCGGGCAGGCTGACCATTAAGGTCCGCATCAGGACCTCAAGATGTTCCGCCGGACCGGCCGTCTCGTGCGAGAGGCGCTGGGCCCGGCACCGGCGGACACGATGGGAGGAGTATCGATGGGCACCACTAGCTTCTGGGACATTCTGCTGTGGAGTTTCTGGTTCTTCATCTGGATCGCCGCGCTGACGGTGTATTTCCGCTGCTTGTTTGACATGTTCGGCGACCACTCGCTCAGCGGCTGGGCCAAGGCCGGGTGGGCAATATTAATGATCTTCCTGCCCTGGCTCGGCGCCCTTATCTACCTGATCGCCCGGGGGCGCAGCATGGCCGAACGCCAGATGGCCCGAGTGGCCCAGCAACAGGCTGCCCAGCAGGAGTACATCAAGCAAGCCGCTGGCACGGCGGCCACTCCGGCCGCGCAGATCGCGGACGCCAAGGCGCTGCTGGATTCCGGAGCCATCAGTGCGACCGAGTTTGAATCCCTCAAGGCAAAGGCCCTGGCCTGAGCTGACGTGACGTGACACGCGGGCCGCGCCCGGCATGAGAATCACCTGGCTGGGTCACTCGTCAGTGGTTCTGGATATCGACGGGGTTCGGGTCCTGACCGATCCGCTGCTTCGTCCACATGCCGGGCTGTTGCGGCGCCTGGCACCGCGGCCGGACCCGGCATTGTGGCGCCGGCCGGACGTGGTGCTCCTCTCCCACCTCCATCACGACCACGCCGAGTTGCGCTCCCTCCGGATGCTGCGCGGAGCGGCGCTCATGAGCGCTCCGGCGAACGTCGACTGGTTAAGTCGCCGGAACCTGGCGCACACTGTTCCCCTCGGGGACGGCTGGACTTCGCCAACCGTCCCGGCCGGCAGCGGGGTCCAGATTCGCCAGGTGCCGGCGGAGCACCGCAGCCGCCCCATGCCGCACCGCCCTAACGACGCCAACGGCCAGCTGGTCCGGGGGCCATCGGGCATCGTCTGGATCGCCGGTGACACGGGGCTGTATCCGGAGATGGCAGCGCTCCCCGCCATGGCGGGCGGCCCCATCGATGTCGCCCTGGTCCCGGTCTGGGGGTGGGGACCGCGGCTCTCGGCTGGTCACCTGTCTCCGGAGAGCGCCGCTGAGGCGGTGGCGATGTGCGGCGCCCGGTTCGGCCTGCCGGTGCACTGGGGAACCTTGCACCCTCCGTTGATCACGCACTTTGCCCGGGGCTGGCTCGAGCAGCCCGGCCGCCGGTTCGCTGATGCCGTCGCGCAGCAGGCTCCCGGCTGCACGGCAGTGATCCTGGCACCCGGCCAGTCATGGGTGGTGCCATCGTGAGCCGGCTGTCAGGATCCACACCCGCCCTGGACTCGCTCAGCCGCGGAACGCCGTCGTGGCGCGCTGGCCGCCGGACTCGAGCATGGCCACCAGCAGCCGGTGGAGTTCACCGGCACCCTCTATCCGCTCGGGCAATCCCGCCATGAATTCGGCCGGGCCAAGGAGCAGAGCGCGATCCTGCCACCCGCCCAGTCCTCCATGAGATCCGACGAGGCCTTCGAACGCAGCGACGTCGCCGGTCAGCGGATCAACCGTGCTGTTGACGTAGAGATCCGGTGCCTCGGGGTGCATCAGCGCACGTCCTAGCATCCGCGCCGCGTGGGACCCGAAGTTGGCCAACGGGTCGGCGCCCTCCACCGCGCCGCTGGTGATGTTGATGCGCCCGCCGCTCCCGATCGCCCATGCTTGGCCGTGGTCATCGATGCCGGCGACGAACCCGACGCCAGCATGTCCTGCCAGTCCGGGGACCAGGGCGGGCCACCGCCTGTCGAGGCCTTGAAGAGTCCAGCGCCGGTCACCACGCACGTAGACCAGGCCGAGGTTGCCCGAGCCCAGCACTACAACCGGATCCTCGGGGGCCCCGCCAGGGCCGGGAGTCTGCCGTGCCGGCGTCTGCTGTGCTTCGGTCAACGCCCGGTCGGCACGGGCAGCGAGTTTCCCGGCCACTCCACCGGCTGCGATGTCGCCGGCGATGGAGTCCGCACGTCCGAGCCCCTCGACGGCAGCGTCCACGTTCTGGACGTGGTCGTCGATGAGTTCCGCGCACAGATCGCCGAGTGTCTGGCCGTATCGGTCGGCGAACGGGGTTCCCTGGGACTGGCCGTGGTCCGAGAGCACCACCAGCCGATAGCGGCGGGGAGCGGATTCCGCGAGCCGGGCCAAGGACCCCAGGGTGCGATCCAAGCCGTCCAGGGCGGCGAGCGATTCGGGCCGGAACACGCCGGCGTGGTGGGCGATCTCGTCGTAGTCAACGTAGTCGACATAGATGCTCTTCGTGCCGCGGCGCAGCTCCTCTGCCACCAAGGACGTGTTCAGATCACGCAGGAGGCCGTTGGTGACTGCCCGCAGCAGAGCGAAGGTCCAGTCCCGGTGCACTCGCGGGTCGAAGTCGCGTTTGACCTGTCGCCGGGCCTGCCAACGCTCCTTGAGGATCTCCCCCGTGGTCCGGGTAAGGCTGCGCATGAACCCGTTGGGCGAGGCGAAGAACCAGGCAAACGCACGACGGGTTTGGGTGGAGCCGCGCCTGACCTCCACCCGGCTCATTGTCAGGAGTGATCGGGGCGCGTCACCGGTAAACAGGTTTGAGATGGAGACGCCGTCATCGCAGAGCAGGCCTTGGCCGGTGCTGTGCCGCTCCTCGATCACCCGGGCGTCGGCAGGACGGTTGGCCACCAGGACCCGGTTGAGCTCACGGTCGTACCACCGGAAGGCGGGGATCCCCTCGACGGTGCCGTGCAGGATGCCCAGCTGGCTGGCGGGCGTGGTGCACGGGAGCTGGGGGGTCCATTCCCGGAACAGGTACTCCCCCGATGTCAGCCACCGCCGGATATTCGGTACCGCCCCGGACTGGACCGCCCACTGCAGCACCGGGAAGGGGACACCGTCAAGCTGGACGAACAGGACGCCGTCAACCTCCGGATCGGCCACCGCCTCCTGCCGCCGTGCCCGTGCGGCCAACGAGGCGACAAGGCCGTCATCAGTGCCGGCGGTGGTGGCCCATGAAATGAGCGTGCCGACGGCGGCACTGACCCAAGTTGCGGCAAGAGCGGTCCAGGCTGTCGACTCGATGCCGGGCACCAGACGGATGGCGATGTACGTGATCAGGGCCTGCCCGACCAACGCGGTAAGAAGCACCGCCACCCAGCCCACCCTGGCCGAGAGTTCCACCAGCGCGGGGCGGAGGACCAGGCCAACGACGCCTGCCACCGCCGCAACGGCGGCGTATGCCCACCAACTGGTCGCCGAAAACCCTGGCAGCAGCGCGCCGGTGATAATGAGGGCTGCGGTCGAGGCAGCCCAAGCAACGGCCAGCCTCGCCAGGTCGGTGACTCGGACGCCGCGGGTTCGGGCAACGCTCGTCGGCATTTTCTCAGTATGGCGGGCCGTAGCCGGCACGCACTCACCCGCACAGGGTGAGAATGATGGGACGGGAAGAATCAGTTCCGTGAGTGGAGCCCGGTTCGCAATGGCCCTAGGCCCTCACGGGCACGGCGGGCCGGTACGGGCTAGTCGTCCTCGTCCTTGTCCCACGCCTCGTTACGGGCCTTGACCTTTTCCAGGGCGTGTTCGGCTTCCTCACGGGTCTTGTACGGTCCGATCAACTGGCTCCAGTCGGACATCGCGTCTTCTTCGATCTCGTGGGTGTTGACGTTGTACCAGTATTCGGGCATTGCTGCTCCTTCGCGACTTCCCGCCACTTTCCGGCTGTGTTTTCCGGCTGTTTCCGGGCTGTGTTTCCCGGGGTGTATTTTCCAGGCTGTATTTTCCGGGGTGGGCCCGGGGGCTTATATGATCAATCTATGCCTTCTCTAGCCTCGACTGCACCCATCGGCACGCTTGTCCCGGGGACAGTGAGCCCGCAGCTTGCCGTACCTTCGTCCATCCCGCGTCCGGAATATGTGGGCAAGCCCGGTCCCGCCAAGTTCACGGGATCCGAGGTCAAGTCGGCGGAGACCATCGAGAAGATCCGGATCGCCGCCAGGATCGCGGCCCAGGCCATCGTGGAGGTCGGCAAGCACATCGAACCCGGCGTCACCACGGACCATCTGGACCGGGTGGGCCACGAGTTCCTGCTGGACCACAAGGCGTACCCCTCCACCCTCGGATACCGGGGCTTTCCGAAGTCTCTGTGCTCCTCGCTCAACGAGGTCATATGCCACGGAATCCCGGACACCACGGTGGTCCGGGACGGCGACATCCTCAACATCGACATCACTGCCTTCATCGGCGGTGTGCATGGTGACACCAACTACACGTTCCTGGTCGGCGACGTCGACGAGGAATCCCGCCTCCTCGTCGAGCGCACCAGGGAATCACTAAACCGGGCCATCCGTGCGGTCGCGCCGGGACGCGAAATCAACGTGATCGGCCGGACCATTGAGTCCTACGCCAAACGCTTCGGCTACGGCGTGGTCCGCGACTTTACCGGTCACGGCGTCGGCGAAGCCTTCCACACCGGGCTGATCATCCCGCACTACGACGCCGCCCCGGCATACAACACCGTCATGGAAACGGGTATGGTGTTCACGATCGAGCCGATGCTGACCCTGGGCACCGTTGACTGGGACATGTGGGCCGACGACTGGACCGTTGTGACCCGCGACCACAAGCGCACTGCACAGTTCGAGCACACACTGCTCGTCACGGAGTCCGGCGCTGAGGTCCTCACGCTGCCCTGATTACCCGCTCCACGGTATTGCCCGAAAGATCCAGCTCTTCACCCGCCGGCCCTGTCCGGTCCCACAGCCCGCCCCTGCCACGAACGGAACGATATTGGCCAAGAAGGACGAGAAGTCGAAAAAGAACGCCCCCCTGATCGGCATTGACATCGGCGGCACCGGTATCAAGGGCGGGATCGTGGACCTGAAGAAGGGGAAGCTGATTGGCGACCGCGTGCGCTTCCCCACGCCGCAGCCTTCCACCCCCGAGTCCGTGGCAGAGGTCGTCGCGCAGGTCGTCGCCGAGCTCTCGGCGCGTCCTGACGCCCCCGATGCCGGAAGCCCGGTGGGAGTCACCTTCCCGGGCATCATTCAGCACGGTGTGGTCCACTCGGCGGCCAATGTGGACAAGTCGTGGCTGGAGGCTGACATCGATGGCATGCTCACGGCGCGCCTGGGCCGGCCCGTGGAAGTCATCAACGACGCCGACGCCGCCGGTCTCGCCGAGGCCCGCTTTGGTGCCGGCGAAGGGGTCGCGGGCACCGTCCTGGTGATCACCCTCGGCACCGGCATCGGTTCGGCCTTCATCTTCGATGGCAAGCTGGTTCCCAATGCCGAACTCGGCCACCTGGAGATCGACGGCTTCGATGCCGAGACCAAGGCCTCGGCCGTGGCCCGTGAGCGCGACGGCCTCAGCTGGGAGCAGTACAGCGTGCTCCTGCAGCGTTACTTCTCGCACGTCGAGTTCCTCTTCTCCCCGGAACTGTTCATTGTGGGCGGCGGCATCTCCAAGCGTGCCGACGAGTACCTGCCGCACATGAAGCTGCGCACTCCGATCGTCCCGGCCGAGCTGAAGAACGACGCCGGAATCGTCGGCGCCGCCATCGAAATTGCGCTTAAGCACAAGCTGGCCAAGTAGCACATAGCCAGGCAGCCCAAAAGAGCCGTCACTCGGGGTCGTTCCCAGCGCTGGGAACGACCCCGAGTGACGGCTCTTCGTCTTTGGTGGAGCCGGTGGTGGCTGCGGCTTCCCCTCCGCTGCCACCACCGGAGTGGATGGCGCGCCCCGGGATTCAACACCAGGGACACAATCATTGGTGACGCAGAACCTACGACGGCGCCTGCAACGGACTCTTCTGCGGGTTCTTGCCGTCCCGGCCCTTGGTCTCGGCCTCGTGGCGAAGCAGGGAAATCGCGGATTCAAAGTCCTCCAGCGATTCGAAGGCCTGATACACGCTGGCAAACCGCAGGTATGCGACCTCGTCGAGGCGCTGCAGCGGTTCCAGGATCGCCAGCCCGACCTCATGGGCTTCGATTTCCGCGGCCCCGGAGCCGCGGATCGACTCCTCGACCTCCTGCGCCAGCAGCGCAAGATCGTCCTCGGTGACAGGGCGTCCCTGGCAGGCCTTGCGGACGCCGTTGATGACCTTGCTCCGGCTGAAGGGCTCACCGACGCCCGAGCGCTTGATGACGGTCAGGCTGGTCGTTTCCACTGTGGTGAACCGGCGGCCGCATTCGGGGCACTGCCGGCGGCGCCGGATCGCGGAGCCGTCGTCGGCGATCCGGCTGTCCACCACGCGCGAGTCAGGGTTTCGGCAGAACGGGCAATACATGTTCGTTTCCTCCCCTGTCGCAAACCTCGGTGTCAGCGCCGGCAGCAGCGCAACTGATGCAGATAACAAGCAGCAGTGCCGCTGGCAATACCTCCGTCAATACCGCTGGCGGGCCGGTGCCACGCCCGCGGCGGACGCCGTCGGCAGCACCGTCCTGTTTCCTCAGTTTACGACTAGATATAGCTGAATAACAAGCCTGTAATTACTACATGTAGTGGTCGGTGCCCTTGGGCTACCGGTCGGCGAACCGCGCCGTGACGGCCTCGCCGTGGGCCGGCAGGTCTTCCGCGCCGGAGAGGCTGACAATGTGCCCGCTGACCTGCTCCAATGCGGAGCGGCTGTAGTTGATTACCTGGATGGCCCGCAGGAAGGTGGTCACGTTCAGTCCTGAGGAGAAGGCCGCGGTGCCGCTGGTCGGCAGCACATGGTTGGAGCCGGCGCAGTAGTCTCCCAGGCTTACGGGGCTGTAGTCCCCCACGAAAATCGCGCCCGCGCTGCGGATCCGGCCGGCCACCCGGGCGGCGTCGGCGGTCATGATTTCAAGGTGTTCCGCGGCGTACGCGTTGCAGGCGGCGATGCCCTGCTCCAGATCCTCCACCAGGACGACGCCGGACTGCGGGCCGGAGAGGGCCTCGCGGACGCGGCCGGAGTGCTTGGTGGCTGCCGCCTGCCGCTCGAGCTCGACGCGGACGTCGGCCGCGAGGGCCTCGGAATCGGTGATCAGGACCGAGGCCGCCTTGGGGTCGTGCTCGGCCTGGCTAATGAGGTCGGCGGCAACGAGCGCGGGACTGGCGGTGGAGTCCGCGAGGATCGCAATCTCGGTGGTGCCGGCCTCGGAGTCGATCCCCACGACGCCCTTGACCAACCGCTTGGCGGTGGCCACGAAGATGTTGCCCGGACCGGTCACCACGTCCACGGGGTCGATCCCGGGGAGGTTGCCGGCGTCGGACTCGACGGCGGGAATGCCGTAGGCGAAGGCGGCGATGGCCTGTGCGCCACCGATCGCGTAGACCTCCTCGATGCCCAGCAGGCAGGCCGCCGCAAGGATCGTGGGGTGCGGAAGGCCGCCGAAGTTTTTTTGCGGCGGCGAGGCCAGCGCAATGGACTCGACGCCGGCCGCCAGGGCCGGGACGACGTTCATGATCACCGAGGACGGGTAAACCGCCAGGCCGCCGGGGACGTAGAGCCCCACCCGCGCCACCGGCAACCAGTTCTGGCTGACGACGGCGCCTTCGCCGAGTTCGACGTCGACGTTCGCCGGACGCTGGGCGTCGGCGAAGCGGCGGGCCCGCTTTATGGACTCCTCAAGGGCCGCGCGCACGGCCGGGTCGAGGTCCGCCAGGGCCGCTCGCAGCGCCTCGGCCGGAACACGGGGGTGCTCCTGTTGGACGCCGTCGAAGGACAGCGCCAGTTCCCGCAGTGCGGCGAAGCCCCGCGCGCGGACGGCGGAGATGATGTCCAGAACCTTGTCCTCGGCATCTGCCATGGTGCCGGACTGCGCCCGGGGCACGGCGGCGCGCAGGCCGGCGAGGGACAGGTGCTGGCCGCGCACGTCCACCGTGCGGAAGATGAGGGCGGCGGGAATCGGGGTCACAGTGCTGTCAGGAGTTAGGCTCACCCGATCATTTTACGTGCCCGGCCACGGCGGCCCGACGCCGTGACGTCCGGTCGCCGGTGCGCGGTTTGCCGCCGGAGCCCGGGAAGAGCGCGTTTAGGAAGATGGCCAGGGCGATCGCCGCGGGCCAGATGGCAAGGACCGCGTAGGACCGCAGTGAGAAGGCGACGCTGGCGTTGGCCGAGGTATCCGCCGGCGCTCCCCACCATTGGGCGCTGAGAATGCCCGTCCCCCATGCAAGGAGCGAGCCTGCAACGCCGGCGAGGACCACCAGGATGACGGTGCCGGGCGCGGGCTGTGCATGTTTGGAGCCGGCGACGAACGAGCCTGCGATGCAGCCGGCGAGCAGGCACAGACCTGCCAGCACGAGGTCCCTGGGCAGCCAGGTTGCGGTGTTGGTGCCGGCGGCGAGGTCCGGGTTTCGGGTCAGCAGGTTCAGGCCCGACGGCGCCAGAAGCCACCAGAGCAGCCCCACCGGGACGCCGGCGGCCGCGATGACCGCGGCTTTGCGCCACGGGGTTCCGCCGGGCCGGGCCCGGTGCTCCGTGTTTGCCTGCTCCGCGTCTGTCTGAAGGGGCATGGGCCGATCCTGGTCTGTGGGCTCGCCGGCGTGCCCGGGCTCCCCGGAGTGCTGGACGGGACCGTCAACTGCGGGCTGTGTCATGCAACAAACCGTAACAAGGATTCCTCCGGCCGGGCACATAACCCCGCGGGTCACCACATGACGGAAGGCGTAAACAAATGCCCCACTCCATCACCGGCGGAATACGCTGGCAGAGTAGGAACCATGACACGCACGTGCAGCAGGGAGTTGGATCGCAGTGGCCACAGATGACGGAGCCTTCGAGGGGACATTCAAGGAAATGTTCCGCCGGCACGCGGCGGGCGTGGCCATCATCACCGCCAACCTCAACGGCGTCCCTTTCGGATTCACGGCGACGTCTGTGGCCTCACTGTCCGCCAAGCCGCCGCGCTTCACGTTCAACATGGCCAGGACCTCAAGTTCGTGGCCGGCCGTGGCGAACACAACCTACATCGGCGTGCACATGCTCGGGCTTGAAAACCAGGAACTCGCCGACCGCTTCGCCCGGGCCGGCAACCGGTTCGACGGCGACCACTGGGAGCTCGGCCCCCACGAGGTGCCCGTGCTCAAGGGCGTCACCGGCTGGCTGATCGGCAAGGTCCAGATGCGGCTGTCGTTTGAAAACAACGCCGTCGTGGTGGTCGAGGTGGTGGAGGGCCAGGTCGGCGAGGACGGCGCTCCACTGCTCTACCATTCCGGGGCCTACAGCCAGCCTGTTCCGCTCGACTACGAGATCTGAGCGGCAGCGCCGGTCATCAGCGCCGGGCATCAGCGCTGGTTGTCGGCGCTAGTTATCCAGGCATGTCGGGCCGAGCAGCACCTTCAGGTCGCCGAACAGCGACGGGCTCGGGTTGACGCGCAGATGCACGGGCAGGCCCATGACCTCCACCCGGGTGTCGCCCTGCAGGTGCAGCCGGACCTCGGAGTTCCCGCGGTGGGTGCGCAGGACATCTCCCAGCTCGGTGACGACGGCCTCGGTGGCCTTGTGCGTGGCCATGGTGATCACCACGGGCCCGTTTTGGCTGTCGCTGAGGTCCGGCACGGAAAGTTCCATGCAGTTCAAGGTGACGGCGCCGTCGTCGCGCCGTTGCAGGCGGCCCTTGACCACCACAATCAGGTCCTCCGCCAGCACCGAGGCGATGGGTCCGTAGACCTGGCCGAAGAACATGACCTCCATGGAACCGGCGAGGTCCTCGATTTCGGCGCGGGCGTAGGCGTTGCCGCTGGCCTTGGCGATCCTTCGGCTGAGCGAGGTGATCATGCCCGCGATGGTCACGATCGAGCCGTCCGGCGGGCCGTCTTCGGCGATGATCGAGGTGATCGACCGGTCGGCATGCTGGCTCAGGAGCCCCTCGAGCCCCTGCAGCGGGTGATCGGAGACGTAGAGGCCGAGCATGTCGCGCTCGAACGCCAGCTTGTCCTTTTTCTCCCATTCCGGCAGGTCGGGGATTTCCGTGCTGAGGGAGGCCTCGGGCTCCTGGTCCTCAAAGCCGGCGAAGAGGTCGAACTGGCCGATCGCCTCGTTGCGCTTGAGGGTGATGACGGAGTCGATTGCTTCCTCGTGGATCATGGCCAGGGCCCGCCGGTGATGGCCCAGCGAGTCGAAGGCGCCTGCCTTGATCAGGGATTCAATGGTGCGCTTGTTGCAGACCACGGCGGGGACCTTCAAGAGGTAGTCCTTGAAGGACGTGTATGCGCCCTCCTTTTCGCGCGCCGCCACCATGGCTTCGACGGCGTTGACGCCGACGTTGCGGATGGCGCCCATGCCGAAACGGATGTCGTTGCCGACCGGGGTGAAGTTGAGGGCTGATTCGTTGACGTCCGGCGGAAGCACCGTGATGCCCATGCGCCGGCATTCGTTGAGGTAAATCGCCGATTTGTCCTTGTCGTCGCCCACCGAGGTCAGCAGGGCGGCCATGTACTCCGGCGCGTAGTGCGCCTTCAGGTACGCGGTCCAGTAGGAAATGACGCCGTAGGCGGCCGAGTGCGCCTTGTTGAAGGCGTAGTCGGAGAACGGCAGCAGGATGTCCCAGAGGGTCTTGACCGCGGCCATGGAGTAGCCGTTGTCCTGCATGCCCTGCGAGAAGCCGGCGAACTGCTTGTCCAGCTCGGATTTCTTTTTCTTGCCCATGGCGCGGCGCAGGATGTCGGCCTGGCCCAGGGTATAGCCGGCGAGCTTCTGCGCCACGGCCATGACCTGCTCCTGGTACACGATCAGCCCGTAGGTGCCGCCGAGGATTTCGGACAGCGGTTCCTCCAGCTCCGGGTGGATCGGAATGACCTCTTGGATCTTGTTCTTGCGCAGCGCGTAGTCCGTGTGCGCGTTGGCGCCCATAGGTCCGGGCCGGTAAAGGGCCAGCACGGCGGAGATGTCTTCGAAGTTGTCGGGCTTCATCAGCTTGAGCAGGGACCGCATGGGTCCGCCGTCGAGCTGGAAAACGCCCAGCGTGTCTCCCCGGGCCAGCAGCTCGTAGGACGCCGTATCGTCCAGTTCCAGGGTTTCGAGGTCGAGGTCGATGCCCCGGTTCATTTTGATGTTTTCCAGGGCGTCGGAAATGATCGTCAGGTTTCGCAGCCCGAGGAAGTCCATCTTGATCAGGCCGAGGCCTTCAGATGTCGGGTAGTCGAACTGCGTGATGACCTGGCCGTCCTGGAAGCGGCGCATGATCGGGATGACGTCGATGATGGGGTCCGAGGACATGATGACGCCGGCCGCGTGGACACCCCACTGCCGCTTCAGGCCTTCGATGCCCAGCGCCGTCTCGAAGACTTTGGCGGCCTCCGGGTCCGTGGCGATCAGCTGGCGGAAGTCCCCGGCCTCGCTGTACCGCTTGGATTGGGGGTTCTGGATGTCGGCCAGCGGAATGTCCTTGGCCATCACGGCCGGCGGCAGCGCCTTGGTCAGCTGCTCGCCCATGCTGAACGGGTAGCCCAGCACGCGCGAGGAGTCTTTCAGGGCCTGCTTGGTCTTGATGGTGCCGTAGGTGACGATCATCGCCACACGTTCGTCGCCGTATTTGCGCGTGACGTAGTCGATCACTTCGGAGCGGCGCCGGTCATCGAAGTCGACGTCGAAGTCAGGCATGGAGACGCGGTCCGGGTTGAGGAAGCGCTCGAAGATCAGGCCGTGGTGCAGCGGGTCGAGGTCGGTGATGCGCATGGCGTACGCCACCATGGAGCCTGCACCCGAGCCACGCCCGGGACCCACCCGGATGCCGTTGTTCTTGGCCCAGTTGATGAAGTCGGCCACCACGAGGAAGTACCCGGGGAAGCCCATGGAGGTGATGACTTCCAGCTCATAGTCGGCCTGTTTGCGGACCTTGTCCGGGATGCCCTGGGGGTAGCGGTAGCGGAGTCCCTTGTCGACTTCCTTGACCAGCCAGGACGTTTCGTCCTCCCCTTCCGGGCAGGGGAACCGGGGCATGTAGTTGGCGCCGGTGTTGAACGAGACCTCGCAGCGTTCGGCGATCAGGAGCGTGTTGTCGCACGCCTCCGGGTGGTCGCGGAACAGCTCCCGCATTTCCTGCGGTGACTTCAGGTAGTAGCCGCTGCCGGAGAAGGCGAAGCGGGAACCGCCGTTGTCGTACGTCGGCTCCAGGAGGGTGGAACCGGACTGGATGGCCAGCAGGGCCTCGTGCGCCTTCGCGTCGTGCTCGTGCGTGTAGTGGAGGTCGTTGGTGGCCACCAGCGGCAGGTTCAGTTCCTTGGCCAGGCGCAACAGGTCGCCCGTGACGCGCCGCTCGATGTCCAGGCCATGGTCCATGAGTTCGCAGAAGTAGTTCTCGGCGCCGAAGATGTCGCGGAACTCCGCGGCCGCTTCGACGGCTTCGCGGTACTGGCCCAGCCGCAGCCGGGTCTGGACCTCGCCGGACGGGCAGCCGGTGGTGGCGATGAGCCCTTCCGAGTAGGTGGTCAGCAGCTCACGGTCCAGCCGGGGCCATTTGCCGAAGACCGAGTCCAGCGAGGCAATCGAGGAGGCCCGGAAGAGGTTCCGCATGCCCACGTTGTTGTAGCTGAGCAGGGTCATGTGCGTGTAGGAGCCGCCGCCGGAAATGTCATCCTTGCGCTGGTGCTCCTCACCCCACCGCACACGGGTCTTGTCCGTGCGCGCCGTCCCGGGAGTCACATACGCCTCGACGCCGATGATGGGCCGGATGCCCTGGTCGGTGGCCCGCTTCCAGAAGTCGAAGGCGCCGAACAGGTAGCCGTGGTCCGTCGTGGCCAAGGCCGGCATGCCGAGCCGCTCGGTTTCGTCGAACAGCTCACCGAGCCGGGCGGCGCCGTCCAGCATCGAGTACTCGGTGTGGTTGTGGAGATGGACAAACGAGTCGTTGCTGGAAGTCACCGCACCATTCTAGTGCCGTGCGGCGACAGTGGCGCGCCACCACGACGGCGGGAACGGAACCCGTGCGGATCAGGCAGCCGCCGCCGGGCGGCTCAGGCGTCCCCGGACTCCAGGACCTCGAGGGCATACTTCAGGTCCTGCGGATACTCGCTGGTGACGGTGACCCGCTCCCCCGTCCGCGGGTGGTCGAAGGACAGTTCCCGGGCATGAAGCCACTGCCGGGTCAGGCCCAGGGTGGCCGCCAGCCGCGGGTCTGCGCCGTACGTGAGGTCACCGGCGCAGGGGTGGCGCAGGGCCGCGAAGTGGACGCGGATCTGGTGGGTGCGGCCCGTTTCCAGGTGCACCTCCACGAGCGAGGCCTTTCCGAAGGCTTCGAGGACCTCGTAGTGCGTGATGGAATCACGGCCGTCCTCGATCACGGCGAACCGCCAGTCGTGGCCCGGGTGGCGGCCGATGGGCGCGTCGATGGTGCCGGCCAGCGGATCGGGAAGCCCCTGGACCACAGCGTGGTAGACCTTGTCCACAGTGCGTTCCTTGAAGGCCCGTTTGAGCACGGTGTAGGCGTTTTCGGTCTTGGCGACCACCATGACGCCGGAGGTGCCGACGTCGAGCCGGTGGACGATGCCGGCGCGCTCCGGTGCCCCCGACGTCGAGATCCGGTAGCCGAGGCCGGCGAGGCCGCCCACTACCGTGGGTCCTACCCAGCCGGGCGAGGGGTGGGCTGCCACACCGACGGGCTTGTCGATGACCACGAACTCGTCATCGTCCAGCAGGACCTTCAAGCCTTCCACGACTTCCTCCACGATTTCCAGGGGGTCCCGGCGGCCGGGCACCACGACGTCGAGCACGGTGCCGGCGGCGAGTTTGAGGGATTTCCCGACCCTCTTGGCGTTGCTGCTGACGTTGCCTTCGGCAATCAGGACCGCCGCCTGAGAGCGGGAAATTTCCATCAGTTTGGACAGGCCGGCGTCCACGCGCGCGCCGGCAAGGTCTTCCGGGACGGTGAACCGCCGGTGCTCGGCAGCGGCAGCGCCGGAGTCCCCGGCCAGATCTGCTTGTTCAGACATCCTTGGCCACTGTTTCCTTCGTATGGCGCGAACCGTCGAGGGAGATCCCGCGGAGCGTAAGCAGGCAGATGATGACGACGGCGGAGACGACGGCCGAGTCGGCAATGTTGAAGATCGCGAAGTTCGGGAGCTGGATGAAGTCCACCACGTGGCCCATCGCGAAGGATGGCTCCCGGAAGAGCCGGTCCGTCAGGTTGCCGAGCGCGCCGCCGAGCAGCAGCCCGAGCGCCAGGGCCCACCAGAGCGAACCGAGCTTGCGCAGCTGCAGCAGGATAGCGACGGACACGGCCGCCATGATGATCGTGAAGACCCACGTGACGTTTTCGCCGATCGAAAACGCCGCTCCGGAGTTGCGGATGTAGAACCAGTGCAGCAGCGGTGGAAACACCGGTATCCGCTCGCCCTCCGTCATGGTGGACGTGACCCAGAGCTTGGTCAGCTGGTCGAACACATAGGCGAACACGGCGAAGGCAGCGAACAGGACAAACAGCGCCGCCCGGCGCGGCCGGGCGTGGACGGTCTCTGCCGCCTCGGCGGGCTGCGTGGCGTCTGGTGATGGTGCGTCAGTCATAGTGCTTTCGATCGGGAGCCAGTACGAAGACCGGGGATGGTGCCCGGCAAGCGCCGGCACCGGGACCGGTGGCGGCACCGTGCAGGACTAAAACGGTGCGGGAAAGACGAAAGGCCGGCGGCCGAGGAGTCCTCAGCCACCGGCTTTCAGAATACTTGCTTAATGCGCTAGCTGGTTTCGCTAACCTCAGGGGCGGCAACCGAGCCGCGGGCGTCGAGGTCACGGAGCTGGCCTTCGATGTAGGCCTTCAGGCGTGAGCGGTAGTCACGCTCGAAGCCGCGCAGCTGCTCGACCTTGCGTTCCAGGACGGAGCGCTGCTGCTCGAGGGCACCGAGGATCTTACGCGACTTCTCCTGCGCATCGTTGACGAGGCTGCTGGCTTCGATCTGCGCCTCGGCGATGATCTTGTCGCGCTGCTGCTCGCCGTCGGCGATGTGCTTGTCGTGCATCTGCTGCGCCATGGCGAGCAGGCCGGCTGCGGACTCGGAGGCCGGGGTGGCAGCGGTGCGTGCCGGTTCGACTGCCTGGGCAGCCTTGGCGGCCTGCTCGGCTTCCTTCTTCTTGGCGGCTTCCGCGGCCGCCTTTGCCTTTGCCTCGGCCTCGGCCTTGGCAGCGTCTTCCTTCTCGGCCTTGACGGGTGCCGGCACCTTTTCCACGACGGGCGCCGCGGCGGTGGAGCTGGCAGGCGTGCCGGCGCCGAGTTCGGCGAGCTTCTTGCGGAGCTCGTCGTTCTCCTGGTTCAGGCGTCGCAGTTCGACGACGATCTCGTCCAGGAAGTCATCAACTTCATCCTGGTCGTAGCCTTCGCGGAACTTGGTCGGCTGAAAGCGCTTGTTGACAACGTCTTCTGGCGTCAAAGCCATCTGGTCACCTCGTTGGTCTAGTTAGTCAGTAGGCCTTCCGGCCGTCAAAACTACGGTACCTAAATATGGTCTGGTTCCTCTAATTCAACACCGCAGTGTCAAACCGGAGTTTCTATCGGTTTGGGCGTCGGCCCTGGTCAGTCGCCTGCCGTGCCGGGGCGGCTCATGCTGCGACCGGTTGGGCGTACACCAGGCCCTTGACGACCCACATCGCCACGCTCACGGCCACGAACAGCAGCAGGAAGCCGATGTCAAGGGAAACTCCGCCCAGACGCAGCGGCGGGATCAGCCGGCGAAGCAGCTTGAGCGGCCTGTCCGTGACCGAATACACAGCGTGGGCGGTCACGAGCGCCGCTCCGCGCGGCCGCCAGCTCCGGGCAAACATCTGCACCCAGTCGAAGACGAGGCGGATGATGAGTGCCACGAAAAAAAGCAACAGAGCGATATAGACGAGCCCAAAAACAATTCCCATGAGCTAACTCATATCTCCATGTTCATTCCGGATACCGCAGTGTCCTAAGGAAAGTGTTGCTTCTATTTCAACACGGATAATTCCACACCCATGCCAGGCGGGTCTCCCCCGCCTGGCATTCGTGCGAAATATTCGCCGCTAGCTTTGGTTGAAAAAACTCGCCTGCGTCTCGCTGGCCTTCTTGTCATCGCCAATGACCTCGATGTACGACGGCGAGAGCAGGAACACCTTGTTCGTCACCCGCTCGATGCTGCCGCGGAGTCCGAAAACAAGGCCGGCGGAGAAGTCCACGAGTCGCTTGGCGTCGGCCTCGCCCATGTCGGTGACGTTCATGATGACGGGGATCCCGTCGCGGAAGCTTTCGCCGATGAGTTTGGCGTCGTTGTACGAACGCGGATGGATTGTGGTGATTTGCCGGAGTCCGGTGGTCTCTTCGCGGCTCGATGCCGCACGCTTGATGGGTGTCACAGGTGCGCGATATTCCTCTTCGGCGGCGTAGGGCTCTTCCCGGGGGACCTCGCGGACGGGCGCCGGCGCTCGTCGTTCCTCGCGGTCCTGCTCCATGGATTCGTCCTCATCCTTGTGCGGTGTGGGGTGCTCAGACTCGTAGTGTTCGTCGCCGTCGGCGAGCCCAAGATAGATCATTGTCTTGCGCAGAGCGCCAGCCATGGTCGACTCCTAATCTTGTCCGTAAGCGGGCCGCTTAATGACTAGATAGCCTTGGAATCCCCGCCGTTACCTTCCAATACGTCGAACTTACCGCAGCGCCGGACGCGGACCGAGAATATCGGAGCCAATGCGCAGGTGTGTCGCCCCGAACCGGACAGCCTCCTCGAGGTCCTGGCTCATGCCGGCCGATATTCCCGTGGCGTCCGGAAATTGGTCGGTCAGCCGCCCGGAAATGCCCGCCAGTTTCTCGAACGCGGCCGCCGGGTCCGCGCCGAGCGGGGCAACGGCCATGACGCCCGCGAGCCGGAGTCCGGCCGCTCCGGCTAGCTGTTCGGCGAGGGCCGGGACCTCTTCGGGGGCCGCGCCGCCGCGGTGCGCCGCCGCTGAATCGGCGGCCTGCTCCGCCAGGTTGACCTGGATGAAACAGTCCAAAGGCGGACGCCCTGTGCGGTCACTTTCGGCTGCCATCGCCTTGGCGAGGGCGGCAGCCAGGGCCTGCCTGTCCACCGAATGCACGGCGTGGGCGTACTTCACCACCGACTTGGCCTTGTTGCTTTGGAGCTGGCCGATGAAGTGCCACCACAGGCCGAGATCGCCGAGCTGTGCCGCCTTCTCCGCGGCCTCCTGGTCCCGGTTTTCCCCGACGTCGGTGACCCCCAGGGACGCGAGCCGGCGGACGTCCTGTGCCGGGTGGAACTTGGTGACGACGATCAGCCGGGGCGGCGTCGCCTGCCGGCCGGCGGCGGCCGCTGCGGCGTCGATCCGGCGGCGGACAGCTGTCAGGTTCGTGTCCAGCTGCGCCAGCCGGGGACCCTCGAGCGCGCCTGCCGGGTTCTCCCCCTGTCCGGCGGCAGGGATTGGACTGTGTGCGGGCCGCCCCTTCGCCGGCTCAGTCATGGCCATGTCCTCGGGTTCCGTCCGTGGCGTGCATCCACACGAGGCCGGCGAAGCGGCCGGTCTGGCCGTTGCGCCGGTAGGAAAACAAAGTGTCGTCCTCGAGGGTGCAGCCCCCGGAGTATTCGACCGAGACCCCTTCCGCCTCCAGTTGGCTCCGGACGCCCGCGGGCAGGTCCAGCCCGGGAGTGCCGGTCGAGGTGGTGCACCAGGTCGCCGGGACGGCCGCGGCAACGTCAGCGCGCAGGCCGTCAGGCACCTCGTAGCAGCCTCCGCAGACGGACGGACCGACCCAGGCGCCGATGTTCTCCGCGCCAAGTTCCCGCAGGCGCGAGACGGCGGCCGGCACCACGCCGGCGGCCACGCCGGGCCGCCCGGCGTGGACGACGCCAAGGACCGGGGCGCCGGCCGGGCCGTCGCCGACCAGGACTACCGGGACACAGTCCGCCACCATGACGGCCAGCGGCTCGGTCAGGGTCACCATGGCATCGGCGGTCGGGGCAACCGCAGCCTCCGCGGCGTCTGCCGTAGCGGCGCCGCCGCTGATCGTGGCGACGTCAGCGCCGTGGACCTGGTTCATGTACCTGAAGGAGCGCCCGCCGAGTCCCGCGGCGGCTTCGAGCTCCGCACGGCGGCGGCGAACCTCCGCGGGGTCATCGCCAACGTGCAGTGCCAGGTTCCCGGCTCCGACGTCGGTGAAGGCCACCCAGACGCCCGGCCGGACTTCAGCCCGCCAGGAAAACAATCACAACACCGCCATCAATATGTCCGGAATTCTTGCGTTCATACCATCCACCGTAACCCGATCCACCGTGACCTGCCGCAACGCAGCATGGCACCGCCGGACGGCGGTGCCATGCTGAAGCCGATCCGTTTACTTCAGGAAGTCGGGGACATCCAGGTCATCGGAGTGGCGGCCGGAGAGGTCCGGCTCCACGACGGCCGGAAGGTCGACGTCGAAGCCCGAGTCAGCCGGTACCGCGGAGGGGCGCTGCTGGCCCCAGCCGCCGTAGCCGGAGGCCCCGACGGCAGCGTGCAGCGGCTGAACCTGGGCGGAGGCGGGTGCCTGCGCCGGGACCGGGGCTGCCGACGCCGGGCGCTGCGGCGCGGCGGGCAGGGACTGGTCCATGGACGGCGAGGTGGCCTTGACGTCGTCGAAGCCGGCGGCGATGACGGTGACGCGCGCCTCATCGCCGAGGGCGTCATCGATCACGGCGCCGAAGATGATGTTGGCCTCCGGGTGGGCGACCTCCTGGACCAGGCGGGCCGCCTCGTTGATTTCGAAGAGGCCGAGGTCCGATCCGCCCTGGATGGAAAGCAGGACGCCGTGGGCGCCGTCGATCGATGCTTCCAGCAGCGGCGAGGCGATGGCGAGCTCCGCGGCCTTGACAGCGCGGTCTTCGCCGCGGGCCGAGCCAATGCCCATGAGTGCGGAGCCGGCGCCCTGCATGACGGACTTGACGTCGGCGAAGTCAAGGTTGATCAGGCCCGGCGTGGTGATGAGGTCCGTGATGCCCTGGACACCGGACAGCAGGACCTGGTCAGCGGAACGGAACGCGTCCAGGACCGAGACGTTGCGGTCGCTGATGGAGAGGAGGCGGTCGTTCGGGATCACGATCAGGGTGTCGACTTCATCGCGCAGGGCGTCGATGCCGGCTTCGGCGGAGCCGGCGCGGCGGCGGCCCTCGAAGGTGAAGGGGCGCGTCACGACGCCGATCGTCAGCGCGCCAAGGGAACGCGCAATCCGGGCCACGACGGGGGCGCCTCCGGTGCCTGTTCCGCCACCTTCGCCAGCGGTGACGAACACCATGTCTGCGCCGCGGATGACCTCTTCGATTTCATCGGCGTGGTCCTCCGCGGCCTGACGGCCGACCTCGGGGTTCGCGCCAGCACCGAGTCCACGGGTCAGTTCACGCCCGACGTCGAGTTTGACGTCGGCATCGCTCATCAACAATGCCTGGGCATCGGTGTTGATGGCGATGAATTCGACGCCGCGAAGACCGACCTCGAT
Organism: Arthrobacter sp. NicSoilB8; assembly: GCF_019977355.1. Lineage (NCBI taxonomy): Bacteria > Bacillati > Actinomycetota > Actinomycetes > Micrococcales > Micrococcaceae > Arthrobacter > Arthrobacter sp. NicSoilB8. The sequence goes on along the minus strand of NZ_AP024655.1, from coordinate 1,772,872 downwards.
CATGCGGTTGACTGCGTTCACGCCACCGCCGCCGATGCCGACGACCTTGATGACGGCCAAGTAATTCTGCGGAGCTGCCACGTTACGTGTCCCTTGTTCGTGTACTAATGCGAAAACTTATCGAGTCCTGCTTGAAGCTTTGAACCTTAACCTTCGAGTTGAAGGTTATAGTTATGTCAAGTAACTCATGTCTGTGACGGTATTTCCTATGCCGGGGACATTCAATAACCGGCGCCGCGTGTCGCGGGAATACCGGTTAAATAGGCCCTTCTTGCACTCCATCCGGCCCCGCCGCCGCCCCTGCCCGCCCGGACCGCAGCGGAACCGATCGCCGGCTACCGCGTCACAGGGTGCCGGGGCACGCTGACATCGTAAACCTTTACCGGATTTTTCGGGTCCGCCGGGACTTTCAGGAGGGCCGCGAGGACCCGGGCCTTCAGCTCCTTCTCCCCCGCGTTGCCCCAGACGATTGTCTGCCCGTCGACGAGTCTGAGTTCGACGGCGTCGGCCGAGGCGGCGGAGGCGTTGGACAGCCGCGCAAGCACGTCCGCCGGCAGCGCTCCGAGCACCGCCGTGATGGCCTGGAACAGGTCCTTCGGCAGTGTCCCGCCGCCGCCGTCGATCACCGGGAGCGGGACCGAGGAAGCGTCTTTGGTGGTGCTGAGCTGGACGCCGTCGACGTCCACCAGCTGGAATGTGTCGCCCTGCTTGACCTGGGCCACGGGAATGCGCTCGGTGATGCGCACCTGCAAGGTGGACGGCGGCAGCGCCTTGGCGCTGACGTCCTTGACCTGGACCAGGGGCTTGAGCAGGGCCGTGACCTCCTCCTCGCTGATCTGGGGCAGCGGTTTGCCCTGCAGCGGCGTGAGCGCGGCCTGGATCTGGTCAGGGCTTACGATCTTGGTGCCTTGCACCGAGACTGTCCGCAACGCGAGCACCGGCGAGTAGACGGCGGCCGCGACGATCCCCGCCATCAGCACGGCAACAATGCCGATAGTGCTGAGCAGGATGCGCTTGCGGCGTTTCCCCTTGGGCTCGGGGAAGGACAGGACGTTGCCGGGCGAGGTGTCCGGGCTGCCTGGGCCGTTCCGGGACGGGCCGTTCCGGTCCGCGCCGCTACTGGCCTGGCCGCTACTGGCCTGGCCGTTACTGGCCTGGCCGATCCCGGCGTCCGGGGCGTTTTTGGATGCCGAAATGACGTCCGTGCCGGTTCCGCCGGCCGCCGGCCGGGATCCGGCCCGGGACGGGTTGGATGCGGACGGGTTGGATGCGGACAGGTTGGATGCGGACAGGTTGGATGCGGACGAGCCTGCTCCCCGGCGGTAGGTGGGGCGCCTGGTGCTAGCCACCGGCTGCCTCTCCCGTCAGCGCGTCGACGATCAATGGCCCGTAGGCAGTGACGTCGCCGGCGCCGGCGGTCAGCACGATGTCCCCGGCTGCGGCGGCGGCGAGTACGGCCTGCACCGCGTCCCCGCCGGGGCCGACAAGGCTGCCCCCGGACCCGAGGTGCTCGGCGATCAGCCCGCTCGTGACGCCGGGAATGGGGTCCTCGCGGGCCGGATAGATGTCAAGGACCAGGGCCGTGTCCGCACTGTTGAGGGCCTCGGCGAACTCACGGGCAAATTCGCGGGTCCTCGAAAACAGGTGGGGCTGGAAAAGCACGTGCACCTTGTGCTCTCCGGCGACGGCCCGCGCGGCGGACAAGGCGGCGCGGACTTCCGTGGGGTGGTGGGCGTAGTCGTCGTAGACGCGGACGCCGCGGCCCTCCCCCTTGAACTCGAAACGGCGCGAGGCTCCGGAGAAGTGCGCCAGTGCGGCCGCCGCCGTCTCCGGCGCGACGCCGAGTTCGAGCGCGACGGCGAACGCGGCCGCGGCGTTGAGCGCGTTGTGCCGGCCCGGAACCTGGAGGTCGAGACCGAAGGTGCCGGCCGTCGTCGCGATCCCCAGCCGGCCGGGTCCTGCGTCGTGGAGCCGGATGGCGGCGTCCTCCGCCGTCCCGTACAGGACCACGCGGGTGTTGCCGCGGGCCAGGGTGCGCTCTGCGAGGGCCCTGGCGCCGGGGTCGTCGGCGCAGGCCACCAGGACGCCGTCGGCCGGGAGCAGCGCCGTGAAGCTGTCGAAGGAGGCATAGACGGCCTCGGCGGTGCCGTAGAAGTCCAGGTGGTCCGGCTCGACGTTGGTCACCACGGCGATCGTGGGGCGGTAGTTCAGGAAGGAGCCGTCCGATTCGTCGGCCTCGGCGACGAAGATCCCAGAGGAGCCGTGGGCCGCATTGACGCCGAGCGCGGGAACGTTGGCGCCGATGGCGAAGGACGGATCCAGCCCGGCGCCCTGCAGCAGCACCGTGATCATGGAGGTCGTGGTGGACTTGCCGTGCGTTCCGGCGACCGCCACCACGGTGTCCTCAGCCATGGTGGCGGCGAGGGCTTCGGAGCGGTGCAGCACCGGGAGCCCTGCGTCGCGGGCCGCCACGAGCTCGGGGTTGTCGGGCCGGATCGCCGAGCCGGCGACCACCGTCTGGGCATCGCCGAGGTTGTCCGGACCGTAGCCAACGGCAATGCGTGCTCCGGCGGCCTCGAGGTCCGTCATCACGGGCAGTGCTTTGGCGTCGGAGCCGCTCACCGGGATGCCGCGCGCCACCATGATGCGGGCGACGGCGGACATGCCGACGCCGCCGATGCCGATGAAGTGCACGCGGCCAAGGGATTCCAGGGTACGGGTGCCGTGTTGGGGCTGGGTCATTGCTGCTGCTTCCTGCCGTGCTGGGTCGGGCGCTGCCGGTTCGTGCTGTGCTGGTTCCTGCTGTCCTGGTTGGAGGACGCGACTTCCAGGATGAGATCGGCCATACGCCGGTCCGCGTTCCGGATGCCCAGGTGTTCGGAACTGGCGGCCATCCTGGCCAGCCTGTCCTTGTCCAGCAGCAGCGGGATGATGTTCTCGCGGATCCAGTCAGCGGAGAAGGCCTTGTCCTCCACGATCAGGGCGCCGCCGGCGTTGACGAGGCCCGCAGCGTTCAGCGCCTGTTCGCCGTTGCCGATGGGCAGCGGGACGAAGACGGCGGGCACGCCCACCGCCGCCACCTCGCAGACGGTGGCGGCGCCGGCCCGGGCCAGCAGCAGGTCCGCCGCGGCGTACACGGTTTCCATGCCGTCCACGTACTCCACCTGCCGGTAGCCAGGCGCGGCGAGCGGCTTGCCGTCGGCGTCGTGCACGGACTTGTCGCGGCCGGTGATGTGCAGGGTCTGCACGCCGGCGTCAGCGAGGGCTCCCACCGCCGCGGCGAGGGACCGGTTGATGCTCTGGGCGCCCGAGGAGCCGCCGGTGACGATCAGCGTAGGTTTGTCCGGGTCCAGCCCGAGCGCCTGCCGTGCGCCGGCCCGGGCAGCGCTGCGGTCCAGGCCGGAGATTTCCGGGCGCATCGGCATGCCCACGTGCCGCGCGCGGCCGAGCTTGGTCGCGGCGAAGGCGACGGCCACATGGCCGCCGAGACGGGCTCCGACCCGGTTTGCCAGTCCGGGGCGGGTGTTGGCCTCGTGGACCACGATCGGGATCTTCCGGCGTCGGGCGGCAAGGTACATCGGGGTGCAGACGTAACCGCCGACGCCCACCAGGACATCGGCCCGGGCTTCATCCAGGATGGAGCCCGCCTGCTTTACCGCGCCGGCCATCCGGCCGGGAAGCCGGAGGAGGTCGGCGGACGGCCTGCGCGGGAGCGGAACCCTGCTGATGGTGGCCAGATCGAGCCCGGCGGCCGGGACCAGCCGGGCTTCCATCCCGCCGGGGGTGCCGACAGCCAGAAGCTGCACTCCGGGCCGCGACTGCCGGAGGGCGCCGGCGATGGCCAGCAGCGGGCTGATATGTCCGGCGGTACCGCCGCCGGCAAGGACCACGGACAAAGGCGACTCGGTGTTCATAAAGGGCTGTTTACGCTTTCGTGCGGTTCTTGGAGGCGGGGTTCTTTGATTCGGGGTTCTTGGATACGGGGTTCGTGGTTACGGGCTTCTTGGCGTTGTTCCGCGCCGGAGTCGCGGCGCCCGCCGCGCCGGGGTTCCTGGCAGGGTTCCTGGCCCCGTTTGCGCCCGGGTTCCTGGCAGGCTTCCTGGGGCCGTTCGCAGCGGGGCGGGCAGCTGCGCCGGAGGATTGGCTGGATGCCTTGCCGGCGGCCCGCGCAGCCCGGGCGCTTCGCACGGAATTCGCGAAGGCGGCAGGGCCGAATTTCAGCATCTTCTTCGGCTGCATGCCCGGGTCCATCTGCGCCCGGGCCAGGGACAGGACCACGCCGATTGCACAAAGCGACATCAACAGGGCCGAACCGCCGTAGGAAATGAAGGGCAGGGGGACGCCGATCACCGGTGCCAGCCCGGTGACCACGGCCATGTTGACGCTGGCCTGGCCCAGGAGCCACACCATGATGGCACCGGCCAGGACGCGGTGGAAGACGTCCTGCTGGGCGACGACGACTCGGTAGATGGCGGTGCCGAGGATGGCGAACAGCACCAGGACCACGATCGTCCCAACCAGTCCGAGTTCCTCGCCGATGATGGCGAAGATGAAGTCGTTGTGCGCTTCCGGGATCCAGCTGTACTTCTGCCGGCTCTGGCCCAGTCCGACGCCGAACCACCCGCCGGACGCGAGCCCGTACAGGCCGTTGGTGGACTGGTAGTTCAGGTCGGAGCCGTCGGCGCAGGTCTGGCCCGTCCATGACAGGATGCGGCACATCCGGTTGGGGCTCGTGACGGCGAGGATGGTCGCGCCAAGGGCCAGGAACGCCCCGGCAATCCCGAAGAGGTAGAGCCGGACGCCGGCGAAGAACAGCGCGGCGGCGATGATGATCATCACGATCATCGCCGTGCCGAGGTCGTTTCCAGCGAGAATGAGCCCTAGGACCGCGATGGCTCCTGGAACCACGACGGGGATGAGTGCGTGGCGCCATTCGTGAAGGAGCTTTGCCTTGCGGTCAAGCACCGTCGCCATCCAGAGCGCGAGGGCGAGCTTGGCGGCTTCGGAGGGCTGGAAGGTGAACGGGCCGACGTCGATCCAGTTCTGGTTGCCCAGGGCGCTGCGCCCCACCAGGAGGACCAGGCCGAGCAGCGCAATGGCCAGGATCATGAGCGGCCAGGCAAAGCGCCTGAGCCATATGACGTTGACTCGAGAGAGGACAAACATCGCGAAGACGCCGATCGCGGCGAATCCGCCCTGTTTGAGGGCGGCCGAGTACGGTGACTCCCCCGCGGCTATGGCTTCCACACTGGAGGCGGAGAGGACCATCATGATGCCGATCGCCGTCAGCGCCAGGGTGGAGCCGAGGATCAGGTAATAGGTGGATCCGTTGCGGGACTTGCCGGTTCCTTCCAGCGCGGACCAGAATCCGCGGTACCAGGTGCGCACCCTCGCGGCGGGAGTGACGGCCGGCCTGCGGGCCGGCGAGCCCCCGGCGGTCTTGCCCCCGGAGGGCCCGCTGCCGGCGATCTTGCCGCCGGCGGCACCGCCGCTGGCGGGGCGTGCCGCCGTCGTACGTGTGGGCGTGCTGACCACTGTTACTCCTCGCCGGTCTGAGCCTGCCCTTCCACGAGCTCGCGGACAGCTTCGATGAAGGCATCGCCACGGTGAGCATAGGAAGAGAACTGATCCATGGAAGCAGCCGCCGGTGCCAGCAGCACAGTGTCCCCGGAGGCGGCCAGCTGCGCCGCCGAGGCAACCGCCTGGGCCATCACAGTCTCGCTGAAGATCGGCGAAGGGCCTGCGTCGGCTTGGGCCGGTCCGGCAGTCTGCACACCTTCAGTCTCGCCCTTCGCCTGCCCGATCACGGGGACATCCGGCGCGTGTCGCTTCAGGGCGGCCTGCAGATCGCTGGAGTCCGCTCCGATCAGGACCACGGCCTTGAGCCGGTGGGCGTGTTCCTGGATCAGGGAGTCGTAGTTCACACCCTTGGACAGGCCTCCCGCGATCCACACCACGTTCTGGAACGCGGACAGTGCGGCGGAGGCGGCGTGCGGGTTGGTGGCCTTGGAATCGTTGACCCAGAGCACACCCGCATGCCGGGCCACCGGCTGGATCCGGTGGTCTCCAGGAAGGTAGTTCAGCAGTCCGTTGCGGACCGCGGACGCCTCCACCCCGTAGGCGCGGACCAGGGCAGCCGCAGCCAGCGCGTTGGCCACCATGTGCCGGGGGGCGGCCGAGCCCAGGTCGGACATCGAGGCGAGTTCTGCCGCGCTGTCCTTGCGTTCGGCGATGAACGCGCGGTCCACCAGCAGTCCTTCCACGACGCCGAGCATGCTGATGGCCGGTGTGAGGGTGGTGAAGCCCACGGCCCGGCAGCCTTCGACAACATCGGCGTCCTCGACCATGCGTTCGGTCTCGATCTGCTCGGCGTTGTAGATGCACGCCCTTTGCGTGTTCGCGTAGACCTTGGCCTTGTCGGCCAGATAGGAGGCGTAGGAGCCGTGCCAGTCCACGTGGTCTTCGGCGACATTGAGGCACACGCTGGCCAGCGGTGACACGGAGTGGCTCCAGTGCAGCTGGAAGCTGGAGAGTTCGACCGCGAAGACGTCGTAGTCCACGGGGTCGCGGAGGGCGTCCAGGATGGGGGTCCCGACGTTCCCGACGGCGATCGCCTTGAGCCCGGCCGCCTGGAGCATCGACTCGGTCAGGCCCACCGTGGTGGTCTTGCCGTTGGTGCCGGTGATGGTCAGCCAGTCCGCAGTTTTGCGGCCTTTTCGTTCGCGGAGCCGCCAGGCGAGTTCGACGTCGCCCCACACCGGGATGTGTGCGCGTGCGGCTGCAGCGAGCAAGGCCTGGTCCGGGCGCCAGCCCGGCGACGTGACCACGAGGTCCGGCTTTTGCCCGTCGATCTTGGGGACGGACTCCACGGCCGCTTCGCCCAGCAGGACGTCGGCCGCGCCGACGATCCGGAGCGTGTCTGCCTGGGCCAACGCCTTGGCACTGGTGGCGGCGTCAACCACCACCACCCGGGCGCCGAGTTCGATCAGGGTATCGGCGGCGGAGAAGCCGGAGACACCGATGCCCGTAACCACGACGCGGAGGCCGGACCAGTCCGAATCCCAGGTGGTGAGCCCCTCCAGCCGGGGCGACGTGGTGAGCGGGGCGGGGATGGGGCCAGTCACAGGAGTACCACCCATTCTGCGTAGAAGATGCCCAGGCCGGCGGCGACGAACAGGCCGCAGAGGATCCAGAACCGGACCACCACCGTCACTTCCGCCCAGCCTTTGAGTTCGAAGTGGTGCTGCAGCGGTGCCATCTTGAAGAACCGTTTGCCCTTGGTGAGTTTGAAGTAGCCCACCTGGATGATGACCGAGAGGGTGATGAGCACGAAGAGGCCGCCGATGAAGGCCAGCAGCAGTTCGGTGCGGGAGAGAATGGCGAAGGCTGCGACGGCGCCGCCGATCGCCAGGGACCCGGTGTCGCCCATGAAGATCTTTGCGGGCGAGGTATTCCACCACAGGAAGCCGACCATTGCCGCGCTGAGGATGGCGGCCAGCAGGGCCAGGTCCAGGGGGTCGCGGACCGAGTAACAGCCGCTGCCTGCCTGCCGCGGGGACCCGCAGGCCTGGTTGCTTTGCCAGATGCCCATGAGCGTGTAGGCGCCGAACACCATGACCGAGGCGCCGGCGGCCAGGCCGTCGAGACCGTCGGTGAGGTTCACGCCGTTGGTCGCGGCGGTGACGATCAGGTTGGACCACAGGACAAACAGGATGGCGCCAAGCACAGTGCCGGCAAAGGCCAGGTTGAGCCAGGGAATATCGCGCACCAGCGAGATCTGGGTGGAGGCGGGCGTCAGGCCTGCGGAGTTCGGGAAGTTCAGCGCAAGCACGGCAAAAATGATGCCGACGGCGGCCTGGAGGATCAGCTTGGCCTTGGCGTTCAGCCCCAGGCTGCGCTGCTTGGAGATCTTGATGAAGTCGTCCAGGAAGCCCACAAGCCCCATGCCCACCATGAGGAACAACAGCAGCAGCCCGGAAACGCTCGGCCCCGGGGAGTGCGGGTTCATGAGCCACATGATCAGGTGAGTGAGCCCGTAACTGACGAGAACCGCCACGACCACGACGGCGCCGCCCATGGTGGGCGTGCCTCGCTTGGTGTGGTGGGACGTGGGTCCGTCGTCGCGGATGAATTGTCCGTAGCCCTTGCGGACCAGGAACCGGATGAACAGGGGGGTGCCCGCGAACGCGAGGAACAGCGCCATTCCGGCGCCCATCAGCAGTGCAATCACAGCTGTGCACTCCCTTCGGTGGCGGTTGCGGCAGGTCCCTCAGCAGGTCGCTCGGGAGTGTTTTGGGGGGCTTGTGGGGGTAATGCTATCCGATCCCCCAAATGGCGTAGCCCGATGCCGTTCGATGACTTGAACAGGACCAGGTCGCCCGGCCGGAGCTCGGCCTGGAGGAGCTCGTAGGCCTCCTCCGCGGTCTCCGCGAAGACGCATTCATCGCCCCACGAGCCTTCGTTGACAGCGGAGACATACAGCGAACGGGCCTCCCGGCCCACCACGACCAGACGCGAAATGTTCAGGCGCACCACCTGGGTGCCGACGGCCATGTGCTCGCGGATGGAATCCGGGCCAAGTTCAAGCATGGCGCCCAGGACAGCCCAGGTGCGGCGGCCCTGGCCCAGCTCGGCCAGCGTCCGCAGCGCCGCCCGCATGGACTCCGGGTTGGCGTTGTAGGCGTCGTTGATGACGGTCACGCCGTCGGGGCGCTCCGTGCGCTCCATCCGCCACCGGCTGGCAGCGCTCTGGGCGCTGAGGGAGGCCGCGATCCGGGCGCCCGGGATGCCGGCCGCGTGCGCGGCGGCGGCGGCCGCGAGGAGGTTGGCGATGTGGTGGGCACCGATCAGCTTCGCGGTGACGTGGTGCTGTGTTGTCCCTTGCTGTGTTGTTCCCTGCTGTTTTGTTCCCTGCGGGGCGGGGTCGCCGGGCAGGTAGAGCTCAAATTCGGGGTGGCCTGCGGCGTTCAGCTCTACGCCCTCAGCCCTCACCACGGCAGCCCTCACCACATCGGCATGGGCCGCGTCCGCCTGGCCGCTGTGGTCCTGGCCTATGCCGGCAGCGCCGGAAGTGTAGCCGAGCACACGGGCCCGGGTGCGGGCGGCCATCGCGGCGACGCGGGCGTCGTCCAGGTTAAGCACGGCGGTGCCGCTGGCCGGGAGCGCCTCGACGAGTTCGCCCTTGGCGATGGCGATGTTGTCGATGCCGCCGAACTCCCCGGCATGGGCGGTGCCGACGCCAAGGACGACGCCGATCTCCGGCCGGACCATGTCCGCAAGGTACTGGATGTGGCCAATTCCCGTGGCGCCCATCTCGATGACGAGGTAGCGGGTGTCGTAGTCGGCCTTGAAGACGGTGAGCGGGACTCCGACTTCGCCGTTGTAGGACCCCTGCGGGGCCACGGTGGTGCCTTCGGCGCCGGCGGCGGCGAAGATTCCGGCCAGCAGGTCCTTGGTGGTGGTCTTGCCGGCGGAGCCGGTAATGCCGATGACGGTGAAGGCGGCGCCGGCGGCCGCGCGGCGGGCGCGGATCCGGCGGACCGTTTCGGCGGCCAGTGCGCCCATGGCGAGGACGGCGTCCTCGACCACGACGGCGGGGTAGTTTGCCCCGGCGGCGTCGGCGACGTCGCGCTCCACGAGCGCCAGGACAGCGCCCCGGTCAAAGGCGGCGGCGACGAAATCATGGCCGTCGGCGCTCTCCCCCGGCTTGGCCACATAGAGGGATCCCGCCGTGGCTTCGCGGGAGTCGGTCACCACGGAGGTGGGGCTGATGCCCGGTTCCGCGGCCAGCCGGCCGTTGGTTATGTCGGCGATTTCCGCCGCTGTAAGTGCAATCATCTCGGTTTAGGACTCTATCCGGTGGTCTTCGAGAACGGTGAATCCCCGTGCTGTCAAGGCGTTCCGGAGCTCCACGCGGTCATCGAGGGACAGGTTGACTCCTTTGACCTCCTGCCACACCTCGTGGCCCCGGCCGGCGACGAGGATGACGTCTTCCGGTGCGGCGAGCTCCACGGCCTTGAGAATTGCTGCGTCGCGCGGGAAGACTTCCAGGACCGTGCAGTCCAGGCCTTCGCTGTCCTTGGCGGCCCGGGCCCCGGCAAGGACGTCCGCTCGGATGGCTGCCGCGTCCTCGTCGTGGGGGTCGTCGTCGCTGACAATCACGGTGTCGGCCAGCCGGGCCGCGATGGCGCCCATGGCGGGGCGTTTGCCCTGGTCGCGCTGTCCGGTGGCGCCGAAAACAATGATCACCCTGGACCCGGGTTCCGGGGATCGCACGGCTTCGAGGGCCCGGGCCAGGGCGTCGGGGTTGTGGGCGAAGTCCACCACGGCCGCCGGGGCCGTGGACACGAGCTGCATCCGGCCGGGCACGGCCACGGTGAAGGGGTCTCCTGCGTCGAGGGCGGCCTGCACGGCAGCATGGTCGTGGCCGCCGGCGAGCACCATGACGGTGGCGAGGGCTGCGTTGGCGACGTTGAAGCCCCCCGGCAGGCCGGTGTGGACGCGCAGCTCGGCGCCGTCGCGGTGCCGGAGGACGAAGTCGGTGCCGAGTCCCCGCGGGGTTGTCTGGACCACAGACCAGTCAGCGGTCCCGCCGGCGGCCGAGTCGGCGTCGTGACCGCCGGCCGTGGCGAGGGTCGTGACGGGGATTTTCGCGGCGGCCGCGAGCTTCCGGCCCCAGGCATCATCCACGGTCACGACGGCGGCCCGGGCGCGTTCCGGGGTGAACAGCCGGGCCTTGGTCTGGAAGTACTCCTCCATGGTTCCGTGCAGGTCCAGGTGGTCCTGGGTGAGGTTCGTGAATCCGGCGACGTCGAAGACCACGGCGTCCACGCGGTGGAAGGACACGGCGTGCGATGAAACTTCCATGGACGCGGCATCGAGCCCGCGCTCCCGCATGAGCGCAAGCAGGGCGTGCACGTCCGTGGATTCGGGAGTGGTGAGCAGGCTGGGAATCGGCTCGCCGCCTGCAAGGATCTCAATGGTCCCGATCAGCCCGGTCCGCTTGCCCAGCGCCCGAAGCAGGGAATTGATGAAGTACGTGGTGGTGGTCTTGCCGTTGGTGCCCGTCACCCCGAACAAGGCGGGCGCCGCGGCGCCCTCGGGCCGGCTCTGGTAGATCAGTGCCGACAGCCGTCCGACCACGCTGCGCGGCTCTTCGGCGAGCAGCACGGGGACGGGGATGTCGTTGGAGAGCGCCAGCAGGCGCGCTCCGGCATCGTCCGTCAGGACGGCGACAGCGCCGGCGTCGACGGCCTGCGAGACGAAGTCGGCCCCGTGCCGGGTGGCGCCCGGCAGGGCTACGTAGAGGTCCCCCGGGTGGACCGCCCGGGAGTTCAGGGAGATCCCGGTGACCGGGACGGAACTGGAGGCCCCGGGAACGACGACGCCGATCGACTCACCGATGACTGCCAGCGGCACTGCGGCAACCGCAGTGGGCCGGAAGCCCGGGGTCGAGTCGTGGCCGGACGGCGCGGAAGCGTCGGGGGCGGTGAGCTCTGACAAGTGGATCTCCGTTGTGGTGCTAGTGGGTCGGGCACTGTTTGGGTCGGGAACTGCGTGGATGGGGCGCTGCGCACGGAGACATGCTCCGGCCCGCAGGCACTGTGGTTGGGCGCCGGATTGTGACGTCCGGGTGCCGGGCGGAAAAGGGGCTACTTGGCGTACTGCGGCAGCCGGACGGGTTCGCCGGTGGAGGGCTGGACGTTGAACGTGCGCAGTGTCTGGCTCATCACCGAACGGAACACCGGTCCGTTGGTGATTCCGTAGATGCTTCCCTTGGGCCGTTGCAGGACCACCTCCACAATAAACCGCGGATCGTCCATGGGCGCCATTCCGATGATCGAGGCAGTAAAGCCGCAGAAGCCGGATTTGCCGTCATCGCAGGGCGATTCGGAGGTGCCCGTCTTGGCACCTACCCGGTACCCGTCGATCGCTGCCTCCTTGATCTCGCCTTCGGTCACGGCGCTCTCCAGGATGTCGCGGACCTGCTTCGCGGTCTCCTTGCTGACCACCTGCTGCGGGTCCTTGGCCGGGACTTTTTCCTCGGTTCCGTCCGGGTTGATGTAGCTGTCAATCAGCCGCGGCTGAAGCATCACGCCGTCGTTGGCGATGCTCTGGTAGGCCCGGACGGTCTGGAGGGTGGATTGGGCGACGCCCTGGCCGAAGAGCACGGTGTACTGCTGGCGGCCGTCCCATTGGTCGGCCGGAGTCAGGATGCCCTTGGACTCGGCCGGAAGGCCGATGTCGGGGGCGTCGCCGATGCCGAACTTCTGCAGCCAGCCATAGCGCTGTTCCTTGCTCAGGCGCTGGCCCACCATGACCGTCCCGGTATTCATGGAATAGCCGACGATGCCAGCCAGCGTCCGTTGCTCGGTGCCGTGTTCGAACGCGTCACTGAAGGTCTGCCCGTCCACGGTGTAGGTGGGCGGAATGGTGAAGGTATCCAGCGGGCTGGACTTCCCCTCTTCGATCACGGCCGCGGCCGTGATCATCTTCTCCACCGACCCCGGCTCGTAGGAGGCGGTGACGGCCCGGACGCCGCGGTCCTGGGCGGCAACCTTGCCGGGGTCGTTGGGATCCGGGGCGTCGGTGTCCGCCATGGCGATGATGTTGCCGGTCTTGGCGTCGGAGACCACGATCACGCCCCATTCGGCGCCGAGCTTGTCCTTCTGGCTTTGGATCGCCTGCTGGGAGAAGTACTGCAGGTCAGAGTTCAGCGTGAGCTTGATGTCTTTGCCGTTGATCGCCGGCGTCAGCTCGTCCACGCCCACAGGGATGCGCAGTCCGTCGGCGCCGATCTCGAACACGCGTTTGCCAGGCGTTCCCTTGAGGATCTCGTCCTGGGTCTGCTCGAGCCCCGCCTGCCCGGTGGTGCCGTCTTTGAGGAACCCGACAATTCCGCCGGCCACGGAACCGTTGGGATAGACCCGCTTGCTGGTGCCTTCGGTGACGATGCCGGGAATCTGCAGCTTGGAGACCTTGTCTTCGACGTCGGGCTTCAAATCCTTGGCCACGATGTAATACCGCTGGGTTCCGGTCAGGGCCTCGCGCAGCGCGTCCCGGTCCATGCCGAGCACGCCGGCCAGCTCGGAGATGCCCTGGTCCCTGGTGACCTTGACGAGTTCGTCCTTGCCATTGACGGTTTCGAGCCGGCGGAAGGAATCAGTCTTGGTGTTGACCGTCTGGTCCACCACGATGTTGTAGCGGATGACGCTGCTGGCCAGGACCGTACCGGAGGAATCGAGGATACTGCCGCGCTCCGCGGGCAGCTCGATCGGAGTGAGCCGGTTATTGAGCGCGGCTTCTGCCATGCCCCCGACGTCCAGCCCCTGGACCATGAACAGCTTGCCGCCGACCACCAGCAGGAGCGTCAGCATGATGCCGAGCCCCCAGCGGAGCCGCCGGGTGGCGTTTGGGGCTTTCGCCTTGCTTGCCTTGCCGGTGTTCTGCGCCACGGTGAGTCCTTGCTGCTTGCCTTGCTGGTGGTTGGTCAGTGAACGTTACTGCCCGGGCACCTTCTGTGCGGGGGCCGGCACCGATCCGCCGTGGAGTTCGACGGCGGGGGCTGCGGGCCGTGCGGGTGCGGCGTCTGCCGGAGCCGGCTTCGTGTCCGCCTGCTTCGTGTCCGCCTGCTTCGTGTCCGCCGTCGTGTCCGCCGCTTTGCGCTGGGCGAGCGGATCGTTTCCAGCGGCCGGCGGCACGACGGTGCGCTGCCCGGCGACGGCCGGTGCGGCGATGACGGCGCCCGGGGCGTCGCCCTTGACGGCTGGCTTGGCCTTGCCGGTGACGCTCAGGGTGGAGAGGTCGATCTGGCCCTTGGCGAGGGACGCCACCATGCCCAGTTCTGTGGCCTTGGCGGCGAGGTTCTGCGGGGCGTCGAAATTCTGCACCTGCTGGGTGAGGTCCTGATTCTGCTTGGTCAGGGTGGTCTGCTCACTGCGGAGCTGGACCAGCTGGTACTGCGCGGAGGAGACGGAGATGTTCAGCACCAGCACGGCCATGAGGGCAACCGCCAGGAGTCCGAAGCAGAGGACGACGAATGGCGCGCGGCGCTTGCGGGGTGCCGAGCGGACCAGCGACAGCGGAGTGCGTGACTTCCGGGCAGGACCGGTGCCGGGGCGGATGCCGGGCAGGGCGCGGGCAGTGGCGCCCTGGGCAACGGGATAGCTGTTGACTGCGGCGTTGCTCATGCTGCTCTCCTGGCTTTGATGCGTTCGACGGCGCGCAGCCGGGCGGAAGCTGCGCGGGGGTTTTCAGCGATTTCAGCGGCGGTGGGCACCTCGGTGCCCTTCGTCAGGGTTTTGAGTTCGGCTTTGTGCTCTTCGAGCTCGACCGGGAAGCCGAGCGGGGCGGAGGACTTCGATCCGGCTTGGAAGAAGCCCTTGACGATCTTGTCTTCAAGGGAGTGGTAGGACATGACCACGACGCGGCCGCCTACTGCGATGGCCTCGATCGCTGCCGGGATGGCACGCTCGAGCACGTCCAGTTCCTCGTTGACCTCGATCCGGAGTGCTTGGAACGTGCGCTTGGCGGGATGTCCGCCGGACTTGGCGGCACCCGCGGGCACCACGGAACGGATCTGTTCGACGAGTTCCCCGGTAGTGGTGAAGGGCTTGTCGGCGCGCGCGGCAACAATCCTGTTCGCGATGCGGCCGGCGAACTTTTCCTCGCCCCATTTCCGGATGATCCGGACAAGGTCCTCTTCGCTGTAGTTGTTGACGACGTCGGCCGCGGTCTGGCCGCGGCTCGTGTCCATTCGCATGTCCAGCGGGGCGTCAAAGGAGTAGGCGAAGCCGCGCTCCCGTTCGTCCAGTTGAAGGGAAGAGACGCCAAGGTCCATGAGCACACCGTGGACTTCGGTGAAGCCCAGGTCCTCAAGGACGTCCGGGATTTCGTCGTAGACGGCGTGGACAAGATCGATCCGGTCCGCGAAGGGCTTCAGCCGCTCCCCCGCCAAGGCCAGTGCCTCCTCGTCGCGGTCGATGCCGATCAGGTGAAGGTCTTCAAAACGCTGGAGGAGGGCCTCGGAATGGCCGCCCATGCCGAGCGTGGCATCGATGACCACCGGAGTCTCGCCTCTGCTCCGGGCAGCTTCGAAACCAGGGGCCAACAAATTGATGCACCGATCCTTGAGGACCGGTACATGGCGTTCGGACGTAGGCTTCGCCTGGTCGGGATCCGTCATGCCTTCGTCCTTTCGTTGGCGAGTTTGTTGGTTACGCGTAGCTGGCTGAGGCTCTTAAGCAACATTCCTTGGTCCAGATCCCCATCCGCGCCTACCCTGCGCCGGCCTGGCTCCGGGGAAGTGAGCCAGGACAGCAGCCGGATGGGCGGCTGGAGATCTCGATCAAGGAACGTTGTGTGCTGTTTATCGGCGGGAATTCAGAGAATCCCCGGGATTGCGTCGTCGGTCTCCGAGAAGGCGGTTTCCTTTTCGGCCAGGTACTCACTCCAGGCCTGGGCGTCCCAGATCTCCGCCCGGGACCCTGCGCCAATGACGGCGAGTTCCCGGCCTAGACCTGCGTACTCCCGGAGCGCCGGCGGAATCGTCACGCGCCCCTGCTTGTCAGGTACCTCGTCCGAGGCTCCAGAGAGGAAAACACGGATGTAGTCACGTGCTTGCTTGGAGGAAATTGGAGCCTCCCGCATCTGCTCGTGAACCCGGCCGAATTCCGCCTCACTGAAGACGTAGATGCAACGCTCCTGGCCTCTTGTGAGAACCAGCCCGCTTGCAAGTTCCTCGCGGAACTTCGCAGGGAGGATAATCCGACCTTTTTCGTCCAGACGTGGCGAATGTGTGCCGAGAAACACGGCCCACCGCCTGTCTGTTCTAGGAAGTCAAACGTCCCCTGCGCTGCCACTACCCTCTTACGCCCTCCACATTACTCCACATCGCTCCACAGTCAACGACACGCCCGGGATGTTTGGACAAATATGCGGATGTTAATCGCCTTTCTTCCCAGCATTTGCAAGGAGATGGGATTGGTGGGGGAAAGTGGAGCGCTTTTGAGTCCTTGCGGCGACCGCCGTCGCCGATCCAGGCTGCGGACCCTGCGCCGGCGCGAAAGAATTCCTCGGCGTGGCCCTGATTTGTCCCGGACAGGGGAAAATTGCCGCTTAAAAGGCGAAAGACCCGCCTAAGCGGGTCTCGAGCCGTCCCCCGGTGAACCGGTGGCGGGAAGTGGAGGTCTGCGAATCCCTCGTGGAGCAGTTTAAGGTTCGCCCCGGTGCCGTTCGTCCCAGCGCTGCTCAAGGTTGCTCATAAACGAACTCCGGGGTTTGCCCTGCTTGCGCCCGCCGGCTGCCTTGGCCTTGCCGACCGCCGAACTGCGCATTGTGGCGAAATACACGCCGGCGCCCATGACCACAAAGCCAAGAACCCCGACAAAGATGTTCTGCATAGACACACCCACTAGCAACAGCAGCACGCCTGCGAGAGTGGCGAGCACGCCGATGACGAGGTGGCGGGTGGACCAAGATCGCCCGGGGACCGATCCCATGGAACTGGCGAACTTGGGATCGTCTTCATGCAGCTGCTTCTCAAGTTGCTCCAGCAACTTCTGTTCGTGCTCCGAGAGCGGCATCACGACCTCCTCAAGTCTGCCATCGTCGTCTCATGACGTGGCCATTGCCCTAATCCCCTAACGCCCGGGATTCCGAAGTGGTTCCCCATCGCCGTCATTGGCGAAAAGGGGCAATTCAATAGTCCCGTGCCGGCCCTCAGCTCGCCGGATCTTTGCCTCAGCTGTCGATCCAGTCGTCCTAAACCTAGGTATTAATAAGGATAGATTGTCGCGGCCCGTTCTGAAAGACAGTCTTAAGGCCCTGTCCCGGCCCGCCGGGCCTTGACAGGGCCGTAAATTGAGGGCCGACAAGACCCTGCCGACTCATTCGGTGGTGGCCCCGGGATCCAGGAGCCGTGCGGGCAAAACTGATTTGTTGCCGAATTTCCGGGTGACCGCATCGAGGGCTTGTTCAGCGGCCCGCCAATTATCGTCCCGGCGGTCCAGGCTGAGCTGCAGCGGCGCGTCAGCGGCCTCTTCCAGCTGTTCCGCCCGGATGCCCACGAGCCGCACTGTCATGGGCCTGTCGCCCACGGATTCCAGGAGCTGTACTGCGACGGCGTAGAGCAGCTGGGCGCTGTCGATCGGGGTGCTCACGGTGCGGCTGCGGGTAATGGTGGAAAAATCCGCGTAGCGCAGCTTGAGCGCAATGGTGCGGGCATGCATGCCCGCACCGCGGAGGCGTTCGGCCGTCCGGTGCGAAAGCCGCAGCAGTTCCCGATGCAGCAGGGCGTCATCGGCGGTATCCGTGGCGAAGGTTTCCTCGGCCCCGATGCTCTTTTCCAGCCGGACGGGCGTCACGGGCCGCGGATCGATGCCCCACGAAAGCTGGTAGACATGCTCCCCCGCGGCACCTAGGAGCTTCCGGAGCGAGGGCAGGGGTGAGGCGGCGACATCAGCGACCGTGCGGATACCCCGCCGGGCAAGCACCTCTACCGTCTTGCCCCCTACTCCCCACAGCGCGCTGACGGGCAGGCTGTGCAGGTATGGGACCGTTTCCTCGGGCCGGATCAGGAGAAGTCCGTCGGGTTTGCAACGCGTCGACGCGATCTTGGCCACAAATTTGCTCGCCGCGATCCCCACCGACGCCGTGATTCCCAGTTCCCGGAAAACCCGTGCCCGGATCAGTTCTCCGATCTCACGCGGCGGACCGAGCCGCCGGATGGCTCCTCCGACGTCCAGGAAGGCCTCATCGACGCTGAGCGGCTCCACGAGATCGGTAATGGAACCAAAGATGGCCATGATCTGGCCGGACACTTCGTAGTAGAGCTTGTGGCGGGGCTCAATGATGACCGCTGAGGGGCACATGCGTGCCGCGACCACCATGGGCATCGCTGACCTGACACCGAATGCCCGGGCCTCGTAGGAGGCGGAGAGCACCACGGACCGGTCCGCCGGATAGCCCACAATCACGGGCTTCCCCTTCAGCTCGGGGCGGCTGCGCAGCTCCACCGAGACAAAGAACGCGTCCATGTCAACGTGCATGATGCTGCTGCGCCGGAGTTCCCGCAGGGATTCCTCGCTGAGCCGTCCGTGGGACGGAAGATCCGGTTGGCGAGAGTTCGGGAGACCAGGCTGGATATGGGGCCGCCCGGGCGTCTGGGGCTGCATATCGGCGCGCACAGTTGGCGGTACTCTCTGTTCTTCTCTCGGCCCTGCTTCCGGCCCTGCTTCCGGCCCTGCTTCCGGCCCTGCTTCCAGCCCTGCTTCCGGCACTGCTTCTGACTGTACTTCTGGCCGTACTCTCGGCTGTTTCTCTGCGTCCGGCCCCACGTCTTCAATCCTATGCCCGGGGACTGACTAAACTGGAGGCTGATTCCGCGTCAACACCAGGAGGAAAATCCCTGTGAAGGTATTTGGACAGCGCAAACGTGCCGCAGCGGCCATCGCGGCGGCGGCCACGTTATTGGCCTTGGCCGCATGCACGCCTGCCAGCACCGGGACCCCGGGGGCGTCGTCGGCGTCGACCTCGTCCGCATCGCCGCAGTCCTCCACCACCGCTCCCCCAAGCCCTTCTGCGGAGCCCGGCACTTCGGCCACGGTCGGCGCCCTGGTCCCCGGTTTCCCGCAGGCCCTGCTGCCGCTCATGCCCGGGGCCAAGGTGGTGTCCAGCAGTTTTGACAAGACCACCGTGCCGGCCACCGTGGCACTCGTCGGCAGCATCACCGGCCCCGCCGCCAATGTTTTGGCCTTCTATACCAAGGCGCTGGAGGCACAGGGCTTCAAGGCCGTACCGGGTGAA
Organism: Arthrobacter sp. NicSoilB8; assembly: GCF_019977355.1. Classification (NCBI taxonomy): domain Bacteria; kingdom Bacillati; phylum Actinomycetota; class Actinomycetes; order Micrococcales; family Micrococcaceae; genus Arthrobacter; species Arthrobacter sp. NicSoilB8. Next base: position 1,754,068 of record NZ_AP024655.1, on the reverse strand, counting down.
ACCGTTGGCACCGTGCCCTCCAAAGACTTCCTCCGCGGGGACAACGAAACCGTGAACATCTCCGTGATGGAGACAACAGGAGTGTCCACTTTCACGATCGGCGCGAACGTCGCTGCCGAGTCCGTCAAGTGACTCTCGCCGAACAGCTGCGGCTCGAGCAGGCAGCCTTCGTGGCCGCCGTCGCCGGCAAGCTCACAGATTTCCTGACCACGCGCCAGGCTGTCATGTCCTCAATCTCACAGGACATCGATCCGCTCATGGGCTCGATCTCGAACCTGGTCACGGGTGGAAAGCGCCTCCGGGCCCTCATGTGCTACTGGGGCTGGCGCGGCGCCGGCGGTGAGGCCGGAGCGGCCGAGGTGGTGACTGCCGGCTCGGCCCTCGAGCTGTTCCAGGCCGCGGCCCTGATCCACGATGACATCATTGACCGCTCGGATACCCGCCGGGGCGGCCCCAGCGTCCACCGCCGCTTCAGCGAACTGCACGAGACGCAGGGCTGGGCGCTGGACAGCGAACGGTTCGGCCACGCGGCCGCCATCCTGACCGGGGACCTCTGCTTGTCCTTCAGCGAGGAATCCTTCACGGAAATCGGCCACCGTGCGGCCTCCGGCAGCCCGGCACGGCTGATCTTCAACCTCATGCGAGCCGAGGTGATGGCCGGGCAGTACCTGGATATCCTGGAGGAAGTTGCCGGGCCCCGGCGGGACCGGGCAGGCGCGGTCAGCCGGGCCCAATCCATTATCAGGTTCAAATCGGCCAAGTACTCCACGGAGCATCCGCTCGCGCTCGGCGGCGCCCTGGCCGGCGCCGGCGACGAGCTGCTGCGCGGCTATTCCGCCTTCGCACTGCCGCTGGGTGAGGCGTTCCAGCTGCGGGACGACGTCCTTGGCGTCTTCGGCGACCCCGTCACTACCGGAAAACCTGCCGGGGACGATCTGCGCGAGGGCAAGCGCACGGTTCTGGTGGCATTTGCCCTGGATCAGGCCGCGCCGGCCGAATCGGAGTTCATCGACGCCAAGCTGGGCAGCCCCGATCTCAGCGATGCGGACATTGAGGAGATCCGGCGGATCATCGTGGACTGCGGCGCGCTGCAGGCCACTGAGGTCCTGATAGATGAGTTCGGGAAGGCGGCCTTCGCCGCCCTGGACCTCCTGCCGCTGGAGGAGCTGCCCAAGACGGCGCTCCGCAAGCTGGCAGAGGCAACTGTCAGCCGCGCCGCCTGACCCAAACATCCGGGGCACCCGGCCCTGCAGACAGGCCGGGCGCCCGCAACCGGGCAGGACTCCCGGCTTGCGAAACCAATATGCGAAGGCAGCGCGCGAAAAGCAGAACGAAAACACCGCGGGCCGTGTACAGCGCATGCGCTGTACACGGCCCGCAAACGGCACGTCTTAGGGGTGCTGCCGGCTGTCATTGCCGCCGGCAGGCTTCCTACCAGCCGGTTTCCTACCAGCCGGTTTCCTACCAGGCCAGGGACTGTGCCCTGCGGCGGATTTCGGTCTTGCGCCCTTCCCGCAGGGCGTCGATCGGCCGGCCGCGGAGGGACTCGTCCGGGGTGAAGAGCCAGGTAATCAGTTCCTCGTCCGAGTATCCGGCGTCGGAAAGGACAATGATGGTGCCCTTCAGGCTCTCCACTGCGTGGCCGTCCTGGATGAAAGCCGCCGGTATGGACCGGATGCGCCGGTCACCGATTCTCAGGGCCGCCAGTGCACGCTCGTCCAGAAGTGCATGGACCTTGGTAATAGATACGTTCAGAAGCTGTGCGACATCGGGCAGGGGCAGCCATTCGCCCACGAGGCTTTCTACATTACTCACGGGATAAAGATTGCCACGCCCGATGCCCCGGCGCCTAGTCGGCGGCCGTGGAAATGACGGCCGCGGCCGCAGGCGCGCCGGTCCTCCGGGGAATGCCCTCCGGTCCATCAGGGACTCTGCCGGGACGCCGGCCGGCCGACACTCCGCCGAAAACGGCTTTACGGAATATCAAACGGTTCTTGTGCTAATTGCCAATTCATGAGACATTCACTTAGATCACATTTGTAACAGCAATAACTTTTGTCACACTGGTAACACCAGTTGTACCGGCCTGACCGCAGCGTTGCCGCTGAGAAGAGGATCTTTCCAATGACAACCTCACGTTCGCCACAGCATCACCCGAGGCCCAGCCTGCCGCTGATCGCGGCGACGACGGCGGCGCTTCCCGCCGTCGTGCTTTCCTCCCTGGCGATCGCCCAGCCTGCCGCGGCCGAATCGCGTGCGCGCGCTATCCCGGCAACCCTCGCGGCGGCCATGCGGGCCCAGGCCACTGCGGACGTGGCAACGTCCCTGAAGGCTGCAGTGATCCCCGCGGCGTCCGTGCCGGCAACCCTGCCCGCGGCGTTGCGTCCGGCGAAGCCGGCCGTTCCCGCCGAATACACGATCGCCCGCGGCGACACCATCAGCGCCGTGGCCGGCCGGTACGGCCTGGACACCTACGCCGTGCTCAAGCTGAACAAGCTGCAGGCGAACACCATCATCTACCCGGGGCAGAAGATCAAGCTCACAGGCTCGGCGACGACGCCGGCGGCTCCGGCCGCACCGGCGAGTTCCGCTTCTGTCACGACCGCTTCTGTTAATTCCGCCGGTGGCGGAAGCCGCGTCTACGTCGTGAAGGCAGGCGACACCCTGGGCGCCATCGCGGCCCGCCACGGCGTCGGGCTTTCCGAGGTCTTCAAGTGGAACGGGCTCAATATGGGCTCCATCATCTACCCCGGCCAGAAGGTCAAGGTCGGCGGCGGCTCCAGCGCTCCGGCTCCGTCCGCTCCCGCGGCGACCACGACGGCACCCGCAACGCCGTCGACGTCGGCCGCATCCGGTTCCTACACCATCAAGGCCGGCGACACCCTCTCCGGCATCGCGGCACGCAACGGCGTCCGGCTCTCGGACATTCTGTCCGCCAACCGGCTGACGATGTCCAGCATCATCTACCCGGGGCAGAAGCTCGCCATCCCCGGCGCATCGACGATCGCACCCGCGTCAAGCAATCCTGCTGCGACCACGCCGCTTGTGCCCAGCACGTTCCTCGGGTTCAGCTACCCGGCAGCCGTGGTCAGCTCGGCCAACCAGAACAAGGCCCTGCTCAACGCTTCTCCGGTCCCCACCCGCGAGCAGATGAAGTCCATTGTGGCGGACACGGCACGGCGCATGGGCTTGGACTCCAGCCTGGCCCTGGCCTTCGCGCTCCAGGAATCCGGCTTCGACCAGCGGGCGGTGTCCCCGGCCAATGCCATCGGCACCATGCAGGTCATCCCGTCCTCCGGCGAGTGGGCCTCGGACCTCGTGGGCCGCAAGCTGAACCTGCTGGATCCGTATGACAACGCCACGGCAGGCGTCGCGATCATCCGCCAGCTGGTCGGCACGAGCCCCGACCTGGACAGCGCCATTGCCGGCTATTACCAGGGCCAGTACTCGGTCAGCCAGAACGGCATGTTTGAGGACACCAAGGCGTACGTGGCCTCCATCAAGGCCAACCGGCAGCTGTTCCGCTAACCGGACACCGGCACCAAATACTGCTCCACCACAGGCTCCAGCACAGCGGAGCGTGACGCTACGGGCCCGGATCGCATGTTGATTCGGGCCCGTTTCTGTCCAGCGACTACGATTGTAAGGTGCAGGAATACGTGTCGGACGCTCTCGTCGGGAACCTGGTGGACAACCGCTACCAGGTTCAATCCAGGCTTGCCCGCGGCGGGATGTCCACCGTGTACCTCGCCACGGACCAGCGCCTTGAGCGCGATGTCGCGCTGAAAGTGCTGCACCCCCATCTTGCCGACGACCCCCAGTTCCTGGACCGGCTGGGGCGCGAAGCCAAAGCGGCCGCCCGGCTCTCCCACCCCCACGTAGTGGGCGTCCTGGACCAGGGCGAGGACGGGCGCCTCGCCTACCTCGTCATGGAGTACATCAAGGGACACACGCTGCGGGACGTCCTCAATGACAAGGGTGCCCTGTCACCGCGGCTGGCCCTGGCGCTGATCGACCCGGTGGTTGAGGGCCTGGGCGCCGCGCACGCCGCCGGAATGATCCACCGGGACATCAAGCCGGAAAACGTCCTAATCGCCGACGACGGGCGGATCAAGCTCGGCGACTTCGGACTGGCACGCGCCATCTCGACGTCAACGAGCACCGGCGCCCTGATCGGGACCGTCGCCTACCTCTCCCCCGAGCTCGTCCTGGGCAAGCAGGCTGATGCCCGCAGCGACATCTACTCGGTGGGGATCATGCTCTACGAAATGATCACCGGCCGTCAGCCGTTCGACGGCGAGGTGCCCATCCAGGTCGCCTACCAGCACGTCAATTCCACCGTGGACGCCCCCTCCGCGGAGGTGCCGGGGCTGGCCGCGGAAATCGACGAACTCGTGCAATGGTGCACGGACAGGGACCCTGACAAGCGCCCCGTCGACGGGAACGCGCTCCTGAGCGAACTCCGGCACATCAGGACCAACCTCAGCGACGCCGAACTCGACCTCCAGCCGCCGGCCGCGGTTCGCAGCGCGCTGCCCGCCGTGGCCGCCCCGCCGGCCCGCCCGCCCGGCGGCCCGGTCCCGGCGTCGGACGCGCGGGAAACCGCCTATGTGCCAGCTCCTTCTGAAATGCCCACCGAAACGTACGGCAGGTTCCAGCAGCCCACCGAGGCGGTCGGCAGCCTGCAACGGCCCACCGAAATGATCGCCCGCAACAACGGCAACCCGACCACGGTGATGTCCAGTGCCCCGCAGCGTCCTGCCTACGGACCGTTGTCCGCTCCGGACGAGGCGGCCTACCGGAGCCCTGCCGGGTACGACGATGCCGGCGAGGTTGCGGTTGCCCCCAGCAAGCGTGCCCAGCGCAAGCTGGACCGGGACGAGGAGAAGGCGCGCCAGCGCGCCGCTGCCACGCCCACCAAGACCCTGCACGAAGGAAACCCCCGACGCCGCGGGCTGCTGTGGATTGTCCTGCTCGTGGTCGCGGCGCTGCTCGCCGCCGTCGCCGGCTGGTTCTTCGGCATGGGGCCGGGCTCGCCCGGAACGATTCCCCCGGTGGCCAACAAGACGGTTGCCGAGGCCCAGGACCTGCTCCGCACGGCTGGGTTCCAATCGACCGTCAAGGACGTGTTCGATGACAACGTTTCGCCGGGCCTCGTGGTCGGCTCAGAGCCGACTGCCGGCGAGGTCATCCGGAAATTCCAGCCCGTCTCACTTGCCGTCTCCAAGGGCCCGCAGCTGTTCCCGCTGCCGGAGCTCACCGGAAAGACCCTGGATGAGGCCAAAACCGCCCTCAACGGCGCCGAGATGGCTCTCGGCCCGATTACCGAGACGTTCGACGAGTCGGCGCCCGCCGGGACTGTCCTGGCCCAGGCGCCGCGCAGTGGAAACCCCGTCAAGCACGGGACGCCCGTGGCCCTGACGGTCTCCAAGGGCCCGCAGCCCATTCCGGTTCCGGATGTGCGCGGCCAGGAGCAGGGTGCCGCGGTCAAGGCCCTCGAGGCTGCCGGCCTGAAGGCCGTGGTCTCCCCGGAGACCGTCAATGACCGGAGCGTCCCGAAGGGCGCTGTGGTGGCTCAGGACCCGGCCTCCGGCAACCTGACCAAGGGCGGCTCGGTCACCCTCATCATCTCCAAGGGCCCGAGGCTCGTCGAGGTGCCAAGCTTCATCGGGAAACAAGCCTCGGAAGCCCAGAAAGCCCTCGAGGAACTCGGCTTCAAGGTCCAGGTCGACAATATCCTGGGCGGCTTCTTCGGCACCGTCCGCGCCCAGGATCCGGTGAACACGAGCGTCCCGGAAGGCTCGGTCGTCACGCTGACCGTGGTCTGACCGAAGTCGTCGCTCCGCCTAAAGCCGGCTCACCGCACAAAATAGCTCCGCCAGGCTGACCCGACATACTCGGGGCCCGCGTCTGCCATGGCCGCGATCACTCGCAGCGGCTTATTCGAGGCCGCCGGCGCAGCGGCCAGGCTCTGTGGAGAGCCGGTGCTTGTCTGGGATGTTTAGGGCAGACTGGTGGCGTGAGCGGAATCCGGTGGGTGCTGCACGTCGATCTCGACCAGTTCATCGCGGCGGTCGAAGTGCTCCGGCGGCCGGAGCTTGCGGGCAAGCCGATCATTGTCGGCGGTCGGGGCGACCCCACGGAACGGGCTGTGGTGTCGACCGCATCCTACGAAGCCAGGGCATTCGGCGTGGGTTCCGGAATGCCCCTCCGCATTGCGGCCCGGAAGGTGCCCGACGCTGTGATCCTGCCCGTCGACCACGAGGCTTACCTCGCGGCGTCTGAAACGGTGATGGCTACACTGCGCGCCCAGCCCGGTGCTACCGTGCAGGTGCTGGGTTGGGATGAAGCCTTTATCGGCATTGAGACAGAGAATCCGGAAGCCTACGCCCGGCAGGTGCAGGCCGCTGTCCTGGAGCGAACGCAGCTGCATTGCAGTGTGGGCATCGGCGACACCTTGGTCCGAGCCAAGGTCGCCACCGGTTTCGGCAAGCCGGCCGGCGTCTTCCGTCTCACTGCCGGGAACTGGCTAGACGTCATGGGCAGTCGGCCCACCAAGGACCTGTGGGGCGTCGGAGCCAAAGTGTCGGGCCGACTGGCCAAGCTGGGCATCAACACAGTCGCCGAGCTCGCCGCATCCGACCCCCAAGACCTGGTCCCGGAGTTCGGCCCCAAGATGGGTCCTTGGTACGCGGAGCTCGGCCGCGGGGACGGTGCCAGCGTTGTGGACGACACCCCATGGGTTGCCCACGGGCATAGCCGGGAGACCACCTTCCAGCGGGACCTGACCGAGCCCTCCCAGGTGGACGGCGCCGTCAGGGAGCTGACAGCGCATGTCCTGGAGGATGTTGCTGCCGAAGGACGGCCCGTGGTTGGGCTGACCCTCAAGGTTCGGTACGCGCCGTTCGTCACCAAAACCCTCACGAGGAAGATTCCCGAAACGTCCGACCCGAACGAAATCCTCACGCGGGCCCTGGACCTCGCGGCCGGAATCGAAGCGGGCCGTCCGATCCGACTCCTGGGCCTGCGGGCCGAAATGACAATGCCAGACGATGCCCGAAAAGGACATACGCCCACGCGCGGCGGTTGGTGACGGCGTCGCTGGTCTGAGCTGCCGCCTCCGTCCCGTTTGGGGAACGGGCTTCCCGGGCCGAACACTTTGGCGGGGCTCAACTCCGATCCGGGGAGGTGCCAACCTGGTGTTCCCGAGGGCGTCGGCAGCCACGCCTCCGGTGGTGAATCAGTGCGCTAATGCCCTCCAGGACGACTAGGGGCGACCTAAGGGACGCGGAGCCCACCCCACGGTAGGGGCTTTTTCATGACGACCCGCGACCACGCGTCCAAGCCGTGCTCATTTTCTGCCTGCACGATCCGGCGAATGCCCGGGGACCACTGACATTCGGGTATCCGGACGAAGCCCAAACGCGCGTAGCAGGGGGCATTCCACGGGACCTCTTCAAAGGTCGTCAAGGTCATCCCCGGAAGCAGTCGGCCCACGGCCCAGCCAGCCATTTCAACCGCTCATTCCCGCACACAACCTCTGAAAGGAGACCGGCACCCCCGGTTAAACAGGCTCCGCCCGGCTGGTTCAGCCGGGCGGAGCGTTCTGTCAGCGAGTTTATGTTTCAGGAACCTTTGCCAGTGAGCTTCTCCGACAGTCAGATTCTCCGACAGTGATCTTTTTGCAGTCAGCCCAGCAGCTCAGCGCTTGGCGAGGGCACCGGCCACGAGGAACGCCATTTCCAGGGACTGCATGTGGTTCAGGCGCGGATCGCAGACCGATTCGTAGCGGTCCAGGAACGCTTCCTGGTCGATCGGGTCGGCTCCGCCGAGGCACTCGGCGACGTCGTCGCCGGTCATCTCCACGTGCAGGCCGCCGGGAACGGTGCCGAGCGCGTGGTGGACTTCGAAGAACCCGCGCACTTCATCGATGACGTCGTCGAAGTTACGGGTCTTGTAGCCGTTGGGCGAGGTGACCGTGTTGCCGTGCATGGGGTCGGTGACCCACAGGACCTGCGCCCCGGAGGCAGTGACGCGCTCGACGATCGGGGGGAGCTTCTCGCGGATGTTGCCGGCGCCCATGCGGGTGATGAAGGTGAGCCGGCCGGGCTCCCGCTCCGGATCGAGCTTGTCGATCAGGCGCAGGGCGTCGTCGCCGCTCGTTGACGGGCCGAGCTTCACGCCGATCGGGTTGCGGACACGGGAGAGGAAATCAACGTGCGCGTGGTCCAGTTCGCGGGTGCGCTCCCCGATCCACAGGAAGTGGGCCGAGGTGTCGTAGGGCAGCCCGGTGCGCGAATCGATGCGGGTCAGGGCGCGCTCGTAGTCCAGCAGCAGGGCTTCATGGCTGGCGTAGAACTCCACGCGCTTGAGGGCCTCGAAGTCGGCGCCGCAGGAGGACATGAACTTGATGGCGCGGTCGATGTCCCGGGCCAGCGACTCGTAGCGGGCGTGCGCAGGGTTTTCGGTGAAGCCCTTGTTCCACTGGTGCACCAGGCGCAGGTCCGCAAAGCCGCCCTGCGTGAAGGCGCGGATCAGGTTCAGGGTGGAGGCGGAGGTGTGGTATGCCTTCAGCATCCGGCTGGCATCATGCGCCCGGGATTCCGGGGTGAAGTCGTAGCCGTTCACGATGTCGCCGCGGTACGCCGGGAGGGTGACGCCGTCGCGCGTTTCGTCGTTGGAGGAGCGCGGCTTGGCGAACTGCCCCGCCATGCGGCCCATCTTGATGACCGGCATGGCCGCACCGTAGGTGAGGACCACTGCCATCTGCAGGATGGTCCGGACGCGGGCACTGATCTTGTCAGCTGTCGCCGCCTCGAAGGTCTCGGCGCAGTCGCCACCCTGGAGCAGGAAAGCCTTGCCCTGCGCGGCCGCGGCGAGCCGTTCGCGAAGGATGTCCACTTCGCCCGCGAAGACGAGCGGCGGCAGGACGGAAAGTTCCTTGACGGACGCCTCGAAGACAGCCTGGTCCGACCACGTGGGCTGCTGCGAGGCCGGGAGCTCACGCCAGTTGTCCAGGCCGGGATAGTTGGCGGCTCCGCTCTGGGCGGTGCTGGTCAGCGGGGAAACTGGTTTCTCAGATAGCTCGGTCACCCTCTAAGGATAGTTGTCCCGTCGAGGTTCGGCGGCCCCGCCTGTCATTGACAGCCCGGATTCCGTCACATGGCCCCCGTTCAACCGGTCAGACGGTCCCCGGAGCTTCCGGGCCGTCCTCCCCTGCCGCCGGCGGCGGAACCTGTTCGGGGCCTGCCGTCGGGGTCGCAGAAGTTGTGCCCTTGCCTGCGTCCGGGCCTGCCACTTGGGCCTTGCCCGTCTGTCGCAGTTTGACGACGGCGGCGTACTCGTCCACGTATTCCTGCCCGGACAGCCGCATGAGCTCGTACATGATCTCGTCGGTCACCGAACGCTGGATCAGCCGGTCGTCCTCCATCCCGTAGTAACGGCTGAAGTCGAGCGGTTCGCCGAAGATCATGCCGATGCGGCGGATGTTGGGAACACGCTTGCCGATCGGCTGCACCTTGTCCGTTCCAATCATCGCCACCGGAATGACCGGCACGCGAGCCTGCAGCGCGAGGCGGGCGACGCCCACCTTGCCGCGATAAAGGCGCGCGTCGGGGCTGCGGGTGCCTTCCGGATAGATGCCCAGCAGCGAGCCGCTCTTGAGCACGTCCATGCCGGCGTTTAGGGACTGCGCGGACGCAGCACCCCCGGACCGGTCCATGGGGAGCTGGTTGGTGAGCCGGAAAAAGGCCGCGGTCAGCCTGCCCTTGATCCCGGTGCCGGTGAAATATTCGGACTTGGCCAGGAAGACGACCGGACGCGGAACCATGACCGGCATGAAGATCGAGTCCGAGAAGGAGAGGTGGTTCGAGGCCAGGATCGCAGCGCCTTGGGCCGGGACGTTGTCGAGGCCCTTGACCCAGGGCCGGAACAACAGCTTCAACACCGGTCCCAGGACAAACGTCTTCATGAACCAATAAAACACTCGGTGACCTCTCCGGAAGGCGGCTGGCCGGCCGCCCGAACCGGGTCCGGCCAGGACTTCAATGGACACCTTACTCTAGTGAGTTTTGTCGCTAAGGGTGACACGATGGGCTCATGACTGAAAGCAGTATTTCCCCGGCTCCCGCCGCTTTCAGCTACCCCGGCCATGGCACTAACGCCCGGATCGGCGTGGCCATCTGCCACGGCTTCACGGGCAGCCCGCTCAGCGTCCTGCCTTGGGCCCGGCACCTGGCCGACCAGGGCTTCGCGGTGTCGGTGCCGCTGCTGCCCGGGCACGGCACCCACTGGCGGGACCTCGCCCGGCAGGGCTGGCAGGACTGGTACACGAGCTTTGAGACGGCGTACCTGGACCTGGCCGCCCGGACCAGCGACTGCTACGTCGCCGGGCTGTCCATGGGCGGCACGATCGCCCTGCGCACCGCGGCCCGCCACAAGGTGGCCGGCGTGCTCGCCGTAAACCCGGGGCTGAGCTTCTATGACCGCAGGGTCAGGGTGGTCGGACTGCTCAAGTACTTCCAGCGCACCACCACGCCGATCCAGGAGGAAAGCTCCACGGCGCCGGCCACCGACGACGGCGACTACTCCCTGACGCCGCTCGCGGCGGTCCACCAACTGCGCCGACTGTTTTCCGCGACCCTGCGGGAACTCCCGGCCGTGCAGGCGCCGGTCCTGGTCTTCAAGTCGGACACCGATGCCGTCGTCCCGCCGTCGTCCTTGGAGCTGCTGCGCAGCCGCCTGGGGTCCCGGGACCTCACGGTAGTCCGGCTTCCGCGCAGCGGGCACGTTGCGACCCTGGATGCCGATGCGCCGCTACTCTTTGAAGAGTCAGTACGCTTCGTCCGCCAGCAAGCCCGCTCCACGACGCCGCCCACCGCCCCCTCGGAGACCCCATGAGCATCCTCCCGGACCATTCGCCGTTCAGCAGCCCCTTCACGGGAACCGGCCCCCGGACCGGCGTCGTGGTGTCCCACGGCTTCACCGGCAGCCCGCACAGCGTGCGGGACTGGGCAATGGCATTGGCCAGTGCCGGATACGCCGTCCGGCTCCCCCTCTTGCCGGGGCACGGAACGAGCTGGCAGGAGTTGGCCAGGACCCGCTGGCAGGACTGGCACGGGGCCCTGGACGCGGCCTACCTCGAGCTTGCGGAAGAATGCGACGTGGTGGTCATGGCCGGGCTTTCCATGGGCGGCACCCTGGCGTTGCGGATCGCTGCGACCCGCCCTGTGGCGGGAGTCGTGGTGGTCAACCCGGGACTGGTCATCGATGACCCCCGCGCCCCGCTCGCCGGCGTCTTGAAATTCGTCCTCAAGAGCACCCCCGCGATCGCCAACGACATCCTCAAACCGGACATGGATGAGGGCGCGTATCCGCGGACTCCGGTGGCCGCCGCGCACGAGCTCAACAAGATGTTCAAGGACACCGTGCGCCTGCTGCCCCAAATTACGGCGCCCGTCCGGGTCTACCGTTCCTCGGTGGACCATGTGGTGTCCGAGTCCAGCATGGTTGCCCTGCGCCGCGGGTTGACCAATGCCCCGCTGGAAGTGGTTCCGCTGGAAAACAGTTACCACGTCGCCACCATCGACAACGACGCGCCCGAGATCTTCCGTGGCTCCGCCGAATTCGTCCGGTCCGTGGCTTCCCAGGCCAGTCCGGGCGCCGCCCGCGCCAGCCGGAAGGACACGGCCCATGACTAAGCCGGACCCCAGCGTGCCGGACCCGGAGACTCCGGATCCTGAGACTCCGGACCCCGGGACTCCGGACCCCGCCGGCAGTCATTCTCCTGGACTCGATGGGGCCGGCGATGCTGTCCCCGGCGCCTCTGTCCCAGGTGCCCCGCCTGTTCCAGGCGCCCCGCCGCCCCCTGCGCCCCGGCCCTATGAGCCCCAAGCCCACGGCTCGCCGGCCCACCCGTCGCCGGACACTTCCGCCGACAACGCACCGTCCGACGATGACGACGCCGTCTGGCTGGATCTGGTCGCCCGGCTCGAAGGCGTGGGGGCAGCCGGGGACGAGGCTACCGGCAGCGGGCCGGCCGCCGGGACGGCCGGTTCTGCGGGCAGTGGGCCGCCCGGCGGGACGGACAGCGCCGGCAGCTCACCTGCGTGGACGTTCCGTGACTTTGACCCGCTGGGTCTCGCCGGCACGGCGCCGATCGAGCTCTCCGCTAAGGAGCGGCTCTCTCCTGCGGCCGGGAGGCCGGCGGCTGCGGGCGGCGACGAACTGCCGGACACCACTGCCGGGCCGCGCGACTACGAGCCCGAGGACGACGACGGGGCGTTTGTCCCGGAGGAGCCTCCCAGTCTCGCCGGCGCTGATCCGATGACTGTCCTTGCCTGGATTGGCGCCGTGGGCGGGCCGATCGCGCTCGTGCTCTCGGCGATATTCTGGCGCTCGGCCCCGCTGGTGGCCATCCTTGGCATGGTGGCCGCGTTCGCGGCCTCCGTGGTCTTCCTGATCATGAAACTGCCGGGCGAGAAGGACGAACACGACGACGGGGCGCGCATTTAGTCCATCCCGGGGCTCCGGTTCATCAGGGTCTTCAACGAGTAGGTCCCCACGCAAGACGCTGCCTTCTTTCACTGCGCTCCTGCGGGGTTTCCATCCTCCGCTGCGCTAGGTGTGCATGCGGCTGCTGACCCGCGAGAGGTCGGCAGCACCGATGAGTCCGGCGTTGGGCCCGAGGGCCGCCAGTTCGATTTCCGCCGCGGGGCGGAAGCCGCGGCCGGTGAGGTTGCGCAGGAAAGACTTCCGGGCCGGGCCGACCAGGAGCTCGCCGGCATCGCACAGTCCGCCGCCGATCACGAACTTCCCGGGATCCAGGGCCGCGGCAAGGTTCGCCAGGCCCAGGCCCAGCCATTCGCCGACGTCTTCGAGCAGTTCCCTGGACGTCGGATCCCCGGCCTTGGCCAGCTCCGTGACAATCGCACCCGTGATGCGTCCGACGTCTCCGTCGACGGCCTTGAGCAGCTCCTGGGCTACCGGGGAGTTCGCGGCGGCCAATTCCCTGGCCTCACGCCCCAGCGCATTGCCCGAGGCATATTGTTCCCAGCAGCCCCGGTTGCCGCACTCGCAGCGTTGGCCGCCAGGCATGATGATCTGGTGGCCGAACTCCCCCGCCACGCCGAACTGGCCGCGCTCCACCCTCCCGTCCATCACCATGGCGCCGCCGATACCGGTACCCAGGGTGATGCAAACCAGCCGGCTCTGCCCCTGCCCGGCACCAAAGCGCCATTCCGCCCAGGCGGCGGCGTCGGCGTCGTTGGTCAGCAGGACGGGGCGGCGCAGCAGCCGCTGCAGATTCTCCCGCAGGGGTTCATTGCGCCATGCCAGATGCGGGCTAAAGAGGACTGTCGCTCCGTCGAGGTCCATCCAGCCGGCGGCGCCGATCCCGACCGACCAGATCCGGTGCCCTGCGCCCAGTTCTTCGACCAGTTCAACAATGACCTGCTCCACGGCGCGCGGATCGCTGCCCGGCGTGGATCGTTTCGCCTGGCTGAGGATCCTGCCCTCGGCGTCAACCACCCCGGCCGCAACCTTGGTTCCCCCGATGTCGACGCCGATTGCCAGGCCCTTGCGGCCCAGCCGCAGCTGCGAACGGATGTCGTGCCCGGCCGCGGCCGCCGCCGCTCCGGCCAGGGTCCTGTTTCGCCAGGCGGCGGTCCGGCGGCGCAGGCCGGGCTGCCGGCCGGGTGTTGGTGTCTGCATGATTCCCCATTCTATTCACCGGGGCCGGCGCATCCGCGAAGGCCCGGCAGCATGACGCCCCGGCATGGCATGCTGCGGGACACCGCGGGATGCCCCGCAGCCGGCGGCCACGGCACCCTGACTGGCGGAACTGCGCCCCTGAACGTAAAGTTACTGGCCAGTAGGTGTCGCAGAACACACCTTCTCGGGACCGCATACTAGGCTTAGCCGTACCCGTTGCGGGCCTATGGATACCAAAGGAGCTGTCGTGCGAGAAATCATTGTCCCGCCCCTGGTGAATGTCGATCCGGACACCAACGTCACCGATCTCGTGGTGCGCCAGGCGGCAAAGGCCTCCAACCCCGCGCTGTTCTCGCGGCTCGACGCGGCGGGCCAGTGGCAAGACGTCCGCGCCACGGATTTCCTGGCCGACGTCGCGGCCCTCGCCAAGGGCCTCATGGCCAGCGGTGTCGCCGCCGGCGACAGGGTCGGCATCATGTCCCGTACCCGTTACGAATGGGCCCTGATCGACTTCGCCGTCTGGTTTGCCGGAGCCGTCTCCGTTCCGATCTACGAGACCTCCTCCCCTTCCCAGGTCGCCTGGAACCTCGGTGACTCCGGCGCCGTGGCCGCGTTCGGCGAATCCGCGCACCACGAGGACGTCATCCGGCAGGCGGCCACCTCCGAGGGGCTCACGGCCCTGCGGCATGTCTGGCAGCTCGAGGGCAACAGCCTGGACGAGGTCCGCGCGGCGGGAGCCGGCATCAGCGACGCCGAACTCGAGGCCCGGCGCAGCCTGGCGTCCCTGAACGATGTCGCCACGATCATCTACACCTCGGGAACCACGGGCCGGCCCAAGGGCTGCGAGCTGACCCACGGGAACTTCGTGGAACTCTCCGAGAACGCCCTCGCCACGTCGCTGGGCACCATCGTCCACGAGCAGGCCAGGACCATCATGTTCCTGCCGCTCGCCCACGTCTTCGCGCGCTTCATCTCCGTGCTGGCGGTCGCCGCCGGCGTCACGGTGGCGCACACCCCGGACATCAAGAACCTGCTGCCGGACCTGCAGAGCTACAAGCCGACCTTCATCCTCGCCGTCCCGCGCGTCTTCGAAAAGGTCTACAACTCCGCCCTGACCAAGGCCGAGGACGGCGGCAAGGGCGCCATCTTCCACCGCGCCGCGGACACCGCCATCGAATACTCCCGCGCCCGGCAGGCCGGCAAGGTGGGGCTCGTCCTGAAGCTCAAGCACACGGTGTTCGACAGGCTCGTCTACAGCAAGCTCCGCGCCGCCATGGGCGGCCACGTCTCCCACGCCGTTTCCGGCGGCGGCCCGCTCGGCGAACGGCTGGGTCACTTCTTCCAGGGCATTGGCATGCAGATCCTGGAAGGCTACGGGCTGACCGAAACCACGGCGCCGGTCACAGTGAACACCCCGGACCTGATCAAGATCGGCACCGTCGGCGCCCCGATTCCCGGCAACGCGGTCAGGATCGCGGACGACGGCGAGATCCTCGCCAAGGGCGTCTGCGTCATGCGCGGCTACTACAAGCGCGCTGACCTGTCCGCCGCGACCTTCGACGGCGACGGCTGGTTCCGCACCGGCGACATCGGCCAGCTGGATGAACAGGGCTTCCTGACCATCACCGGGCGCAAGAAAGAAATCATCGTCACGGCGGGCGGCAAGAACGTGGTCCCGGCC
This sequence comes from Arthrobacter sp. NicSoilB8, assembly GCF_019977355.1. Lineage (NCBI taxonomy): Bacteria > Bacillati > Actinomycetota > Actinomycetes > Micrococcales > Micrococcaceae > Arthrobacter > Arthrobacter sp. NicSoilB8. The sequence continues at coordinate 1,738,677 of NZ_AP024655.1, read as the reverse complement.
CTGCTGGAAGACCAGATCCGGGCCGACGCGCTCGTCTCGCAGGTGCTCGTCGTGGGTGACAACCGACCGTTTATCGGCGCCCTGGTCACGCTGGACGAAGAAGCCCTCCCCGGCTGGCTGGGCCGCCACGGGCTCCCGGCGTCGACGTCGCTTGCCGAGGCCGCCGAGAACCCGACAGTGAAGGCTGCCGTCCAGGAGCTCATCAACCACGCCAACCAGTCCGTGTCCCAGGCCGAGGCGATCAAGTCCTTCCGGATCGTGCCCGCCGACTTCACCGAGGCCTCCGGCCATCTGACCCCCTCCATGAAGGTCAAGCGGGCCCAGGTGCTCAAGGACTTCGAGACCGTGATCGAGGAAATGTACAGCGCCAAGCGTCCCACCCTCGCCTAAAAGCAACGCGGGGTCAGATACGGCCCATCCGGCGCCCCCTGATGGACCGTATCTGACCCCGCGTTGCTTTTCGTTCGGCGGAAACAGAAGGGTCCTTCCAGCCTCTCGGCCGGAAGGACCCTTCGTCGCTCTCAATCTTCGGCTGCTATTCAACCACCAGCAGCAGATCCCCGCCCTGAACCTGTTCGATCGCGCCGACGGCGAGGCGTGCCACGGTGCCTGCCACCGGCGTCGTGATCGAGGCTTCCATCTTCATGGCCTCGATCGTGGCGACGGTGTCGCCGGCCTTGACCGTGTCGCCCGTCTTGACGGTCAGCGTGACGGCACCGGCGAACGGCGCGGCCACCTGGCCAGGCTGGGACGTGTCGGCACGTTCGGCGGCCTTGACGTTGCTCACCACGGAACGGTCGCGGACCACCACGGGCCGGGACTGGCCGTTGAGCGTGCACATGACGGTGCGCATGCCCTTCTCGTCCGGTTCGGAGACGGCCTCGAGCGAGGCGATCAGGCGGACGCCCTTCTCCAGCTCGATCTCGTGCTCTGCACCGCGCTGCAGCCCGAAGAGGTAGTCGCGCGTGTCCAGCACCGACAAGTTGCCGTAGGACTCAACGCTCTTCTGGTAATCCTTGGTGGGACCGGCGAAGAGCAGGCGGTTGAGAGTGCGCTGGCGGGTCTTGGAATCGCCCTGCAGCGCGGCGCTGTCCTCGGGGCTGAGCTCGACGTCGCGGACCTTCACGTTACGGCCCTGGAGCGCCTTGGTGCGGAAGGGCTCTGGCCAGCCGCCGGGCGGGTCGCCGAGCTCGCCGGAGAGGAAGCCGATGACGGAGTCCGGGACATCGTACTTCTGCGGGTTCTCGTTGAAGTCCGCGGGGTCGGCGTTGAGGCCCACGAGGTGCAGGGCGAGGTCGCCCACCACCTTGGACGACGGCGTCACCTTCACGAGACGGCCGAGGATGCGGTCCGCGGCGGTGTACATGTCCTCGATTGCCTCGAAACGCTCGCCAAGACCCAGGGCCATCGCCTGCTGGCGCAGGTTGGACAGCTGCCCGCCCGGAATCTCGTGCTGGTAGACCCGGCCCGTGGGGCCCGGCAGGCCTGATTCGAACGGCGCGTAGACCCGGCGGACGGCTTCCCAGTACGGCTCAAGGGCACAGACGTTCGCGAGGTTCAGTCCGGTGTCGCGCGGCGTGTGGGCCAGCGCGGCGACGAGGGCGGAGGCCGACGGCTGGCTGGTGGTCCCGGCCAGGGAGGCCGAAGCCACGTCCACGGCGTCGACGCCGGCATCCACGGCCGCGAGGAGAGTGGCCAGCTGGCCGCCTGCGGTGTCGTGGGTGTGCAGGTGGACCGGGAGGTCGAACCGCTCCCGCAGTGCCGTCACGAGGCGAGCCGCGGCGGCAGGGCGCAGCAGCCCGGCCATGTCCTTGATTGCGAGGATGTGCGCCCCGGCGTCGACGATCTTCTGCGCCAGCTCCAGGTAGTAGTCCAGGGTGTAAAGCGTCTCCTCCGGATCCAGCATGTCCGCCGTGTAGCAAAGGGCGACCTCGGCGACGGCGGTTCCGGTCTCGCGGACGGCCCGGATGGCCGGGGCCATCTGGTTGACATCGTTAAGGGCGTCGAAGATGCGGAAGATGTCGATGCCCGTGGCGGCGGCCTCGTTGACGAATGCCACCGTGACCTCTTCCGGGTAGGGCGTGTAGCCGACGGTGTTGCGGCCGCGGAGCAGCATCTGCAGGCAGAGGTTCGGCAGTGCCTTGCGCAGCGCCGCGAGCCGGTCCCACGGGTCCTCGCCGAGGAAGCGCAGCGCGACGTCGTAGGTCGCCCCGCCCCAGGCCTCGACCGAGAGCAGTTCCGGGAGCAGCTTGGACACGGCCGGTCCGGCCGCCACCAGGTCTCGGGTGCGCACGCGGGTGGCGAGCAGGGACTGGTGCGCGTCCCGGAAAGTGGTGTCCGTGACGGCCACGGCGTCCTGCGCGCGCAGGGCCTTGGCGAAGCCTTCCGGGCCGAGCTCCAGGAGCCGCTGGCGGGACCCCGGCTGGGCCTTGGCGTTATCGAGGGCCGGGAGCTTGTCCGCCGGGTCCGTGTGGACCTTCAGTTCGCCGTTGGGCTTGTTGACCGTGACATCCGCGAGCCAGGTCAGGAGCTTGGTGCCGCGGTCCGCAGAGACCCTGGCCTTGAGCAGCTCGGGCCGTTCATCGATGAACGAGGTGGCCACATCGCCGGCGACGAAGTCGGGATCGTCCAGGACGGCCTGCAGGAAGGAGATGTTGGTGGACACGCCGCGGATGCGGAATTCGGCGAGGGCGCGGCGGGCCCGGGCGACGGCGGCAGGGTAGCTGCGGCCGCGGCAGGTCAGCTTAACCAGCATGGAGTCAAAGTGCGGGCTGATCTCCGCGCCCGAGTAGACGGTGCCGCCGTCGAGCCGCACGCCGGCGCCGCCGGCGGAGCGGTAGCCTGTGATCTTGCCGACGTCGGGCCGGAAGCCGTTGGCGGGGTCCTCCGTGGTGATGCGGCACTGCAGGGCCGCACCCTTGAGCTGGACGCTGTCCTGCGAGAGGCCCAGGTCCGCGAGGGTCTCGCCGGAGGCGATGCGCAGCTGCGCCTGGACGAGGTCGACGTCGGTGACCTCCTCGGTGACCGTGTGCTCGACCTGGATGCGCGGGTTCATTTCGATGAACACGTGCTGGCCGGCGCGCTCTCCGACCGTGTCGACGAGGAACTCAACCGTGCCGGCGTTGACGTAGTTCAGCGCCTTCGCAAATTTCACGGCGTCCCGGTACAGCGCCTGCCGGATGCCTTCGTCGAGGTTCGGGGCCGGTGCGATCTCAACGACCTTCTGGTGGCGGCGCTGGATGGAGCAGTCGCGCTCGAAGAGGTGCATGATGTTGCCCTCGGCGTCGGCCAGGATCTGGACCTCGATGTGGCGCGGGCGCAGGACGGCCTGCTCGAGGAACATGGTGGGGTCCCCGAATGCGGCGTCCGCTTCGCGCATGGCGGCCTGCAGGGCCTCCGGGAGCGCCTCGCGGGTGTCCACGCGGCGCATGCCGCGCCCGCCGCCGCCGGCAACGGCCTTGGCGAAGATGGGGAAGCCGATCTCGTCCGCGGCGGCGATCAGTTCATCCAGGTCCTTCGAGGGCTGGCTGGACTTGAGCACGGGAACACCGGCCTTGCGGGCGGCTTCCAGGGCGGCAACCTTGTTGCCCGCAAGTTCCAGGACTTCCGCCGGCGGGCCGACGAACGTGATGCCGGCCTCCTTAGCGGCCCGCGCCAGGCGCGGGTTCTCGGAGAGGAAGCCGTAGCCGGGGTAGATGGCGTCCGCCCCGGCCTCCTTGGCCACCCGCACCACCTCGTCGACGTCGAGGTAGGCCCGGACCGGGTGCCCCTCTTCGCCGATCAGATATGCCTCGTCGGCCTTCTGGCGGTGGATGGAGTTGCGGTCCTCGTGGGGAAACACAGCGACAGTCTTGGCACCCAGCTCGTAGCCCGCGCGAAAGGCGCGAATCGCGATTTCGCCGCGGTTGGCCACCAGAATCTTAGAAAACATACTTCTCCTGCATCATCGCGGGCGTATCGGTAAGTGCTCACAGTGTGTAAGACCCGTGTGGGCAAACACAAATCATTGTGGCCACCGTCACAGCATTATCCGTCACGGACGCTGCTATGGGCAGTGCTTCCGCGCTGGTATGTGCCGCCGGCCCGGCCGGTTCGCGGTATTCTGCCGCCCCGGCGAAGGATGAAACAGGTTTCGCCGGAGCATCAACATATGATGAGGGGGTGGGTGGCGCACGCACGCCCCGGCTCCCAAGAACGCAGGAGCCGGCACGACCCCGTCTCGGCAACCGGCGTTAGGTATTGGTTTTTCAAGTGCAAGTAGTGAGCATCAGCAGCCTCAAAGGCGGTGTCGGCAAGACATCCGTGACCAGCGGTCTGGCGTCGGCGGCATTGGCCGCAGGCATCCCCACCCTCGTCGTCGACCTTGACCCGCACGCTGATGCCAGCACCGCCCTGGGCGTCAGCCCGGACGATCAGCTCGATATCGGCAGGATGCTGAGATCGCCCCGCCGCGCGCACCTGGCGGACAACGTGGTTCCCAGCGGCTGGGTGGAACATGCCCGGGCCAACGGCCACGCCAACGGGGCGGCCCTGTCCGGGGCAGCACGTTCGGGCGCCGCACGTTCGGGCACAGCACCCGTCCTTGATGTGGCCGTGGGCTCTGCCTACACGGGCATCTATGACCGGCCCGACCTCGGCCGCCGTGACCTCCGCCGGCTCTCCACGGTCCTGGCCGGTGCCGAAAACTACGAATTGGTCCTGGTCGACTGCCCGCCGTCGCTGAACGGCCTGACCCGGATGGCGTGGTCCGCGAGCGACAAAGTGACCCTGGTGGCCGAGCCCGGGCTCTTCTCGGTCGCCGGCACGGAGCGCACCATGCGTGCCATCCAGCTGTTCCGGCAGGAATTCGCCCCCAAGCTGTCCCCCGCCGGCATCGTGGCCAACCGGGTCCGCAGCGGCTCGGCGGAGCACACGTTCCGGCTCTCGGAGATGGAGTCCATGTTCGGCCAGCTGCTGCTGAGCCCGCACATCCCGGAGCAGGCCAACTGGCAGCAGATCCAGGGCGCGGCCCACTCCATCCACCACTGGCCCGGTGACTCGGCCAAGAACGCGGCCGCGCTGTTCGATGCCCTGCTGCAGAATCTGCTCAATCCCGGCGGCCTCGCTGCCGCGGGCACGGTCCGCAGCCGCAGCCAGCGCTGACCGCTCCGGCCAGAAACAACGCCAACAACAACGCGGGGTCACTTACCGCCCATCCCGAAGGTGCTGATGGGCGGAAAGTGACCCCGCGTTGTTTGGTTACGGCGGGAGATGCTGTGGGCGCCGGGGGCTAGCCGATCTTGCGGGCGGCGCGGCGCTTGCTCAGTTCGTCGTCGGGAAAGGACTGGTCCGCGGCGTGTTCGCTGGGCAGGGCGGCGAGGCTTCCTTCAACCTCGCGCCAAACACGGCCTACGGCGATGCCGAACACCCCCTGGCCGCCCTGGACGAGATCGATGACTTCATCCGCGGAGGTGCACTCGTAGACGCTCGCCCCGTCACTCATCAACGTGATCTGGGCGAGGTCTTCGACCCCGCGCTCCCGGAGGTGTTCGACGGCGGTGCGGATCTGCTGCAGGGACACCCCGGTGTCCAGGAGTCGCTTGACCACCTTGAGGACCAAGATGTCGCGGAAGCCGTAGAGCCGCTGCGAGCCGGAGCCGGCCGCGCCGCGTACGGCGGGCTCAACGAGTCCGGTGCGGGCCCAGTAGTCGAGTTGGCGGTAGGTGATGCCGGCCGCCTTGCAGGCGGTAGGGCCGCGGTAGCCCGCGTCTTCGTCCAGAACGGGAAGATCCTCGGTGAACAGCAGGCCTTGGGCACCGCTGGCGGGCACAGCAACGCCAGCCGTTACAGCTTGCTTGAGCTCGCCTGCTTCGCCTTTCGGACTCACGTGGACCCTCCTTGTCGTGAGTTCCCCTGAGTTAGTTGCATCGGCAGCAATGTATATGACTGGCTGCACGACACAGGATGAAGACTCCATCCGTGTAATTCAGCCGGGGCTGCACTTTCCAGTGTGACTTGCGCGGCTACCGTATGCAATGGGAACTTGTACCTCCGACGTTAGGCCTGCGGGGGCCCAAGGTCAAAGACGTTGGGGCTATTCGGCGGGCGTGTCGAAAGTTTCATTCTCGGCTTTAACGTTGACGTCCGTCACAGGGGTCCCAGAAGCCTCAGAAACCACACCAGTCACAGGCGCTCCGGCAGCCTCATACACCTCTGTGGAGCCACCAGTTAGGGCGGTTCAGCCGGCGAAATCCTCCGGTTCGACGTCGTCGAGGAATTCGCGGAAACGCCGCAGTTCGCCTTCTTCATCCACGGCGGGCCCGGGGTGCGTGTCCTCCCCCTCATCGTGTTCGGTGATCCGGACGCCGGCCTCGTCCATGACGGCATCGGCGCACCAGATCCGGCACTTGGCGCGCAGGGCCAGGGCCAGCGCATCCGAGGCACGGGAGCTGACGGTGGTTCCGTTCTCGAACTGCAGCTGCCCGTAAAAGATGTTGTCTTCCACCGCCACGATGTTGACGCTGACGATGGTGTGGCCAAGAGCCTCGACGACGTCCACCAGGAGGTCGTGGGTCATCGGCCGGGGCGGGACAACCCCCTGCTGGGCCAGCGCGATGGCGCTGGCTTCCGGGGTCCCGATCCAGATCGGTACATGGCGCTCACCATGGATTTCCTTGAGCAGGACCAGCGGCTGGTTGGACGGCAGCTCAATCCGCACGCCCACAATCTCCACCTCAATCATCAGATGTCCATCCTTGAGATGCGGTCGTGGACCAGCGCCTGGTGCAGGGACAGGCAGAGGTCGCTGATTTCCCGGGCTGCCTCGGCGGCCCGGGCGTGGGAGGCGGCGTCCTTGCGGGAGGTCAGCGTGGCTACGGCACGTTCCACGAGCCCGAATTCGCGGTCCGCGGCCGCCTGGAAGGGACGCAGGTGGCGCGGCTCCAGGCCGTGGCTCTCCAGCTGGACGCACGCCCGCGCCACCTGCAGGGCGTGTTCATCGAACTTGCCGTTGACGTGCCCGATCAGTCCGTAGCTCAGCAGGGACTCTAGCAGCGGAACGCTCGCCCCGGACTCGGCCCGGAGCTGTTCCTCGCTGAGCCGGCGCGCACGGCTTTGCAGCTCGGTGGCCAGCTCCTCGGAGACAATCCGCGGAGAGAGCGTGACGCCGGCCGGCAGGTTCTCCGGCCGTTCGCCGCGGTCGATCGCGTCAAGATAATCCTTGATGACCTTCAGCGGCAGGTACTGGTCCCGCTGGAGGGCCAGGACGAACCGCAGGCGTTCGACGTCGTTCTCGGAGTACTGCCGGTAGCCGGCAGGGGTGCGCTGCGGGTTGATGAGGCCCTTTTCCTCCAGGAACCGGATTTTTGACGCCGTCATGCTCGGGAAGTCGTCGCTCAATTGAGCCAGGACTTCCCCGATGTTCAGAACCTGGGGTCCGCGCCGGTCCGCATGTGCCGTGGCCACAGGCAGCTACCCCGGAATCAGACGTTGCCTGCTGCGCGGGCAGGGCTCAGGTAGAAGGTGAGGCGGAACTTGCCGATCTGGACCTCATTGCCGGACTTCAGCTCCACCGAATCCACGCGGTCGTGGTTGACGTAGGTGCCGTTGAGGCTTCCGGTGTCCACTACCTCGAAGCTGCGCGGGGTGCGGCGGAACTCTACGTGCCGGCGCGACACGGTGACGTCATCGAGGAAGATATCGGCGTCCGGGTGACGGCCCGCCGTCGTGACGTCCGTGTCCAGCAGGAAACGCGCGCCGGCGTTGGGGCCGCTGTGCGCGACGAGCAAAGCAGATCCGAAGGGAAGGGCCTCGACCGCAGCCCGCTCCTCGGTAGAGAGCTTCGGCGTGAAGTTGGGTTCGTCGCGCACCGGAGTGAGGTTGATCGACGTGGTCTCCGAAGCTTTCACTCCACCCGCGCGGTAACCGTCACCGGTGTCGTTCCGTTCGTGCCCAAACATTGAGTCCTCCTCATTCGCTGCAGGTGTCCCCCCTGCAAACAACGCATGCCGTCCGGAAAAGCCTCGCAGTCCCGGAGAGAGCCTTCGGGTGGGGCGTGGCTTGTTTGTTATCCCAACAACATTCCCCAGCGACCCGCCCGAACGACCTCTGTCTTTAGCCTACCTGCTGTTCATACTCGGATGCACTGAGCAACGACTCCACCGCGTCGGGTTCCGCGAGCTTAATTTCGATAAGCCAGCCCTCACCGTACGGATCCGAGTTAATCAGGGCTGAGTCGGTATCCAGGGACTCGTTCCGGGCCACGACCTCACCCGCGACGGGGGCGTAGATGTCGCTGACGCTTTTGGTGGATTCGACCTCTCCAACGACGTCGTTCGCCTTGATGGTTGTCCCCACTTCGGGCATCTGGGCGTAAACGACATCCCCGAGGGCGTCCTGGGCAAAATCGGTGATGCCGACGCGCACAACCCCGTCGGCGTTGGGGGCCGAAACCCATTCGTGTTCTGCGGTGTAGGACAGTTCTTCGGGAATGATGCTCATGACGGGCCTTTCATCGGGAATCACCAATGTCAACGGCGGCCAATCGAACTGCCCGCCGCTGAAAAGTATAGGCATATCCGGCCAGCGCCCGGGAGGACTCTGACATGATGAAGCGATGACGGAATATGCGCGGGCTTCGGTCAGGAAAAGAGTCAACTGTGGCCCCGACGGCCCAGCGCAAACGGCCTAGGCAATGCCGGAGCTTCCGGAAGTGGCGGGCCTGACGGCTTTCCTGGGCAAGCAGTTGCTCGGGGCAGCGGTGACGAGGGTGCAGATCGTCTCGTTCGCGGTACTCAAGACCGCCGATCCACCCTTTTCCGGGCTTGAGGGCCGGGTGGTCACCGGGGTGCGGCGGTTTGGCAAGTTCGTCAGCCTGGACGCCGACGGGCTGTCATTCGTTTTCCACCTCGCGCGGGCCGGCTGGATCCGCTTCACCGATGCGCCCAGTGATATCCGGCTGAAGATGGGCCAGGGCCACATTGCGGCGCGTCTGTCCTTTTCCGGCACAGCAGGACCGCGCGGCCTCGATTTGACGGAGGCCGGCACGAAGAAGGGCATGGCGGTCTATGTCGTCCGGGATCCCCACGACGTGCCCGGCATCGCGGCGCTCGGACCGGACCCGTTCAGCCCCGGGTTCGACGTCGATACCTTGGCGGGAATCTTGGGCTCGAGCCCGCAACAGGTCAAGGGCCTCTTGAGAAGCCAGAGCGTGATTGCCGGCATCGGGAACGCTTACAGCGACGAGATCCTGCACGCCGCCAAGATCTCTCCGTTCGCCATCGCCAAGACACTGGACCGGGATGCGGTCCAGCTGCTCTATGACGCCATCCACAGCATTCTTGGAACGGCCCTGCAGGAAGCGCACGGCAAGGCGCCCAATGAGCTCAAGGACACCAAACGGAGCCACATGAGGGTCCACGGCCGGACGGGCGAAGCGTGCCCGGTGTGCGGCGACACCGTTCGCGAGGTTTCCTTTGCGAACACCGCCCTGCAGTACTGTCCCACCTGCCAGACCAAGGGAAAGATCCTGGCCGACCGCCGGACGTCGCGCTTTTTGAAGTAGGCGCCTCCGGAGCGCTGAGCCGACACGGCGGCGGCCGGGCGCCGGCGCCCGGCCGCCGCGTCGCGGACACCGCCCGGCCCGATTACCGCACGGCACGGTTACCGCGCGGCCCGGTTACTGCACGGCACGGTTACCGCGCGGCTCGATTACCGCGCGGCCCGTTTTTCTAGGGGAGGAAGTAGCCGGCGAGGTCGGCTACCAGGTGGGCCTTGCCAGCGGAGCGGTTGAACAAGGCGATCCTGCCGTCGGAACCGAGCGGGGCGGACACCAGGTTCGGTACCGACTGCCCGGCGGAGAAGTTCAGGTTCGACGCATTTGGCCGGGCCGTGCCGGAGGGGTAGGCGGTGATGAAGCCGAAGGATTGCGGCGAGGTGACCGTGAGGTTGAAGACCGCTGCCAAGGCACCGGAGGGGACGCCGTTGGCGCCCGCGACCCGGAAGCTCACCGCAGCGTCCGCCCCTACCGGGGAGGTGTTGCGGGTGTCGAGGACCCTGGTGGGCCCGAGGGCCTTGAACGCGCCCGTCGCCGTCGGCGTGCCGGGCAGGTAGTAGCCGGCCACGTCCGCGATGAGCTGCGACGTTCCGGAGGACCTGTTGAACAAGGTCACCTTGCCGTCCGATCCGACCGGGACGGTGACCGAGTTCGGCACCGTCTGGCCGGCCGAGAAGTTCAGGTTGGACGCGTTCGGCCTGGACGTGCCGGACGCGTACGCGGTGACGAACCCGAAGGACCGGGCCTCGGTCACCGTCAGGTTGAACACCACCGCAGCAACCGAAGCAGGAATGCCGTTGGCGCCCGCAACCCGGAAAGACACCGCCGAGTCCGCACCCACCCCGCCGCTGGAGCGGGTATCCAGGAGCCTCGACGGGGAGAGGCTCCTGAAGGCACCTGCCGTGGCCGGCGTGCCGGTGACGTAGTAGCCGGTGACGTCGGCGATCAGATGGGACGAGCCCGAGGACCTGTTGAACAGTGCGACCTTCCCGTTTGACCCGACCGGGACTGTGACGAGATTCGGCACTGTCTGGCGCGCGGAGAAGTTCAGGTTCGATGCGTTGGGACGGGAGGTGCCAGAGGCGTAGGCGGTGATAAACCCGACAGCACGCGGCTGGGTCACCGTCAGGTTGAATACGACGGCGGCGACCTTCGCCGGCATCCCGTTGACACCTGCGACCTGGAACGAAACGGAGGAATCCGCGCCCACCGGGGAGCTGTTCCGGGTGTCCAGGACCCGCGTCGGAGAGACGGGAGTGAACGTCCCGGGAAGCTGCGAGGCGGACCCGCCGGCCTTCTGTGCCTTGATCACCACATCATCGATGTAGCTGTCGCCGGCCTGCCGACGGTGTTCGGCTCCCAGCTGTATCCGCGAAATGGTGGAAAATCCGGTGGCGACCTGCTTGCTCGAATAGACCAACTGGTCGTCTAGCCACGCCTCGACCGTCGAGGACGCCCCGTTGGCCACCACATGGACCACCAGATGATGCCATGTGCCCAGCGGCACGTTCGGCGACAGCGTCCGGTAGGTGAAGGCACCGGCCTGGGTGGGTGAGGTCACCCGCAGCACCAGGTCCCCGCTGCCGTTGTTCCGGAACAGATCCAGCATCCGGGTGCTGCCATTGAAGAACCGGAAATAGGGGACGTCGTTGCCCGTCACGCCGGCCTTGGTGATGTTGAACCAGCCGTCCGTGTAGACCTCGTCGCTGCCGGCGGGAAGCGGGGCCGAAAAATTGGCCAGGGAACCCGCGTCCGTGGTCACATGCAGGTGCGCGGAACAGCGCCCCGAGTGTCGTTCGGCAGAGGAGACATCGGCGGTGCCGGTTCCCGCGGTCACGGGAGCGTCGAAACCGTCACCCGCGATGCTGCCCGACTCAAAGTTCGCGGCGGCCACCGTCCTGCCGGGATACTGGTTGGACGGCCCCGGACTCCCCGGCTGGCAGGTAGCTGCAGAAGCCGGGCTCGCGCCAAGGGCCACCCCGGCCAGAACCAAGAGATTCAGCGCGGCCAGCACTCCCGCGCGTCGCAATATGTTCATTGATCTACCCGCCCAGCCGAGGTTCTCAATTCGGGTGAAACACCCGCATGGTGGTCCGCAAAGGGCAGTGGCACCGGGACGACGAGGGCCGTCGCCGCGGAGGCGCTGCTCCTGCAATAGTCCGTGCAGAGTATCCGGTACCACCTTGGGGAAATCTTGGCCGGCCGCAGACGCCGGACTGCGGATGCCGGCCTGCCTGCGCCGGCCGGGCCGGAGGAGCAGCGAGCGGGAGCCCGGCGCCGGCAGTGTCGCCCGGCGGCCGGAACGGATCCGCTCAGGGAAGGATCCGGCCAGGGAAACAGAAAACCCCGCCGTTCCCTGATCAGGAACGGCGGGGTACTTTCTGTTGGTCGGGCTGACAGGATTTGAACCTGCGACCCCTTGACCCCCAGTCAAGTGCGCTACCAAGCTGCGCTACAGCCCGTTAGTTCCGCCGTTCTCCGCTGGGAAGTCGCCCTGGTTTTTCTCCAGAATTTCTTCCAAGCAGTCCGGCCGAACCACCTCCAAAAGCTTACACGATCCCGGAGGGTGCCTGTGACAATTTCACGCTGTCACAGCCATGGTGTGTCGGAATTAACGTTTCTTGCCCCGCTTTTCGCGCACACGCATGTTGACTTCGATCGGCGTGCCCTCGAAACCGAAGGTCTCGCGCAGGCGCCGGGTGATGAAGCGGCGGTATCCCGGATCCAGGAATCCGGTGGTGAAGAGCACGAACTTCGGCGGCCGGCTGGAGGCCTGGGTGCCGAACAGGATGCGGGGCTGCTTGCCGCCGCGGACCGGGTGCGGGTGCGCCGCCACGAGTTCGCCCAGGAACGCGTTGAGACGTCCGGTGGGGATGCGCTTGTCCCAGCTTTCCAGTGCGGTGTCCAGGGCCGGGACCAGACGATCCTTGTGCCAGCCGGTCTTGGCCGAGATGTTCACGCGCGGGGCCCAGGCCACGTGGGCCAGGTCCTGCTCGATTTCGCGTTCCAGGTAGCGGCGGCGCTCGTCGTCGAGGAGGTCCCACTTGTTGAAGGCGAGCACCAGGGCGCGGCCGGATTCGACAGCGAGCTGCAGGATGCGAACATCCTGCTCGCTGAGGACTTCATCCACGGCGAGGAGCACGACGGCGACCTCCGCCTTTTCGAGCGCGCTTTGGGTGCGCAGGGAGGCGTAGAAGTCCGCGCCCTGCGCCATGTGCTGGCGGCGCCGGATGCCGGCGGTGTCGACGAAGCGCCACGTGCGGCCGCCGAGTTCGATGAATTCATCCACCGGGTCGCGGGTGGTGCCGGCGGTGTTGTCCACCACCACACGCTCGGAACCGGCGAGCTTGTTCAGCAGCGAGGACTTGCCGACGTTCGGCCGGCCGATCAGGGCGACGCGGCGGGGACCGCCGGAGCGCTCGAGGCCTTCGATCAGGGAGTACTCCGGGAGGGTGTCCATGACGTGGTCCAGGAGATCGGCCACACCGCGGCCGTGCAGGGCCGAGACGGGGTACGGTTCGCCGAAGCCCAGGCCCCAGAGGGTGGCGGAGTCGGCTTCCTGCGCGAAGTCATCGACCTTGTTGGCCACCATGATGACCGGCTTCTTCGACTTGCGCAGCATCTTCATGACGCCTTCGTCGGTCGCGGTTGCGCCCACGGCGGAGTCGACGACGAACAGGACGGCGTCCGCGAGTTCCACGGCCATCTCGGCCTGCTCCGCCACACGGGCGTGGATGCCGCGGGCATCGTGTTCCCAGCCGCCGGTGTCCACGACCGTGAAGTTGCGGCCGTTCCAGTTCGCCGAGTACATGACACGGTCGCGGGTGACGCCGGGGGTGTCCTCGACCACTGCCTCGCGGCGGCCCAGGATCCTGTTGACCAGGGTGGACTTGCCCACGTTGGGCCGGCCGATGATGGCCAGGACCGGATCCAGTTTCACCGGGCCGTCAAAGTCCTCGTCGTCGAAGTGGCCGCTCAGCAGCGCGGCGTCGTCCTCGTCGAGCTCGTAGTCGTCCAGGCCGGCCCGCAGGGAGGCCGCACGGATCTCCGCTTCCTCGTCGTCCAGGGCGGCAAGGTGTTCAGCCACCTGGTCGGTGCCGGTGGGCGTGTATTCGTCTTCGCCGGCGCCAAAATTGCCGGAGGTTTGAGTCGTATCGCTCATTGCACTTTCCTTAGGTGGTGATCTGCCGACGTCCCGGCTACTGCTTCATGACGTTGGTGCGGGGATTCCGCGTGGGGCAGGGACTGCCCGGTTCTTAGTACTGAGTCCTGGACATGGCGCGCCAGCGCGGCCCGGATTTCGATTCCCGCCCTGTCCATTGAAACACGGCCGGTCTCACCGGGCCTGCGGCTGACGTTCACGGCCCCGCCGAAGCTGACGTGCAGCCGGCGGCGGGGTGCGGGAACCGTGCCCAGGTCTTCGCCGCCGACCCTTGTGCCCAGGATGGCCACGGGGACAACTGTGGCGCCGGAGTTGAGCGCCAGCCAGGCGACACCGTTGTTGATCGCGGCGGCCGCACCGCTCCCCCGCGTGCCTTCGGGCAGGATCCCGACACACCGTCCGGCGTCGAGCAGGCGGCGGGCCGCCGTCAGCGCCGCGCGGCCGCCGCGGCGGTCCACCGGCAGCTGGCCGGACGCCGTGAGCACCCGGCCGAGGAATCCGGTGAACATCTCCTGTTTGACCAGGATGTGCATGGGCCGGGGCGAGGCGCCGAACATGACAGGGCCGTCGAGGAGGCTGATGTGGTTGCCCGCGAAAATCACAGGCCCGGCCGCCGGGACATTGGACCGTCCGCTCACGGAGGTGCGGTAGGCGACGTGGTCCAGGAGCCAGCCCACGGGACGGCTCCACGCCGTCGTCCAGCGGCCGGGCAGGGTAACCGGCGGTGCCGCCTGGGTGCGCCCGTCAGTCACCGTGCGCGGCCCGGTGCTGAGAGGTGCTCTTCTGCTGGCCAACGGTGTAGTTGACCACGGTGTCCACGATGTCGAGTGCGGCCTGAACCGTCTCGTCAAAGTCCAGCTCCGAGGAATCGAGAGTGACGACGCCGTCGGCGGCGGTGGTGAAGTTCACCACCGTGGAGTCCTTCGCATCGCGCTGGGTGACCTGGGCCGCCAACTGCTCGGCGTTCTGGCTGCCGCCCAGCTGGATGCCCCGGCGGCGCAGCCGGGCCTCTTCACTGGCGGTGAGCAGCATCCGGACCTCGGCCCCGGGGGCTACGACGGTGGTGATGTCCCGGCCCTCCACCACCATGCGGCGGTGGTGCTTTTCGATCAGTTCGCGCTGCCGGCGGATCAGTTCCGTGCGCGCGCCCAACGTGGTGGCAACGGCGCTGACCGCCGCGGAAATGGCGGGCTCACGGATGGCCAACGTGACATCTTTCCCGTCGACGCGGACATACTCTTCCTGGGGACTCGTGCTGATCTCCAGCGGGAGGGCCTCGGCCGCGGTCTCGACGGCAGCCCCGTCGTTCAGGTCGGTGCCGTTCTCCACGCAGAACCACGTCAGGGCGCGGTACATTGCGCCCGTGTCCAGGTAGGCCAGCTTGAGCCGGCGGGCCACCTCTTTGCTGACGCTGGACTTGCCGGAGCCGGAGGGGCCGTCGATCGCAACCACAAGGCTTTTCCCGGGGCGGAGCACGCTCACGGTCTCGATGAGTTCCTGGGTCATTACTGGAGTACCCGCCATCCGCGGTCGTTAAGGGCTTCTATCAAGAGGTCGTGCTTGTTGGGCAGGACGGAAATTTCCACCATGCCCACATTCTGTCCCGAGGAGTGATCGAGCCGGAGGTCCTCGACGTTGACGCCGATCTCGCCGATCTCGGTCAGGAGCTTCGCGATCTGTCCCGGCGTGTCATCCACCAGGACCGTGAGCCACGAGTACGCCTGCGGGGGTCCGCCGTGCTTGCCCGGAATCCGGGACTGGCCTGCGTTGCCCTCGCTGATCAGCTGGGCAAGATCCAGCCGGGCGCCGGGAGCGGTGGGGGCCTCCAGGGTGCCGATCAGCCGGTTGAGGTCCTCGCGGACTCCGTACAGGATCCCGACCACCTTCTGCGCGTTCGCGCCCAGGATTTGGACCCAAAGGGTGGGATCGCTCGCGGCGATGCGCGTAACGTCCCGCAGCCCGTTGCCAGCCAGGGACAGCGCGTGCAGGGGTGTGCCCTGCAGGCGGCTGGCCACCAGCGAGGACATGACCTGAGGCAGGTGGGATACGAGCGCCACGGCTTCGTCGTGTTCCTCGGCGCCGAATTCAGACACGACGGCGCCGAGATCGCCGGCCAGCGCACGCGCCACCCGCAGGGATTCCGGCAGGGTCTCCTCCGCCGGACACACCACCCACGGCATGGAGGTGAACAGCTCGCCGCGGGCGGCGACGGGGCCGGATTTCTCGCGCCCGGCCATGGGATGGGTTCCCACGTAGCGGCCCAGGTCGGCGCCGCGGCTGCGCAGATCGGCCAGGATGGCTGACTTCACGCTCGCGATGTCCACGACGACGGCGGTCGGGTAATCCTGCAGGGCTTTGGCAGCGACGTCCGCCGTGACGTCCGGCGGCGCAGCCACGACGACGAGCTCGGGTTCGTCGCCGTCAAGGCGCGCCAGCGGCAGGCCGGCGCCGATGTCGACGGCGACGGCCTGGTTGGTCGGCGACGGATCCGAGAGGAACACCGCCACTCCGCGCCCCCGCAGCCCCAGCCCGATGCTGGTGCCCAAGAGACCGGAGCCCACAATGACCACCGGACCGTTCAGGTGGCCGCGGCCGTGCGTGCGAAAGGCGGACATGGTTACAGCCCCACGGATGCCAGCAGGTGGCCGACTTCCTGCTTGCCGAGGTTGCGGATGCTGCCCTGGCGCTGGTCACCCAGCCCGATGGGGCCAACCTTGACGCGGACCAGTCGCAGCACGGGGAAGCCGACGGCGTCGAACAAACGCCGGACGATCCGGTTCTTGCCCGAGTGCAGCACGACCTCGATCAGCACGTGGCCCGGGGTCGAGTCCACGAGCTTGAACGAGTCCACCGAGGCGATTCCGTCCTCGAGTTCGACGCCGGCTTTCAGTTCGGCGCCAATGCCCTGCGGGAACGGCCCGCGGACCTGCACAAGGTAGGTCTTGGGGACTTCGTAGGAGGGGTGGGTCAGCCGGTTGGCGAGTTCGCCGTCGTTCGTCAGGAGCAGCAGCCCTTCGGTGGCGACGTCGAGACGGCCCACATGGAAGAGGCGTTCGCCGTGGCTGTTGCGGACGAAGTCGCTGATGCACGGGCGGCCGTCCGGGTCCTCCATGGTGGAGACAACGCCCTTGGGCTTGTTGAAGACCATGTAGACCATGTTCTCGTCCAGCTGGATGCGCAGGCCGTCGACGTGGATCACGGCCGTCTTCGGGTCGACGCGCACGCCGAGCTCAGTAACAACCTGGCCGTCGACCTCGACGCGGCCTTCGGCGATCATTTCCTCGCAGACGCGCCGTGAGGCGACGCCGGCCGAGGCCATGACCTTCTGCAGGCGGATGCCGTCGGAGTCGTGCAGCTCAGACTGGGGCACCTCGCGGCGCGGTCCGCGGTTGCGGGCGGGCTTGCGCACCGGACCGAGGTTCTGGCCGAAGCGTTCGCTGCCGAAGGCGCGGGGACCCGCGAACTTGGCGGCTCCGGTGCGCGGCTTGGGCTTGAGGGCGCCGGGCGTGCCGGGAGCCTTGCCGAAGCCGGGCTTGCGGGCGGCAGCCTTGCGGGCCGCTTCCTTGCCGGACGGCGCTTGGCCGTACGGCGCTGCAGCCTTCCGGCCACCGGACGCCGGACGGGCAGCCGACGGCGCGCCGTCGGGACCCTGCAGGTCCGGGTCGATGAAGGCCTCTTCGCGCGGCTTGGGGTGCTTGAAGGGGCGGTCTCCGCCGCCCTTGTAGCCGGCTCCGCCGCTGCGGCCTGCGCCGCCGGAGCTGCGGCCGGCGCCGCCCTGTGCGCCGCGGCCTGAGCCGCCTTGCGCCGGCTTTTGGCCGGAATAGTTTTGTCCGGCACTGTTACGTCCCGAACTGTTACGTGGTGAACTCTGGCGTCCCGCCTGTGTCATGACCCGTCCTTCATTTGTTGGCCGACGGCCGCTGTCTCCCGACAACTCCCGCCGACGGGGCAAAATGGTTCTGCCCTGGTGGATACTCGTGCGCAGGCAGTGGTTCCTGCCTACATTCTTCCAGCGTCGTAAAACTCTTCGATGCCTTCCAGCCCCGGAAGATGGGGTGAAAGCTGCGGCAATTCAGCCACAGAGCCGATTCCCATCCGCTCCAGGAAATACGACGTCGTGCGGTACAGGATTGCTCCGGATTCGGGATCAGTTCCCGAATCCTCGATCAGCCCCCGCTGCGTCAGCGTCCGCACGACAGAGTCAACATTGACTCCTCGAATTGCAGACACCCGCGCCCTCGAAACGGGCTGGCGGTAAGCGATGACGGCGAGCGTTTCGAGCGCCGCCTGCGTCAGCCTGGCTGTCTGTCCCTCCAGCACGAACCCGCCCACGATCTCGGCGAACTCCGCGCGGGAATAGATGCGCCAGCCTCCGGCGATATTCCGCAATTCAAAACCCCGGGCGGTGGTGCTGAAGCCGTTAAAACTGGCATCGTCCACATCCGGGGCATTAACAGTATAGCCGTTATACTCCCGCTGCAGGTCAGCCAGCAGGGATTCGACGGCGTCGACCGTCAGGTTCAGTCCCGTGGCCAGGGCCGTGGCCGTGGCCGGTTCGTCGATCACCATCAGGACGGCTTCGAGGGCGGCGCGGGCGCCGCCGGGCAGGGCCGCCACGTCCGGCCGTGTGCCAGGCTCAACGTCAGGCCCGGTTCCCGCCTCAGTGCCCGGCTTAGTACCTGGCAATCCTTCGTTCACGGCTGGTCCTCGTATTCTTCACTCAGGTTTTCGCTGCTCCACTCGTAGGTATCGGCCGTCCAGTGCACCGTCAGGTCCCCCAGCGGCAGCAGCTGGTCAAAGCCCACCGCGCGGTCGCGGAACAGCTCCAGCAGCGCCAGGAACCGCGCCACCACCACGAGGGTGGATTCGGCGTCGGCGATCAATGCCCGGAACGTCAGGGGCGTGCCCAGCCGCAACCGGTCCCCGAGCAGTTCGGCCTGTTCCTTGACGCTGACCGGAGCACCGTGCAGGTGTGCCAGCCCCACTTCCGTGGGGGCTGCTTCCTTGGGCTTGAGGGCGGCCTCGGCCAGGCCGGCGAACTGCTCCGGGGTGTGCCGCCAGAGCAGTTCGGGGAGCAGTGCCGCGAAGTGTCCCTCCAGCGCCACCTGCCGGGGATACCGGCGGGCTTCGTGCTCGAGCGTGGCGCCGATCATCCCGGCCACGTGTTTGAAGGCCTTGTACTGCAGCAGCCGGGCGAACAGGAGGTCGCGGGCTTCCAGCAGGGCAATGTCCTCTTCGTCCTCGACCTCGCCGGCGGGCAGCAGCCGGGCGGCCTTGAGGTCCAGGAGCGTGGCCGCAATCACCAGGAATTCGCTGGCCTCGTCCAGGGCCCACTCCTCCCCCAGCTGCTGCAGCCCGCGGATGTACTTGATGAATTCGTCCGTGACCGTGGACAGTGCGACCTCGGTGATGTCCAGCTGATGCTTGGAGATCAGGCCGAGCAGGAGGTCGAATGGGCCGGTGAAGTTGGCCAGCCGCACTTCGAATCCGGGCTTCTTCCCGGGCAGCCCTGCCGTGGCTTCCGGCACTGCCGTGCCTTCCGGCTCTGCCGGGAGGTCCGGGGCTACTGGATCCGCCGGCGCGTCGAGCTCCGCCGGCGGCGAGGAGGCGCCTGCCACGTTCGTGGCTAGGGCGCGCCGCCGCGCGAAATGAGCTCTTTGGCCAGGCGGCGGTAGGCGTCGGCACCGACGTGGTTGCCCGCGTAGGTGGTGATGGGCTCGGCCGCCACGGTGGCGTCGGCAAACTTGATGGAGCGCTTGATGACGGTTTCGAAGACCTTGTCGCCGAAGGCCTCCACCAGGCGGGCGATCACCTCGCGGCCGTGCAGGGTCCGGGCGTCGTACATCGTGGCGAGGACGCCGTCGACCTGCAGGCGCGGGTTGAGCCGATCCTGGACCTTGTCGATGGTTTCGACGAGCAGCGCCACGGCGCGCAGGGCGAAGAATTCGCAGATCAGCGGGATGATGACGCCGTGCGCGGCAGTCAGCGCATTGACGGTGAGGAGGCCGAGGGAGGGCTGGCAGTCGATCAGGACGACGTCGTAGTCGTCCTCGACCTTCTTCAGCGCCCGGTCCAGGACCTGCTCGCGGGCCACTTCGTTGACCAACTGCACCTCGGCGGCGGAGAGGTCGATGTTGGCCGGCAACAGATCGACGTTCTCAACGCCGGTCTTCTGGATGGCGTCGCGGATGTCCACCTTGCGGTCCATCAGCACGTTGTACACGGTGAGGTCGAGCTCGTGCGGGTTGGTGCCCAGGCCCGCGGACAGGGCACCCTGCGGATCGAAGTCAACCAGGAGCACGCGGCGGCCGTATTCGGCCAGTGCGGCGGCGAGGTTGATGGTGGACGTGGTCTTACCGACTCCGCCCTTCTGGTTCACCATGGCGATGACCCGCGCAGGACCGTGGGAGGACAGCGGCGCGGGCTCCGGAAAGTCGCGCTGGGGGCGCCCTGTGGGGCCCATGATGGCGTCTTCCAGATCGAGTTCGGTGCCTTCCAGAGTTGCTGAACCCTGTTCGCTGCTCACGTATCTATCCACACTTTCGATGACGGTGATTGTGGTGCCTATCTTGCTGCCGCCGGGCTCCCGGAGCCCAGCGTGTTCCTCCCAAGGTTACAGCGCCCGACACGGTATTCGGCGGACCTTGACAACCGCCGTCATCTGAGCCTTGACCTTCCGGTAGAAGTCGAAGGTTGATGCCGGCGGCGGAAGAGTTAGCGGGAGCCGGGGCACTGGCTGCCCTCGCCGCAGCGGAACGACGACTGCCCGGACACTGGCGGGTGTCCGGGCAGTCGCCTGCGGTGGTCGGTTCAGGCGGGGTCGGGCCTAGGCATAGGCGGGGACAGCCGGGGCAGGCTCTGAAACGGCATCCTGGGCGCCGGCGTGGCCGGCGATCATGGTCTCTTCATCGAAGGGCTCGGCGCCAGCGAGGACACGGTCAACGCGTTCGCCGTCGATCTCCTTGACCCAGGTGCCGATCAGCACCGTGGCGACGGCGTTGCCGGTGAAGTTGGTCAGGGCTCGGGCCTCGGACATGAAGCGGTCGATGCCGACGATCATGCCCACGCCGCCCAGCAGCTGCGGCGCATGGGCCTGGAGCCCGGCGGCCAGGGTGGCGAGGCCGGCGCCGGTGACACCAGCGGCACCCTTGGAGGCGATGATCATGAAGACCAGCAGGGAAACCTGGGCACCGAGGTCCAGCGGGGTACCCATCGCGTTGGCGACGAAGAGCGCGGCCATAGTCAGGTAGATGGCCGTCCCGTCAAGGTTGAAGGAGTATCCGGTGGGTACGGTGACGCCGACGACGGGCTTGGACACGCCGAGGTGTTCCATCTTCGCGATCAGTCGCGGCAGCGCCGCTTCGGAGGAAGACGTGGAGAAGATCAGCAGGTATTCGCGGGCCAGGTACTTCATGAGCCGGAAGATGCTGACGCCGGCGACCACCTTGAGCAGTCCGCCGAGGATCACCACGATGAACAGCGCGCAGGTGATGTAGAAGGCGATCATCAGGGTGAACATGCTGAAGATGGCCTGCACTCCGGTGGCGCCGACGACGGCGGCGATCGCACCGAAGGCGCCGACCGGGGCCATCCACATGATCATGATGAGGATGCGGAACACCAGGGCCTGTCCGTAGCCGATTGCCTTGAGGATCGGGGCTCCCTGCGGACCCATCTTCTGCAGGGCGAAGCCGACCAGGATCGCGGCGAGGAGCGTCGGCAGCACGGGGATGTCGCCGGGGATGATGCCCAGCAGGAAGTCGACGGTGCTGTCGACCGCAGCTTTTTTGTTCGGGTCGTAGGGCGCGAGCTTCAGGCCCTCACCGGGGTGGATCAGGTTGCCGACTACGAGGCCGATCGCCAGGGCGAAGGTGGACATGACCACGAAGTAGGCGAGCGCCAGGCCGCCGACCTTGCCTACCGTGGCGGCCTTGGCGATGGAGCCGATGCCCAGCACGATCGTGCAGAAGATCACGGGGGCAATCATCATCTTGATGAGCTTGATGAAACCGTCGCCCAGCGGCTTGAGGGACTTGCCGACTTCGGGGAACAGCAGCCCGACGAGGGCACCTGCGATCACGGCGACGATGACCGCAATGTAGAGGTAGTGGGACTTGTCCAGTCCCTTGCGCTTCTTGGCCGGCGCTGCGGCCGGTGCCGCTGACTCTCCTCGCTGAGAGGCCATGGTGTGCTCCTTGGATAGGCTGGACTATTGTGCGGTCCATGCGGTCCGCTGAAGTCCGTTCTTGTGTGTAACCCCATCATTGATGACGAGGTGATGCACATCACCCTTGCGTTCATATTGGTCATGGAAGGTGTTGATGATCCACCGCTGGAGCATCGCGCGCAGGCTGTTTGTGTCCCAACTGCTGTTCATCGTGGCGCTGACGGCCGTTGTCGGTACGGCCACCTTCGTCGACGCCCGCGATCACGCCTATGAAGAGGCCGGACGCCGAATGGCCGGCATTGCCACCACTGTGGCCGATGCTCCCTTCGTCCTGCAGGCGGCGAGCGCCCCCGACCCGTCAGCCTTGCTCCAGCCGTATGCCCTGAAGATCATGAAGGATGCGGACGCGGACTTCGTGACGATCATGGCCCCGGACCGGACGCGGTGGACGCATCCCCGCGACGAGGAACTGGGCAAGCCGTATATCGGGTCGATCGATGAGGCCCTCAATGGCCAGGTGTTCACGGAGGTCATGGCCGGCACGCTCGGCCCGTCGGTACGCACCATCGCCCCGGTCAAGGATGCGGACGGAAAAGTGCGGGCCCTCGTGGCCGCGGGCGTGACGGTCCGGACAGTGGATGTGGCGATCTCCGGCAGGCTGCCGGCTCTGCTGGCCATCGCCCTGGCGCTGCTGGTCGGCGGCTCGGTGGCGTCATGGCTTCTGGGGCGGTACCTTCGCCGCGTGACCCGCGGCTGGGGACCCGAGGAACTGGGCCAGCTCTTCGCCTATTACGAATCGGTGTTGCATTCGGTGCGGGAGGGCGTGATCCTCATCGACCCCAAGGGCAAAGTGGTGATGTACAACGACCAGGCCGCCGAGTTGCTGGGGCTGCCCAAGCAGTCTTCCGACGGCGCACCTGCCACGGATACCGCCGGTGCCGCAGCACGCGGGAGGAAGGCGGCGCCGTCGCTCGCGGATTTGCCGCTTGCCCCCAGCCTCAAGGAACTCTTCGAATCCGGGCGGACCGCGCTCGATGAGATCCATCTGACCGGGTCCCGGGTCCTGGTGGTCAACCAGGGCCCGGCGGTGGGCCCTGCCTCCGCGGCAGACCGACGGCGGGGGCCGGTTTCCGGGGCGTCTGGCCACGGCACTCCTGTTTACGGAACTGTGGCCACCATCCGGGACCGGACCGAAATCGAATCCCTCGGCAGCGAACTGGAAACCATGCGCACGCTTTCCGACGCCCTTCGCGCCCAGACCCACGAGCATGCCAACCGCCTGCACACGATCGTCTCACTCATGGAACTGGGGAGGGCCCCCGAGGCGCTGGACTTCGCCACGAAGGATCTGGAACTCAGCCAGCGCCTGACGGATGACCTGGTGAGTTCCATCGAGGAACCGGTGCTCGGCGCCCTGATCATGGGCAAGGCAGCCGAAGCGCATGAACGCGGGGTCGAACTGACCCTCAATACGAGCGGTTCTACGGCGGTGACGGGGCTGGCCGTGCAGGACCTGGTGGCCATCCTGGGGAACCTGCTGGACAACGCGATCGACGCCGCGTCCGAAGCACCGGCACCCAGGCTCGTAGAGCTGACGGTCGAGACCACCGGATCCACGCTCGAGCTCACTGTGGAGGACAGCGGCCCCGGAATAGACCCCGCGGCCGTGGACGACGTCTTCCGTCACGGCTTCAGCACCAAAGCGCCGGGCCCGTTCGGACGGGGCCTCGGCCTGGCCCTGGTCCGCCAGGCCGTGCAGCGCCTGGGCGGTACCATGACAATCACCAGCCCTGCCGGAGCACTCTTCCGCGTCACACTGCCGGCCACAACACCGCCGGTCACAACACTGCCGGTCACAACACCGCCGGTCACAAAAGAGGGACAGCCATGAGCGACATCCGGGTGCTCGTCGTCGAAGACGAGCCCATCGCCGCCGCAGCGCACGCCGCCTACATCGGGCGGCTTGACGGATTCACCCTGGCCGGCTCCGCTCCCGACGGGCAGTCCGCCCTGCGCCTGCTCACGGAATTCGCCGCGGCTGGCAACCCGGTGGAACTGGTGCTGCTGGACATGAACCTCCCGGACCTGCACGGGCTGGACATCGCACGCCGGATGCGGGCGGCCGGACTCTTCGCGGACATCATCGCCATCACCGCCGTGCGGGAACTGAACATCGTCCGCAGCGCGGTGGCCACGGGCGTGGTCCAGTACCTGATCAAGCCGTTTACGTACGCCACGTTCGCGGACAAACTCGCCAGCTACCGGCAGTTCCGCGAGCAGCTGGCCTCACCCCGGGCGGGAGGCCCCGGGCCCGGTGCCTCCCAAAGTGATGTGGACCAGGCCTTCGCGAGCCTGCGTGCCCCGTCCGAGGTGTCGCTGCCCAAGGGCCTGTCCGTCTCCACGCTGGAATCAGTCAAGGACTTCATCAGGGGTCAGGCCGGGGCGGTGTCGGCCAGCGAGGTCATGGAATCGCTCGGCATGTCCCGGGTCACCGCCCGGCGCTACCTCGAATACCTGGCCGACGGCGGGACAGTCTCCCGCGCCGCGCGCTACGGCACCCCCGGCCGGCCGGAGAACGAGTACCGCTGGAACCGGCCACCGTCGTAGGCCTGCCCCGCCCCGCGTTTTCACGTCGTCGAGGTCGCACTTGGCGGCAATGATTCCGCGAAACACTGACGCGAAATGCGGACTCGGCGGCGCGCCACGCCGCCATTGGCTGCCGGACACTCTGTACGCGCTACTCCCCCGTGGCGGCGGGGCGCAGGGTGCCGAGCAGCCGGTCGATCACGCCGGCGTCCTCGATCGTGGAAGGCACCACGTAGTTCTCGCCGTCGGCGATCTGGCGCATGGTCTTGCGCAGGATCTTGCCCGACCGCGTCTTGGGCAGGGCCTCCACCACGGTGACGTGTTTGAAGTCCGCCACGGCCCCGATGTCGCGCCGGACCAGGGCGATAAGGTCCTTGACCAGGATGTCCTCAGGCACGTCCACCCCGGATTTGAGGACCACGTAGCCGCTGGGCCGCTGGCCCTTGAGCGGGTCGGCGAGGCCGATCACCGCGCATTCGGCAACTGCCGGGTGCTGGCCGATCACCTGTTCCATGGCGCCGGTGGAGAGCCGGTGCCCGGCGACGTTGATGATGTCGTCGGTGCGGCCCATGACGAACACGTAGCCGTCCTCGTCACGGTAGCCGGAGTCGCCGGTGGCGTAGTAGCCCTCGAATGCCTGGAGGTAGGAGGAAACGTAGCGTTCGTCGTTGCGCCAAAGCGTGGTCAGGGTGCCAGGCGGCAGCGGCAGGCCCAGGACAATGTTGCCCTCGGTGCCGGCCTCCACGTCCTCGCCCGCGCCGTCGACGATCGTGAGCCTGAAGCCGGGCATCGGGACGCTGGGCGAGCCTGCCTTGATCGGCAGCCCGTCGAGGCCGCGGGGGTTGGCGCAAATGGCCCAGCCTGTCTCGGTCTGCCACCAATGGTCGACCACCGGAACGCCCAGGACCCGGGAGGCCCAGTGGAACGTGTCGGTGTCCAGCCGCTCGCCCGCCGCGAACAGGGTCCGCAGGCTGGAGATGTCGTACTTTTCGAGCAGCTGCGCCTCAGGGTCGGCCTTCCGGATGGCACGCAGTGCGGTGGGCGCGGTGAACAGCACGTTGACCTTATGGTCCTGGATCACCCGCCAGAACGCGCCGGCGTCCGGGGTCCCGACGGGCTTTCCTTCGTACAGCACCGTGGTGGCGCCGGCCAACAGCGGCCCGTACACGATGTAGGAGTGGCCCACCACCCAGCCGACGTCGGAGGCCGTCCACATGACGTCCCCCGGACCGACGTCGTAAATGTTTTCCATGGTCCATCTCAGGGCCACGGCATGGCCGCCGTTGTCCCGCACCACGCCCTTCGGCGAGCCGGTGGTGCCCGAGGTGTAGAGGATGTACAGCGGATCCGTCGCCTTGACGTCCACCGGCGCGGCGGGCTCGGCGGAGGCCATCTCGGTGTCCCAGTCGAGCCATCCGGGGTGTGCGGCCACGGACGTGGCGAAGCCCTCCCTGGCCTTGACCAGTACCGGGGTGTCCGGGGCGCCCGCGATGCCGAGGGCCTCGGCGACGGCGGGCAGGTATTCAATCCGGCGCGACGGCTCGATGCCGCCGGATGCCGTCACCACCGCGGCGGGGGCTGCGTCCCGGATCCGGGCGGCGAGTTCCTTGGGCGCAAAGCCGCCGAAGACCACGGAGTGCACGGCGCCGAGCCGGGCGGTGGCCAGCATCGCGATCGCGGCCTCGGGGATCATCGGCATGTAAATCACAACGCGGTCGCCCCGGCCGACTCCGCTGCGGCGCAGCACACCGGCGAACCGGGCCACGAGCTCCGTGAGTTCGGCATAGCTGAAGCGCTGTTGAATTCCCAGCATGGCCGAGTCGTAGACCAGGGCGTCCTGCGCGCCCCTGCCCTGGGCCACGTGCCGGTCAAGGGCGTTGTAGCACGTGTTCAGGACGCCGTCGGGAAACCAGTCGTACAGCGGTGCCCGGCTGTCGTCGAGGGCCTGGCGGGGCTCGGCGGACCAGGAGATCCCCCGCGCGGCATCCAGCCAAAATTCTGCGGGCTGTTCCAGGCTACGTTCATAAGCGGGCCGGTAGCTCTTGCTGACCATGACATGCATCCTGTCCACGACGGTGTGATGCAGCCCATGGTAGACCGGTGAAGACCGGCGGCACAAGGGTTGTGTATACACGGCTGGCTAATTTCTACACTGCAGCCGCAGAATACTGGGCAAAGTGACCCTTCGTGTATACACTGGGTTGTGATCACCCCAACAGAGCCACCACCGAAGGAGGCAGGATGCGCGCCAGCGACAAGGCCTACGCGGCCCTGCGCGATGACATCATCGAGTGGCGCCTCCTGCCCGGAACGGTCCTTGCCGAAGTCGAACAGTCAGAGCGCCTCGGCATCTCGCGCACTCCGCTGCGGGAGGCCCTGAGCCGGCTCACCGCCGAAGGACTGACGACGACGGCGGGCGGCCGCGGCGTCGTCGTCACCGACATTTCACTGGACGACATCGATGAACTGTTCGAACTGCGCGAAACCCTCGAGGGAAAGGCCGCCGCCCTGGCCGCCGAGCGCGGCGACCCCGCGACCTTCGATGCGCTCCGGCGCGAGCTGCTCCGGGCCCCGGAACTGATCGGCGGCCAGGATCCCGCCCTGCACGAGTACTACGAGCTGGTGGGCCGGCTCGACGCGGCCATCGACGCCGCGATCTCCAACGCCTACCTCGTCCAGGCCATGCGCAGCCTCCGTGTGCACCTCGTGCGCGTCCGGCGTCTGGCCGCCGACGACGCCGCCCGGCTCACCGCCGCAGCCGCCGAGCACGCCGCGATCGCCGAGGCAATCGCCGCCGGCAACCCTCGGCTGGCCGAGGCCGCCACCACGCTTCACCTGCACCGCAGCCTTTCCCACGTCAAAGCCACGCACACACCTCACTAGAAGGAGCACCATGGTCAAGGAACACCACGTCCGCGTTTACAAGAGCGAGGAAAACCTGCCCCGCGAGGACCAGCTGGCCTACAAGATCGCCAAGGTCGCTGCGGATCCCGTGGACGTCACCGCTGACGTCACCGACATGGTGATCAACCGCGTGATCGATA
This sequence comes from Arthrobacter sp. NicSoilB8, assembly GCF_019977355.1. Lineage (NCBI taxonomy): Bacteria > Bacillati > Actinomycetota > Actinomycetes > Micrococcales > Micrococcaceae > Arthrobacter > Arthrobacter sp. NicSoilB8. The sequence goes on along the minus strand of NZ_AP024655.1, from coordinate 1,711,186 downwards.
ATGCCTCCGTCGCGATCGCCTCGCTGAACCGTGCCCCGATCGTCGCGGCCCGGGCCCAGGCCCTCACCCACGGCCCCACCACCGGAGGCAAGGGCTCGAAGGTCTTCGGCATCGAAGAGCGCGTGGCCCCGGAGTGGGCCGCCTGGGCCAACGGCGTCGCGGTCCGCGAGCTCGACTACCACGACACCTTCCTCGCCGCGGACTACTCCCACCCGGGTGACAACATCCCGCCGATCCTTGCCGTCGCCCAGCACGTCGGGGCCAGCGGCCAGGACCTGATCCGCGGGATCGCCACCGGCTACGAGATCCAGGTCAACCTGGTCAAGGCCATCTGCCTGCACAAGCACAAGATCGACCACGTGGCCCACCTCGGCCCCTCCGCGGCCGCCGGCATCGGCACCCTGCTGGACCTCGACGTCGAGACCATCTTCCAGTCCGTCGGCCAGGCACTGCACACGACCACCGCCACCCGGCAGTCCCGCAAGGGCGAGATCTCCACCTGGAAGGCGCACGCCCCCGCGTTCGCCGGCAAGATGGCCGTCGAATCCGCGGACCGCGCCATGCGCGGCCAGACCTCCCCCGTGCCGATCTACGAGGGCGAAGACGGCGTGATCGCCTGGATGCTCGACGGTCCGGACGCCTCCTACATGGTGCCTCTGCCCGAGGCCGGCGAGGCCAAGCGGGCCATCCTTGACACCTACACCAAGGAACACTCGGCCGAGTACCAGGCGCAGGCGTGGATCGACCTCGCCCGCAAGCTGCACGGCGAGCACCCCGAGGTCACGGACCCGGCCAACGTCGACTCCGTGCTGATCAAGACCAGCCACCACACCCACTACGTGATCGGGTCCGGCGCCAACGACCCCCAGAAGTACAGCCCCACGGCCAGCCGCGAGACCCTGGACCACTCCATCCCGTACATCTTCACCGTCGCCCTGCAGGACGGTGCCTGGCACCACGTCGATTCCTACGGCCCGGAACGCGCCGCCCGCCCGGACACCGTGGAGCTGTGGCACAAGGTCACCACGGTCGAGGATCCCGAGTGGACCCGGCGCTACCACTCCCTGGACATCGCCGAGAAGGCGTTCGGCGGCACCGTGGTCATCACGCTCAAGGACGGCACCGTCATCACGGAGTCGATCGCCGTCGCCGATGCCCACCCGCTGGGCGCCCGTCCGTTCGCGCGTGAGCAGTACGTCAACAAATTCCGTACCCTCGCCGCGGGCCTCGTGGCCGACGAGGAAATCGAGCGCTTCCTCGCCGCCGCCGCACGGCTCCCCGAGCTCGCCGCCGGTGAACTGGACCAGCTGAACATCCAGGCCGCCGACGGCGTGATCGACCTCAGCGCCGCACCGAAGGGACTGTTCTGATGCTGTATTCGAAGACCACGCCGGAGCAGAAGAGGATCCGCTTCCGCGAACTCCTCGCCTCCGGCACCATCGCGCAGTTCCCGGGCGCGTTCAACCCGCTCTCGGCCCGGCTGATCGAGGAAAAGGGTTTCGCCGGCGTCTACATTTCCGGCGCCGTCCTAGCCAACGACCTCGGACTGCCGGACATCGGGCTGACCACGCTCACCGAGGTCGCCACCAGGGCCGGGCAGATCGCCCGGATGACCGATCTGCCCTCGATCGTCGACGCCGACACCGGCTTCGGCGAGCCCATGAACGTGGCCCGCAGCATCCAGGAACTCGAGAACGCGGGCCTGGCCGGCTGCCACATCGAGGACCAGTTCAACCCCAAGCGCTGCGGCCACCTCGACGGAAAAAACGTGGTGGACCTCGAGACAGCGACCAAGCGGATCCGTGCCGCGGCCGACGCCCGGCGCGACCCGAACTTCCTGATCATGGCGCGGACCGACATCCGCGCCACTGACGGTCTCCAGGCCGCCCAGGACCGGGCAAAGGCGCTGGTGGAAGCCGGCGCGGACGCGATCTTCCCCGAGGCAATGAAAGACCTGAGCGAGTTCCAGGCGATCCGCGACGCCGTCGACGTCCCCATCCTGGCCAACATGACCGAATTCGGCCAGAGCGCCCTGTTCACGGTGGACGAGCTCGCCGGCGTCGGGGTCAATATGGTGATCTATCCGGTGACACTTCTCCGTAGTGCCATGGGGGCTGCGGAGCGTACTCTGGAATCGATTAAGGCCGACGGTACCCAGGAGGCACAGGTTGGGAGCATGCTGACCCGTGCGCGTTTGTACGATCTCGTTGATTATGAGGCTTACAACCGTTTTGACACCGGAGTCTTTAATTTCCAGATCCCAGGTCAGTAAGCCCCGCATGGAACCGCCGGCACCTGCCGGTACACAGGCGTTAGGAACAAAGGAGTTTCAGCATGGCTGAACAGGACATTAAAAAGGGCCTCGCCGGCGTCGTGGTGGACTACACCGCGGTCTCAAAGGTCAACCCGGATACCAACTCGCTGCTCTACCGCGGCTACCCCGTCCAGGAGCTGGCCGCCAAGTGCAGTTTCGAGGAAGTCGCCTACCTGCTCTGGAACGGCGAACTGCCCACCGCGGAGCAGCTGGCGGAGTTTTCCGCGCGGGAACGGGCCGGCCGTGCGCTGGACCCCGTGGTCAAACAGGTGATCGACGCCCTGCCGACCACATCCCATCCCATGGATGTCTGTCGGACGGCGGCCTCCGTGATGGGGGCCCGGCACCCCCTCGAAAATGATTCCTCGCGGGAGGCCAACCTGGCCAAGGCCATTGATCTGTTCGCGGCAATGCCGGCCGTGGTGGCCTACGACCAGCGGCGCCGGCGAGGCCAGGACGTGGTGGAACCCCGCGAGGATCTGGGTTACGACGCCAACTTCCTCTGGATGACGTTCGGCGAGGAGGCCGTCCCCGAAGTAGTCGACGCTTTCAACGTCTCCATGATCTTGTACGCGGAGCACTCCTTCAATGCCTCCACGTTCACGGCACGGGTGATCACGTCCACGCTCTCGGACCTGCACTCGGCCGTGACGGGCGCCATCGGCGCCCTCAAGGGCTCGCTCCATGGCGGAGCCAACGAGGCCGTCATGCACACGTTCGACGAGATCGGCATCCGGCCGGAAGAGTCACTGGACGAGGCCCACGCCCGGGCCAAGGCCTGGATGGAAGATGCCTTGGCCCACAAGCGGAAGGTGATGGGTTTCGGCCACCGCGTCTACAAGCACGGCGACTCCCGGGTGCCCACCATGAAGGCCGCCCTGGACAAGATGATCGCGCACTACGGCCGCCCCGAACTCCTTGGCCTCTACAACGGGCTGGAAATGGCGATGGATGAGGCCAAGGCGATCAAGCCCAACCTCGATTATCCGACCGGCCCGACCTACCACCTCATGGGATTCGACACGGCGACCTTCACTCCCCTGTTCGTCGCCAGCCGCATCACGGGCTGGACTGCGCACATCATGGAGCAGCTCGAATCGAACTCACTGATCCGCCCGCTCAGCGAGTACAACGGCGTCGAGGAACGGCACTTGCCTTAGTAGCTGCCTTAGCTGCCTGCGGAACCTACGCCGGCAGCCAGAGAACGCGGGCCGGTCACCCCCAAAGGTGACCGGCCCGCGTTTTTTCTGCCTGCTTTCCGCCAGCTATTTTCTGCGTGCTTTCTCTGCCTGCGGCGGTGCGGCTAGCCTGCGCTGATTTTCAGCGAGGCGATCATGCGCTTCACGTTCACGTACTCGGGGGTCTGCATATAGGCCTTCGCCGCTTGGCACCCTTCCGGTTTCCGCTCGGTTCGGATCCGCCGGAGTTCACCTGGACGTCGTCGGTGAAGTAGTAGAACGGCGATTCGGCCGGCCCGCTCACCACGTTGTAGAACATGCAGGACTTCCCGTCCCTCCCGGCCACACTGCTCGCTGAGGTGCCCTGCCCGGCGGCCGGTGAGCCTGCACCGGACTGGGCGCCGGCTGTGGCGCCAAGCAGCAGGGCGGCGGCTACGGCCGCCACCGCAGCCTGCCTGGGCCTGAGGAGGCATTGAACGGCTTCTCGGCGTAATGCGGCGCGGTTCCCTCATGACCGAAGGCAGCCTCTCCTGTGATGTTTTTCTTGGTCGAATTCATGTCAGTCCCTCGTTGTGCTGTTGGTGCTTCAATTTTGTTTGTGCGGGCGGTTCTTGTCGGCCGCGGCCGCGTTCTTTCCGGCCAGGCCGCGTTCCACCCCGCAGGCTAGCGGCAATCGCGGTGCGTTGCTTGTCAAGCGGTGTGCAATGGTCGATCGGTCTTTTAGATGTTCTGGGTGATGGTCCTAGTTGACCTTGGTGACGGTGAGCGAGGTGATGACTGATTTCAGGTCCTTGTAGCCCTGCGTCCGGGTAAAGGCTGCCGCCTCGTCCATGGTCTGGAACTTAAAGAGGCCCCAGGCTGGGCCGCCAAGTGGACGACGGTCCGTGAAGCTGTAGGCGTTCAACGGGTCAGGTCCCCCCACCGCGAAATCAAGGACACAGCCGATCCCGGATTGTCCGGCTATGCGGTTCGTGATGCCTATACCCGCTTGGACGGGGCCGCCATCGTCTGCGGCTGAGGTCATGACGACGAAGACGAACCGAGGTGTTCCTTCTGCCGGTGCTGCAGCATCGAACGGCAATTCCGGCATGGACTGGCTGTCCAGGACCTTGTAGGGAGCGTTGTTGCGGCAGGCGCTGGTCCTCCAGTCAGTGGGGTCCCCGGAGGCCAGCTGTGCCACGACCTTGCCGGCCGAGTCTTTAAGGGCAGTCCCCGGACCGTTGGACAGGGCAATACTCTCGGACGAGTCGACCAGGCGCCACGCCGCGGGGTAGTTGAAGGCCAACGTGTAGCCGGCGGACCCGTAGGAGTAGGTCTTGATCCCTCGGGCGGCCAAACTACCGGCCTCAGGCACCCCGACGAGCGCCTCCCGGAGTCCAACGGGGATGCCCTTGTCCGCGAATTCCTTGTCCATTGACCGCTCTGCGGTCAGTCCGTCGTTGTTCAGGTTCGCTTGCCGCCAGCTGGAGATGCTGGACGAAGGGTCAGTGTTGTCGAAAACGTACGTGCCATTGACCAGCGACGCGATCCAGAACGAATCGCCGGGAGACGGTTCGGGGGCGTCGTTTGCCGCGGCGGCAACCATGCCCATCCAGCCCGCCGAACATCCGACGAGTTCAATGACGGGCCGCACTTTCTGAAACATCTCCCAATTGCTTGTGAGATTCTCTTTGGTGCACTCCCCGTGGCCAACAGCGGCCTTCGGCGTTGAGGATGCGGACGTTGAAGGCGTCGGTGTGGCCGTCGGTGTGGGAGTCGGAGTCGGCGTGGGCGTAGCAGTGCTCGAGGCTGTCCCGAGACCGGCTACCGTGCTTGCCGGCTCCGGGGCGGTGGTCAGGGAGCCCAGGTTAGTGGCGACCAGGATACCGGCGGTGACGGCCGCCGCGGCGAGGGTCAGCACACCGGCGAGCCGGGCGCGCCGGTGCTTCCGGGCGGCGAGGGAGAAGACATTGCGCGGGAGGCTGTCGCTGAACTCCCCGGGTTCGGCGAGCATCTTACTCAGGGCTGCCTCGCCGTCGGGCACGGACGGATCGTTGTGCACGGGGTCAGTTGCGGAAATCATGTTCTTGATCGGATCCATCTCAGGCACCCATCTTCTGTGTCATCGTTTCAGCACTGACCGGCATTTGCTTGCGAAAGGCGGCCCGGGCCCGGTGCAGCCGGACCTTCGCGGCGGACTCGCTGCAGTGCAGCACGCCCGCGATGTCCGCGATGCTCAGGTCATCCCAATAGGCGAGTTGGAGAATGTCCCGGTCCTTCTCCCGCAAACCGGCCATGGCGTCCTGGACCCCCACGTTGTCCGAGGCGTCGCCGAATCGGATAACGGCCTCGGAGCGCAGTTTGTCCTGCAGCGCCTGCTGCCGGTCCCGGCTCCGGTAGGCGTTCCCGATCAGGTTGCGGGCCACGGTCAGGAGCCACGCGGTGTCTGTCCGCGGTGCGCTATCCCACTTCTGCCAGACCACCCGAAACACATCCGCGGCCAGTTCCTCCGCCAGCTCGGCCGATTCCACGCGCCTCCGCACAAACCTGTAGACCAGCGGATAGCTGTCTTTATGAATGGCGATAAACCCCAATTCGCGCTCCGAAAGCACGCATCCCCCAAAGTAAGTCGTGTCCGAACTGCTGGATACCTGTATTGTTTCCGGCCGCCGGAGCGGGGTTACACGTCCCGCAAAGAATATTCCGCCGAGGCCACGGTCTCGTTGTCATCGTTCAGGGTGATGACGGCGTCCACGGCGCCATCACCCAAAGCCAACGGCAGCCAGTGTCCGGCATCCTGCCACATGCGCTCCAGCGGCAAGGCAGCGACCTGGAACCACTCCGGGATGATTTCGTGGCTCTCCACGGGGTCACCGGTCCAGCGGCGCGCCGTGAACAGGCTCGTGGACATGTTCCATTCCGGTCTGGCGGGGAAGATAAACTCGATCAGTCCGGCGACGCGGAGATCGTGCTCTTCGACCACGATTCCGGATTCCTCGAACACTTCGCGGCAGGCAGCCTCGGCGTGGGACTCCCCCGGCTCGACGTGGCCGCCCAGACCCACGATCTTTCCGACGCCGAACCCGGTCCTTTTCATGCCCAGCAGCACCTCTGTGCCGCTCTCCGCGTCACGGAGCAAGAAGCAGAGGGTGACTGGCGTGAACTTCATGAGTTCAACCATATAGCTGCCGCATAGCTGCCGCCGGATACCGAAGCTATCCGGCGGCCGATACCAAGGCCGACAAGCTGCGGCCATAGTTCGACCGGAATTCCCATTGCCGCGAATTCATTGCCCCTGGCCTGCTGCGGCGTGAGGCTTGGGCCGTTTTGCGAGATGTCATTGTTTAGCGCCTGGAACAGAAGCCTGGAACAAAAATCACTGTGATGGCCCGTTTCTGGTCATTGCGTTGCTGGTCGACGTGGCGGGGCGCACGCGACACCGCCAGCGCACAGGCTCCGGCTGTGGATCTCACTTGAGTTTGAGGGGCGGCGGGAAGTCCCTAGGCCGCGCGAGCCCGCTCTCAACAGCCACCGCTACTGGCCGAACCGCACGGAGTCACCCTTTGTGGGACCACGTGGCGGGGCGTACGCCCATCCGCTCCCGAGGACTGCATGACCGAAGAGCCGCCGACGGCCGTCACCGAATATGGCGCACCGTCCTCGTGAATCCACTCGCGGAATGGAACACCAAAATCGCGGAGGACAGCGGATCGATCATCAGCTTCGCGTTCATGGGCTCCAGCACCGGCCTCCCTCCCTGAACCCACCGCTACGAGTAAGTCAGACGCTTTGGAACTGGAAGCTTTCCGGGAAAGGACTGTCGAGGGACCCCGGCCAGCCCGGATCGCCTATGTCTGCCACATGCAACTCCACCGGCAATAGATGCTCGGCCGTGAAGTGGTGCCAGTCCGGGAAGGGATCCGGGGGCAGGTCGGAATCCGTGGGCAGGTCCAGACGGTGATGATCTCCGGGGTCCGGGAGTAGTCCCCGGTCCAGGCCGGGATCCGGGGGCAGTCCCCGGTCCAGGCCGGGATCCGGGGGCAGTCCCTGCTCCAGGTCCGGGCCGTGATGTGGTTTGGGGTCCGCGGGAAGTCCGGGGTCTAGGGGCAGTCCCAGATCCGGGCCGTTGTGCGTGGCCGGGGTGTGGTCTGGCCAGTGGGGTGGTTCCCAGTCCTGGTGTTCGGCGGGGTAGTGCCGTCCCGAGGGGGAGATCCAGCCTGGCGGGCTGGTTTTGCTGGCCCCGACGGGTTGCCAGGCCGAGGAATGTTTCAGGCGGTGGTGTTTCGGGCAGGGCTGGCCCAGGTTGGCGATGCCGGTGGTGCCGCCGTCGGCCCAGGCCAGAAGATGGTCCGCGTCGTTGTCCAGGGAATGGTTGTTACAGCCCGTGAACGTGCAGTGGCTGTCGCGGAGCCGGAGCCAGTGCCGCTGGGCCTTGGTGACCCGGTAGCTGCTCCGGCCGATTTCCAGCGGGGCCCCGTCCCGCGGGTCAACCAGGACCCGGTAGAAGGACCCGGCGCCCTCGGCGACCAGGCGCCGGGCCATCGACGGCGGGATCGGCCCGTACCCGTCCAGGACGGCCGGTTCCCCGGTGACGCCCAGCAGCGACAGCACCGGGACGGTGACCAGGACCTGCGCCCGCGGCGACGGCACACCCCCACCCACACACCCGCCGGTATTGACGCCCGCCCCGGCGATACCCGCGCCGGTGGTGGTGCCGGCCGGCCCGCAGTTGGCCATGCCGTCGCCGGTGGTCCCGGCGCCGGTGGTGCCGGTGGTGGTGAGGAGCCAGGTGGCGGTGATGTCGGCGCGGAGCTGGGCCAGGGTGCGGGCCTCGTCCGGGCCCTGGAGGGCGCGGGCGGCCGTGGTGGCCCGGTCCCAGATCCCGGCGGCGGTGTCGGCCGGGAGGTAGGCCGAGAGCCAGGCCATGCCGTCCCGGTCCGGGACGTACTCGACCCGCCGGTCCGCGGCGCTTCGGGCGTGGCGGGCCTCGATGCTGTCCCGGTGGTGGCGTTCGCGCCAGGTGCGGGCCTTGGCCCGGAACCGGGACGCCGTGAGCTCCCCGGCCGGGCAGCCCCGGGCCGGGTCCGGGGCGCCGGGGTCCAGGAAGTGCGCCTCCAGCCCGGCCGCCCCGGCCCGGTCCAGGTTCTGGGTTTCGTCGATAATGACCCGGGCGTGGGCCCAGGAGATCGTCCCGGCGCCCAGCGCGGCCAGGGTCAGCGGCAGCGCCGTGGTCAGGGCGTGGGCCTCGGCGAGCAGGGCCCCGGCGGCGCGTTCGCTCACGGTCAGGACACCCGCGACCTCGGCGACCAGCGCCATTTCCTGCACGGTGTGCTCCCGCGGGGACACCGCCGGGGCCGCCAGGGCCGTGGCCGCCCGCAGATAGTCCGCGGCCAGCCGCACCTTCAACGCCGCGGTCCGGGCCTCCAGCCGCGCCACCCCGGCCAACCCGTCCAGACACCCATCCGCCAGATCCCGCAACGGATCAGAGCCCCGCAAAGGATCAGAGCCCTGAAACGGATCAGCCTCCCGAAACGGATCGGCGTTGTGTCGCGGATCCACGGTGCACGGCCGGTCGGCGCCGGGCGGATCAGCCGGGCCGGCAACGGTTCCGAGGCCGGCACCGGCGTCCGTGAAGGCAGCCAGGCCGGCGGCAAGCGCATCAGCAGACGCGGCGACAGCCGCTAGGGCCTCCCTGCCTTCCGCACTCCACGCCGCCGTGCTATCCATGCCTCGATCATCTCGCGAGCCACCGACAATTTGATGAAGGGTCGGGTTGCGGGGTGACGCCGGTACCGAAACTGGCTGTGGCATGACTCCGGTACCGGATGACGCACGGAGTTGGGTTCAAGTTCAGCAGACGGACGTCCGGTAGAGGGACTGACGAAGCAGTTGGCTTAAGGCAGGTCGGCATCCTTCGATGATGAAATCCCCTGCCCAGCCCGCAGCTCATGGCCGCACCCGTCTCGTGCACCTGTCGAAGTCGGCGACGTCACTCTTGTGCAGAAAGTCTGCGGCGGAAATCTTCGACAACGCCAAGCATCACCGTGGCCTCCAGAGGACCAGCTGACCCTTGCACCCGGCCCACGGGTTCCTAGCCCAGGGCGCGGGGGTGCGCGGCGGCGTAGATTTCCCGCAGCGTATCGGCCGTCACCTGGGTGTAGACCTGCGTGGTGGTCACCGAAGCGTGCCCCAGCAGTTCCTGGACCACGCGGACATCGGCGCCGCCCTCCAAGAGGTGGGTCGCGAACGAGTGCCGGAGAGTGTGCGGTGAAACGTCTTTGGTGATGTTGGCCTTTTCCGCGGCCGTCTTGAGGATGGTCCAGGCGCTTTGCCGGCTAATTCGTCCGCCCCGGGCATTCAGGAACAGCGCCGGGGTTCCCTTGCCCTTGGCGGCCAGCAGGGGCCGGCCGCGGACAAGGTAGGCATCGAGGGCGCGCGCCCCATAGGATCCCAGCGGGACGAGGCGTTCCTTGGAACCCTTGCCGAACAGCCTGACGATCGCCGGGCCGTCGGTGTCGCCTGGTTCGCCGGGGGTGTGCAGGGAGATGTCGTCGACGTCCAGTCCCACGGCTTCGCTGATGCGGGCGCCGGTGGAGTAGAGGAACTCAAGCAGCGCACGGTCGCGCAGGCCGGTGGCCGTATCCGTGCCGGCGGCCTCGAGGATTCTGGTGACCTCGCCGACGCTGATGGCTTTGGGCAGCCGTTTGCCGGGCATGGGCGGGTGGACGTCGCTGGCGGGGTCGGTGGGGGTGATGCCTTCGAGTGCCCAGAACTTGTGGAGACCGCGCACCGCCACGACGGTGCGCGCCGCGGACCGGACATTGAGGGCGGATCCGCCGTCGGACCCGTCGGAGAGCGCCTGGACGAATCCGGTGACATCATGCCGGGTGACATCCGTCGGGCGCTGGCGCCCCGACCGGGCGAGGTGGCTCGCGTACCGGGCGAGGTCGCGCCGGTAGGCGGCGAGGGTGTTGGCCGCCAGTCCCCGTTCCACGCCCATGTGCTGTAAGTAGTCCGTCATGGCGCGGTCGATCGCGGTGACCGGACGTGGCGGGGTGACCGGACGAGGCGCGGTGACCGGACGAGGCGCGGTGACGGCGCCGGCCGGTGTGACTGCGCCAGGCTGTGGGGTGGCGATCAGGGCGTCGGTCATTGACGCTGGCTGGGATGGGCGGGCCAGGGCGCGTCGGCCGGGCGGAGGTTTTCGAAGTTGTCGGCCCGGGCGGCGGCGGCGGCCAGGATGCCGACGACGGCGGACGGGTTATGCAGGCGGCCGTCCAGCACCGCGTGGACGGCCTCGTCCAGCGGGGTCCAGTGCAGTTCGATTTCGGCTTCCTCGTCGGTGCGGACGTGCCGTTCGTGTCCGGGCACGTCGCTGAGGCCGCGGGCCAGGTAGATGCGGATGGCTTCGCTGGAGGATCCCGGGGAGTTGAAGAAATCGGCCAGCACGTTCCAGCGGTCCGCCACGAGGTCCGCTTCCTCGGCCAGCTCGCGGGCGGCGCCGACGACGAAGTCCTCCCCCTCGACGTCGAGCAGCCCGGCGGGGATTTCCCAGAGGTCCATGCCGACGGGGTGCCGGTACTGCCGCAGCAGCAGCACGTCGCCGGCGTCGTTCATCGGAAGAACGGCAACCGCGCCGGGATGGTCGATGTAGTCCCGGACCAAGGTGTCGCCGTCGTCGTTGAGCTGGAAACTGTCGCTGACGACGTCCCAGATCCTGCCTTCGTAGACTTTTCGGGAAGACAAAAGACGGCGCGGGCTAGGTTCATCCGAAACCTGCCGTGCAGCATTGGGGGTTTCAGACATACCGGGCATCACGCCGTCCTTTGATTCAGTTGGAAATTACCTGGACACTGCTGCGGACGAGGGCTTGGCGGCAGTGACCGGAGCCTCAGCCTTCACCGCGGCACTGTCGTTGACGCTCGCGGCGGGCACGCCGTCAGCGGCCTTCTGGTGGGCCAGGGCGGCCTTGATCAGGCCCGCGAAAAGCGGGTGCGGGCGCGTGGGCCGCGAGCTGAGCTCGGGGTGTGCCTGCGTTGCCACGTAGTACGGGTGGACGTCGCGGGGAAGTTCCACGAACTCGACCAGCTTGCCGTCGGGCGAGGTTCCGGAGAAGGTCAGTCCCTTGGCGGCGATCTGCTCGCGGTACTTGTTGTTCACCTCGTAGCGGTGCCGGTGACGTTCGCTGACGTTCGTGGTGCCGTAGGTTTCGGCAACAACCGAGCCTTCGTCGAGTTTGGCCTCGTACAGGCCCAGGCGCATGGTGCCGCCGAGGTCGCCCTTGCCGTCAACGATGTCCAGCTGCTCTTCCATCGTGGCGATAACGGGGTACTTGGAGTCCGGCTCGAACTCGGACGAGGAAGCGCCCTCGAGGCCCACCACGTTGCGGGCGTACTCGATCACCATGCACTGCAGACCCAGGCACAGGCCAAGGACTGGGAGCTTGGTTTCGCGGGCGTATTTCAGGGCGCCAAGCTTGCCTTCGAGTCCGCGGATGCCGAAGCCACCCGGAACGCAGATGGCGTCGACGCCGGCCAGGGACTGCACGGCGCCCTCGCGGGTTTCGCATTCGTCGGAGGGGACCCAGCGGATCTTGACCTTGGTGTCGTTGGCGAAACCGCCGGCACGCAAGGCCTCGGTGACGGACAGGTAGGCGTCCGGCAGGTCGATGTACTTGCCGACGAGCGCGATCTCGACCTCGTGCTTCGGGTTGTGGACCGCATCGAGGAGCTTGTCCCAGCTCGTCCAGTCCACATCCTTGAACGGCAGGTCCAGGGCGCGGACGATGTACGAATCCAGGCCCTGGGAGTGCAGGGTCTTCGGGATGTCGTAGATGCTCGGCGCGTCAGGGCAGCCGATCACTGCGTCGATGTCGACGTCGCACATGCGGCCGATCTTCTCGCGCATGGGCTGGGGCACGTCGCGGTCCGAACGGATCACGATCGCCTCAGGCTGGATGCCGATGGAGCGCAGCGCGGCAACGGAGTGCTGCGTCGGCTTGGTCTTCAGCTCCTGCGACGGGCCAATGTACGGCACGAGCGAGACGTGGAGGAAGAACACGTTGTTGCGCCCGATGTCCTGACGGACCTGGCGGGCGGATTCGAGGAACGGCTGGGACTCGATGTCGCCCACGGTGCCGCCGATTTCGGTGATGATGACGTCCGGGGCGTTCTTGCCCTCGGCGGGCAGCCGCATGCGCCGCTTGATCTCATCGGTGATGTGCGGGATGACCTGGACGGTGTCGCCGAGGTATTCGCCGCGGCGTTCCTTGGCGATGACGGTCGAGTAGACCTGTCCGGTTGTGACGTTGGCCGAGCCTTCGAGGTTTTCATCGAGGAAGCGCTCGTAGTGTCCGATGTCCAGGTCCGTTTCGGCGCCGTCGTCGGTGACGAAGACTTCGCCGTGCTGGAAGGGGTTCATCGTGCCCGGATCCACGTTGAGGTAGGGATCGAGCTTTTGCATTGTTACAGACAGACCGCGTGCGCGCAGGAGGTGGCCGAGGCTCGAAGCCGTCAGTCCCTTACCGAGCGAGGACGCTACACCACCGGTGACGAAGATGTGTTTGGTCGTCTTGGACGAGCCCGGAAACCGGGAATTTACACGAGAGTTTGATCGCTGCACCACGGGGTTTGAGCTTATCATCAATTCGGCCTTCCACGGGTTCTTTGGCGGGATCCCGATGTGATTGTTGTCTTAGCGGCGGTCCTTGGGGACGACCTTGCTGCGGCCTTTTCGGGTCCCTTGCGAGGTCTCTTGGGGTTGCGCTCAGATCTGCGGCAGGAGTTTGGCATCGTCCAGCAGTTCCTGGGCGTGGGCCTGGGCGGATTCCGAGTCCTCCTGGCCGGCGAGCATGCGGGCCAGTTCGCGGACGCGCTCGGCCTCGTCCAACAGCTGCACGTCGCTGGAGGTAAAGCCGGTGGCGGTGGCGCCGTCAGCGCCCCGGACGGAGGTCTTCGTGACCCGGATGTGCTGGTTCGCGAAGGCGGCCACCTGCGGCAGGTGGGTCACCACCAGGACCTGGACGTGCCGGGCCAGCATCGCCAGCCGGCGGCCGATCTCGACGGCGGCGCGGCCGCCCACGCCGGCGTCGACTTCGTCGAAGACGAACGTCGGGACAGGATCGACGGCGGCGAGCACCACCTCTATGGCGAGCATGACGCGTGAGAGTTCACCACCCGAGGCGCCCTTGCCAAGCGGCCGGGCGGGCGCGCCGGAGTGCGGCTGGAGCAGGAAGGAGATCTCGTCGGCCCCGAACGGTCCGAGCTGGCCCGCGGGCTCCACGTTGATGACCAGGGTGGCGTCGGCCATGGCCAGCGCCGTCAGCTCTGCACTGACCCGGGCGGAGAGGTCCTTCGCAGCTTTGGTGCGCGCCTTGCTGATCCCGGCGGCCTGCTTCTTCAGCTCGGCTTCGGCCCGGGCAACCTCGGCGTCCAGTGATTCGATCCGGGTGGAGTCGTCCTGCAGCTCTTCGTAGCGGGCCCGGGCTTCCTCGGCCCAGACCAGAACCTCGTCGATGCTCGGCGCGTACTTGCGGACCAGTTTGGCCAGCACGGCCCGGCGGTCCTCGATCTCCGCGAGCCGTTCCGGGCCCTCCGTGTCCAGGGCGGCCTGGTAGCTGGCGAGCTCGGCGGCGATGTCGTTGAGCAGGAACCCGACCTCGGCCAGGCGTGCCGCGGCTTGCCCCAGCTCCTCGTCGTGTTCGGCAACGTGCTCCAAGGTGCGTTTGGCGGCGTCCACCAGGGTGGTGGCGTCGGCCTCTTCGCCAAAGTCCTCGGCGATGAGTGCCTGGTGCGCGGTGCTGGCCGCGATCCGCAGTTCCTCGACGTTGGCCAGCTTCACTGCCTCGGCCTTGAGGGCCTCGTCCTCGCCCGGCTGCGGGTCGACGGCGTCGATCTCGGCCAGGGCGGCCTGCAGCGACTCCGCCTCGCGGAGGCGTTCCCGGGCGGCGCTGCGCAAGGCATCGAGCTCGCCCTGGCTGGCATGCCAGTGGGCGTAGAGGTCCTGGTAGGCCGCCAGTGACCCCGCGAGGCTCTCGCCCGCGAACTTGTCCAGAGCGCCGCGTTGCGCCACAGGGCTCTTGAGCCGGATCTGGTCTGATTGACCGTGCACCACCACGAGGGTTTCGCCGATTTCGGCGAGCACGCCGACCGGCGCGGCACGTCCGCCCACGTACGCACGGCTGCGCCCGTCGGCGCCGACGCTGCGGGCTAGCAGCAGTTCCGCTTCGCCGTCGAACTCTTCAACCTCCGCGCCGGCCTCGCGGGACCGCGCGACGGCGGCGTGCCCGGCGTCGAGCTTCAGCACGGCCTCCGCGGAGGCGCTCTTCGCGCCGCTGCGGACGGCGCCGGCGTCGGACCTGGCACCGAGGAGCAGGCCGACGGCGGTGACCACCATGGTCTTGCCGGCGCCGGTTTCACCGGTCACGACGCTGAGGCCCGGGCCCAGCGGCAGGACGGCGTCCGTGATGACGCCGAGATCGCGGATTCTCAGTTCTTCAAGCATGATTCACTTCGCAGTCGTTGGATCGGGGGCGTCGCCGGGTCCGGCGTGGCGCGGCGAGGGCAGCGGCGGCATGGGACGGGGGGTGCGGATGATCGGGACGGGTCCGGTGTGGATGGCCTCGGCCTGCGGCATCGGGCCGCGCCAGCCCTGGATGGGGAGTTCGAATTTGCGCACCAACCGGCCGGAGAAGGGGGTCTGGTGCGTCCTGGCAAGCCGCACGGGCGTGGCGGAGCGGGTTACTTCGACGCGCGCGCCGGGTGGCAGGTCCACGGAGCGGCGGCCGTCGCACCACAGGACGCCCTGGGCATCGGTCCGGTTCAGGATCTCGACGGCGAGCCTGGACCGGGGCGAGACCACGAGCGGCTTCGCGAAGAGGGCATGGGCGCTGATGGGCACGATCAGCAGCGCCTCCACCTCGGGCCACACCACGGGGCCGCCGGCGGAAAAAGCGTACGCCGTGGAGCCCGTGGGGGTGGCGAGAACCACGCCGTCGCAACCGAAGGAGGTCAGGGGGCGTTCGTCGACTTCGGTGACCACTTCAAGCATCCGTTCCCGATTGCCCTTTTCGATCGCGGCCTCGTTGAGGGCCCAGGTGTGCCAGATCTTCTGCCCGCGGACCCAGACCTGGACGTCGATGGTCATCCGTTCCTCCACCGTGTACTCACGGCTGGCGATCCACTCGACGGTCTGGGCGAGGTCGGCCCGCTCGCTCTCGGCCAGGAACCCGACGTGGCCAAGGTTCACGCCGAGCAGCGGCACGTCGACTTCCCGGACGAGCTCGGCGGCCCGGAGGATGGTGCCGTCCCCGCCCAGCACCATGACGAGTTCCACCTCAGGCAGCTTCACGTGGTCGTGAAGGACCTCGACAGGGTGGTCGAGCCGGCCGAAGAAGCGCACCATATCCCCAAGCTCGTTCTCCTGCAGCACGGGGACCAGGCCGGATTCATGCAGCAGGGCGCACGCCTCCCAGGCAGCCTTGAGGGACTCCTCGCGCCCTGTGTGGGCAAGGATGAGGACACGCCTGCTCATCGGGTTCCGCCTTCTGGTGGTACTAGTGGTTCGGCCAGATTGTTCCGAGCAACGCAGCCACGGCTGCGTCCCGCTCCTCGATCTTAGGCGGGACTTCCGACATCGCGCGTTCTATCCACAGAAAGTACTCGACATTGCCGTCCTGGCCCGGCAGCGGGCTTTGGGCGAGGCCCATCAGGACCAGGCCCGCGTCCACCGCCGCGGCAGCCACCTTGCCCACGGCAAGCCGGCGTTCCCGCTCCGAGGTGACGACGCCGGTCCGGCCGAGCCGGTCCTTGCCGATCTCGAACTGCGGCTTGACCATGAGGACAAGGTCGCCGCCGGGTTCGGTGCACGCCGCGAGGGGCGCCACCACGAGGGTCAGTGAGATGAAGGACAGGTCCGCCACGGTCAGCGCGGCCGGTCCGCCGATCTCCGCGGGCGTCATGTACCGCACGTTGAGTCCCTCGTGGACCGAGACCCGGGGGTCATGCCGGATTTCCGGGACCAGCTGGTCGTGCCCGACGTCCACGGCCACCACATGGGCGGCTCCGCGCCGGAGCAGCACATCGGTGAACCCGCCGGTCGAGGCGCCGGCATCGAGGCACCGTTTGCCCGCGACGTCGACGGCGGGGAACGCGTCCAGCGCGCCGGCCAGCTTGTGCCCTGCGCGGCTGACGTAGCCGTCCTCGGCAGAGGCGGCGACGTCCAGCACAGCGGCATCCGGAATCTGCAGGGATGCCTTGGCGAGGACCTCGCCTCCGGAGCTCACCTTGCCCTCGGAAATCAGGCGGGCGGCATGGGTGCGGGATCTCGCGAGCCCGCGGCTGACGAGTGCCTGGTCCAGCCGGCTCACGATCCCCCGTCCCTCGCGGCATGGATGCGGTGCGCCACGCCGGTGCGGGACGCCACGTCCTCATTCAGGGCCTCCAGCAGGGAATCGTGCATGTCCGCATAGAGTTCGCCGTGCCCGGACACGGGCGTTAGCCGCACGGCCGCGAGGCGGTCCAGCACGGCGCTGACGGCCGGGTCCTGGGCGGGCGCCTCGGCTCCCTCTGGTTCGTGCCCCTGAGCCTCGTAATCTGGCGCCTCGTGATCCGGGGTCTGATCCGCGCGCGGCCTGTGACCCGCCGCGGAACGTTGCGACGGCAGGGCGGGCCAGGCGACGTCGGCCGCGGGCGAGGCTTCCGCAGCCTCAGCCCGCTCCGGCTGCGCTCCGGGCCCCGCTGCATGGTCCAACGCCTCGGTTAGCGCAGGGTCGGGCTCCTGGTTTAGCTCGGTCATGTTTCCAGTCTAGTGATCGAGCCACTCGAGGACCGGAGCCAGCGCACTGGTCGTCTCGGGGTTCGCGGCCCACCAGGCCGAGCAGGCGGCACGCCATGAGTCCAGATCCGCGGGGTCGCCGCAGATGTGGACGGACTGACCGCGTACGATCGCCGAGGCGGTGCCGCTGCGGAAGCGCCCGGCGTCGTGCTCGACGGCGGGGTACGGCGCGTACAGGCCGGTGAGGTCGTTGATGAGGAAATCGGGACGCTCCATGGACCGTGCGGCGAGGATCGATTCCCTGGTGTCGACGCCCGTCAGTACAGCCACGGTGGCGAACCCGGCGTTGTTGCCGCCCAGGATGTCGGTGTCCAGGCGGTCGCCGACGACGAGCGGCCGGTCCGAGTCCAGCCGCTTGGCGGCGGTGTGGAACAGCGGCGCCTCCGGCTTGCCGGCCACCAGCGGGGTCTTGCCGGTGGCTGCCGCCACGGCAGCCACCAGGGTCCCGTTGCCAGGGGCGATGCCGCGCGCCTGGGGAATGGACATGTCCGCGTTGGTCGCCACCCACAGGGCACCGCCGGCGACGACGTACGACGCCTCGGCGAGGTCCTTCCACCCGAGGTCCGGGCTGAAGCCCTGCACAACGGCAACGGGGTTATCCTCCGCGCTGCGGACGGGAACCAGGCCGACCAGTTCAATCTCCTGGGCCAGCGCGGCACTGCCCGTGATGAGCACGTGCGCCCCGGACGGCAGCAGCGAGCCCAGCAGGGCAGCCGCCGCCTGCGAGGAGCTGACCACCTGGTGGTCCTCGGCGGGGGCGCCGAGCTCGCGCAGGTGTTGCGCCACCTGCGCGGGAGAGCGGGATGCGTTATTGGTGACGTATCCCAGCCCGACGCCGACGCCGGCGAGCCGGCGCAGCGACTCCACGGCCCCGGGGATCGCGTGCGGGCCGGCGTAGACGACGCCGTCGAGGTCGGAGAGGAGGGCGTCGAAGGTGGAGATCAGTGCCGTTTCGGTCATGCGACTAGTCCTCCACACGTTCGCGCTGAGACGGCTCCGAGTCGTCGACGAGTTCCTGATCCGCGTCAGAGTCCGATTCCTCGTCGGCTTCATCGAGGACGTCGGCCTCCACGGAATCCTGGTCGGACTCGGCGTCGTCGGACTCGAAGTAGTCCCCCTCGGCGTCGTCAGCGCCTCCCTCGACCGGGTTCAAGCCGGTCTCCGCTACCGCGGCGCCAGTGACTTCCGCCACAGCCGCAGCACTGGCGGCACGCGGGGCGCGCTCATCGGTCCCGGCGTGCGTGCCTGCAGTCTCTTGGGCTTCCTGGGTCTCCTGGGCGCGGGCCCGGCGCTGCCGTTCCTCCTCGCGGGCTTCTTCTTCCTCGTCCCAGCCGAGGTCGATGATGTCCGGTTCCTCTTCCTCGCCCAGGCCCAAAGCGTTTTCGGCTACGACTGCCTGCCGCTGCCACTTGGCCGCTTCGGCTGCCCGGCCGGCCGCCGTGAGCGCGTCAGCGTACGCACGGAACAACCGGGGGCTGTAGGAAAAGGCACGGTTGATGTCCAGTTGCGGGATCTCCAGCTCGGACACCGCGGCATCGAGTTGTCCGAGGTCGGTGCGGGCGCCGGCGGCGACGATGGCCAATTCCACCTTGCCCGGGGCATCGAGGTCCTTGGCTTCTTCGGATCGGGCCATGTCCAGGGCACGATCCGGGCGGCCCAGGCCCCGCTCGCAGTCGGCCATGACCGGAAGGTGCATGTTGGAGCCGCTGATCCGGCGGTAAGTGCGGAATTCCCTGAGGGCTTCACCATAGTGACCGGCCGCGTAGGCCGTCAGGCCGACAGCTTCACGGACGGACGCGAGACGTCCGCCGCGGCGGCTGGCTGCC
Organism: Arthrobacter sp. NicSoilB8; assembly: GCF_019977355.1. Lineage (NCBI taxonomy): Bacteria > Bacillati > Actinomycetota > Actinomycetes > Micrococcales > Micrococcaceae > Arthrobacter > Arthrobacter sp. NicSoilB8. The sequence continues at coordinate 1,692,056 of NZ_AP024655.1, read as the reverse complement.
AGGGCATGCTGGAAGGCCAGCTCCGGTTCTTCGTCCAGGAGCCGTCCCGCCATGACCAGGTGGCGTGCCACCCATTCGGCGCTGGTGGCCTCGAGGGTCTTGATCTGGTGCTGCGTGGCGCGGTCAAGTTCCTTGCCCGTGACGTCCTCGTCGATCTGAGGTGAACGCTCACGGTCAGGACGGTTGGCGCTGCGGAGATCGCGCGCGTTCGGCACGCGCACGGGACGATCCTCGGGGCGGTCGCGACCGAACTGGCGAGGTCCCGACTCGCCGCGGTCGAAGCTCCGCGCCGGACGCTCCTCGCGGCTGCCGAACGGCTTGCGGTTCTCGCCGCCAGCGTACGGCTTGCGGTCACCGCCGCTGAAACTGCGGCCCGCTCCACCTTCACGCGGGGCACGGTCGCCATACGGCTTGCGCCCACCGCCGCCGCTGTAAGGCTTGCGGTCACCGCCGCCGCTGTAAGGCTTACGGTCACCGCCGCCGAAACCGCGCTGATCCCCCTCGCGCGGAGCACGATCACTATACGGCTTGCGCTCACCGCCACCGCTGTAAGGCTTACGGTCACCGCCGCCGAAACCGCGCTGATCCCCCTCGCGCGGAGCACGATCACTATACGGCTTGCGCTCACCGCCACCGGCATACGGCTTACGGTCGCCGCCGCCGAAGCTGCGGCCCGCTCCACCTTCACGCGGAGCACGATCACCATAGGGCTTTCGCTCACCGCCACCGGCATACGGCTTACGGTCGCCGCCGCCGAAGCTGCGGCCCGCTCCACCTTCACGCGGAGCACGATCACCATACGGCTTTCGCTCACCGCCGCCGCTGTAAGGCTTACGGTCACCGCCGCCATAGCCGCGCTGCTCGCCACCCTCACGCGGAGCACGATCACCATACGGCTTTCGCTCACCGCCGCCGCTGTAAGGCTTACGGTCACCGCCGCCATAGCCGCGCTGCTCGCCACCCTCACGCGGAGCACGATCACCATAGGGCTTTCGCTCACCATACGGCTTGTCATCCCTGGCGCGGAACCCACGAGGATCGCCGCCCGAGTTACTCGTGCCACGGTAAGGGGCTCCGCCAGTGTTGTCGCGGGCTTTGCCGCCGCGGTTTCCGTCGTTGTGCTCAGCCATGCTGGATTCCTCCTGTTGCGAGCTGACCACTGGCGCAATCGCAGCCGCTCTGTTCCGTGTTTCGTTTCCTACGCAACCCGAAATCAAGCGCTTCGAAGTCCGTACATCTCCCCCAATTCTAGGCGAGCAACCCCTCACCGACTAACGGCATCACCCCCAGGAGGCCCCGCGGTGGCAAGACTCACAACACGCGCGCCGCAGATGTGTCCGGGACCGGCGGGCGCCGCACCGATGCCACCCATAGACCCTCCCCCGGAACGCATCCCGGACGCTAGGCCATTGACCGCGACCGCCGGACCAGGGGATGCAGCCCTCGGATCCGGGCGTCCGCTGCACTACATAACGGGGACGCCAGGCCGGCGGCTCGTGCACCAACCCCCGGGTCACCGTGTCCCGCGCCATGCCCCCGAGCCCGCAACGTCGACACGACCAGCCGATTGAATCCCGGGCTCAACGACCTGACACACCAGCACCGCGCGATCGGACTCGAGCCGCCTGCCCAGTGACCTGCAGACCCAGTTCGTCGATCAGACAGAGCGTGGTGAGATCAGGACAGGCGAAAACGGTCGTGGGGGTCGGTCGCGACGCTCGGTCTTGACCACATGTCGGGCGCCAGAGCCATAATTGGGCTGGGCACCAGAGCGGTGTTGCAGAGAAGAGCCGACGGATAGCACCGTCGGAGCAGAGGGCCGCGAAGATCGCCGTCACTTGCCGGTGCTCGCAAGAGGTCCGGCAGTTCCAGTACGACTCGGCCAGCTGACGACGGAAACCTCAGCCAGGGTCGGTCGTGGGTGGCGCGCCCATAATTCAGGGCGTGAAGCAGCGTATAGGCGGGGTGGGTTCGAGGTTTTAGGACTCGTCGGGTGTTAAGCGCCTGTGCTCCCTGGGGCGTGTGCGGGGCCGGGTTCGGTGAGCCGGACTGGGGCTGGGGGTTTAAGGCTCTTCAGAATGCAAAGTGTCTTCGGTGACGCTGATGCGCCGATTGTCGTCGAACTCGCGCAAGAACCAGATCTACAAGGCGTTCCGGGAGGTCGGGCGCGTGAAGCGGACTGCGGCGCTGCTGCGGTTCCTCGCCGCGAGCGGTGTCATCGTGGCGGCCACGGGCGGTGGCGATCGGCGACCTGAGCGTGGCAGCCGGCGTCTGCAGCACTCATCTGGCACAGCGGTTCAAGGAGCTCATCGGCGTCGCGCCGAAGCGGCGGGCCCGCACCTACCGCTTCGCCGCCACCGTGTTCGCGATCAACCCCGCCGGACCGATCGGCTGGGGCGACCCCGCCGGTGGCGCAGGCTACTTCGACCAGGCCCACTTCGACCAGGCCCACTTCGGCCACGAGTTCCGGGCGTTCAGCGGGCTCACGCCGATTTGGTATGGCGAGGACCGGCGGCAGTTCCTGCGAGAACATCCCGGCCACGTGCTGGACAGCTGGCTGCTGCCGGCCGATTGATTTCCTTCAAGAGCGACAGCTCACGACACGCTAATCTGGGGGCAACCCAAAGCAAAGGAGAGCCTCATGGGCAAGGTGGTCATGTACAGCTCGGTGTCGGTGGACGGCTTCATCGCGGACGAGAACGACCAGCCAGGACCCCTGTTCGACTGGTTGTCCAGCGGTGACGTGCCGTTGGACGAGAGCGGCGAGCTGAAGGTGTCGCAGACGTCCTACGACTACACCCGGCCGTACTGGGACCAGATCGGGGCGACCGTCGTCGGCCGCCACGTCTTCGACATGACGGACGGCTGGGACGGGAAGCCTCCGGGCGGGGTCGACCACGTGGTCGTCGTGACGCACCGGCCGGAGCCTGAGGGCTGGGACGCCGAGGCGCCGTTTCACTTCGTCGATGGCGTCGAGGCAGCCGTGGCCAAGGCGCAGGAGCTTGCGGGTGACCGCGTGGTCGAGGTCGCTGCTGGCGACGTCGGTGGCCAGGTGCTTGCCGCGGGCCTGGTCGACGAGGTGCGCATGGACGTCGTACCCATCGTGTTCGGGTCCGGCAAGCGCTTCTTCGGGTCGGTCCACGCGCAGCACCTGTTGGAGGATCCTGACGTGGTGATTCAGGGCAACCGGGTGCTTCACCTGCGCTATCGGGTGCGCCGTTGACCGATCTGAGCGGGTACGCGAAGAAGTCTGCTGCGTACGGTGACACGAGATCGGGCCTTCGCCCGCTGGCCTAGCACCCGTGCGGCTGCCCGCCGGTGTACGTGCCGCACTTGGGGCGGGTGTCGTAGACGTCGCGCAGCGCGTCGAGCACCTGGTCTGCCGGCGTTGGTGCCGGCCGCCGGCGCCGCTCGAGCACCTAGTCGACGGTTAGCAATGAGCGCAACTACCGATCCCGTATTCTGCTCACCGGCGCCGAGAGAGTCGGAGCGTGAACACCGTTCAGCAGGTCAATTCACCACGAACCGCGAAGGGCCGGGGGACGGCCGCATGATGGGTTGGGGTTTTAAATGAGGGAGGACCCCCAACGTGGTTGGGGGTCCTCGACCTTAATGATGTTCCGGCGGTGACCTACTCTCCCACACCCTCCCGGGTGCAGTACCATCGGCGCTGTGGGTCTTAGCTTCCGGGTTCGGAATGGGACCGGGCGTTTCCCCCACGCTATGACCGCCGTAACCCTTGCTCCGCCGCCTTCCACCCTGGGGGTGTGGCGGGGAAATCTTGTGGTTACAACACGCTGCATGTTGTGCAGTTGTGGTGTTATTTAGTTGTTGGTTCTCAAGCAACGGGTTTGTTGGTTGGGAACCACATAGTGGACGCAAGCAGTCTTGTTTCTTTGTACCCTCTCCCGTGGTGCGAACCCCTTTTGAAACGGGTTCGCGGGAGGGGTGTGTGGTGTAAGTTATCGGCCTATTAGTACCGGTCAGCTTCACGAGTCGTTAGTCCTCGCTTCCACATCCGGCCTATCAACCCAGTGGTCTGGCTGGGGGCCTCTCACACACAAGGTGTATGGAAATCTCATCTCGAAGCGAGCTTCCCGCTTAGATGCTTTCAGCGGTTATCCCATCCGAACGTAGCTAATCAGCGGTGCACTTGGCAGTACAACTGACACACCAGAGGTTCGTCCGTCCCGGTCCTCTCGTACTAAGGACAGCCCTTCTCAAATTTCCTGCGCGCGCAGCGGATAGGGACCGAACTGTCTCACGACGTTCTAAACCCAGCTCGCGTACCGCTTTAATGGGCGAACAGCCCAACCCTTGGGACCTACTCCAGCCCCAGGATGCGACGAGCCGACATCGAGGTGCCAAACCATGCCGTCGATATGGACTCTTGGGCAAGATCAGCCTGTTATCCCCGAGGTACCTTTTATCCGTTGAGCGACGGCCATTCCACAATGTACCGCCGGATCACTAGTCCCGACTTTCGTCCCTGCTCGAGATGTCTCTCTCACAGTCAAGCTCCCTTGTGCACTTACACTCGACACCTGATTGCCAACCAGGCTGAGGGAACCTTTGGGCGCCTCCGTTACTTTTTAGGAGGCAACCGCCCCAGTTAAACTACCCATCAGGCACTGTCCCTGACCCGGATTACGGGCCGAAGTTAGATGTCCAAAGTGACCAGAGTGGTATTTCAACGATGACTCCACCCGAACTGGCGTCCGGGCTTCAACGTCTCCCACCTATCCTACACAAGCCACTCCGAACACCAATACCAAACTATAGTAAAGGTCTCGGGGTCTTTCCGTCCTGCTGCGCGTAACGAGCATCTTTACTCGTACTGCAATTTCGCCGAGTTTATGGTTGAGACAGCGGGGAAGTCGTTACTCCATTCGTGCAGGTCGGAACTTACCCGACAAGGAATTTCGCTACCTTAGGATGGTTATAGTTACCACCGCCGTTTACTGGGGCTTAAATTCTCAGCTTCGCCTTGCGGCTAACCGGTCCTCTTAACCTTCCAGCACCGGGCAGGAGTCAGTCCGTATACATCGTCTTGCGACTTCGCACGGACCTGTGTTTTTAGTAAACAGTCGCTTCCCCCTGGTCTCTGCGGCCCCGATCCCCTCCCACCAGCAAGTGGTGTTCAAGGTTGGGGCCCCCCTTCTCCCGAAGTTACGGGGGCATTTTGCCGAGTTCCTTAACCATAATTCTCTCGATCGCCTTAGTATTCTCTACCTGATCACCTGTGTCGGTTTGGGGTACGGGCGGCTAAAACCTCGCGTCGATGCTTTTCTCGGCAGCATAGGATCACCGAATCCCCCCTACGGGGGTCCCGTCAGATCTCAGGCATCATGAACGGCGGATTTGCCTACCGTTCGCCCTACATCCTTAGACCGGGACAACCATCGCCCGGCTCGGCTACCTTCCTGCGTCACACCTGTTAATACGCTTGCCTCCCAGGATCAGGTCCCGCGCTCCACCAAAACCCTTCCGCCCCGAAGGACGGTCAGGCAGGTTTCGGGCGGTTAGTATCCCCTGTTCAGCATGGGCGGTTTTTCGCCGGTACGGGAATATCAACCCGTTGTCCATCGACTACGCCTGTCGGCCTCGCCTTAGGTCCCGACTTACCCAGGGCAGATTAGCTTGACCCTGGAACCCTTGATCATTCGGCGGACGGGTTTCTCACCCGTCTTTCGCTACTCATGCCTGCATTCTCACTCGTGTAGGCTCCACCGCTGGTTTACACCGCGACTTCACCGCCCACACGACGCTCCCCTACCACTCCAGACGCCTGAACCAACCCCACAAGGGAGCGGCTTGGCTACTATCTGAAATCCACAACTTCGGCGGTGTACTTGAGCCCCGCTACATTGTCGGCGCGGAATCACTTGACCAGTGAGCTATTACGCACTCTTTTAAGGATGGCTGCTTCTAAGCCAACCTCCTGGTTGTCTTCGCAACTCCACATCCTTTCCCACTTAGCACACGCTTAGGGGCCTTAGTTGGTGGTCTGGGCTGTTTCCCTCTCGACTATGAAGCTTATCCCCCACAGTCTCACTGCTGCGCTCTCACTTACCGGCATTCGGAGTTTGGCTGACGTCAGTAACCTTGTAGGGCCCATTAGCCATCCAGTAGCTCTACCTCCGGTAAGAAACACGCAACGCTGCACCTAAATGCATTTCGGGGAGAACCAGCTATCACGAAGTTTGATTGGCCTTTCACCCCTACCCACAGCTCATCCCCTCCATTTTCAACTGAAGTGGGTTCGGTCCTCCACGACGTCTTACCGTCGCTTCAACCTGGCCATGGGTAGATCACTTCGCTTCGGGTCTAGATCACGCCACTGCAACGCCCTATTCAGACTCGCTTTCGCTACGGCTTCCCCACACGGGTTAACCTCGCGACGTAACACTAACTCGCAGGCTCATTCTTCAAAAGGCACGCCGTCACCACAACACAGCAAGCTGCGATGGCTCCGACGGATTGTAAGCACACGGTTTCAGGTACTGTTTCACTCCCCTCCCGGGGTACTTTTCACCTTTCCCTCACGGTACTGGTCCGCTATCGGTCATTAGGGAGTATTTAGGCTTATCAGGTGGTCCTGACAGATTCGCACGGGATTTCTCGGGCCCCGTGCTACTTGGGATACTCTCCAGGCGGTGCACAACATTTCGGTTACGGGGCTCACACCCTCTACGGCCGGCCTTTCAAGACCGTTCACCTATGCCTGCACTCTCACCTCACCAGCCCGGCAGAGCTGGAACGGACAGTCCCACAACCCCGACCATGCAACGCCCGCCGGCTATCACACATGGAACGGTTTAGCCTGATCCGCGTTCGCTCGCCACTACTAACGGAATCACTATTGTTTTCTCTTCCTGCGGGTACTGAGATGTTTCACTTCCCCGCGTTCCCTCCACGCACCCTATGTGTTCAGATGCGGGTCACCAGGCAGCTCGCGCCCCTGGCGGGGTTTCCCCATTCGGACACCCTGGGATCACAGTCCGGTTATCGACTCCCCCAGGCTTATCGCAGATTCCTACGTCCTTCTTCGGCTCCTAATGCCAAGGCATCCACCGTGTGCTCTTAAAAACTTGACCACAAAAGATCAAGGAGTAATTTTCGAGAGAACCACAGAAACCACCCCCACACCCCAAAGGATGCAAGGACAGATCCAGGTTCATATTCTTGGAAATTGCTTCTTATAAAAGATGCTCGCGTCCACTATGTAGTTCTCAAACAACAACCCCGTACCACACACCCCACACACCCAACCCCCACAGGGGCCAAACAGTGCATGCTCGATGCAGCCAGGAAACCAGAAACAAACCAAACCCACACCCCGGCCACGCACCCCACAAAAAAGGGTTACGCGGCCAGGCCGTGGTCCTGTTGCCTCAGGACCCAACAGTGTGCCAAACACTAAACCGCTGATCACCCCACCCGCACCGTTCCAGGACCTCCCGCCCCGAGGGGTGAGTGTCCGTACTGGGTGCCGGCGAAGAACCGGCGGCCGCTATTTGCTGATATTCCACCCGTGAGCACCCGCCGCAGAACTAGCGTCTGCGCAACGGGCGTACTCCTGACAACCCCTCCACACCCGCATACACGGGGCAAGGTGACTGTAGGCGCTCCTTAGAAAGGAGGTGATCCAGCCGCACCTTCCGGTACGGCTACCTTGTTACGACTTAGTCCCAATCGCCAGTCCCACCTTCGACAGCTCCCTCCCACAAGGGGTTAGGCCACCGGCTTCGGGTGTTACCAACTTTCGTGACTTGACGGGCGGTGTGTACAAGGCCCGGGAACGTATTCACCGCAGCGTTGCTGATCTGCGATTACTAGCGACTCCGACTTCATGGGGTCGAGTTGCAGACCCCAATCCGAACTGAGACCGGCTTTTTGGGATTAGCTCCACCTCACAGTATCGCAACCCTTTGTACCGGCCATTGTAGCATGCGTGAAGCCCAAGACATAAGGGGCATGATGATTTGACGTCGTCCCCACCTTCCTCCGAGTTGACCCCGGCAGTCTCCCATGAGTCCCCGCCATTACGCGCTGGCAACATGGAACGAGGGTTGCGCTCGTTGCGGGACTTAACCCAACATCTCACGACACGAGCTGACGACAACCATGCACCACCTGTGAACCGGCCCCAAAGGGGAAGGACTGTTTCCAGCCCGGTCCGGCCCATGTCAAGCCTTGGTAAGGTTCTTCGCGTTGCATCGAATTAATCCGCATGCTCCGCCGCTTGTGCGGGCCCCCGTCAATTCCTTTGAGTTTTAGCCTTGCGGCCGTACTCCCCAGGCGGGGCACTTAATGCGTTAGCTACGGCGCGGAAAACGTGGAATGTCCCCCACACCTAGTGCCCAACGTTTACGGCATGGACTACCAGGGTATCTAATCCTGTTCGCTCCCCATGCTTTCGCTCCTCAGCGTCAGTTAATGCCCAGAGACCTGCCTTCGCCATCGGTGTTCCTCCTGATATCTGCGCATTTCACCGCTACACCAGGAATTCCAGTCTCCCCTACATCACTCTAGTCTGCCCGTACCCACCGCAGATCCGGAGTTGAGCCCCGGACTTTCACGGCAGACGCGACAAACCGCCTACGAGCTCTTTACGCCCAATAATTCCGGATAACGCTTGCGCCCTACGTATTACCGCGGCTGCTGGCACGTAGTTAGCCGGCGCTTCTTCTGCAGGTACCGTCACTTTCGCTTCTTCCCTACTGAAAGAGGTTTACAACCCGAAGGCCGTCATCCCTCACGCGGCGTCGCTGCATCAGGCTTGCGCCCATTGTGCAATATTCCCCACTGCTGCCTCCCGTAGGAGTCTGGGCCGTGTCTCAGTCCCAGTGTGGCCGGTCACCCTCTCAGGCCGGCTACCCGTCGTCGCCTTGGTGAGCCATTACCTCACCAACAAGCTGATAGGCCGCGAGTCCATCCAAAACCACAATAAAGCTTTCCACCCCCCACCATGCGATGAGGAGTCATATCCGGTATTAGACCCAGTTTCCCAGGCTTATCCCAGAGTTAAGGGCAGGTTACTCACGTGTTACTCACCCGTTCGCCACTAATCCCCGGTGCAAGCACCGGATCATCGTTCGACTTGCATGTGTTAAGCACGCCGCCAGCGTTCATCCTGAGCCAGGATCAAACTCTCCGTTGAAGAAAAACAGACACACCATGCGCCCCCGGGAAAACGGGAAACACACAATGCACAAAATTTGAAACCAGCCAAAAACACCAGACCACACCACGGGGTGGCGCAACCTGGCACATTCAACCAATTCAATACAATAAATTGGTATCAACAAACTTGGCACACTATTGAGTTCTCAAACAACAGACACATTCGAATACTTGCCGAAACAATTCATTTCCATGAATTCTTTATTTCGTTTTTCTTCGCTGCGATGTTTACATCTTATTTCATTCATTTCCACTTTGCAAATTCACGATTTTCATCCGAATTTCACTCTGTGGAGTGAATCCGCCCAGCAGAATTGAAGCAATTTTCATTATCTGCGCCTAGCGCATGAAGAATTGCTTGTCATTTGTGGGGGTTTGTCACCACTCAGTGGCGGCGACTCAGAAAACAATACACGCTCCTCCCCCGCCGTGCAAATCGGCCGGGGAGGAGCGTGCAGCGTGCGTTGGAGCAGCCGATTAGACGCCGGCTACTTCCACCGTTGCCAGGTTCTTCTTGCCCCGGCGCAGGAGCAGGTAGCGGCCATGCAGCAGCTGGCTGGCCGCAATAACGGCGTCGGGATCGGAAACCTTCGCATTGTTGACGTAAGCCCCGCCTTCCCCGACCGTGCGGCGGGCTGCGGACTTGCTCTCGGACAGTCCCGAGGCGACCAGCAGTTCGATGATGCCCAGGGCGCCGGCTTCGACCGTAGCTGACGGCAACTCGGAGGTCGCGGCCTTCAAGGTTGCTTCGTCCAGCACAGACAGATCACCATTGCCGAAAACGGCGGCCGATGCCGCAATCACTTTTTCTGTGGCATCCACGCCGTGAACCAGCGAAGTTACCTCGTACGCCAGTTTCCGCTGGCCTTCGCGTGCGAACGGCCTTTCGGCGACAGCCAGTTCCAGAGCCTCGATCTCGGCCCGGCTGAGGAACGTGAACACTTTGAGGCGGGCCGCGACGTCGGCGTCCGCCGTGTTGAGCCAGAACTGGTAGAAGGCGTACGGGCTGCACATTGCCGGATCCAGCCAGATCGCGTTGCCCTCGCTTTTGCCGAACTTGGTGCCGTCAGAGTTGGTGATAAGAGGGGTTCCCAGGGCGTGGACGTGCTTGCCTTCGACCTTCCGGATCAGTTCAGTGCCGCTGGTGAGGTTGCCCCACTGGTCCGACCCGCCGGTCTGCAGCATGCACCCGTAATCACGGAACAGCTGCAGGTAGTCCATGCCCTGCAGGATCTGGTAGCTGAACTCGGTGTAGCTGATACCTTCGTCGGAGCCAAGGCGGGAGGCAACGGCGTCCTTGCGCAGCATGGTGCCGACGCGGAAGTGCTTGCCGATGTCGCGCAGGAAGTCGATAGCGCTCAGGGGAGCCGTCCAGTCCAGGTTATTGACCATCCGGGCGGCGTTATCGCCCTCGAAGCTCAGGAAGCGGCGGACCTGGGCCTGGAGGTAGCCCACCCACTCCGAGACGGTGTCCTTGGTGTTGAGCGTGCGCTCCGCCGTCGGGCGCGGATCACCGATCAGGCCCGTGGAACCGCCCACCAGCCCGAGCGGCTTGTGGCCGGCCAGCTGGATCCTGCGCATGAGCAAGAGCTGGACCAGATTGCCCAGGTGCAGGCTCGGCGCGGTCGGATCGAAGCCGCAGTAATACGTCACGGGGTCGCCGGCGAGAAGCTTTTCAAGCTCCGCCTCGTCCGTGGAGACGTGGACAAGGCCGCGCCATTTCAGCTCCTGCCAGACGTTGGCGAAGCTGGGGTCGTTCTGCTGGGCATCGAGAATATTTAGCTGGGACACGGAATCTAAGTTAGCAGGATCAACACGTGCGCAGCGCAGGTGACGCCAGGCCGGCCGCTGTGCGGCAGGGCCGCACAGCACCAGCGCCGCACCAGCCCCGCACCCCAGAAGCGCCGCACCACAGAAGCGACGCGGCACCCAGCCGCGGGACAGCCGTGCAGCGGGCCTACTCCTCGATGCCGGCCGGGACCCCGGCGGCGGCGATGAGCCTCAGACGTTGCGTGGGCCTGGTCATGGCCACATACAGGTCACCCACCCGGCCGTGCTCGTGGTTGAGCATGGCCGTCGGCTCCAGGACCACGACGCCGTCGAATTCCAGTCCCTTGGCCTCGCGGGGGCTGATCACCACGATGTCCTGCGCATAGCTGCCCGCACCGGAACCGACGCGGTGGCCGTATACGGCCCGCAGTGCCGCGCTGGCCTCGGGGAGAAGCTCACCATCGGCGATGACCGCCAGAAGGCCGCCCTCGATGGCGTCCAGTTCCTCCGGCAGCACCTCGACGAGCTTGCTGACGATCTCGCCTGTGCCGACACGGTCGATGACCGGAGACCAGCGCCCCTCCCTGACGGCCTTGGGCGCCGAGACCACCAGTCCGGCCGCGTTGGCCATCCGGGCAGCGGCCTCGGCGATCTGGGACGGCGTGCGGTAGTTGACGGTCAGTTCCTCGAGCTGCCAGCGGTCGCCGAACATGGGGCCCAGTGCGCTGTGCCAGGAGTTGGCGCCGGCGACGGAACTCGTCTGGGCGATGTCGCCGACGATCGTGAACGACTTCAGCGGGCAGCGGCGGACCAGCAGCCGCCACTGCATGGGTGACAACTCCTGCGCTTCGTCCACGACGATGTGCCCGAAGGCCCAAGTGCGGTCCGTAGTGGCGCGTTCGGCAGCGGTCAGCCGCGTCTCACGCTCCTGGTTCTGGTCCACGAGGTCTTCGGCCGTGACGAGGACGTCCACGCCGGCGGTCTCCATGTTGACCAGGGTCTGCTTGGCGTTGGCCAGGTCACGGGCACGGTCCTGTTCCTGCTGCGCGAGTCCGCGTCCGGCGGCGGCATCAAGCTCGCCAAGCAGTTCGGCGGCCTCGTCGAGCAGCGGAACGTCCGACTCGGTCCAGGGCGAACCGGCGGGACGGAGCAGCAACGCACGCTCCTCCGGGCTGAGGTTCGGCGTGCACGCCTCGAGGATGGCCGGCTTGCTCAGCAGCTCCCCCACGAGCTTTTCCGGGGTCATCGGCATCCAGCACAGGTTCAGGGCGATCCGGACATCGCGGGCGGAGCGGACGTCCTCCGCCAGGTAGGAGCGGTCGGCATTGTTGCCGATGTTCCCGGCCTCCACGAGCTCCGTCATCTGCTCCGTCAGTTCGCGGAGCAGGATCTTGACGAACGAGACGCGGGCCTCGTTATGCGGCTTGCCCGTGGCGCGCGCCCGTTCCTTGGCGCGGCGGACCTGCCGGGGGGTGAGGACGAGCTTGCGGCCGTCGACCTCCAGGATCCGGTTTCCGGCCGGGATGCGCTGCCGGTTGGCCACGGCGTTGGCCACCACCTCGGCCATGTCCAGCCGGCCCTTGATGGCGGCAACGGCGGAGTCCAGTTCGGCGACGGCGGTGATGCCGGGCATGAGCCGGCCCAAGCTCGCCATGACGACGCCGGTCTCGCCAAGCGAGGGCAGCACGCGTTCGATGTACTTCATGAAGGACGAGGTCGGTCCCACCAGCAGGACGCCGGCGCTCTTGAGCCGGTCCCGGTGCGTGTACAGCAGGTAAGCGGCGCGGTGCAGTGCGACGGCGGTCTTGCCGGTGCCCGGCCCGCCCTGGACCACGAGTGCACCGGAAATGGAGGAACGGATGATCCGGTCCTGCTCGGACTGGATGGTGCCGACGATGTCTGACATCCGGCCGGTCCGCTTGGAGTTCAGGGCAGCCAGCAGCGCGCCTTCGCCCTGGAGCGAATCACTGTCGGCGAGCATGTCGGCGTCGAGCACGTCGTCTTCGATCGCCTTGACCTCGCGGCCCTGCAGAATCAGGTGACGGCGGCGGCGGACACCCTGCCGGTCGAAGGCCGTGGCCTGGTAGAAGTGGCCGGCCTCGGGCGCCCGCCAGTCGACCATGAGCCGCTGCAGGTCCTCGGTGGTCAGGCCGATGCGGCCGATGTATTGGGCCTCACCGGAGTCCAGGTCCAGGCGGCCGAACACGAGCCGGTCGTCGACGGCGTCGAGCTGGGCGAGGCGGTCCTCGTACAGTGCCGCGAAGGCATCGCGCTCGGAGACGTTCTGCATGGTGCCCACCGCACCGGCACGTCGCACCTGGGCCAGCTGGGTGCGCTTTTCTGCCCGCAACTCATCGAGCCGGGCGTAAAGTCCGGCCACATAGTCGCGTTCATGGGCCAAATCAGCGTCGTGCATCGAACGTTCCCCTATCGAAAAAGACAGACCCACCATTCTACAGCCATTTCGGCAGACGTGGCTGTTACCCGTCCCCCGAACAATGCCAAGGCAGTCTTCGTCAGGGAATTCTACCGACCCAGACCCAATGGTCCAGTCTCGCGGCGCCCGTTACAGCCGCAGCAGGGAACGGACGTTATGGCTGGCCAGGGCCGCACGGCCGCCGAGATCGTCCAGTTCCATGACCACGCCGACGCCGGCCACGTGAATGCCGCAGCGTTCGAACAGCCGTGCCGCGGCGCCGAGCGTGCCGCCGGTGGCGAGTACGTCGTCGAGAATCAGCACCCGGCTCCCGGGCGCGAGATCGGTCGTGTGCAGTTCGAGGGTGGCGGTGCCGTATTCCAGGGCGTAGTCCTCGGAGACGACGGCGCGCGGCAGCTTCCCGGCCTTCCGGACCGTGATCACACCGGTACCGGTGGCGTACGCGGCGGCGGCCGCGAGCAGGAACCCGCGGGCTTCGACCCCGGCGACGGCGTCGAACTGGCCCTTGAAAGGTTCGACGAGGGCCTCGACCACGGCCGCCAGGGCAGGCCCGTCGGCGAACACCGGGGTCAGATCCTTGAAGCTGATGCCGGGTTTGGGATAGTCCGGGATGGTGGCACACAGGCTGCTGATCAGTTGATCCACCGGTTGCGCTGATTTGGTCTGGTTTGGCTCGCTTAGATTCACCCGTCCACCTTACTGGCTGGTAGCCAGAGGGCCGCCGGCACCGCAGCAGCCCGGGCAACCTGGCGGTCACCAAATGTTCACTCGAGCGGCGCCGAATGCCACCGCCACGTCCACCCCGGCGGTGATTGAATGCTCCAATGCGACACGAAATCGTCCTCACCGGCCATGGGGTCCGCCTGGTTCCCCTCGCCCCGGAGCATGCGGCCGGTCTCTTTGATTTCGTGGATCCCGGCATGTGGGCAGGCCTGGCGGCACCGCTACCCGTGACCAGCGGCGAACTGGCCGCGCTCTTCCAGTCCAGGCTGGACGAACCCGCCACTATCCCTTTCGCCGTAACAGACGGACGCACCGGCGCCCTCCTCGGCACGACATCCTTCCGTGACTATGTCCCGTCGCAACAGCGGCTGGAAATCGGCGGGACTTTCTACGGACGGCAGTTCTGGGGCAGCCACGTCAATCCTGCGAGCAAGCACATGCTCCTCGCCTACGCCTATCAGGAACTGGGCATCCAGCGGGTGGCGTTCCGCTGCGACGCGCGCAACACTCGCAGCGCGACGGCGATTCAACGGCTCGGTGCCCGGTTCGAGGGGGTGCTCCGCGGCCACCGCGCGGCGCCCGACGGAGGCCGTGCGGACACCGCCGTGTTCTCGATCCTCGCGGACGAGTGGCCGCAAGTCCGCGAAGATCTCCGGCGCCGCCTCGCCCCGTTCGCCGTCGGCGCCGACCGTGCGTTCGGCACGTTCGCCGCCTAGGTCCCTACACCTCTGCCGGGGACGGCCCGGCATCGCCGTCCGGTTGCGGGGACCGCAGGAGTTCGTTCGCGAGCCCGTAGGAAACGACGTCGAGCGCTTTCCTGAGCGCCCGCTCGGCGGCGAAGCGACCGGCCGCCACCGCACTTAGCCGGTGGTAGTCTTCCGCCCATCCGGACCGGTGAAACCTGTCGGCGTCGCCATGCAGGAGCCGACCGTAGAGAACGTCCTCGAAGAGGTCATGGTCGCCATCACTCTCGGCGAGCCCCGCCATCAGCGCCGGGCGGCCCCGGATCATCTCGTTCGTGAACAACGTGGCCGCTTCCTTCGTGCCCTCCGTCAACCGCGGGTCCGCCGAGTAATTGCACAGGCGCAGGGCACGCACCACGAGTTTGAGTGAAACGTGTTCATCAGGAACGATGAATTTGCGCAGAAGTGCCGCCCGGAAAAGCTCGACCCAGTGCCGGCGCTCCCCCTCGGCCGGGTCGTCGGGGACAGGCCCGCCACCAGGTGTGAACAGCTCAACCATGCGGAAGTACTCCGTGGCCAGCTGCGCAAAAATCTCTAGCCTTTCCAGCTCGCTGCCTGGTTTTCCGCGTTTCCCCTCGCCCATAATGCTTCATCATCCCCTACCGCGGGTGCCCGGCATCAGAAGGGGAGTCGTGCTACGTACCGCCGGTGTCTAGCGCCTTTCCCGCATCTGGCGCCTTTGCCGTTTTTGGTGCCTTTGTCGTGTTTGGCGCCTTTCCCGCGGGTGCCTGCTTGGCCGCCTTGTAGCGGGAGACGGTCGGGTCGCCGGTCAGCCAGAACCGCCAGGGGTAGTCGTGGCTGCCGCCAGCGCCGGAGACGCCGACGCGCGGACCCGAGCTGATGCCCGCGCCGGACGTGTCGGGCAGGTTTGCGGGCAGTTCCAGCCGGAACGGCGCGGCGAGGGCATCCCGTCCGCTGTCCGCCGTCGTCAGCCCCAGCGCAGTGGCAAGCCGGGCAGGCCCGCTCGCCAGGTCGTTGTCGGATTTCGACGCCGGGCGCCTCGCCCTGGCCAGCTCCTGTCCGGCAACCACTTCGCCGGCCCGCAGCAGCACCGCCGACGCCACGCCGTCGGGCCCGCAGACGATGTTGGCACAGTGGTGCATCCCGTAGGTGAAATAGACATAGAGATGGCCGGCCGGTCCGAACATCGGCGCATTCCGGGCCGTCTGGCCGCGGAAGGTGTGGGAGCCGGGGTCAGGGTGCAGAGAATCGTGCGGACCCAGGTACGCCTCCACTTCGGTGATCCGCACGGAGACGGAGCCGTCGCGCCCGGCGTGCGTCAGCACAGCCCCGAGAAGCAGCGGCGCCACGTGCCGGGCATCCGCCGAGAGCAGCTCCCGGAGCGACGCTGCCGTGCCTGATTCCGGGCCTGATAGTGTGCCTGACTCCGCGCCCGGGGTGGCGCCAGACGGGGCAGGACGCGCGCTGGGAGTCATGTTCAGACTTTAACAAACACCTGCCGGACGTCCCACGGCCGTGTCCGAATTCCGCTAGCAGGTGCCCGGCGAAGCTGGCAGGATGGGGTCATGGACTTCTGGCAGCGCTACCGGGCAATCGACGCCCGCGACACCCGTTTCGACGGGCAGTTCTATACCGCTGTCCGGACCACCGGCATTTACTGCCGGCCCTCATGCCCCGCCCGGACGCCCAAGGCGGACAACGTCACGTTCTACGAAACCTCCGCCGCCGCGCACGACGCCGGCTACCGGGCTTGCAAGCGCTGCCTGCCGGAGGCCGTCCCCGGAACGCCGGCCTGGAACGTGCGATCGGACATCGCCGGCCGCGCCATGCGGCTGATCAACGACGGCGTGATTAACCGCGACGGTGTCGAGGGGCTGGCGTCCCGGCTGGGCTACTCCTCGCGCCAGCTCAACCGGATCCTGAGCCACGAACTCGGTGCCGGTCCGCTGTCCCTGGCGCGGGCGAGCCGGGCCCAGACCGCCCGGACCCTGCTGGTCTCCACCGCAATGAAGGTCTCGGACATCGCCTTCGCCGCAGGTTTCAGCAGCGTGCGCCAGTTCAACGAGACCATCGGCGAGGTCTTTGCCATGACGCCCTCCGCGCTGCGGGCCACGGCCCGGCATCACCGCGCTCCTGCGGCGACCACGGCGCTCACCCTCAACCTGCCGTACCGGGAACCATTCGATCCCGGCGTGTTCGACTTCCTGGCCGTCCGGGCCATCCCCGGGATCGAGGAAGGCACGTCCACTTCGTACGCCCGGACCCTGAGGCTGACCCACGGCGATGCCCGGTTCCGCGTGGATTACGACGCCGGCACGGCCGGGCGTCCGCTGGCGCTGACCATCGGGGCTGTGGACCTGAGGGACCTGGCAGCCCTGCTGAGCAGGGTCCGGCGCCTGCTGGACCTCGACGCCGACCCCGTCGCCATCGATGCCGCCCTCGCCGCCGATCCCCGCCTCGCCGCAGCGGTGGCACGCACGCCGGGCATGCGGATGCCCGGCGCCGTTGATCCGCAGGAGCTGTTGATCCGGGCCATGATTGGCCAGCAGATCACGGTGGCCGCCGCGCGGACCGCCCTGGCCCAGCTTTCCGCGGCCGGCAGCGAGAGCCTGGTCCCCGACGACGGCCTCCACCGGCTGTTTCCGACGGCGGCGCAGATCGCGGAGACCGGCTTCGAACTGCTCCGCGGCCCGAAGCGGCGGATTGATGCCGTCCGCGGCGCCGCGGCGGCGATGGCCACCGGGGACCTGGACTTCGGCTACGGCGATGACCTGCGGGGCCTGGAGGCAAAGCTCCTGCCGCTGGCCGGCGTCGGGCCGTGGACCGTGGGCTACGTCGCGATGCGGGTCATCGGCGCCCCGGACGTGTTCCTGGCCAACGACGCCGCGGTCCGCAACGGCATCCGGTCGCTGACCCAAGCACCGGACGGCGCCGCCCTGACCCCCGATTTCCGTGAAGTCAGCCCTTGGCGCTCCTATGCCACGATGCACCTTTGGCGCGCGGCGGCGGCTGCCCAGGCCGCGGCGCGCACGCCATCCCTCACTCCGACACAGGCTCCTAAAAAGGCTCCTAAAAAGGCTCCGATAAAGACTCCGAAGAAAGCGACACCATGAAAGCCCAGTTGTTGACCATGTCCACCCCGGACGGTCCCTTCACCATCATTGCCCGTGACGGTTCCGTGCTCTCATCGGGCTGGACCGCCGTCCCGGGCGAGCTGACCGGGCAGATCCACGCGGACCTGCTGCCGGCCGAATTCGAAACGGTCACCGGCCTCGGCGCCATCTCCGACGCGGTCGAGGCGTTCTACTCCGGTGATCCGGAACCGGCCATGGGGGTGGCCGTGCTGCAAAAATCCGGCCCCTTCCGCAGCCACGCTTGGGACGTGCTCCGCACGGTCGCGCCGGGGCGCCCCGTGACCTACACGGAGTATGCGGAACTCTCCGGCAACGCCAAGGCCGTCCGCGCGGCAGCCAGTGCCTGCGCCTTCAACGCGGCGGCCCTTTTCGTGCCATGCCACCGGGTCATCCGCACCGACGGGACGCTGGGCGGCTTCCGCTGGGGGCTGGCCGTCAAAGGCAGCCTGCTCGACCGGGAACGCGAACTCGCCCTCGCCGCGGCGCGGCCCTAGGGTGCGCGGCACTTGGGTGGCGCCGCGTTAGGTTTTGCGCGGCCTTAGGTTTGCGCGGCACTTGGGTGGCGCGGCGTTAGGACGCGGCCTGGTACCAGGCCCGGCGAAGGGCCGGCAATAGGCGCCCAAGCCCGCCAGGAATACCGTGGGCCGCCTAGTTGTTGACGGGCACTCCGGCAGGCCAGGGCAGCAGTTCCGGGAGGTCGACGCCGTCGGCCGCTGCCGTGGCGCGCAGGCTCCCGAGGGTGGGCGTGCGCCCGGCGAGCCAGGCGGCGATATCGGTGATCATGCCGCTGATAACGGTGGAACGCCCTCCGCTTCCGATTCCCCGGCCGGGCAGGCCCAGCGGCTGGAGCACAAACCGCTGGCCGTCCGGCACCCGTGCGGAGAGGAAATCGAAAAGATGCTCGCAGAAGGGCCGGCTCCAGGTCTCCGGTCCGCGGCCGGTGCCGAGGTCGGTGGCATGGATCACGAGTTCGCGCCACAGCGCCAGGCCGCCGTCGAACACGACTCCTCCGCGGTAGCTGATGGGCACGCGCCAGCCCGACTCATCGAGGGAGTCGAAGGCACGCAGCGCCCTTTCCAACGATGCTTCGAGGTCTGCCCGGTGTTCCGCGAGGCTGTGGCCGGCAGCCATGTCGATGGCGCGGGTGCGGCCGTCATAGCCGCCGTCGTAGAGCTCAATGGTCTCACCGCGGGCCGCAAATTCGAGCTGGCGGGCCATTGCGGTGGCGATGCCGCAGATGTGGGCCAGCACGTGCCCGCGGGTCCAGCCGGGCAGTTCCGACGGCGCCTTGATGTCCTCTTCCGAGAACGAGGCAGTAATCGCGGCCACGGCGTCGGCGGCCCGGTGCAGTTCGTCCCGGAGCTTCTCTGGTGTGATTGCGGTCATAACGCCCATCCTAACGGAGCCGATGGATTAACCATGGTTAACTGAACGGACCCTGATTAGCGGGGGTGTAGCGGTGCCGGATGTGCCGTCGGTCATGCCGTGCCTGCCAGAATTCGATCTCCCGCGGACGCACCGCGTAAAGCTGCCAGCCGGGGTTCTCGCTGCCGTCCGCGCCGGGCCGCGCATGCCAGTCCGCGGCCGAGGCCTCGGCGGACAACTCCACGACGGCCCCGGCCACCCGGACCTGGCGTCCCTGCTGCTGCCAGAAGAAATTCAGTGCGGCGTGCGGGTTGGCCGCGAGCTCGTGTCCCTTGCGGGAATCCCGGGACGTGGCGAAATGCCAGCCCTCGGCGTCGATGTCCTTGAGGATCAGCATCCGTGACGACGGCCGGCCGTGCCCGTCGGCCGTGGCCAGGCTGCAGGCGTTGGGCTGCGGTACTCCGGCGTCCAGGGCTTCGGCGAGCCACAGCCGGAAGAGTTCCGCAGGGTCCGCGGGGGCCGTGGCCGGGTCAAAGTCCGGGAGGCGCTCGGGGAAATCGGGCAGGGCACGCAGCAACTGGCGGAACGTTTCGCTCATGCACCCACTTTAAACACCGCGAGTTGGCATTTCGCGGCAGTGTCGTTCGACGACACTGCCGCGAAGTGCTGCCTCGCGGGGCATCCGCCCCCTCGCGCGGGGCGGGGCCCTGGCTGGGTCCTAGCCCGCGTACTCGCGGACGCCGTCGAGCTCGGCCGCAAGGGCCAGCAGCTGGCGTTCGACGGCGGCCGGTGCCGTGCCGCCCTGGGAGTTCCGGCTGTTGAGCGAGCCTTCGGTGGACAGGACCGTGCGGACCTCCGGCGTCAGGTGCTCCGAGATGGCCGCGTATTCCTCATCCGTCAGGTCCCAGAGCTCGACGCCGCGGCTTTCGGCCTGCTTGACCGCGGCCCCGGAGAGCTCGTGCGCCTCACGGAACGGAACGCCCTGACGGACCAGCCATTCAGCAATGTCCGTGGCCAGCGCGAAGCCCTGAGGTGCCAGGGATTCCATCCGCTCGGTGTTGAACTTCAGGGTCGCGATCATGCCGGAGACAGCCGGAAGCAGGACTTCCAGGGTGTCGGCGGCGTCGAAGACCGGTTCCTTGTCCTCCTGCAGGTCGCGGTTGTACGCGAGCGGCAGGCCCTTGAGCGTGGCCAGGAGCCCGGTCAGGTTGCCGATCAGCCGGCCGGCCTTGCCGCGTGCAAGCTCGGCCACGTCCGGGTTCTTCTTCTGCGGCATGATCGAGGAGCCGGTGGAGTAGGAATCGTGCAGAGTGACGAAGGAGAACTCCTTCGTGGCCCACAGGATGACTTCCTCCGACACCCGGGACAGGTCCACGCCGATCATGGCCGTGATCCAGGCGAATTCGGCGAAGACGTCGCGGGAGGCGGTGCCGTCGATCGAGTTGTGCGTGGCCGAGAAGAAGCCCAGTTCCGCGGCCACGGCTTCCGGGTCCAGGCCCAGAGAGGAACCGGCAAGGGCGCCGGAGCCGTAGGGCGATACCCCGGCGCGCTTGTCCCAGTCGGCCAGCCGCTGCACATCGCGCAGCAGCGCCCAGGCGTGGGCCAGCAGGTGGTGGCTGAGCAGCACCGGCTGGGCGTGCTGGAGGTGGGTGCGGCCCGGCATGGCCACACCCTGGTGGGCCTTGGCCTGCTCCACGAGCGCATCGATCGTGGCGAGCACGCCGCGGGCGATGATCCGGGCGTGGTCACGCAGGAACATCCGGCCCAGCGTGGCCACCTGGTCGTTGCGGGACCGGCCGGCACGGAGCTTGCCGCCCAGCTGGGTGCCGGCGCGCTCGATCAGTCCGCGCTCCAGCGAGCCGTGCACGTCCTCATCGGATTCCGCGGGCAGGTATGCGCCGGAGGCGACGTCCTCGTCCAGCTGCGTCAGGGCGGCAAGCATGCCTTCCAGTTCGGCGTCGTCCAGCAGCCCGGCCTTGTGCAGCACGCGGGCGTGCGCCTTGGACCCGGCGATGTCGTAGCGGGCCAGCCGCCAGTCAAAGTGCGTGGACTTGCTCAGCGCCGCGAGGGCGTCCGCGGGGCCGCCGGCGAACCGGCCGCCCCACAGCGCGCCTTCATTTGTGGCGGACCTCGTCCCCGGGCGCACCCCAGCCTCGCTTCGCTCGGCCGGGGACCCCTGCGCCCGTGGGCCCTGCTGCTGACTCACTTTCCTGCGACGCGGATGTCGCGGCCGGAGGCAACCTTGGCGGACATGCCCCACAGCTCGATGAAGCCGCGCGCCATGGACTGGTCGAAGGTGTCGCCGGTGTCGTACGTGGCGAGGTCGAAGTCGTAGAGCGAGGTCTCGGAGCGGCGTCCGTTGACGATCGCCTGGCCGCCGTGCAGGACCATGCGGATGTCGCCGGAGACGTAGCGCTGGGTGTCTTCGATGAAGGCGTCGAGGGAGCGCTTGAGCGGGGAGAACCACTGGCCGTCGTAGACCAGCTCGGCCCAGCGCTGGCCGACCGTGGCCTTGAAGCGGGCCTGCTCGCGCTCGATCGTGATGTCCTCGAGGTGCTTGTGGGCCGTGATCAGGGCCATGGCACCGGGGGCCTCGTAGATTTCGCGGGACTTGATGCCGACCAGGCGGTCCTCGACGACGTCAATCCGGCCGACGCCCTGGGCGCCGGCACGGCGGTTGAGTTCCTTGATGGCCTGCAGCGGCGTGACCTTGACGCCGTCGATCGCGACCGGCACGCCGGCCTCGAAGGAGATGGTGACTTCATCCGGTGCCGGCGGGAATTCCGGGGTGGCGGTGTAGTCGTAGATGTCCTTGGTGGGGGCGTTCCAGATGTCCTCGAGGTAGCCGGTCTCGACGGCGCGGCCCCAGACGTTCTGGTCGATCGAGTACGGGTTCTTCTTCGTGGTCTCGATCGGCAGTCCCTTTTCCTCGGCGAAGGCGATGGCCTTGTCGCGGGTCAGGGCGAGGTCGCGGACCGGGGCGATGCACTTCAGGTCCGGGCCGAGGGTCTGGATGCCGACCTCGAAGCGGACCTGGTCGTTGCCCTTGCCGGTGCAGCCGTGGGCCACGGTGGTGGCACCGAATTCGCGGGCCGCCTTGACCAGGTGCTTGACGATCACCGGGCGGGAGATGGCGGAGACCAGCGGGTAGTGGCCCTGGTAGAGGGCGTTAGCCTTCAGCGTGGGGACGCAGTACTCGTTGGCGAACTCGTCGCTGGCGTCGGCGACGTAGGCCTCGACGGCGCCGCAGCCCAAGGCGCGCTGGCGGATGGTTTCCAGCGATTCGCCGCCCTGTCCGACGTCGACCGCCACGGCGATGACCTCGGCGCCGGTGGCTTCACCGATCCAGCCGATGGCTACGGAAGTATCCAGGCCACCGGAGTAGGCCAGAACAATACGCTCAGTCACTTCAAATGCTCCTTAGTTGTTTGGTGATGCTGCAAGTCTGGGAAAAATCTGTCTGTTGCAAGCCTGTCACAAGCCCGGTGGGACCGGTCCCTTGAAAGGCTCAGGGTGTGGCTTATTGGCCGGCTTCCTCGGCGAACTGCAGGAAGCGGGCGGCGACGTCCGCGCCGCCCAGGGGATCCCGGGTGACCAGGAGGACGGTGTCGTCCCCCGCGATGGTGCCCAGGATGGAGGGCATCACGGAGTGGTCGATCGCGAGGGCCAGGAAGTTCGCGGCGCCCGGCGGGGTCCTGAGCACCACGAGGTTGGCTGAAGCCTCGGCGGTGACCAGCAGTTCCCCGCACAGCCGGCTCAGCCGGGCATCGAGGATTTCCTGCGTGACGCCGCTCTTGGCCCCGCGTTCGCCGCCCTCCCCCGGGACGGCGTAGACGAGCACGCCGTCCTTGCCGCGGACCCGGACCGCGCCGAGTTCCACGAGATCGCGGGAGAGCGTGGCCTGGGTGACCTGCACGCCGTCGTCCGCGAGCAGCGCCGCGAGTTCGGCCTGTGAGCGTACGGATTCGCCGGTCAGAATCGCCGTGATCCGCGCCTGCCGGGCCGTCTTGGTGGCCGGGCTGGCCCCCGGAGAGGCTGGCTGGACGGACATCAGGCCAAGCCGTCCACCGGTGCCGGCCCATCGACTGGCGCGAGCCCGTCAACAACAGCCAGGCCGGAGCGGTGCATAAGCCAGGCCATGAGCGCCTTCTGGGCGTGGAGCCGGTTTTCGGCCTCGTCCCAGACCACGGACTGCGGGCCGTCAATGACGTCCGCGGCGATCTCGTAGCCCCGGTAGGCCGGCAGGCAGTGCAGCACGACGGCGTCCGGCGCCGCGAGCTTCATCGCGTCTGCGTCCACGGAATAGTTGCGGAAGAGGTTCATCCGCGCTTCCTTCTCCGCCTCCTGGCCCATGGACACCCAGGTGTCGGTTGCGACGACGTCGGCGCCGAGGAGGGCCTCGGCGGCATCGATCGTCACCAGCACCGAGCCGCCGGTCTCCGCGGCCCGGTCCTCGGCGGCGGCGACGATCTCCGGGGACGGCAGGTACCCGTCCGGGCCGGCGACACGGACGTTCATGCCCGCTGTGACACCGGCCAGCAGATAAGAGTTGGCCATGTTGTTGGCGGAGTCACCCAGGTAGGCCATGGTCAGGCCCTTGAGCCCGCCCTTGTGCTCCTTGACGGTCAGGAGGTCGGCAAGGAGCTGGCACGGGTGGTAGTCATCGCACAGGGCGTTGATGACCGGGACGCGCGAGTTTGCGGCCATCGCGACGAGCCCCGCGTGCGCACCAGTGCGCCACACGATGGTGGACACCATGCGTTCAAGCACTTTGGCGGTGTCCTCGACCGATTCCTTGTGGCCGATCTGCGCCTCACCGGGGTTGATGATGAGCGCGTTGCCGCCCATGTCCGCGATGCCGGTGGCGAAGGAGACCCGGGTCCGGGTGGAGGTTTTGTCGAAGATGACAGCCACGGTCTGGCGGCCGCTGGCCGCCGCGGCGAAGGGCTGCACGCTGTACGGCGCGGCCTTCATCCGGACGGCAAGCTCAAGGACCTCGGCCTGTTCGGCCGGGCTCAGGTCCGTGTCCTTCAGGAAGTGGCGGGTAGGAACTGAAACGGTCACGGGGGCGCTCACTTGGTGTCCTTTGCAGTCTGGAGGAGGGCGGGCAGCGCGGCCAGGAAGCGGTCGGCCTGCCCGGCGGTCAGGATCAGCGGCGGTGCCAGCCGGATCGTGTGCGGGCCCGGGCTGTTGACGATGAACCCGGCGTCGAGGCCGGCAGCAACAACGCCCGGGGCGACGTCGGCGTCGAGGTCGAAACCGATCAGCAGCCCCTCGCCGCGGACCTCGGTCACGCCGTCGATTCCGGCGAGTCCGGCGCGCAAGTGCTCCCCGACGGCCCGGACGTGGGCCAGGACGTCCTGGTTTTCGAGGACGTGCAGGGTGGCGAGGGCGGCCGCGGTGGCCACCGGGTTGCCGCCGAACGTGGTCCCGTGCTGGCCGGCGGTCAGCAGCGCGGACGTTTCCGGGCCGAACGTCACAAGGGCGCCGATCGGGAAGCCGCCGCCCAGGCCCTTGGCGAGCGTCACGGCGTCGGGCACGATCCCGGCGTCCTCACTGGCCAGCCACTTGCCGGTGCGGCCGATGCCGGTCTGGACCTCGTCGAGGATCAGCAGGGCGCCGGCAGCGCTCGTGGCCTCGCGGGCAGCCTTAAGGTAGCCGGCGGGCAGCGGCCGGACGCCGGCCTCGCCCTGGATCGGTTCGAGGAAGACGGCTGCCGTGGTCTCGTCCACCGCGGCGCGGAGTGCCTCGATGTCACCGAACGGGACATGCACGACGCCGCCGGGCAGCGGCTCGAACGGCGCCCGGTACGCCTCTTTCGCGGTGAGCGCGAGGGCGCCCATGGTGCGCCCGTGGAACGCGCCTTCGAGCGCGATGATCTTGGTGCGCGGCTTGACTGCGCTCTCCGCGTCAGTGCTGTCCGCGTCAGCGGAGTGGCTGGAGCCAATGTTCCGGCGCGCCAGCTTGAAGGCCGCC
Organism: Arthrobacter sp. NicSoilB8; assembly: GCF_019977355.1. Classification (NCBI taxonomy): domain Bacteria; kingdom Bacillati; phylum Actinomycetota; class Actinomycetes; order Micrococcales; family Micrococcaceae; genus Arthrobacter; species Arthrobacter sp. NicSoilB8. The sequence continues at coordinate 1,666,761 of NZ_AP024655.1, read as the reverse complement.
TCGACGGCCTCGGTGCCGGAGTTGGTGAAGAACACCTTCGAGCCTGCCGGCGCCTTGGACAGTTCCAGTATCTTCTCGGCCAGGGCAATCTGGGTGGGGCTTGTGAAGAAGTTGGAGACGTGGCCCAGGGTGGCCAGCTGGCTGGAGATCACCGACGTCACGAACGGGTGGGCGTGACCGAGGGCATTCACCGCGATCCCGCCGAGCAGGTCCAGATACTCCTTGCCGTCGGCGTCCCACACTAGGCAGCCGGCGCCGCGGACCAGGACCCGCTGCGGGGTGCCAAAGACGCCCAGCAGCGAGGAGGAGTAGCGGGAGAGCCACTCGGCTCCGCTGCTGTGCGAGTGGACAAGCTCCCCTACGGGAGAGTGTTCAAGATCAGTGGAGGGTGCTATTTCGATCTGGTTCATTTGCTTTCCTCGTCGGGGACGACCTGGGTACCGATGCCCGCGGTCGTGAAGGTTTCCAGGAGCATCGAGTGAGGCAGCCGGCCGTCCACGATGTGGGCTCGTTCGACGCCGTCGTCAATCGCTTTCAGGCAGGCCGCCATCTTCGGGATCATGCCGGACTCAAGGCGCGGCAGCATCTCGCGCAGCTCCGAAGCCGTCAGCGACGAGATCAGCGATGACCTGTCCGGCCAGTTGGCGTACAGGCCTTCGACATCGGTCAGGATGACCAGCTTGGATGCACCCAAGGCCGACGCGACCGCAGCCGCTGCCGTGTCCGCGTTGACATTGAGTACCTGCCCGGTGGTGGAACCGTCTGCGGAGATCTCCGGGGCAACAGTGGAAACCACCGGGATCCGGCCGGCCGCGAGGATGTCCACGATCCCTTCCGGGTTGACGCCCACCACTTCCCCGACCAACCCCAGGTCCACTTCTTCGCCGTCCACCACGGTGCCGGTGCGGACGGCGCGGAGCAGTCCCCCGTCTTCACCGGACATGCCGACGGCGTACGGGCCGTGCGAGTTGATCAGGCCCACGAGTTCACGTCCCACCTGGCCGGTGAGGACCATCCGGACGACGTCCATGGCCTCGGGCGTGGTGACGCGCAGGCCGCCCTTGAACTCGGACTCGATCCCGAGCCGGCTGAGCATGGCGTTGATCTGCGGGCCGCCGCCGTGCACCACCACGGGGTGTATACCGACGTGGTGCAGGAAGACGACGTCCTCGGCGAAAGCGCGGCGGAGCTCGTCATTGACCATGGCGTTGCCGCCGTACTTGATCACCATGGTGGTGCCGGCAAAGCGCTGGATCCAGGGCAGTGCCTCGATCAGCGTGGCGGCTTTGTCCCGGGCGTCGGACATGGAAGTGGTCTCGCGGGTCTGGGTGTTCATGCGGTCCGTCCTAACTGTTCGTCCTTACTGGTCGTCCTTCCCGCGGGGGGTCAGCTCGAGTAGGCGCTGTTTTCGTGGACGTAGTCGTGCGTGAGGTCGTTCGTGAGGATCGTGGCCTCGGCCTCGCCGGCCTGCAGGTCGATTTCGACCAGGACCTCGCGCGGCTCCAGGTCCACGAGGTTCCGGTCATCGCCGATGCTGCCGTTGCGGCAGATCTGCACGCCGTTCATGGACACATTGAGCTGGTCCGGATCGAATGCCGCGTCGGTGGTGCCGACGGCGGAGAGCACGCGGCCCCAGTTCGGGTCCTTGCCGAAGATCGCGGTCTTGAACAGGTTGGAGCGGGCGACGGCGCGGCTGACGATCTCGGCGTCCCGCTCGCTCGCGGCGTTGAACGTCCGGATTGCGATGTCGTGGCTGGCGCCCTCGGCGTCGCCGATCAGTTTGCGGGCCAGTTCGGCGCAGACCTGGGTCAGCCCGGCGCCGAAATCGACGGCGGACGGCACGGCGCCGGAGGCTCCCGACGCCAGGAGCACCACGGTGTCGTTGGTGGACATGCAGCCGTCGGAGTCCGCGCGGTCGAAAGTGACCCGGGTGGCGTCGCGGAGGACGACGTCGAGCATTTCCGGCTGGACGTCGGCGTCGGTGGTGAGGACCACCAGCATGGTGGCGAGGCCCGGGGCCAGCATGCCGGCGCCCTTGGCCATGCCGCCGATGGTGAACTCCTTGCCCTCGGCGTCCGTACCGGTGAAAACGGCCTGCTTGGACACGGAGTCCGTGGTCATGATCGCGGTGGCTGCCGCCGGACCGCCGTCGGCGGCCAGAGCGGCAGTGGCGGAGCCGATCCCGGCGAGGATCTTGTCCATGGGCAGCTGCTCGCCGATCAGGCCGGTGGAACACACTACGACGTCGGTCGCGGAGGCGCCCAGCGCTTCGGCGGTCTTCTCCGCGGTGGTGTGCGTGTTCTGGAAGCCTTGGGGTCCGGTGCAGGCGTTGGCTCCGCCGGAGTTGAGGATGACGGCGTCCACGCGGCCGTCCTTGACCACCTCGCGGGACCAGTGCACGGGGGCCGCGGCGACCCGGTTGGAGGTGAAGACCGCGGCGGCGGCCTTGGCCGGGCCGTCGTTGACCACGAGGGCCAGGTCCGGCTTGCCGGAGGCCTTGAGGCCGGCCGTGACCCCGGCGGCGCGGAATCCCTGCGGTGCGGTGATGCTCACGGTGCGACTCCCTGAAGGTTGAGGCCGGCGGTTTCCGCCAGGCCGAGGGCAATGTTCATGGACTGCACGGCCCCGCCGGCGGTTCCCTTGGTCAGGTTGTCGATGGCGCAGCACACGATCACGCGGCCCGTGTGCTCATCGAAGGCAAGCTGCATGACTGTGTGGTTCGAACCCTGGACCGACTTGGTGGAGGGCCAGTGGCCTTCGGCGAGCAGGTGGACGAACGGTTCGTCGTCGTAGGCCTCGCTCCAGGCGCGGCGCAGCTCCCCGGCGGTGACTCCCTCACGAATCTTGGCTGTCGCCGTCGTGAGGATGCCCCGGCTCATCGGCGCCAGCGTGGGCGTGAAGGACACGGTGACCGGAGAGTTCAGGGCCTTGGAGAGCCCCTGTTCAATCTCCGGGGTGTGCCGGTGTCCGCCGCCCACGCCGTAGGGGCTCATGGAGCCCATGACCTCGGCGCCGATCAGGTTCACCTTGGCGGCCTTGCCGGCCCCCGAGGTGCCGGACGCGGAGACGATGACGACGTCGTCGCCCTGCAGCAGGTGATTGCTGAAGCCGGGCGTGAGGGCAAGGAGGGCCGACGTCGGATAGCAGCCCGGGACGGCGATCCGGGTGGCGCCGCGGAGGGCCTCACGCTGGCCGGGCAGTTCCGGCAGGCCGTAGGGCCAGGTTCCGGCGTGCGCGGAGCCGTAGAACTTCTGCCAGGCCTCGGGGTCCTCGAGGCGGTGGTCCGCGCCGGCGTCGATCACCAGCGTCCCGGCGGGCAGCTTGGCCGCAATCTCCGCGGACGCCCCGTGCGGAAGCGCCAGGAACACGACGTCGTGCCCGGCCAGGTTATCCACCGTGGTGTCTTCGAGGATCCGGTCCGCCAGGCCATGGAGATGCGGCTGCAATTCCCCTAGTCTGGAACCGGCGTTGCTGTGGGCCGTGATGGCGCCGATCGTGACGTCGGGGTGACCGGCGAGGAGCCGCAGGACCTCGCCGCCGGCATAACCGCTCGCCCCGGATACGGCAACAGAAATAGTCATAAGCACGACTATACAGCAAGAGTATGCATAGATGCCGATATTTATGCATCGATGGTGCTTTGTCCGATTTGGGTCCGGTGCTGTCCTGTGTCCGGGATTTGGGCCGCCTTCCGGAATTGCGCCGGCAGAGGATTCCGTTGCGGAGCGGCGGTCCGGATAAACCGGGGGCGTATGCTGGGTGGAGGGTGATCCAGACCGTGCAGCTGCGAATGTCAGTTGCAGCGTTGCCCGTAACAGTGACGAGGCCAGCGCTCTATGACCGCCACTTCCACCCTTTCCACCCAAACGCCGGCGCGTCCGCCATCGCGCGTCCGCCAGCCCAACGCCGTCGTCCTGAGCTATTCGGAACTCCTGAAAAGCGTCAAGACGGCCGGCCTCCTCGAGCGGCGTGTCGGTTTCTACGTCACCGTCTTCGCCAGCCTCGTGCTGCTGATGGCCGCCACCTGGTTCGGGTTCGCGCTGATCGGTGACAGCTGGTTCCAGCTCCTCATCGCGGCCGCCCTGGGCATCCTGTGCACCCAGCTGAGCTTCCTGGCCCACGAGGCCGGGCACCGGCAGATCTTCGCCTCCCGCCGCGCCAACGACTGGGCCGCACGGCTGCTCGCCACGTCCGTGGCCGGCATCAGCTACTCCTGGTGGGAGCAGAAGCACGGCGCACACCACAACCACCCGAACGTCATCTCCAAAGACCCGGACATCGCGCCCGGCCCCATCGCCTTCCACCCCGAGGCCGTCGCCGACCGCAAGGGGCGTTTCGCTTTCCTGACCCGCAAGCAGGGCTGGTTCTTCTTCCCGCTGCTGTTCCTGGTGGGCCTGGGACTCCAGATCGATTCCGTGAAATTCATCGTCCGCCGGGCCAAGGTCACGCACCGCTGGGTCGAAATCCCGATCCTCGCGGTCCGGCTCAGCCTGCTGCCGGCGCTGGCCTTCTCCTTCCTCCCCCTGGGCATGGCGTTCGCCTTCATCGGCGTGCAGCTGGCCGTGTTCGGCTTCTACATGGGTGCGTCCTTCGCACCCAACCACAAGGGCATGCCGGTCCTGCCGGCGGACAGCCGGGTGGACTTCTTCAGCCGCCAGGTCCTGACGTCCCGGAATATCTCGGGCGGCCGTTTCATGGACATCCTGCTCGGCGGCCTCAACCGCCAGGCGGAACACCACCTCTTCCCGGACATGGCCCGGCCCCAGCTGGACAAGGCCGCCAAGATCGTCCGCGAGTACTGCGCCAAGCACCAGGTTCCGTACACGGAAACCACGCTGATGCAGTCCTACGCCATCATTGTCCGTTACCTCAACGACGTTGGACTCGCCGCGGGACGCCACTTCGAATGCCCCATGGCGACCGTCACCCGCCGCTACTAGCCGCGCTCCTGCCGGCCCGTGCACCGGCGGGGACACGCCGGTGCCGAACGCATCACGTGACGGCTAGTTACGAACGGCCCCTTCATGGTTGTTGCCGGTGTCCCTAGGATGGTCCCAGGGACCGGGACAGAATTCCCCGCCCGGAAAAGGAGCCACATGATGCACGCAATCGTCGCCAGCCGGGCTGGGGGCCCCGAGGTCCTGGAGCTCGACGAGACCGCCCGCCCCGTTCCCGGGCCGGGCCAGCTGTTGGTCAAGGTCGCCGCCGCGGGCGTGAACTTCATCGACACCTACAAGCGCAGCGGCGTCTACAAGGTCAGCTACCCCTTCACTCCCGGCTCCGAGGCCTCGGGCACCATCGAGGAAATCGGCGACGGCGTCACCGGGTTCACCCCCGGCGAACGGGTGGCTACCGCGGAAGGCATCAACTGCTACGCCGGCTATGCCCTCGTCGACGAGGACAAGGCACTCCCGGTTCCGGACGGCCTGGACGATCTCACCGCCGCGGCGCTGCCGCTTCAGGGCGTGACCGCCCACTACCTCATCAATTCGACCTTCAAGGTCGAGCCCGGCCACACGGTGCTGCTCCATGCCGGCGCCGGCGGCGTGGGCCTCCTCCTGATCCAAATGCTCAAGGCCAAGGGCGCCCATGTCATCACCACCGTTTCAACGGACGCCAAGGAGCAGCTGGCCCGCGAGGCCGGCGCCGACCACGTCCTGCGCTACGACGGTTTCGCGCAGCGTGTCCGGGAGCTGACGAACGGCACCGGCGCGGACGTGGTGTACGACGGCGTCGGGAAAGACACCTTCGATTCCTCCCTGGCCTCGCTGCGCATCCGGGGCATGCTGGTGCTCTTTGGCGGGGCATCCGGCCCGGTTCCGCCCTTCGACCCGCAGCGGCTCAACGCCGGCGGCTCCCTCTACCTCACGCGCCCGACCATGGGCCACTACCTTCGCGACGCCCGGGAGCGCCGCTGGCGCTCCGATGAGGTTTTCGCCGCCGCGGCCGAAGGCAGCCTCAAGGTCAGGATCGGCGCCCGCTACTCCCTCGCCGAGGCGGCCCGGGCCCACGATGACCTCGAACAGCGCCGCACCACCGGCAAAGTCATCCTGATCCCCTAACCTCTGCGGTCCCCTGGGCCGCGGCAACACCATCCGTTCATCTCCTGCAGGGACAATGCGCCAGTGACCGAGCAACGACTGACCCAGAGCGAAGCCCCCGAGACCGGCACGGTGCAGAGCCTTCAGGTGGCCGGCGCCGCCGTGTACGCGCCCCAGCTGCCGGGCGCGCTGTCCGCTCCGCCGGAGCGGACGCTCATCGACCTCCTGCGCGAAACTGCTGCCCGGTTCCCGGATGCTTCCGCGCTCGACGACGGCCACCGCTCGCTCAGCTACGCCCAGCTCATGCACGAAGTCCGGGCAACCGCGCGGAAACTGCACATGGCCGGGCTGGGTGCCGGCGACAAGATCGGTGTCCGGATCCCGTCCGGTACCAACGAGCTCTACGTCTCGATCCTAGCGGTGCTGCTGGTCGGCGCTGCCTACGTCCCGGTCGACGCCGACGATCCGGATGAGCGGGCCAAACTGGTCTTCGGCGAGGCCAGGGTCGCCGGAATCCTTCGCGCCGGCGGGAAGATCGTCACGGACAGCAAACGCCCCCGGCCTTTCCCCGGTGCCCGGCCGGCCGGCCCGGACGACGACGCCTGGGTCATCTTCACCTCCGGCTCCACCGGCACCCCCAAGGGCGTTGCCGTCCAGCACCGCTCGGCCGCCGCGTTCGTGGACGCGGAAGCCCGCCTCTTCCTGCAGGGCGAGCCGATAGGCCCGCAGGACCGGGTGCTGGCCGGATTGTCGGTTGCCTTCGATGCCTCCTGCGAGGAAATGTGGCTCGCGTGGCGGCACGGCGCGTGCCTCGTTCCGGCACCCCGGGCGCTGGTCCGGACCGGCATGGACCTCGGCCCCTGGCTCATCAGCCACGGCATCACTGTGGTCTCCACAGTCCCCACGCTCGCCGCGCTCTGGCCCGTCGAGTCGCTGGAAAGCGTCCGGCTGCTCATCTTCGGCGGGGAGGCATGCCCGCCGGACCTTGCCGAACGGCTGGCCGTCGAGGGCCGCGAAGTGTGGAACACCTACGGCCCCACTGAGGCCACGGTGGTTGCGTGCGCCGCGCGGCTGGGGACGCCGGGGCCCATCCGGATCGGCCTGCCGTTGGACGGCTGGGACCTCGCCGTCGTCGACTCCGACTCAGTGCCCGTCGCCGAAGGCGCCGTGGGCGAACTGATCATCGGCGGCGTGGGCCTGGCCCGCTACCTCGACCCGGTCAAAGATGCGGAAAAATACGCCCCCATGCCGTCGCTGGGCTGGGCGCGGGCCTACCGTTCCGGCGACCTCGTCAAGTATGAGGCCGAGGGCCTCATCTTCCAGGGCCGCGCCGATGAGCAGGTCAAGCTCGGCGGGCGCCGGATCGAACTGGGTGAAATCGACGCCGCCCTGCAGTCGCTGCCGGACGTCGCCGGCGCCGCGGCCGCGGTGCAGACGACCGCCGCGGGCAACCAGATCCTGGTCGGCTACCTGGCGGCCGTGTCGGGCCGGGACATCGATCTCGCCACAGCGCGCGAACTGCTGGGCGAAAGCCTGCCGGCGCCGCTCATCCCGCTCCTGACGCTCGTGGAGTCGCTGCCGACCAAGACCAGCGGCAAGGTGGACCGCCACTCCCTGCCGTGGCCGTTGAGCGGAACCGGAGCCGCCGAGGCAGAAGGTGCCCCGCTGAACCTGCCGGACGACGCGCAGTGGATCGTGGAGCAGTGGAGCGCCGTGCTGGGAAGCCCCGTCACGAGCCTCGACGCGGATTTCTTCGCCTACGGCGGAGGGTCGCTGGCCGCTGCGCAGCTCGTGTCCGCCCTGCGCGTGCGCTACCCCACCATCACCGTGGCCGACATTTACGCGACACCCCGGGTGGGCGCCCTGGTGGACGCGGCCCGGCAGTCGCTGCCCGAGGGCGGCGCAGTTCCCGCGCAGGAGCGCACCGTCCGGCCCACGGCCCGGAAGTCCCAGGCCTTCCAGACGCTCATGGGCGTCCCCTTGCACATCCTCGTCGGCATGCGCTGGCTGACCTACCTGATGGCCGCCAACAACCTCCTGGCAGCCTTCGCCGGATTCAGCGCCGCGCCCACAATCTCCTGGTGGTGGGTCGGGGCATCCTGGCTCGTCTTTGTCAGCCCCGCCGGGCGGATGATGCTCTCCATCGCCGCCGCCCGCATCCTGCTCCGCAACGTTGTGCCGGGCACGTACCCGCGATCCGGGCGGGTGCACATCCGGCTCTGGCTCGCCGAACAGATCCAGGACCTCGCCGGCGCTATCAGCCTGGCCAGTGCGCCCTGGGTGCCCTACTACGCCAAGGCCCTCGGGGCCCAGATCGGCGAGAACGTCCAGCTCCACTCGCTCCCGCCGGTCACGGGGCTGCTTTCCCTGGGTGCCGGTTCCAACATCGAGCCGGAGGTCGATCTGTCCGGCTGGTGGATCGACGGCGACCGCGTCCACATCGGCGCCATCCGGATTGGCGCGGGCGCCAGCATTGGAGCCCGCAGCACGCTCATGCCGGGAGCCATCGTGGGGGCCGGAGCACAGGTGGAGCCGGGATCTGCGGTGATCGGCAAGGTCAAAGCCGGGCAGCTGGTGGCAGGGTCACCGGCCGAACGCCGCGGCAAGGCCCGGCACTCGTGGCCGGACTCCCCCGCCGAACACCGGTTCATCGGCCGGTTGTGGTTCGCCGGGTTCGCCGCGGCATCCGCCCTCCTGTCGCTCATCCCCTACGTCTCCGCCGCCGCCGCGGCCCTCGTGATTTTCGCGTTCATCCGGGGCAGCTCGTCCCTGTCCGCCGCCCTGCCCGGACTCGTTCTCTCAGTCCCCCTGGCGGCGCTGGTGTGGTTCCTGACCAACCTGCTCCTGGTCCTGGCCACCACGCGGCTCCTCAGCATCGGCCTGGCAGAAGGCTACTACCGGGTCCGGAGCCGGATCGGATGGCAGGTGTGGGCCACAGAGCGGGTGCTGGACCTGGCCAGGGACCTGCTGTTCCCGATCTACGCCAGCCTCTTCACCCCGGTCTGGCTCCGCCTCCTCGGCGCGAAGGTCGGCCGCAACGTGGAGGCCTCGACGGTGCTGCTGATTCCCCGGATGACCACCGTCGGGGAGGGCGCGTTCCTGGCCGACGACACCATGGTGGCATCCTACGAACTGGACGGCGGCTGGATGCGGATTGCGCCAGCCAAGATCGGTAAACGCTCCTTCCTGGGCAATTCGGGCATGACGGCGGCAGGACGGAATGTGCCCAAGAACTCTCTCGTGGCCGTCCTCTCCGCCACGCCGGCCAAGGCGAAGGCCGGGACGTCGTGGCTGGGCAGCCCGCCGGTACGGCTGCGGCGCACCGCCATCGCCTCCGATGACACGCGGACGTACCAGCCGCCCGCGAGACTGAAGGTCGCGCGCACCTTGTGGGAGCTGTGCCGGTTCGTCCCGGTCATGCTGACAGTCGCAATCGCCGTCGGCGTGTTGGTCGCGTTTGACGCTCTCGCGACACTCTTCAACTATGGAGTGGCCGCGGTCCTGGGCGGGGTGGTGGTGCTGCTTGCGGGCGCCACGGCCGCGGCCAGTGCGGTGGCGGCCAAGTGGCTGCTGGTGGGCCGCATACACGCCGGCGAGCACCCGCTCTGGAGCTCCTTCATCTGGCGGAACGAGGTGGTGGACACCTTTATTGAGATGGTCAGTGCGCCGTGGTTCGCGCGCGCGGCCACGGGTACCCCGGCCATGGTCTGGTGGCTGCGGGCCCTCGGCGCGAAAATCGGCACGGGGACCTGGTGCGAAAGCTACTGGCTGCCCGAGGCGGACCTGGTCACCCTGGGCAGGAATTCGACCGTTAACCGCGGGTGCGTCGTCCAAACCCATCTGTTCCATGACCGTGTCATGAGCATCGACACTGTTACCCTCGATGACGGAGCCACCATGGGACCGCACGGCGTCATCCTGCCCCAGGCCAGGATCGGCAGCGGCGGCACGGTGGGGCCGGCGTCCCTCGTCATGCGGGGCGAAACCGTCCCCGCCGGGACGTACTGGATGGGCAACCCGGTCAGCCCGTGGGACGGGCCGACACCGCCCGCCAAACCCCGGTAGGCCCCCGGCCAGCGCCCGTCCACCAGCACCACAATCCGAAGGTCCGTCCATTGAGCACCAGCGCAGCAAGCAGTCGGGAAAGCAGCAGGGAAACGAGCCCGGAAGCCAGCCGGGGACCGGTCCGGGAAGCCGGCGCCCCGGACCCCTACATGCCAGGGCACGGGACCAATGCCTACCGCGTCACCCGGTACGAACTCGACCTCGACTACAGGGTCAGCAGCAACCGCCTCGGCGGCCATGCGGTCCTGCATGCCGTCGCCCAGTTCCGGACGTCGGCTATTGTCCTGGACCTCACCGGATTGCGGGCCACCAAGATCCAGCTCGACGGCCGCAGGGTGCGCAAGTTCACCCAACGGGCCGAGCAGCTCGTTGTCTACCCCGAGGTTCCGTTGCTCCCCGACGAGGCATTCACCCTGGACATCCGCTATGAGGGCTACCCGGCCCCGCGTCGCGGCCTGTGGGGCGAAGTGGGCTGGGAGGAACTCTCCGATGGTGTCCTGGTCGCCGGCCAGCCCAACGGCGCCGCCTCCTGGTTCCCGTGCAATGACCACCCGCGGGACAAAGCGAGCTATCTGATCACGGTGACCACCGACGCGAACTATCGCGCGGTGTGCAACGGCGTGCTCCTGTCCCGCACCAGCAGGGCGAGCCGTGAGACCTGGGTGTATGAGCAGTCCGAGCCCATGGCGACCTACCTGGCAACGGTCCAGATCGGCCGTTATGAGCTCCTGATGCTCAATGCCGAGCGGCCCTCAGGGCACGTTCCGCAGTATGTGGCTGTTCCGGCGTCGCTGGCGGCGGAAGCGCGGGCGGCCCTGGCCCGACAGCCCGACATGATGCGGACCTTCACCAACTGCTTCGGGCCGTATCCCTTCCCGGAATACACCGTGGTGGTGACGGCAGACGTGCTGGAGATCCCGCTGGAGGCACAGACCCTGTCCATTCTTGGCCCCAACCATCTGCGGCAGGAGTGGGAGTCACAGCGCATGATCGCCCACGAACTCGCCCACCAGTGGTTCGGGAACTCACTGACCACCGCGACGTGGAAAGACATCTGGCTGCACGAGGGCTTTGCCTGCTACGCGGAATGGATCTGGTCCGAAGAAGCCGGCACGATGACGGTCGCGAACCGCGCCCGCGCCGCCTGGCGCAAACTGTCCTCCACGGCACAGGACCTGGTGGTGGGCGATCCTGGCCCGGAACTGATGTTTGATGACCGCGTCTACAAGCGCGGAGCCCTGGCCCTGCACGCCTTGCGGGTGCGTTGCGGCGACCTCGCGTTCTTCGCCCTCCTGCACGACTGGACGGACCGCTTCCGCCACGGCACCGTGACCACGGCCGACTTCATCATCGCGGCCAGCCACACCACGGGCCTGGACGCCGAGGCGCTGCTGCACCCGTGGCTGTTCGACGAAGCCCTCCCGCCGCTCCCGCAGGCAGCGCCGCCAAAGTTCTGAGGAAGCCTAGGGAAGGACCGCGACGGCGGCAGCGGCCACAAGCTCCGCGGGCAGGCCCGTCTCTTCCGCCGGCAGGTCCCGGAGCCCGGCATGGCCGTTCACGCCGGTCCGCAGGGCGTCATCCAGCACGTCAAGAGTGTCCGGGGCCGTCTGGAGCCCCGTACCCAGCAGCTTGAGCCACGCCTCCTTGCGCGCCCACAGCCGTGCCCGGCCCCGCAGCAGCGGGAGGCCGTGCAGTCCGGCGAGGTGCAGCCGTTCCGCCGGGGTCAGCACCACGTCGTCGAATCCATCGAAGTCGGCCCGGGCCGGATCCTCGACATCGATCCCCAGGCCCAGGCCAGGGTTCGGGTCCACGACGCCGCCCAGAAGGGTCCAGCCGGCCGAGCGGGACAGGCTCAGCAACAACGGCACGGCCTCCCCGCGGAGCAGGTAACCCGGCCGGCCGTGGGAGATGTTCGCGCCGGTGCCGCACCGGGGACAGCTGTAGCAGGCAGTGAGCTCCGACGCCGGCACGCCGAGCAGCTCGGCGGCGAACCGCCGCTGGGCGAGCCGCCCGGCAAGGAAATCCTCCCGGGTTCGCGGGGTCATGGCCCGGGCCCGCTCAAGCTCGGCCGCGTCCAGGAGGGAACGCGAGTCGCGTTCCAGCTCCTGCTCAGCTGCCGCAGGTGCCGCCAAAGGTGCCGCCGCGGGCGCGGACGCGCCGGGGACTCCGGAAGAGCCGGGGGCGCGAAAGGGCGGGCAGGCCCGCACAACAAGGTGTGATGCCATGACCCGCCCTTTCAGCTCGTCAGCGCCGTCGTCAGCGCTGTGCTCAGCCCCGCAGTTAGCGCTGCACCGCCCCGAAGCGTTTGTGGGCAGCGGCGACGGCACCCTCACGCGCCGCCGATGCCTCGTCCGCAGTCAGGGTGCGGTCGTCGGCGCGGAAGCGCAGGCTGAACGCGAGCGACTTCTTGCCGTCCTCGATCCCCTTGCCCGCGTAGACGTCGAACAGTGCGACGTCCTCGAGCAGTTCGCCTGCACCGTCGCGCAGGGCCGTGAGTACCTCTTCCGCCGGAACGTCCTGCGGCACCACGAGGGCCACGTCCTGGGTAGCCACCGGGTAGGCCGAGATGTGCCGGGCCACGATCACGTCGGCGGCAGCCTCGAAGAGGGCATCGGCGTTCAGCTCCAGCGCCACGGAGCGGGCCGGCATGTCATGGGCCGCCAGCAGCTTGGGGTGCAGCTCGCCGGCGTAGCCAACCACTGCGCCGGTGCGCAGCGCAATCTGCGCCGCCCGGCCCGGGTGGAAGGCCTGGTGCCGGCCCTGCGTGACCACGAGGTCGACGCCGAGCACGTCGCCGGCGATCCTGGCGATGTCCAGCGCGTCCGCCCAGTCCCAAGCCCGCGGGGTGTGGGCCGGGGCGGCAGGCGAGTCGTGTCCCGTGAGCACGGCCGCGAGGTGCAGCGGCTGGTCCGGGACGCCGTCGTACAAGCCGTCCAGCACCTCGTCGCCGGGCTTGACGCCGAGCGGCGGAATCGAAGCGGTGCCAAGCTGCTCGCCGGGCAGGAACACGAGCCCCGCCTCGAAGAGGGCGAGGTCACGGAACCCGCGGGAGTGGTTGCGCTTGGCGACCTCGATCAGGCCCGGCAGGATCGAGGTGCGCAGGTAACCGTGCTCCTCGCTGATCGGGTTGGCGAGCTTGAGGGCCTTGCGCGCAGTGCCCTCGGCTGGCACGCCGAAGGTGTCATTGGCGGCCTTGGAAACGAACGGGTAGGCCATCACCTCGGTCAGTCCGGCGTCGGCGAGGGCCTGGATCAGGCGGCGTCGCTGCTGCTGGACACGGGTCAGGCCACGGCCCGGCGGCGCCACCGGCAGGGTCGCCGGAATCTTGTCGTAGCCGACCAGCCGGGCGATTTCCTCGGTAAGGTCGTCCCTGGTTTCGAGGTCGTTGCGCCAGCTCGGGGCGGTCACCGTGTAATCGCCGCCGTTCTTCACGACGACGGCGCCGAGGTCTTCGAGCGAGGTCACGATGTCCTGGTCGGTGAAGTCGATCCCGATCCGGGTCGCGGCGTACCCTGCCGGCAGTTCGATCGTGACGGCGTCCGGCGCGGTTCCGACGTCGGTCCCGGCTTCGTCGGCCGTCCCTCCGGCGAGTTCGACCAGGAGGTCCACCACGCGCTGCGCGGCGACATCCGCCACCTGCCAGTCCACGCCGCGTTCGAAGCGCTTGGACGCCTCGGAGGGCAGCTTGTGGCGGCGGCGCGCACGCGCAATCGAGACTTCATCAAAGTGCGCGGCCTCCACCAGCACGTTGGTAGTGGAGTCCGAGACCTCGGTGTGAGCACCGCCCATGACACCGGCGATCCCGATCGGCCCGGAGGCGTCCGTGATCAGCAGGTCCTCGGCGTCGAGCGTGCGCTCCTTGTCGTCCAGGGTGGTGATCTTCTCCCCTGCCGTGGCACGCCGGACGACGATGTCGCCGGCGAGCTTGTCCAGGTCATAGCAGTGGTTCGGCTGGCCGAGCTCGAGCATGACGTAGTTGGAGATATCCACCGGAAGGGAGATGGACCGGATGCCGGCGAGCCGGAGCCGGGACGTCATCCACGGCGGCGTAGGCCGGGTGGCGTCCACGCCGCGCACCGTGCGGGCCACAAAGCGGTCACAGCCGGGCTTGCCGTAGATGGGGGCGTCGTCGTTGAGCTTGACGCCGTAGCCGCCGGACAGCACCTCCGGGACCCGGACCTTGGACACCGGGTCCGTGAAGGCGGTGCCGGTAGCGTGCGCGTATTCACGGGCCACGCCGCGGATGGAGAAGCAGTAGCTGCGGTCCGGGGTGACGTTGATTTCCGCGGCCTGGTCGTAAAGTCCCAGCAGTTCCATGGCGTCGGTGCCCAGTTCCGGGTCGAGGCCGATCCGAGACAGCACCAGGATGCCGTCGTGGTCCTCGCCGATGCCGAGCTCGCGCACGGAGGCGATCATGCCGGCGGAGAGGTGCCCGTACGTCTTGCGCGCGGAGATCCTGAAGTCGCCCGGCAGCACGGCGCCCGGCAGGGTGACCACCACCTTGTCGCCTTCAACGAAGTTGTGGGCGCCGCAGATGATGCCCTGCACGCCCGAGGGGTCGATGCCCTCGCCGGTCAGCGTCTGCGGCTGGCCCTCGGGAACAACCCGGACCTGGCACCAGTTGATGGTCTTGCCGTTGGTCTGGGGCTCCTTGACGATGCTGAGCACCTGGCCCACCACGATCGGACCCTGGATGGTGTCCGTGGGGCGGTGGACTGCTTCTTCTTCGAGTCCGACCTTGACGAGCTCGGCCATGACGTCTTCGGCCGTTGCATCGGCCGGTACCTGCGCGAATTCGCGCAACCAGGAAAGTGGGATACGCACTGTTAGATCTCCATCCCGAAGTGCTGGCTGAAACGTACGTCGCCTTCAATCATGTCGCGCATGTCGCCAACCTCGTTGCGGAACATGAGGGTGCGTTCAATGCCCATGCCGAAGGCAAAGCCTGAATAAACCTCCGGATCGATGCCGGCGGCGCGCAGGACATTGGCGTTGACCATGCCGCAGCCGCCCCACTCGATCCAGCTCGGGCCGCCCTTGGCACCCGGGTGCCAGATGTCCAGCTCCGCGGACGGCTCGGTGAACGGGAAATAGTTCGGGCGCAGTCTGATCTGGGCTTCCGCGCCGAACATTTGCCGCGCAAAATGCTCCAGCGTGCCGCGAAGGTCCGCCATGCTGAGGTTTTTGTCGATGGCCAGGCCCTCGAACTGGTGGAACACCGGGGTGTGTGTCGCGTCGAGCTCGTCTGTGCGGAACACTTTGCCCGGGCACAGCACGTAGATGGGCAGCTCGCGTTCCAGCATCGAGCGGACCTGCACCGGCGACGTGTGAGTGCGCATGAGCAGGTGGGCCTCGGGAGGCTCGACAAAGAACGTGTCCTGCATGTCACGCGCGGGGTGGTCCGGCTTGAAGTTCAGGGCATCAAAGTTGAACCACTCGGACTCGACCTCGGGTCCTTCGGCGATTTCCCACCCCATGCCGACAAAGATGTCCGCGACGCGGTCCTGCAACGTGGAGAGCGGGTGGCGTGCGCCGGCCCGGCGCCGGCGCGGCGCCGCCGTGACGTCCACGGTCTCCTCGACGAGGATCCGCGCGTCGTTCTCGGCTTCGAGCTCGGCCGTGCGGTCCGCGAGCGCCTTATTGACCCGTCCCCGGGAGGCTCCCATGAGTTTGCCGGCGGCGGCCTTCTGGTCTTTGGGAAGCGCACCGATCTCACGGTTGGCGAGGCTCAATGCTGACTTCTCACCGGTGTGCGCGAGGCGCACGGCCTTGAGTTCATCGAGGGTCGCGGCGGCGGCGATGGCGGCAACGGCTTGGTCTACGGCAGCGGTAATGGCGGCTTCATCCAGAGGATTCGGGACGGCGGCGCCCGGCAAAGTTTCAGTCATCTACTGTTCTTAGCTACGAGTTGGATCATGCCGGCGGCACGCGGCTCGGGCACAGGGCACGGCCGCTGGTTGTCGGCAAGGCTTATGGTCACAGTTCATTGTCACAGTTCCTGATCACAGTTCTCGATCATGGGCGGCTGTCACAATTCACTGCGCTGGATTCATTGTGCAGGGTTCATTGTGCAGGCCCGCCGATATCCCTCCGGCGGGCACTGACTCCAGTCTAGTAGACGGCTGTGGGCCGCACGGCAACGGCCGCGCGACGTGACGTGACGGCCCAGTCGTTGATGAATTCGTAACCGTTGCCCGAATCGATCCCGATGATCGGGAACGGGAACACCGCGGTGACGCTTCAAGCGTTGCCGACGGTTCCGCTTACCGCCCGTATCGAACGTGATAGGGGTTTTGCGTGATACCGCCTCCATTGGTGGTGAAATAGCCGAACCCGTCGAAGTGGGCTGAAGTGACTTGAGACCGGTGAGTGCGGAGGAAGTCGCCCCACCGGCCTTCGGTGGCGGTCGATCCGTCCCGGTACCAGACGACGAAGTCACCGAGGATCCCGAACGCTGCGTCTGCCTCGTCGTTCGGGCCACCCCATGCCACCGCGATCCCGACCTCGTTGTTCGAGTTCAGCGCCAGCGCGCCATACGCGAATGCGTAGTCGGGGTTCCACACCTGGAGCTCGCTATCCGTTTTCCACGTGGACGTGTTGATGCGCACCACTCGGGTATAGGGCTGCGGGTAGTTGGGGCTCTCACCGGCGCCGCTGCGCGGCGCCGTCCATGACAACCAGAGACTCCCGTCCTGCCAGGTCGATCCGCTGAGCCGAGCTCCGCAGCGACTGCTCCAGTCGACCCCTGACGGCGTAGTCGACGAGAAGTCGCCGGAGTCGGAGTACTTGCCGACGGTGACGTCGTGCTCGTGAAAGTTCGGGTCGCCGTCGCGCCACTCGATCACCCGCAACGTGGAGGTGTCCACGTGACCAGCAAGGAAAGCGCCGGGCGGTCTCTCGCCGCAGGGGGCGGAGAACTGGTAGCTGATGCCCGAGAGCGGGGGTGTGTATTCCCATCCCACGCTGCCGGTCTGCAGATCCGTGAGCGGGATCCGGACGACGACGCGACCGTTCCCTTGCGCGTCCACGGCGACCAGCAGGTTCCGGTTCGAGTAGGACAGGTGCGGCTGGTCCAGGAACGCCGCGGCCACGTCGAGGTCGGAGGCGACGAAGTCGACAAAGGTCCACGCGGACTTCGGCGTCGAGCCGACGTCGCTGGCAGATCCCCAGGCGATCCGGAACGCGCCGTCCGATGTGGCAGGCACAGGGTTGTGCAACATGATCCATACAAACAGGTCGAACTCGGGGACGTAGATCATCTGCTGGTCTCCGACCAGACCGCCGGCGAACGACGGGAAGATGGTGGTCGGGTCGAAGTATCGCCAGGTGGCACCGTCGTCCTTGGAGACTGCGAGGTAGACGTTGCCCACCATCGCCACCACGTGTGACGGCGATGCCGCCCCTGAAGGGTCGACCGGGACCTTGACATTGCTCAGCTGGGTCGGATCCAAAGGCGAGTATGAGGTGAAGGTGACGGGTTCTCGGCCAGGTCCCTCCGGCCCCTCGGTGGAAGCGGTCCCGGTCGGTTCGCTCTGCTGCTCCGACAACGGGCCGACGCCGGGCGGCACGCGGCCCGGTTCAGCCTCCTCCTCGAAGCGCTCCGGGATCTTCTTGGGCCGGTAGCCCCGCCGGCTGACCTTGCGGGCTTCCTTGTCAGCGCCACGACGTGCTTCTGGCATGGGACACCTCCTTGATCTGATGCGGCCCGGTTTATCACAGTTGATCGCAGCGCGACAGTGGGCCGTGGAGGCTGCCTGCACCGGCTCCGTACACCGTCGATTGCCCCTACTGGCTCACGCAGCACCCGACCAATCCACGTCCCGGAGGCCGGCTCGATGGTTGGTGAACAGACGGTGATCGGTTCAGGCAACACGGAAGCAATCCGTCAGGCCTGCGCCGTCCGCCTCCGAAGCACCGCCGTCCGAGTGCCGAGCCCGGCTGCGACAAGCGCGAGCACACCAAACGACGCCACGATTATCCCTTCCAACGCGCCGCTTCCCCGGTCCGGATCGATACCGAACACCGTCTCAATCCACTGCGAGTTCACCGCGGTCACGATCGCAAGAAGCATGAAGATCCCGGCCAGAGCGAACTCAACGACCATTCTTACCATTCGCGTTCCTTCCACATTCGTTTCTCACCCAAGGTCGTACTACTCGCACCAACGGATGCTGTCAACCGCAACTCCAACTCCTGCAATCGCATAGCCCGACGACGGATCGCCCCCGGTTCGTTGAGGATTCGGGACCTGCCTGCACGATCCGCACTCTTGTGGGCGAGGGCCAACTTGTTCGTCACAGCTTTGCCGTTGGGCCATCGTTAAGCTCCATGAAAACGGGCACAGCCCTACCCGCCGCCGAGAACCACGCCGCCGCGCGGAGGTCTTCAACTGAGGCAACCTATCCGGCTACGCGGAGGTTTTCTATGATGCGCTCCCTGACCGCCGGACATGTCCCCGGCTACCATGGCCTCATGACGTCCGGACAACGGCTGCGGCAGATCGCCAACGTGCTCAACGGGTCCACCCTCGTGGGCCTGCTGCTGGCAGCCGGCGCCCGGACGCCCGTCAGCACCGGTCCGCGCGGACTGCTGATCGCGAGCCGCTACCGCTGGCGGCTTCCCTTTGCCGCTGCCTTCACGGTGGGCAATGTCATCCTGTTTCGCGCCGGCCCGGAATTCGCCCGCGCCAATCCAGCGCTGCTGGGGCATGAGGAGCGCCACAGCACCCAGTACGCGTGGTGCCTCGGGCTGCCGTTCCTCCCCCTGTACTTCCTTGCCGCCGGCTGGTCCCTCTGGCGGACGGGCAACCCGGGCAGCGCCAATGTCTTCGAACGCCACGCCGGCCTGGCGGCAGGCGGCTACCCCCTGCGGGACAGCGCGGGAACCGATCCGCGGATACACCAAACCCCGGGCGGGACTGCCCGCGAACGATACGAGGCCTGACATGGCGGACAACCCGCGAAGCATCTCCGTGACCGGAACCGGCACCGCGGAGGCGGTGCCGGACCTCCTGACGTTGTCGATTGGCGTGGAATGCCGCCGGGAGACGGTGGCCGGGGCCTATGGCGACGCAGGAACGAGTTCGGCCGCCATCACCTCGGCGCTCCGGCAGCACGGGGTGGAGGACGCTGACATCTCTGCCTCCGGGCTGAACGTCCGGGCCGAGGTGAACTGGCAGGAGGGCCGGGGCCAGACTGTTTCCGGATACCTGGCCTCGAGCATGCTCACCATCAGGATCCGCCGGTTGTCCGCGTCCTCGCAGGTCCTTGCCGCTGCCGTGGCTGCCGGCGGCGACGACGTCCGGTTGAACGGGCTGAGCCTCGGCTTCGCGGATGCCGCCGCGGTCGAGGCCCGCGCCCGGGAGGCGGCCTGGCAGGACGCCCGCACCACGGCCGCGCACTACGCAGCCCTCTCCGGGACAGGCCTGGGCCGGGTTCTTTCCCTCACCCAGCACACCGGGTTCCAGCCACCGGTCCCGGTGGCGAAGATGCAGCGGGCGGTGGCCGCGGAGTCGCTCACCGTCGAGGCCGGCGAGTCGAGCGTCACGGCAACGGTCGGCGTCGTCTGGGAACTGCTCGACTGACTGTTCGGCTCGCCGGCGGCGAGCCGGCTAGTGCGTTGCGCCGGCGGCGAACTTGAGGTCCGTCGTCGTCGCCAGTGCGGCGCGGACGACGACGGCGAGCGCCGCCGCCATCTGCCGGGCCGGCATCGACGGCGCGCTGCTGCCCGCCGGGAGTTGGGTGTCCGCGTACGGAACGTGGACGAAGCCGCCCCTCGTGCCCGGACGCAGCCGCAGGGCATGCATGAGCGCATAGAAGACGTGGTTGCAGACGTAAGTCCCTGCGCTCTGAGACACCTCGGCCGGGATCCGCTCTGCGGTCAACGCCGCGAGCGCCGCCTTGACAGGCAGGGACGAAAAGTACGCCGCCGGGCCGCCGCGGACCACTGGTTCGTCCACGGGCCGGTTGCCGGCGTTGTCCGGGATCCTGGCGTCATCACAATTGATGGCCACCCGTTCCAGGGAAATGCGCGCCCTCCCGCCCGCCTGGCCGGCGCACAGCACAAGCTCCGGCCGAAGGCGCTCCAGGGCCTCCTCCAGCACCGCGGCCGATGCCCCAAAGACGCAGGGCAGTTCCACCGCCCGGACATCCAGCCCCTCGGATTGGAGCAGCCCTGCCGCTGAACGGGCCGCGGCCCACGACGGGTTTTCCGTTTCGCCGTCGAACGGCTCGAACCCGGTCAGGAGAATCATCGCCCCAGCCTAGCAATGCGCCCTGACGCCGCGACTCCAGGCCGTAGCCCAAGCAACGCGCCCTAACATCGCGGCTTGGCCGTCCATTGGTAACGTGCCGAGTCGCTCTTGACCGAATAGCCCTCCGAGACCACCCGGGTCATCCTTTGTCGCCGCTCCGTAACGACCCGCCCGGCGTCGAAGTTCACCGCAAGGCATCATCGGCCCGGCCGGCCGCCTGGGCTCTTTCCGGAAGAGTGCCTTAAGGCCCTGCCGGTGCGCACCTGCCGGGGCAAGAGTTGGACCCAAGCGACGACCGGCGTGCGTACCGCCCCGGTCCGGACAGGCCGCCCGGCGTTCGGATTCGATAATGTCCGGCACGGTCCGGTCCGACAGCGTCGAGTAAGGAGACGGAGTGGCCGCTGCGCCGGCCGGAACCGAGTGGAGGCACACCATGTCAGAGCACAACTACACCTTGTTCGTATCGTCGTACGCCGACGAGGACTCGGCGGCAGAGGATTTCAAGGCGATCAAGAGCATGGACGACGCGGCCGTAGCGGCTGCGGTCGTCCTGTCGCGTGACGCCGCGGGCCAGACCGAGGTCAAGGAGCACGGGGGCGGCCTGGTCGCCGGCGGAACCACGGCCGGCGCCATCGGCGGCCTCGTGGTCGGACTGTTCGCTCCGCCGCTCCTGCTTTCGGGCGTCATTGGTGCTGGGATCGGCGCTGGTGCTGGCGCCATCGCAAAGCGTCACGAGGAGAAGTCCATCGGCGTCAACGCGGACGAGTGGCTGCCGCCGGGCTCCTCTGCGATGGTTGCCGTCGTCGACGACCTCTACCTTGACCGCGTCGACGAGGCAATCGAGAAGGCCACCAAGAAGGTCAGCAAGGCTGTCGAAAGTGGTGACTACGACGCCGTGGTCAAAGCCGTCAACGAGGGCGACCAGAAGATCATCGAAGCCGCTTCGTCCTGATCGGCCGGTGCTATCCTTGACATTTAGTCGAACATATATTCGAATGTAGGCATGAGATGGGACGCACAGGCACTTGAGCGCGGCGATTCCCCGGCCGGCTTGTCCGCCGATTCGCCGGCTGCACCAGCCCTGCTGCCGCTGGCCGGGCTGGTGCGGTCCGTGTCCACTCCGGAGTTTGCCGGGGTCACCTTCCATGAGGTCACCGCCAAATCGGTGCTCAACAAGGTGGTCGCCGGTTCGATGATGCCTTTCGACTGGACCATCAACCCCTACCGCGGCTGCAGCCATGCCTGCGTCTACTGCTTCGCTCGCAAGAGCCACACGTATTTGGACTTCGACGCCGGCCTGGACTTTGACAGCCAGGTGGTGGTCAAAATCAACGCGGCCGAAATCCTGCGCAAAGAACTGGCCAAACCCTCCTGGCGGCACGAGCACGTGGCCCTCGGCACCAACACGGACCCGTACCAGCGCGCCGAAGGCCGCTATCAGCTCATGCCCGGCATCATCGGCGCCCTCGCCGACTCCGGCACTCCCCTGTCCATCCTCACCAAGGGCACGCTCCTGGCCCGGGACATCCCGTTGCTGAAGCACGCCGCAGCCCAGGTGCCGGTCGGGGTGGGCATTTCGCTGGCCATGACTAATGAAGAATTATCCGAGGCCGTGGAGCCGGGCACGCCGGGGCCGCGGGCGCGGCTCAAGCTCATCTCCCGGCTGCGCGAGGCCGGCCTGCCCTGCGGCGTCATGGCCATGCCCATCCTGCCCTGGCTGTCCGACAGCGACGACGCCCTCGACTCCCTTTTCGGCGCCCTGGCGGCGGCCGGCGCCACGGGCGTCACGGCCGGCGCGCTGTACCTGAAACCAGGCACCCGTGAATGGTTCATGCAGTGGATCGCACGCGAACATCCGCAACTGGCCGGCAAGTACCGTCGCCTGTACGGCAGCGGGTCCTACGCGTCCAAGGACTATCGGGCGTGGCTGGCCGGCCGCATCCGCTATTTCAAGGACCTGCACGGTTTTTCCGGCTCGCAGGGCTTCAGCCACAGGGATCTTGACGGGGGCACCAACCACGACGACGCCCGCCAGGAAGAGGCCCAGTACCCGGCCGGAAGCATCCCCGACGTTTCCGGGCACGCAGGCACCCGGGACGCCGGTCCCGCGGGCACAGCCCACTCCGGCTCAGCCGGTTCCAGTTCAGCCTGTTCCAGTTCAGCCCAGCCCACACTGTTTTGAAGCCCGCGCCGCCTCGGAAAGCCCGCTCCATGTCAGAGCGCCGTGGACTCAGAAAACCTCGAAGCTAGAGTGCCTTGACCGCACCGAGCACTCTGGCCAGCGAATCCTTGGCGTCCCCGAACAGGAGCGTGGTCTTGGGGTCGTGCAGGAGTTCGTTCTCGATTCCGGCGAACCCCGGGCGCATCGACCGCTTCAGGAACACCACCTGCTGGGCCTGCACCACCTCCAGGATCGGCATCCCGTAGATCGGTGAACCCGGGGAAGACTTCGCCGCAGGGTTGACGACGTCGTTGGCGCCGACCACCAGCACGATGTCCGTGTTGGCGAACTCCGGGTTGACTTCCGCCAATTCGCGCAATGACTCATACGGGACGTTCGCTTCGGCCAGCAGTACGTTCATGTGCCCGGGCATGCGTCCCGCCACGGGATGGATGGCGAAGACCACATCCACGCCGCGGCCGGCCAGGGCCGTGGCAAGCTCCGCCACCGTGTGCTGGCCCTGCGCCACGGCGAGCCCATAGCCGGGAACGATCACCACGCGCTGGGCATAGCCGAGCTGGACGGCGACGTCCTCCGGCGAGGACGAGCGCACTGGCCGGTCGCTCACGGCGGTGGAACCCGCCGTCGAGCCGCCTTTGAAGGCCCCGAACAGGATCCCGGTAACTCCGCGGCCCATGGCCGAGGCCATGACCTTGGTCAGGATGGTGCCGCTCGCGCCCACGAGCGTTCCGGCGACGAGCAGCAGGACGTTGCCCAGGACCACGCCGGACGCGGCCACAGCAAGCCCGGTGAAGGCGTTCAGCAGTGAGATCACGATCGGCACGTCCGCCCCGCCGACCGGCAATACCAGGAGCAGCCCGGCCGCGAGCCCCAGGCCCAGCAGCGCCAGCGACCAGCCGACGGACCCGGTCAGGACCACGAGCACGCCGGAGAGGACCGCCCCCAGTATGACCGCCCCCATGACCCAGGGCATCCCGGGAAACAGCAGCGGGCGGGTACTGATGAGCTCCTGCAGCTTTCCCACCGTCACGGCCGAGCCTGCGAAGGACACCGCGCCCACTAGCATGGTGAAGACCACGGCCAGGCGGACCCAGGGGTCCTCGCTGTGGCCGAGTTCCAGCACGGCAACGAGCGCGGCGGCACCGCCCCCGACGCCGTTGAAGAGCGCCACCAGCTGGGGCATCTGGGTCATCTGCACCCGCCGGGCCACGGGGACGGCAACCGCGGAGCCGACGGCAATGGCGGCCAGGATGAGTGGGATGTTTTCCAGCCGCGCTGAGAAGAACACGGTCACGACGGCAACCAGGGCCCCGGCGGCACCGATGGCGTTTCCGCGGCGGGCCGTCTTGGGCGAGCTGAGGCCCTTCAGCGCCAGGATGAAGCAGACGGCGGCTGCAAGATAGAGCAGGGCGGTCCACTCGGGGCTTAGGAGACTCATCGGGCATCCCCCGTCACGCCGCCGGAGGTGCCCTGACTCGAGTGCCCGTCACCGGCACGTCCGTCACCGGCGGCTCCGCCGGCTGTGGCTCCGCCGGCTTTGGCGGCACCGCTTCGTTGCGGTTTGTGGGTCCGCTTATGTCCGCTGAACATCTCCAGCATCCGGTCCGTGACCACAAAGCCGCCCACGAGGTTGACGGTGGCCAGGACGACTGCCAGGAGCGCTATGCCGAGCACCCAGGGATCGCTGGCCTGTCCGGCCACGATAATGGCGCCGACCAGGATGATGCCGTGGATGGCATTGGCGCCGGACATGAGCGGTGTGTGCAGCTTGCTGGTCACCTTGGAGACGACTTCGAAGCCGACGAAGACGGCGAGCACCACCACTGTCAGGAGCGCGACCGGGCCCATTATGCGTCCTCTCCCAATGCTGCCGCGGTGGGGCCGTGCCGCACGGCGCCGCCGTGGGTCAGACAGGTTCCGGCGACGACGTCGTCGCCGAAGTCCGGGGCAACCGTGCCGGCGTCGGTCATGAGGGCGAGGAAATTGCTAACGTTCCGGGCGAAGAGCCGGGACGCGTCCGACGGCATGGCGGAAGCTGCATCCTGCAGGCCCACGAGCGTGACCGATCCGCCGTCGACCGGCACCTGGATGTCCTGGCCGGCGATCACTCCCTCCACGTTGCCTCCGGACTCCGCGGCGAGGTCGACGACGACGGACCCGGCCCGCATGCCGGTCACCATAGCGGTGGTCACGAGCAGGGGAGCGGCGCGGCCCGGGATGGCCGCCGTGGTGATCAGGACGTCCGCTGCGGCGACGTGCGGGGCAAGGAGGCTGCGCTGGCGTTCTGCCCGGTCTTCGCCCAAGGCACGGGCATAGCCCCCGGTTCCTTCGGCCGCCGCATCGAGGTCCAGATTGATGAAGGTGCCGCCCATCGAGGCGACCTCGTCGGCGGAGGCTGCGCGGATGTCGTTGGCCGAGACCCGGGCGCCCAGGCGCTTCGCGGTGCCGATCGCCTGCAGGCCGGCGACCCCGGCGCCGAGGACCAGCACCCTCGCCGGGGGGATGGTGCCGGCGGCAGTCATGTAGAGCGGGAAGAACCGCGGATAGCGCACGGCGGCTTCGAGCACGGCGCGATAGCCGGTGACGAGGGATTGCGAGCTGAGCGCATCCATGGACTGGGCACGGGAGATCCGCGGAAGCAGTTCCAAGGCGAAGGAGGTGATCCCCGCGGCGGCCAGCGCCCGGACGGTCGGCAGTTCCGAGGCCGGCGACGCAAGGCCGATGGTGACGCTGCCGGGCCGAAGCAGGGCCACGGTCTCCGGGGTGAGCGGACGGACGTGCAGCAGGACGTCCAGGGCAGCGAGCGGAAGTTCGGAAATCACGGTGGCGCCGGCTTCTTTGAACGCCTCGTCCGCGAACCCTGCCTCGGTTCCGGCGCCGCTCTCAACCAGGAGATTGAGCCCAAGGGCTGTCAGTTGCCGCACCGTATCCGGTGTGGCTGCCACCCGGCGTTCTCCGGCTCGCTGCTCTCGTCCGACACCGACCTGCACGGGCCACTCCTCTCGATTGCGTTCAGAGTAGGCACATGCCCCGCGGTTTGGCGAGAGGCGCACCACGACGCCGGGCGGGTCGTCCGGGTCAGCGGATCAGTTCGGCTCCCACGCCGTGCGGGGCGCTGGCACGGACGGCCGCCAGGAGGGCCTCTACGATGGGGAAGTCCGCCGGGATCCACGGCAGGTCCAGGACGTCGCCGGGGCTGCGAAGGTCGAGCCAGCGCAGTTCGTCGTGGTCCTCCAGCGGCCGGGGCTCACCGTCCGCGAGCTCGGCAAACCAGACCCTCATCGCTGCCTTGTCGTTGAGCGGCCAGCCCGCGGCGGATTCGGCGGGCAGCTCGGACCCGAGCCGCACCAGCACGCCCAGCTCTTCCCGGAGCTCGCGGTGCAGGGCGTCTTCGGCCGCCTCGTCAGGCTCTACCTTTCCGCCGGGGAACTCCCACATTCCGGCAAACTGCGGGGGCGCCGTGCGCCGCGCCACGAGGAGCAAGCTTGGTTCCGCCAGGGAGTCCACTACTGCGCCGCCAACAACGCTTATGAGTCCAGTCACGCCCCCAAGTCTAAGGCGGGCCATCGGATCCGGGCGCGCCGCAGGCGCCGGAGGCCGGGACGACGGCCGCCACAGAAGGCTGGAAGCTCCGCAGGCGGCGACTAGCGTGCGGCGGGCGGGCCGCGGGGGCGGGCCGGGTAGGGGACAATGGTGGGGGTGGCCGCCCGGACCCGCTGCGGAATATCCGGCGCCCCCGCCCAGTTCTTAAAAACATACTTATGTGGCCGGCTCCGGCACTTCCCGGCACAACTCCGACGAAAAGACGAATGACTTCCACCACACACGCCCCGGCGCCGTCCACAACCGGCACCCGTCACGTTGCCCTCGCCATCATTGCCCTGGCCATGGGCGGCTTTGGCATCGGCACCACGGAGTTCACCATGATGGGCCTGCTCAAGGAGATCGAACAGGGCCTGAACATCAGCACCCCCGAGGCCGGCCACCTGATTTCGGCCTACGCCCTCGGCGTCGTGGTTGGCGCTCCGGTATTGGCCGCCGTCGGCGCCAGGCTTCCGCGGAAGCATCTGGCCTTGGGGCTCATGCTCTTCTTCAGCATCGCCAACCTCAGTTCCTTTCTCGCCCCGGACTACGGCTCCATGCTGGTGTCCCGGTTCGCCGCGGGACTGCCCCACGGCGCGTTCTTCGGGGTCGCGGCCGTGATCGCCGCTTCCCTTGTGGCGCCGACGAAGCGCGGCTGGGCGATTTCGATGGTCATGGCCGGGCTGACCGTGTCCAACGTCATCGGCGTCCCCTTCGCCACCTGGCTGGGCCAGAGTTATGGGTGGCGGCTCCTGTTCCTGCTGGTCGGCCTGATCGGCATCATCACGCTCGCCATGCTGTGGAAGTTCGTCCCGTTCCAGAGGCCGCACGCCGATGCCAGCTTCCGCCGCGAGCTCGGCGCCCTCAAGCGGCTTCAGGTGTGGCTCGCCATTCTGGTCGGCATCGTCGGGTTTGGCGGTTTCTTCGCGACCTACACCTACATTTCACACACCATGACGTCCGTGGCGGGCCTCCCGGCGCCCTGGCTGCCGCTCGTGGTGGCCCTGTACGGAGTGGGCATGGTGGTGGGCAACATCGTTGGCGGCCGGATCGCCGACAAGTCCGTCATGGGCACCATCTACTGGGTGCTGCCCGCCACGGCCGTGGCCCTGGTGGCCTACGCCGTTGCGGCCCACTGGGCCTGGTCGGCGCTGGTCATGGTCTTCGTGGTCGGCGCCGCCGGGTCCATGCTGGTCCCGGCCCTGCAGACCAGGCTTCTTGATGCTTCTCCTGACGCGCCGTCACTGGCCTCCTCGCTGAACCATGCGGCGCTCAACGTCGCCAATGCCCTGGGCGCGTTCCTCGGCGGGCTCGTGATCGCCTGGGGCTGGGGTTATGTCGCACCCGCGCTCGTGGGTGCGGTCCTTGCACTCCTGGGGCTCGGTGTCGCGGCCATCAGCGGCGCTGTGGAACGCAGGCGGCCGCTGGCCTCGTAGGGACGCAACCATGCCACCCCGGAAGGCCCGGCAAATCCGCCCGCACGTGGTCATAGAAACGGCAGTCCGGCCCAGTTATGCACTGGGCCGGACTGCCGTTTCTTAATGCGTTGCTGTGGACTGCCGGGCCTAGGGAGCGCTGACGCGCTGCACGTCCGGTTCCAGGTAGATGACCCGGGCAATCGGGACGGCCTCGCGGATCCGGACCTCGGCGTCGTCAATCGCTTTCGCGATGTCCTGCCCGGAGTCCGACCTGCCGATGCTGATCTTGGCCGCTACCAGCAGCTCCTCGGGACCAAGGTGCATGGTCTTCAGGTGGATGATGCTGGTGCCGCCGGATTCGATCGCGGTGCGGATCTTGGCGACGTCATCACGCGTGGCCGACTCGCCCAACAGCAGGGACTTCGTTTCCATGGCCAGGACCACGGCGATCGCGACTAGCAGCAGGCCGATCATGGCGGTTCCCAGGGCGTCCCAGATGCCGTTCCCGGTAATGAGCGTCAGGCCCACGCCGAAGAGAGCGAACACCAGGCCCACGAGGGCGCCGAAATCCTCGAGCAGGATTACCGGGAGCTCGGGCTGCTTGGCATTGCGGATGAATTTGACCCAGCTCTGCTTCCCGCGGAGGTGGTTGGATTCGGTGATCGCCGTCCTGAACGAGAAGGACTCGGCAATGATCGCGCCGACCAGCACAGCCAGCGGCACCCACCAGAAGTCGCCTTCGATGGCGTGCGGGTGCTGGATCTTCCCCCAGGCCTCATACAGTGCGAAAAGACCGCCGACGCTGAAAAGCACAATCGAGACGATGAAGGCGTAGATGTAGCGCTCACGGCCGTAGCCGAAAGGGTGTTCCTGGCTGGCTTCGCGCTGCGCGCGCTTGCCACCCACCAGGAGCAGCAACTGGTTGCCGGAGTCCGCCAGCGAGTGAATCGCCTCCGCAAGCATGGACGACGACAGCGTCAGGAAGTAGGCGACGAACTTCAATACGGCGATGGTCAGGTTGGCGGCCAATGCCGCCAGAATCGCCTTGGTACCGCCATTTGCAGCCACGTGTGCTTCTCCTTGAGGGGTTCTTCCGGGGTGTACACGGAGACCGAGAATTTCCGGCACCCGCAAGGAATACCGTACCCGTTTCCGGGCAGCCGACGAACCGCGGCAGGGACCCCTGCGGCCACGTAACGATTGGGCATTCCCCTGCTGACAAGTAATCCGGCCTATGTTAGCTTGAAGCCATATTCGGGATTCACAATTTGGATGCCGACGAATATGTAGGAGGAGACATGGGCTTTCTTGGCTGGATCATTCTCGGACTCATAGTAGGTGCAATCGTCAAGGCAGTCATGCCCGGCAGGGTCGGCGGCGGCTGGGTTACCAGCCTCGTGCTCGGCGTCGTCGGAGCCGTAGTCGGCGGCTGGATCGGCGATCTTCTGTTCGGCGGCGGCAAGATGGAATTCTGGAATCTCGGTTCCTGGCTCCTGGCCATTGTCGGTGGCTTGGTGGTTGCCCTCGTCTACGGCGCCATCACAGGACGCAACAAGACGACCACATAAATTTGCACAGCACTGAAATTTGCTCAGCACTGGCCGCACGCTTCGCGTGAGGCGGCGGCAACAGTTCGGCAGTATCAGTACGACGGCGGGGCCCACCGAAAGGTGGGCCCCGCCGTTTGTCTATCTGGGCTCCTAGGATGCCTGCTGGGAGCGCGCGCTGGCGTAAAGGCAGACGGTGGCGGCGGTGCCGAGGTTCAGGCTCTCCGCTTCCCCGTAGACGGGCACGGCCACCCGGTGGTCAGCCAGCGCGATTTCGTCTTCGGACAGGCCTTGAGCCTCGTTGCCGAAGAGCCAGGCCGTGGGGCCTTCCAGCGCGTAGACCGATGCGGCGGCGGAGGCCCCCAGCCGGCGGGCGGCGTTCTCGTCCTGGAGTCGGTCCAGGTTCAGCTGGCCGTAACCGTCGGCGGCGAGCACGCCGATCCCCTGTTCCTTGCAGCGGGCCACCAGGTCGGCCACGTCGGCGCCGAGGACGATCGGCAGGTGGAAGAGGGACCCCGCCGTCGAGCGGACCGCCTTGGGGTTGTAGATGTCCACGCTGGAGGCAGTCAGGACGACGGCGTCGGCGCCGGCCGCATCGGCCGCGCGGAGCACGGTTCCGGCGTTGCCGGGGTCACGGACCTGGCAAAGGACTGCGATGAGCTTTGGTGCGGCGGCCAGCACTGTATCGAGGCTGACATCAAGGAACGCGCAGACGGCGAGAATGCCCTGCGGGTTGACCGTGTCCGCCATCGCGGCGAGAACTTCGTCGGTGGCGAGGTATGCGGTGGTGCCCTCCGCGAGTGTCTCCAGGTCCGGGTGCCGGTCGAGGCAGGCCTCGCTCGCGTAAACCTCATAGACGATGCCGGGCTCCCCTGCGGCAATCCTTTTCTGGTGCAGGGCCAAGGCCTCCCGGACAGCCTGCGGGCCTTCGGCCAAGAACTCGCTGCGCTTTAAACGGGCCGGGCGCCCGGCAAGTTGTGCCACCTTCCTCACCCGATCGGCTCGGGGGTTGGAGAGTGGAAAGTCTTGCGGGCGCCCGGTTTCGTTCATATAAGAACCTTAGTTGCTCTCGCAGCAGGTTCTGGAACGACGCAGGTTTACAACTGCGGCAGGAACTACTTTGCGGCCTCGGCGTCAGCCTTCTTGGCAGCAGGCTTCTTCGCGGGAGCCTTCTTGGCAGCCTTCGGAGCCGTAGCGGCCTCAGCCTGGACGGCCGGAGCGGACGTGTCGGCGGGCAGCGCATCCTTGGCGACCTTGACCAGCGCGGCGAAGGCGTTGGCGTCGGACACGGCGAGCTCGGCCAGCATACGGCGGTCAACCTCAACCTCAGCGGCCTTCAGGCCCTGGATCAGGCGGTTGTAGGTCAGGCCGTTGGCGCGGGATGCAGCGTTGATGCGCTGGATCCAAAGACGGCGGAAGTCGCCCTTCTTCTTCTTGCGGTCGCCGTAGCTGTACACGAACGAGTGCAGCAGCTGCTCTTTGGCCTTGCGGTACAGGCGTGAACGCTGTCCACGGTAGCCCTTTGCGCGTTCGAGGATAACCCGGCGCTTCTTGTGGGCGTTTACCGCCCTCTTCACACGTGCCACGTGCGTACTCCTTCAGAATTCTGATCCCAAGCGTCTACTGCCGGATAGTTCCGGCTGGCCTGAGAAGCCTTTTTGGTAGTTGACTGCTGCCAGGTGGCGAACAATCGGAGAACTTGGAACTTAGATGCCGAGCATCTTCCGGATGACCTTGGCGTCGCCCTTGAAGACGATCTTGTCGCCGGCAAGGCGACGGGTCAGCCGCGAGGACTTGTGCTCGAGGTAGTGACGGCGGTTGGCCTGCTGGCGGCGCAGCTTGCCGCTACCGGTCAGCTTGAAGCGCTTCTTAGCACCGCTGTGGGTCTTCATCTTCGGCATGGGAACCGATCTCCTTACGTATCCGCAGAAAAGTCTGCAGCTCTTTCGTGCAGCCGCCCCTGCGGGCGGCGTGCTGGTTGCTTACTGCCGGACACTGCTGTCCGGCAGCCGTGAACTAGTTGGTCTTCTTGCTGCCAGGCTTGGCGGCTGCCCGGGGGGCGGCCGGCCGTGCGGCGGGCTTCGGCGCTGCAGGCCTCGGAATCGGCTTGGGAGCAGCAACCGGCTTCGGTGCGGCCGCCGGAGCCGCCGGAACGGATTCCGCAGCCTTCTCTTCAGGAGCCTTAGCCGCAGGAGCCGGAGCCGCTTTCGGAGCCACGGCAGCCTTGGCTGCTACCGGCTTCTCGGCCTTCGGAGCCTCAGGAGCCTTGATGGCTGCCGGCTTCTCAGCCACAGCCTCCTTCGGTGCTTCCTGGGCCGGAGCTTCTTCGATCTTGGTCTCCTCGACCGGGGCCGGCGTGGTCGCTTCGGCCTTGGCCTCTTCGACCTTGACCTCTTCGGCCTTGCTCTCCTCGACCTTGACCTCTTCGGCCTTGCTCTCTTCGACGGCGGCCTCCGTTGCGGGAGCCTCCGTCTCTAGGACAAAGCCTTCCGGCAGGAGGTCCGACAACGTCTGGGTCAGCGGCGCGTTGCCACCGGAGACGTCGACGCGCCCGGATGCCTTGGCCTCGTTCTCAGCCTTGGCTTCTGCACGCTGCGTTGCGCGGCGGGCCTCCGCCTTGGCCTCGGCCTTGTTCTTCAGCGGGCCCACCACCATGACCATGTTGCGGCCATCGATGCGCGGGCTGGACTCCACAACGCCCACTTCGGCGACGTCGTCGGCGAAGCGCTGGAGCAAGCGGATGCCCATCTCGGGGCGCTGCTGCTCACGGCCGCGGAACTGGATCATGGCCTTGACCTTGTCACCGGCACCGAGGAAGCGAAGCGCGTGGCCGCGCTTGGTCTCGTAGTCGTGGGTGTCGATCTTCAGGCGGAAGCGGATTTCCTTCAGGACCGTGTTGGTCTGGTTCTTCCGGGCTTCACGTGCCTTGACAGCGGCTTCGTACTTGTACTTGCCGAAGTCCATCAGCTTGCACACCGGAGGCTTGGCCTGCGGTGCTACTTCAACGAGATCAAGATCGGACTCGGCAGCCAAACGCAGGGCATCCTCAATACGGACAATTCCTACTTGTTCGCCTGCAGGGCCGACCAGCCGCACCTCGGGGACGCGGATACGCTCATTGATTCTTGGCTCGCTAATGTTAAAGCTCCTGTGTTCGTGAGGGGTATTCCACCGGCAAAAAGAGAAGGCCCCCAATTGCCGGAGCAATCGAAGGCCTCGAGATCGGAGCTGCCGGCCTCAGTGAGGCGGCATGCACATCCTGCGGACCAGAGTCCGAAGTTGTGCCCGACCAGGTACCCGGCAACCTTGACTCCCGAAGGGAGGGGCTTCCCGAAGGAAGTTTCGCGGCTGACGCGGGTGGGAGAGAACTCCGCTTGCAAACTAAAAGTCAATTCTACAGAAAGATACCCGCTCAACGCACATGTGCGCCGCCCGGGCAACAACTTCAACAGAAGCACTGCACTGTAAACAAGTACAGCACTGATGCTGGACTGTAAGAAGCACTGCAAAATAACGACATTTAGTCGGTCTGTGACAAGCTTACCAGCATGAGTACATCAGAGCGTAATTCCCACGTCTTCGAGCCAGCAGCCCCCCAGGCCGACGTCTCGCAACAGATCCGCGACATCTCGGAAGTCCCCGCGATCGAGGTCATCACCACGGCCGCCGTGCACCTGATGAGCGCCGCCGCAGTGAAGCTGGGCCTCGCCGCCGAGGAAAATGCCCAGGAACTCAAGGACCTGGACGAGGCCCGCAAGCTGATCACCGCCCTTGCCGGCTTGGTGACCGCGGCGGCGCCGGAAATCGGTTCCCAGCACGCCGGACCGTTGCGCGATGGACTGCGATCCCTCCAGCTCGCCTTCCGCGAGGAATCGATCATCCCGGACGCTCCGGGCAAGGGCCCGGGCGAGAAGTACACCGGCCCGGTCAACTAAGCACTTTCGTCACCATGATGCGGCGGCGGCCGGACCACATCGGTCCGCCCGCCGCCGTCGTCGTTAACTCCCCCGGGCGTTAACTCCCCCGGGCTCCGCGTGTAGCCGCGGACGTCGTCGGTGGCCCGCAGCCGGTGGGCGACGGTCAGCCGGTGGACAGCGGCCGACAGTCGGTCGGCGGTCAGTGGGCGAGCGGGCGGTCAGTGGCCGGCAGTCAGGCGTGGGCGAGGCGGCGGCGCCGCACGTGCTGCAGGGCAAGTCCCACGAGGCAGAGGCCCACACCGGCCAGCCCCACGGCAACGAAGCCGGCCGACGGGCCGATGACGTCGATGAACAGCCCGGCCAGCGGCGCTCCCAGGGCCACTCCGCCGGTCAGGGCGGAACCGTACCAGCCCATCGCCTCGCCGCGTCGGCTCTCGTCGACCAGCTCGGCCACCTTTTCCGAGGCAGCCGAGAGTACCGGGGCGCACAGCAGCCCGGGCAGCAGCGAGAGCAGGCTGAGGGTCCAGGTGTCGGTCGCGAAGGCCATCGGGATGGTCAGGGCCGACATGCCCAGCAGCAGGAGGATTGGCGAGATGGGCCGGTGCATGGCGCCATAGAGGACGCCGCCCACCACCGAGGCCGCGCACCAAAAGAGGAACACGATCCCGATCTCGGCCTCGTGGCCGCCGGTCTGGAGGGCCGCGACGATCCCGACGTCGGTACCGCTGAGGACCATGCCGGCGCCGGCAGCGACGGCGAAGACGGCGGCCACAGCGGCGGTGAACCAGCCGAAATTGTGGACGACCCTGTGCCGCAGGCCGGAGCGTCGTTGCCTCCGTTCCTCGGCGGCGGCTGCCAGCGGCGCCAGTTCCGCGGCGGCCTCCTGCAGGTGGGCCGGCGCGGCGGCGACGACGGCGGCCTCCGCGCATTCCAATTCCTCCGCTTCGAGCCCGGTGTCGGGGGTAGCCGTCCGGGTGGGCGGGTTGAACCACATGAGGAACAATCCCGAGACGGACGTGGCCACGCCGACTATTGTCAGGCCCAGGACGGACTGCCCGCTGGTGGCGACGACGGCACCGACAGCGGGGCCGATCATGAAGACCAGTTCAGTGGCGATGGCGTCCAGGGCGAAGGCGGTGCGGCGCTGTTCTCCGGGGGCGAGCACGCCCAGTGACTGGCGCACCACGCTGAAGATGGGCAGGGTCAGCAGGCCGCCGATGAAGACCAAGGGCAGCAAGGCCTCGTAGGACACGTGCGGCACGATTGACCAGATCACGGTTTCGGAGATGACGGACGGAATGAGCGCCTTGCGCAGTCCCACTGTGTCGACACGGCGACCGCGCCAGGGCGCGCCAACGGCGATGCCGATCGTCATGACGGCCGCAGCCGCGCCGGCGGCGGCGTAGCCCTGGCCAAGGCTCAGGACGATGTGCAAGGTCAGCAGGACGCCGGCCGCCGAGTGCGGTATGCGGGCGATCATGCCGACCAGCAGGAGCCTCCTGATGGGCCGGACAGCAAGCAGTTCCCGGTAAAGCGCGAAATTCACGGACTACATCCTTCTGGTACTGCCCACGGCAGCACCAGGATATCCCCCGTCGGACCGTCAGCTATGGTGCCGCGCGCTGCAGCTTGACCTCGATCGAATCAACCCGCTCGGCAAAGATTTCATTCCGGGCCCAGGCGTTGTTGAGGCCGGCAACGATGGACTGCACGCCGGCGGCGTCGAGCCCGTCTTCAAGGTACAGCACCACACGAAGTTCCGGGCCTGCTCCCCCACCAGGGAGCCGCCTGCCGTCGGCCGTGGCCGAGGCAACTCCACCCCCTGGATGAATTTCAACACGCCGGACCGCCGCAAAGCCAACAGTACTGTCCCCGAGGGCACCGGCAACTTCCGCATCGGCGTACGACGGCGTCCAGGTCTGCTGCTGCGCCAGGGCCCAGACCGCGGGCCGGCGCACCACGAAGGTCAGCTCCGATCCGGGATCCACCACGAGCAGCTCGGCACCTTCCGAGACAGCTGACAGGGCCGCCCGGGCCGCGTACACGGCGACCGGCCTGGCTTCCTTATGCCATGCCTCCAGTGACGCCGCGGAGGTGAAGACGGGCATGGCCGTCCTCCCGTCGGGCGCCTTGAGCGTCACGAGGGCCATGTCGGCCTGTTTGTCCGAGTGCAGTCCGTGCGGCTCATCCTCGTGCGGTTTGTCCCCCTGCGACTTGTTCCCTTGCGGGCGGGTCACGGCTTCGCCCTCTTCGGCGAGCTGGGCAACAATCGGCACAAACACCCGGGCGGTGGCAAGCGCTGCGACCACGGCCGCTTCATTGCCCGTGCCTGCGGCGAGGTCGGCCACGGCCGCCAGGTAGCCGGCGTCGGCGGCGCCGTCGTCGTCCTCGAAGTTATGGATCTTCGCGGCCTCCCCGGACAGGCTGCGGCCTGCCCACGGTTGACCGGCGGAGTCTGTGGCACCGCCGGCGCCAGCAAGGGCAGCCGCGATGTGTCCGGGCAGATGCCGGACGGGAGCCGCTCCGGTGCCTGCCCGCGCGCCGTCGTGGGGCTCGTGGGTGTGCGTCATGACTGCTGACCGCCTAGCGGCGGCCGGCGACGTCGAGGGCCTCAGGCAGGGTGAAATTGCCGCTGTAGAGGGCCTTGCCGATGATGGCGCCCTCGACGCCGAGCGGGACCAGGGACCGCAGGACCAGGAGGTCCTCGAGGCTGGAAATGCCGCCGGAGGCGACAACGGGCTTGCCGGTCTTCTCAACCATCTGACGCAGCAGTTCGACGTTGGGGCCCTGGAGCGTGCCGTCCTTGGTCACATCGGTGACGACGTACCGGGCGCAGCCAGCGTCCTCGAGACGGCCCAGCACCTCCCAGAGGTCCCCGCCTTCCTTGGTCCAGCCCCGGCCGGCGAGGGTGGTGCCCCGGACGTCCAGGCCGACGGCGATCTTGTCGCCGAAGCGTTCAATCACCCGGTGGGTCCACTCCGGGTTTTCCAGTGCCGCGGTGCCCAGATTGACGCGGGCGACGCCCAGGTCGAGGGCCTTCTCAAGGGACTCGTCGTCGCGCAGGCCGCCGGAGAGCTCCACCTTGATGTCCAGCCGCCCCACGACCTCGCGCAGCAGTTCGGCGTTGGAGCCTCGCCCGAACGCGGCGTCGAGATCGACCAGATGCACCCATTCAGCGCCCTGCTCCTGCCAGTTGAGTGCGGCCTCCAGCGGAGTGCCGTAGCTCGTCTCGCTGCCGGCTTCGCCCTGCACGAGCCGGACGGCCTGGCCGTTGACGACGTCGACAGCGGGCAGAAGCTCGAGTACGGGCAGCGGGGTTTCGGTGGTCATCGTGGAGTCCTCAGCTTGGGAATGGATGGTTGGTAACGTGGCCGGGCCGTCAGGACGCCGACAGGGTCAGGAGGTAGGCGGCCAGCAGCGACATGCCTGCCAGGATGTAGAACACAATCTGCACCCAGAGCGGACTCTTCTGCTGCCGGAAAGAGATCGCGCCGCCAACCAGCAGGCCGGCGACGCCCATGAGCACCAGGGACCACATCTAGGCGGTCTGTTCCGGGGCCGCGGGTTCCACGGCTGCGGCCTCGGCAGCTGCGGATTCCGGGGTTGCCGGTCGCAGGCCCTGGACCCAGTTGCGCAGCAGCCGGGCGCCGGCATCGCCGGACTTCTCCGGGTGGAACTGGGTGGCGCACAGCGGTCCGTTTTCGACGGCCGCGATGAACGGGGCACCGTGCTCTGACCACGTCACCAGGGGCGCGGCCATCCGGGGCTGGATGACATCGAAGTCCCAGTGCTGGACACCGTAGGAGTGCACGAAGTAGAAGCGCTCGCCCTCAACGCCCGCGAACAGTCTGGACCCAACAGGCACGGAGACGGTGTTCCAGCCCATGTGGGGCACGACGTCGGCGGGCAGCAGCTCGACCTTACCGGGCCACTCCCCCATGCCTTCGGCTTCGGTGCCGTGCTCGACGCCGGCCTCAAACAGCACCTGCAGCCCGACGCAGATGGCAAGCACGGGGCGACCTCCGGCGACACGGCGGCCGATCATGCGGATGGCATCCACGGCCTTGAGTTCGCGCATGACGGTTTCGAAGGCACCGACGCCAGGGACGACGAGGCCGTCGGCGTTCAGGACGTCTTCGGGCTTGGAGCTGAGGATGACCTCGGCGCCGGCCCGCTCCAGGGCACGCACGGCAGAGCGGACATTCCCGGAGCCGTAGTCCAGCACCGTGACGGTGGGCTTTCCCTCCGGAGAGGCCGGCCTGGTCCCGGCGGCGGGATCGATGATGGCGCCGTCGCGGAGTATCGGGCCGGTCACAAGGCACCCTTTGTGGATGGAATGCCTTCGACGCGGGGATCCGGTTCGACGGCCGCGCGCAGTGCCCGGGCAAAGGCCTTGAACTGGGCCTCGACGATGTGGTGGGGGTCGCGTCCGGCAGTGACGTTCATGTGCAGGCAGATCCCGGCGTGAAGCGTGATCGCCTCAAAGACGTGGCGGGTGAGGGAGCCCGTGAAGTGGCCGCCGATCAGGTGGTATTCCTGGCCTGCCGGTTCGCCGGCGTGTACCAGGTACGGACGGCCGGAGACGTCGACGACGGCCTGCGCGAGAGCCTCATCCAGTGGGACGGTCGCCTCGCCAAAGCGACGGATCCCGGCCTTGTTGCCCAGGGCGGTCCGCAGAACCTCGCCGAAGGTGATGGCCACGTCCTCAACGGTGTGGTGGACATCGATATGGGTGTCTCCGGTGGCCTTGACGGTCATGTCAATCAGGGAGTGCTTGCTCAGGGCCGTCAGCATGTGGTCATAGAAAGGGACCGACGTGCTGATATCAGAGACCCCGGTGCCGTCCAGGTTGATCTCGACCAGGACCGAGGACTCGCTGGTGGTCCGTTCCATGCGTGCGGTCCGGCCCTCGGCGGCGGTGGATCCGGTGTTGCTCATGTAGATGTGTCCTTTGGAAGAAGGCAGGGTGCTGGGCTGTCTGGCGGGGCGCTCTGGCTCCCCGTCAAGTCTAGGCCTGCAGTTTTGCGGGGCTGGTCAGGATGCGTTCAAGGGTTTCAAGGAAGGCTGTGGTTTCCGTCTCAGTGCCGGCGGTCACGCGAAGGTGCCCCGGGATGCCGACGTCGCGAATGAGGACTCCGGCATCCAGCAGGCCCTGCCAGACTTCGTGCGGGTTCTCCAGTCCGCCAAAGAACACGTAGTTCGAATCCGACGCGGCCGGCGTGAGGCCCAGCCGGGTCAGTTCGGACACGATCCTGTCGCGCTGGCGCTTGATGTCCTCGACGTCCGCCATGAGCGCCGTCCGGTGCTGCAGGGCAGCCAGGGCCGTCGCCTGGGTAATGGCGGACAAGTGGTACGGGAGACGGACCAGGCGCAGGGCGTCGGCAACTTCCGGAGCCGCGGCCATGTACCCGAGCCGCGCGCCGGCGAGGGCGAAGGCCTTGCTCATGGTGCGCGAGACGATGAGCCGTTCCCGGCCGGGCAGCAGTGTGAGCGCACTCGGCGTTCCGTCGTGGGCGAACTCGTGGTAGGCCTCGTCGACAATCACGACGGTCTGGCTGGCCTCGCCCGCGTCATAGACGGCCTCGACGACATCAAGTCCGAGACCCGTGCCGGTGGGGTTGTTCGGGGAGCAGAGGAAGACGATGTTCGGCTGAAGTTCCCGGACCTGCCGGGCTGCCGATTCCGCGCTGAGTCCGTAGTCTGCCGCCCGGGCCCCGACGATGTACCCCGTATCCGTGCCGGAGGCCAGCAGCGGGTACATCGAGTAGGTGGGAGGGAAACCGAGAGCGGTCCGGCCGGGGCCGCCGAATGCCTGGAGGATTTGCTGGAGGACCTCGTTGGAACCGTTCGCGGCCCAGATGTTCTCCGCGTCGAGACCGTGGCCGAGGTACTCGGCGAGGGCTTCACGCAATTGCGTGAACTCGCGGTCCGGGTACCGGTTCAGGCCGGCAGCGGCCGCGCTGACTGCTTCAGTAATGGCCGCGCGGACATCGGCCGGAACCCCGTGAGTGTTCTCGTTGACGTTGAGCAGGATGGGGACGTCCAGCTGGGGCGCGCCATAAGGCCGCAGGCCGCGGAGATTGGTTCGAAGGGGCAGTCGGTTGAGGCGCTCAAGCTGGTCAGTCACGTGACCAGTTTAAGTGGTAGCTCGACGGGCCCTGAAACTGTGACGCCTGCGGCAGTACTTACGGGATGCTATTTGGACGGGACAAACAGCTGCTGGCCCGGCATCACGCGCGCAGCATCGAGATTGTTCAGCTGCACGATGTCGGCCACGACGTCGCGGGGATCGCGCTCGGGTGCCACAGACCCCGCAATGGCCCAGAGCGACTCCCCCGGCTGCACCGTCACGGAAACGGTGGGTGTCACGGAGAGCTGGTCCGCCGAATCCGCCGCCTTCGCGGGAGCGTTGAGGAACCCGCTAAACGACAGGATGAACGCCGCCAGCAGGATCAGCGGGACGCCGAAGAAGACGAAGCGCCCACGCCGCGTGAGCCGCATCGGCGGCTGCTTTGGCTGCCGCACCTGCTGCGACCGGGCGGCGGAAGACGCGGCCCCGTAACGACGTGCATTGCCGTGCTGTTCCGTGACGCCGTGAACAAAAGTGCCGTGAAACGCGCTTGCTGCTGACATGAACTGAGCCCTCCTGGACCATACGGTGCCGCCCGGCGTACTCCACGTACTCGCCGCCAACCGGCCAAACCTTCGAACATAGAACCGAACTGTGCAGTCAGTAAGTGAAACTTCGTATCGAACACATATTCGAATGTTGCTTGTTCTGTTTTAGCACTTAGTAACGAACGATGTCGAGACTCGCTAGAACAAATGTTTGAAAAAGCTCTCCGGCTGGCCTACTTTTGAGGGAAGGAACAACCACTGTGAACTCGTTCATAGGCAGTTGATCAGGAGGGTCTGACATTTCAGGCCGGAAGTTCCCGGCGGCAGCAGCCACGGCCACCGGGTGGAACGGAAAGGCGTTGGCGAACATGGCAACTCAAGCCACCGGCGGCAGGGCCACCTCACGGAGCGCCCAGCCCGCACGGACCCCCAAGAGCCTCACCGTCCGGCAGAAGAAAATCCTGGAGACCATCCAGCGCTCCGTCACGGACAACGGCTACCCGCCGTCCATGCGGGAAATCGGCGACACGGTCGGACTCGCCAGCCTGTCGAGTGTGACCCACCAGCTCTCCCAGCTTGAAAAACTTGGCTACCTGCGCCGCGACCCCAAGCGCCCGCGGGCCATGGAAGTGCTCATGCCACTGACCCTGGATGAGGGGACCACATCCATTTCGGGAGTCGAGAAGTCGAGCGGCCTCCGCGCCGTCGGCGGCCTCTCCGTCACCGAACTCGCCAGCGCCACCGACACGGCCATGGTGCCGTTCGTCGGACGCATCGCGGCCGGCGGGCCAATCCTCGCCGACCAGGTGGTGGAGGACGTCATGCCCCTGCCGCGCCAGCTCGTGGGCCACGGCGAACTCTTCATGCTCAAGGTGGCCGGCGACTCGATGATCGATGCCGCCATCTGCGACGGCGACTGGGTGGTTGTCCGCCGCCAGGGCGACGCCGTGAACGGTGACATCGTTGCCGCCCTGCTCGATGACGAGGCCACGGTCAAGACGTTCCGCCAGCGCGACGGCCACACCTGGCTGCTGCCGCAGAACACCCAGTACGAGCCCATCCTCGGCGATCACGCCGTGATCATGGGCAAGGTCGTCTCGGTACTCCGCTCCCTGTAGCCACCACACTCCCTGCAGCCACCACGGACCACATGGCCGATCCGGGTGCTCCGGCCCCCGGCCCTGCCCTAGTGCCGGCCCCGGTCCTGACTCCGGCCCCGCCGGAGTCCTAGTCCTGGCCGGAGTTCTAGTCCTGGCCGGAGTCCTTCGCGAGGCCCGGTCCTGACTCCGGCCCCGCCGGAGTTCTAGTCCTGGCCGGAGTCCTTCGCGAGGCGCTGCAGGGCGGCCACGGCTATCGCAGGGTCGGTGGTGGGCCAGAAGGGCGGAAGCGCTGCGCGGAGGAATCCGCCGTAGCGCTCCGTGGACAGCCGCGAATCCAGCACCGCCACAACACCCTTGTCCGACGTCGAGCGGATCAGCCGTCCGGCCCCCTGCGCGAGGCGGATCGCGGCGTGCGTCGCCGAGACGGACATGAAGCCGTTGCCGCCGGCCTGGGCCACTGCCCGAGAGCGTGCCGTCATGAGCGGATCATCCGGCCGGGGGAACGGAATCCGGTCAATGACCACCAGGCGGCAGGACACCCCGGGAACGTCCACGCCCTGCCACAGTGACATAGTGCCGAACAAGCACGTGTCCGGCTCATCTGCGAACTGCCGCACGAGCGCCGTCATGCTCGACTCCCCCTGGCACAGGATGCTGACGTCCAGCCGGGGCCGCATGGCCTCGGCCGCCTCCTCCGCCGCACGCCGCGAAGAAAACAGGCACAGGGCACCGCCGCCCGAGGCGCGGATCAGCTTCTCGAGTTCGTCCAAGGCCTCGGGGGATGTCCCGCGGCCGGGCTTGGGCAAGTGCCGGGCGACGTAGAGGATGCCCTGCTTGGGATAGTCGAAGGGGGATCCCACGTCGACGCCGGTCCAGCTCGGGGCACCGCTGCCGACGAGGCCGAGGCCTCCGGCGGCAGGCTCGAATGCCGCTCCGATGGCCAGCGTGGCCGAGGTCAGGATCACGGTGTGGTCCGCGAACAGTCCCTCACGCAAACGCCCCGCGACGCTCAACGGGGCAACATTGATCAGGGCCGGCGCGCTCTCGTCCGGCGGGGAGTAGCCCTGCGCCGGGTCGAAGCTGCTGTTGCGGGAGAACCAGACAACTTCGCGGTTTTCGCGCGCGGCCAGGAGGCGTTCGCAGAGTTCCAGAATGACCATCAGGCGTGACCGGGCGAGCTGGCGTCCGCCGTCGGCCGGCGTGGAGCTGTCCCCCTTGGAATCGGACAGCGCGGCGCGGCAGGCGTCGCGCAACTGGTCGATGCAGTCCAGCTGTTCGGTGTTCAGGCCGTTGGGCATCAACCCGCTGGGTACGCCGTCAATGGCCAGTTCCAGGTGCGAGGCGGCATTGTTCAAAGCGTCCACGGTGATGCCCGTGTGCTTC
Source organism: Arthrobacter sp. NicSoilB8 (assembly GCF_019977355.1). Classification (NCBI taxonomy): domain Bacteria; kingdom Bacillati; phylum Actinomycetota; class Actinomycetes; order Micrococcales; family Micrococcaceae; genus Arthrobacter; species Arthrobacter sp. NicSoilB8. The sequence continues at coordinate 1,624,656 of NZ_AP024655.1, read as the reverse complement.
CGGGCTCCGGAGGCGGCGGCGTGCACCATCGCCACGGAGAGCTGGCCGGAGACCGCTCCCGTGACGCGGTCCTGGAGTTCGTGCGCCTCGTCCACCACTACGACGTCGTACTCGGGCAGGACCGCCAAGCCTTCGAAGGCGCTGACGGCGAGCATGGCATGGTTGGTGACGACGACGTCGGCGTCGGCGGCATTTTGCCGCGCCAGTTCGCTGAAGCACTCGGCCGCGAGCGGGCACTTCTGGGCTCCGAGGCACTCCATGGAGGTGACCGAGACCTGGCGCCAGGCGCGGTCCGTGACACCCGGCATGAGCTCGTCCCGGTCCCCCGTCGCCGTCTCCTCGGCCCATTCACGCAGGCGGACTACCTCCTTGCCGAGCTGGGAGGACGGGCCGCCGAGCGCGGCGGCGAAGTGCGGCACGGACGTGTCCTCACCGAGGGAGAACAGCTGCCCCTCCGATGGTTCCTCGGACGGGAAGCCGCCTTCGAGCTTGTGCCGGCACACATAGTTGGCCCGCCCCTTCACCAGGGCGACCTTGACGGGCCGTTCCAGCGCCGGCGTGATGGCCTTGAGCAGCCTGGGCAGGTCGCGGCCGACAATCTGCGTCTGCAGTGCCAGGGTGGCCGTGGAGACCAAGGTGGGCTTGTCGCTGGTCAGCGAATGGGCGATCAGCGGTATCAGGTAGGCCAAGGACTTGCCGGTGCCGGTGCCGGCCTGGACCAGCAGGTGGTCGCCGCTGTCGATTGCGCGCGCCACCTGCCGGGCCATTTCGTGCTGGCCGTCGCGGCTCTGGCCGCCCATGCCGGACACGGCACGGTCGAGCAGTTCAACCACGAACTCCTCGCCGGCCGCGCCTCCGACCCGGTCGTCTGCAGATTCAGCGTCCGCGTCGGTTTCGGCAGATTCAGCGTCCTCAGACGAAGCGTCAGCCTTGTTCACCGCCGCCTCAGTCATTGCTGATGAAGGGATCCAGTTCAGCGGCGAGTCCTTCGCGCACCATCACCACGGCACGGGTTCCGGTTTCCTCGTGGTCCAGGCTCAGGATCTCGGCGTCGGTCTCGTGGAGCTTGTTCAGCAGATCCCCGCGGTTGTAAGGGATCAGCAGTTCAAGCTTCACGCCGGGCCGCGGAATGCCGTCGCTGATGGCCTTGAGCAGTTCCGGGATGCCTTCACCCGTGCGGGCCGAGACCACCACGTGGCGCGGTTCGCGCTGCTTGAGCCGTTCGAGGACGAACGGATCGGCGGCGTCGGCTTTATTCAGGACAATGATCTCCGGAACCTTGCGGGCGTCGACTTCGCTGAAGACCGTACGGACTGCGGCGATCTGGCCTTCGGGGTCGGGGTGCGATGCGTCCACGACGTGCAGGATCAGGTCCGAGTCGGCCACTTCCTCCAGGGTGGAGCGGAACGCTTCCACGAGCTGGGTGGGCAACGAGCGGACAAATCCCACGGTGTCCGCAAGGGTGTAGCCCAGGCCGTCGGCGGTTTCGGCCTTGCGAACTGTGGGGTCCAGGGTGGCGAACAGGGCGTTCTCCACCAGCACCCCGGCGTCGGTCAGCCGGTTCAGCAACGAGGACTTCCCCGCGTTGGTGTAGCCGGCGATCGCCACTGACGGCACCGCATTGCGACGGCGGTTGGCGCGCTTCGTTTCCCGGGCGGGCTTCATGGCGGCGATTTCACGCCGCAGCTTGGCCATCCGGGTGCGGATCCGGCGGCGGTCCAGTTCGATCTTCGTCTCACCAGGACCACGCGAACCCATGCCGGCGCCGGCGCCACCCACCTGGCCACCGGCCTGGCGGGACATCGACTCACCCCAGCCACGCAGGCGCGGGAGCAGGTATTCCAGCTGGGCCAGTTCCACCTGGGCCTTGCCTTCGCGGCTCTTGGCATGCTGCGCGAAGATGTCCAGGATCAGCGCCGTGCGGTCGATGACCTTGACCTTGACGATGTCCTCCAAGCCACGTCGCTGGGACGGTGCCAGTTCGGCGTCGACCACGACGGTATCGGCACCCGTGGACATCACGATGGCCTTGAGTTCCTGGGCCTTGCCGGAACCGAGGAAGGTTCCGGGATCGGGCTTGGCCCGACGCTGGACGAGCCCGTCGAGAACTTCCGAGCCGGCGGTCTCAGCCAGGGCCGCAAGTTCACGCAGCGAATTCTCGGCATCGGCGAGAGTACCTTCGCTCCAGAGTCCGGCCAGGACAACTCGCTCCAGACGCAACTGCCGGTATTCGACCTCGGTGACGTCTTCGAGTTCGGTGGACAGGCCGGCCTTGCGGCGCAGCGCGTGGCGCTCCTCGAGATCCTGCTGGTCGCCGTCGAAGTTGGTGTACACCTCATCCAGGCGGGAGATGGCTTGTGCTTTGCCGAGCACCGCGTTGGCGCCGCCGGCGCTCCCGGCGGCTGCGGCGTTGGCACCGGTTCCGGAGCTGCGGCCGGTGCTCGGGGCGGGGGTGTCCTTGGAGAGGATCCGGTCGATTACAGCCTGGATCTCCTCAGGACTCATGTCCTGGGCGGCTGAATCGGGTCCGGTGTTGGGCTGGCTGGTCATGGTCTCCTTTAAAGGTTCGGCTATTTCAGAATAGTGCCGATTGTTGCTCTGTGGGACGGTATTCGCGCTGGGCTGACGGCGAGGGGTCATGCAGGCCTCCTGGAGTGCCCGCAGCAACGGTGCCTGGGGCAGGTGAGCTCCGTGCGGAGCGGTGGCTGGGTGAAAAGGAGAGGCGACAGAATGCGCCCGGCTGTGGGGAACACAGTGAGGTAATTGCCGTCCGCTGAGCCGGACCCGGAAGCGGGCCGAATACGGTGTCAACGAAATGCGTGCCAAAGAAAAGCGGCTGGATTCCAAGTGATTCGGGCGCCGGCGGGTGAACATACTCACCCTTGCGATGGCGCACGGAGCGGAAGGCGGTTACCTGCGTCGCTGCGGGAACGGGATCAAGCCCGTGCCGGCTACTTGAAATTCAAGATCATGTATTTAAGCCTAACAGACGGCGATGCTCCCTGGCCGCACCGTTGGCCGGGGCCGCCTCAACCGTTCGCGGAGCCCTTTCCGGGTCCGCACCCGGTTTCCCATTCGGGCGGCCCGCCAACTAATCTGGCCCATTATGGAGTCTGCACACTATTTCAGCGCCCAGCCCGCCGGGCCCTTCACCCGCAAGCCGCTCATTGTGGATCTTGCCGGTGAGACGCGCCGGTTGCAGACGTCCTCAGGGATCTTCAGCCCGGACGGGATCGACAAGGGAACCGCCGTGTTGCTCGCCGACGTCCCGGCCCCGGCTCCGCAGGGCAACCTGCTCGATATCGGCTGCGGCTGGGGACCGATCGCCCTGACCATGGCCCTGCGTGCACCGCATGCCCGGGTCTATGCGGTGGACGTGAATGAACGCTGCGTGACGCTGACCAATGAAAACGCCGCACTATTGGGACTGAGCAATATCACCGCCAGCACACCGGAGGCCGTGGACCCGGAACTGCGTTTTGACACCATCTGGTCCAACCCGCCGATCCGGATCGGCAAGGACGAGCTTCATGCCCTCCTGCGCCTGTGGATTCCCCGGCTGGCGCCGGGCGGATCAGCCTGGCTTGTGGTCCAGAAGAACCTCGGCTCGGACTCGCTGCAGCGCTGGCTGGCAGCGGAGCTGGACCCCAGCTTCACCGTGACCCGGGAGAGCACTGCCAAGTCCTTCCGGATCCTTCGGGTCAGGAAAGCGTCCCACTAGCGACGATCACGGCCGGGCCGCTGAGTTCGACGTGCTCGTGCCCTTCCGGGCCCAGGAAGAACTTCACTCCGACGACGCCGCCGGGAACGTGAACGTTCCACGCATCCGGTGCGTCCTGGCCGGCCCAGTGGCGGATCGCGACGGCGGCGGCGCACGCGCCGGTGCCGCATGACTGGGTCTCCCCCACTCCCCGCTCGTGGACCCGCATGGTGATGGTGCCCGTGCCGTCGTGGACCAGCGGTTCGGACGGCACAACAAATTCGACGTTGGTGCCGTGCGGCGGCGTCGGATCCACCCGGGGGGCCGTGAACAGCTGGGTGGCCTCAAGTTCGGCCATCTCGGCCAGCGCCACGACCGTGTGCGGGTTGCCCATGCTGACGGACAGTGCCGGCCTGGCCACCTCGAGCCCCTCGGCGCTGACGAGCGAATCCATCGCCCGCGCGGTTGCCTCGCCGGGAAAAATGAACTCCCACGGGCCCATGTCGACGGCATAGCCAGCGGCCGTCCGGACGATCGTCTTCGCCCCGCCCCGGGTGCCAATGACGAGGGACTCACCGGCCGGAAGGTCCACCAGGCCTTCGGCAATGAGGAAGTGCACAAAGACGCGGACGCCGTTGCCGCACATCTCGGACAATGAGCCGTCGCCATTGCGGTAGTCCATGAACCACTCGGCAGCGGGGTGCGCGGTCAACAACTCCTGGCCCTCGGGCAGGAGCCGGGAGGGCACCGCGCGGATCAGGCCGTCGCCGCCGATCCCCCGGTGGCGGTCGCAGAGCGCCGCGACGTGCTCGGGGCTCAGCGAGAGGGTGCCGTTGGGGTCGGCGATCAGGACAAAATCGTTGCCCGTTCCATGGCCCTTTGAAAACTTCAGGCCGCTGAGGGCTGCGGTATCGCCGGCGGTACGCTCAGCTGCTACGGATTCGGTGTGGTCCATGCTCCAAGGTTACCGTTCCGCCCGCACCGCTCCGGAACCGTGACCGGGCCGCTACGCCACCGGCAGAACCGGCGGGGTCCGGCACAGTACGGCGGCCCGGGCCGCCAGGTCCGGATCCTGCCAGTCGAGCCAGTGGACCCGGGGATCGGCGCGGAACCAGGTCAGCTGGCGGCGTGCGAACTGCCGGGTGGCGATGATCGTCTCGTCCGTTGCCTGCGCCAGGCTGGAACCGCCGTCGAGGACCCGGAGGAACTGCGCATAGCCCAGGGCCCGCGGCGCCGTCTTGCCGTGACGCAGCCCTGCGGCGTCCAGCCGGCGCACTTCCTCCAGAAGCCCCTTGGCCACCATCGCCTCGACACGGCGCGCCAGTCTCTCCCGTAGCAGCTCCCGGTCCACGTCGAGTCCGATCTGGACGGCAGGCTGGAAGTACTCACGGGCGGGCATGAAGGAGCTGAACGGCCGGCCGGTGAGTTCGAAGACCTCCAGGGCGCGGATGATCCGCCTGGCATCGCCGAGCCTGCCCGCCGATACGGGGTCCACGGCCTCCAGCCGTTCCCGCAACGCTCCGGGACCTGCTGTCTCAAGCTCCATTTCCAACCGGCGGCGGATCTCCGGATCCGTGCCGGGAAACTCCAGGATATCCAGCGCCGCGCGGACGTAGAGTCCGGAACCGCCAGCCAGGATGGCCCGTTTCCCCCGGCCGTGGATGTCGCCAATTAGGGCGCGGGCCTGCTGCTGGAAGGCCGAGACGCTTGCTTCCTCCGTAACCTCCAGAATGTCCAGGAGGTGATGCGGGACCCCCCGACGTTCGGCGTCGGTGATTTTGGCGGTGCCGATGTCCATGCCGCGGTAGAACTGCATGGAATCGGCGTTGATGACTTCGCCGTCGAGCTCCAGCGCGAGCGAGACGGCGAGATCGGACTTGCCGGAGCCGGTGGGTCCGACGACGGCGATCACCGGCGGCGTAGCCCCCGCCGGCGCACTCTGGTGCGGGCTTGGCACGGCGCTAGCGGCCGCGGACCGGGAGGCTGGGCATGCCCAGCGACACACCTGCCTTGCCCGACGCACTGGTCTTGCCTGCCGGGCCAGAACCGCACGAGTCTGCCTGGGAACGGTCCCAGGCGTCGCCGGCGCGGGACCGGCGCAGGCTGTAGTCTTCCGCGGATGCGGGGTCGGCGACGAGGTGGAACGCAGCGGCCTCCGTGATGGTGACAGTCACGAGATCGCCGGGACGGGGAACTTCGGCGCCGGCGGGTACGGAGAAGTGCACCAGGCGCTGATCCTGGGACCGGCCGGAGAGGCGATGGGTTTCCTCGGCTTTGCGGCCCGACCGGGCAGTCACCATGACCTCGACGCGGCGGCCCAACTGGCGGGCGTTTTCCTCCGCCGCAATCCGGTCCTGGAGGGCCGTGAGGCGCTCAAAGCGCTCCTGGACCACGGCTTTGGGGAGCTGGTCCGGCAGGTCCGCAGCCGGGGTGCCGGGCCGCTTGGAGTACTGGAAGGTGAAGGCGGTGGCGAACCGGGACTTCTCAACGACGTCGAGCGTGGCCTGGAAGTCTTCCTTGGTCTCGCCGGGGAACCCGACAATGATGTCGGTGGAGATCGCCGCGTGCGGAATCTTCTCCCGTACCTTGTCCAGGATGCCAAGGAACTTGGTGGAGCGGTAGGAGCGCTTCATGTCCTTCAGGACCTTGTCCGAGCCGGACTGCAGCGGCATGTGCAGCTGCGGCATGACGTTGGGGGTCTCGGCCATGGCGTCGATGACGTCGTCGGTGAAAGCTGCCGGGTGCGGGCTGGTGAATCGGACGCGCTCCAGGCCCGGGATTTGCCCGCATGCGCGCAGGAGCTTCGAGAACGCCTGCCGGTCGCCGAACTCGACGCCGTAGGAATTCACGTTCTGCCCCAGCAGGGTCACTTCGATGGCGCCGTCGTCCACGAGGGCCTGGATTTCGGCCAGGATTTCGCCGGGGCGGCGGTCCTTTTCCTTGCCGCGCAGGGCCGGGACGATGCAGAAAGTGCACGTGTTGTTGCAGCCGACCGAGATGGACACCCAGCCCGAGTACACGGAGTCGCGCTTGGTCGGAAGCGTCGAGGGGAAGACATCGAGGGACTCGAGGATTTCCAGCTGGGCCTCGTTGTTGTGGCGGGCCCGGTCCAGCAGGGCCGGCAGGGCACCGACGTTGTGGGTGCCGAACACCGCATCCACCCACGGCGCTTTCTTGAGGATGGTCTCCCGGTCCTTTTGCGCGAGGCAACCGCCGACGGCAATCTGCATGCCGGGGTTGGCTGCCTTGACCGGGGCCAGGATCCCGAGGTTGCCATAAAGCTTGTTGTCGGCATTCTCCCGGACCGCGCAGGTGTTGAAGACCACGACGTCCGCCACTTCGCCGGCGGACGGAACATAGCCGGCGGCCTCAAGCATGCCGGCCATCCGCTCGGAATCGTGCACGTTCATTTGGCAGCCGAAGGTGCGCACCTGGTACGTGCGGGGTTGAGCCTGCCCGGCGCTGCGCTCCGCGGCGACAGCTGTGTCTGCGCCGGCTGCCGGGGAGGCTGCTGGCGGCGCTGCGGGAGACGCTGTTGGAGAAGTGGTGCCGGCCGCTGGGGAGGGAATGGTAAAACTCACTTCTTAAGGGTACCGGCTAAGGGTTGCGGCTTTGGGCTACGGGTTGGTGGCGGGACGGGTCGGTGGCAGGACGGGTCGGTGGCAGGACGGCGCGGGCACCGGGTGGGTGCGCTTCGTCCCGGGACGCGGCACGGCCGGCTTAACCCCCGGCATCGGCAAGACCATCCTCGTCCCCGGCCCCTGCGCTGCCGGCGACGGCGTCGAGCACCTCGCCGACGATGCGGAAGGCCAGTGAGGGCGGGTAGCCCTTGCGGGCAAGCATTGACGCGAGGCGCCGCGTGACCTTGTCGCGCTCGGCGCGGTCTTCCTCGCCGGTGAAGCCGCGCAGCTTTCGTTCCACGAGTTCACGGGCGGCCGCTTCTTCGTCGGCGTCGCTGAGCTGGTCCAGCGCGCCGGCAGCAGTGTCAGGGTCGATACCCTTATCCGCAAGTTCACGCCGCAGGGCCGCCTTGGCGAGCTTGCGCGTTTGGGACCTGCTGCGGACCCACATGTCGGCGAATTCGGCGTCGTCAACCAGCCGCACTTCCTCGAAGCGGTCCAATACTGCCTCGGCCACGTCCTCGGGAACATTGCGTTCGGCGAGCTTGCGCGCGAGCTGAAGCCGGCTCTTGGGCGAAGCCGTCAGCTGCCGCAAGACAATGGCGCGGGCCACCGCGGCGGGATCCGCGTCCGGATCGAGTTCCGGGGATGGTGCCCCTGAACCGCGCGAACCCGAACCGCGCGAATTCGAGCCACGTGAATTCGAGCCGCGTGAACTGCGCGACCCCTGTGAACTGTGCCGGGATGCCCCGGCACCCGGGTCGGCATCGCCGCCCGGGCCAGGGCTCCACTGCTGGAACCCTGCCCCGGCGTCTGCTCCGGCGTTAGAAGCCGTCAACGGCCTTCAGCTTCGGTGATTCCTCGGTCTCGGCCGGGGCCTTCACGCCGACACCGAGCTTTTCCTTGATCAGGCGCTCAAGTTCGGCCGCCAGCTCCGGGTTGTCCCGCAGGAACCGGCGGGAGTTCTCCATGCCCTGGCCCAGCTGATCGCCATCGTAGGTGAACCAGGAGCCCGACTTCTTGATCAGGCCGTGCTCGACACCCATGTCGATAATGCCGCCCTCACGGGAAATGCCCTGGCCGTAAATGATGTCGAACTCGGCGATTTTGAAGGGCGGGGCCATTTTGTTCTTGACGATCTTGGCCTTGGTGCGGTTGCCGACCGAGTCCGCGCCCTCCTTGAGGGTCTGGATCCGGCGGACGTCGATGCGGATTGAGGCGTAGAACTTCAGCGCCTTACCACCAGTGGTGGTTTCCGGGGAGCCGAAGAAGACGCCGATCTTTTCGCGCAACTGGTTAATGAAGATGGCCGTGGTTTTGGTCTGGCTCAGGCGGCCGGTGATCTTCCGGAGGGCCTGGCTCATCAAGCGGGCCTGCAGGCCGACGTGGCTGTCGCCCATGTCGCCTTCGATTTCCGCGCGGGGAACGAGCGCGGCGACTGAGTCGATGACGATGACGTCAAGGGAGCCGGAGCCGATGAGCATGTCCATGATTTCCAGGGCCTGCTCGCCGGTGTCGGGCTGGGAGACCAGAAGCGCATCGGTGTCGACGCCCAGCTTGGCGGCGTACTCCGGATCCAGGGCGTGTTCGGCGTCGATGAAGGCGGCGATGCCGCCCAGGCGCTGGGCGTTGGCAACGGCGTGCAGCGCGACCGTCGTCTTACCAGAGGACTCCGGGCCGTAGATTTCCACGACTCTGCCGCGGGGCAGTCCGCCAATGCCCAGGGCGACGTCCAGGGCGATGGAGCCGGTCGGGATGACCTCGATGGGCGCACGGACTTCGTCACCCAAACGCATGACCGAGCCCTTGCCGAACTGCTTGTCAATCTGGGCAAGCGCTGCGTCGAGCGCCTTCTGGCGATCCGGGGCTGCGGCCATGGTTCACACCTCTAATACTTTCTCGCTGTGGAGTGGCCGTGTAGGCCCTTCGTCTGTCATCACTGACGCTACCGGGGCCCTCTGACAAAGTTGCCGAGGGACCCACTTATGTGGAAAACGCCATGTCGAAAACGCTCATAAAAAGCATATCCCTATCCGAACAGATATTCGAACAAGTGGGCGGCGTGTCAGGTGCCGGCCGTACCGGCTGCGCGTCAGGTGCCGCCCGCGTGTCAGGTCAGCCGTAACCATGCCGGCGGCGCGGCACGCGTCAGCGCGGTCCGGTGTTGTCGCGGGGTTTGACGTCCCGGCCGAGGCGACGGTCCGGCGGGACGTCCTGGACGTCGCACATGGCAAGCCAGACCTGGCGGGGAGGGATGCCGGCGCTGAGGGCCTGGTCCGCCGTGCGTCCGCCGACCCCTGCCAGGACCAGCGAGCTGCTCAGGACGCGGGAGTAGCCCGCTCCGAACTCGTCGTCCATTAGCCGCCAAAAGTCACTGATTCGCACCAGTAAAGTCTCTCACGGCGCGGGACTCTAGAATGGTTGCCATGAGCAACCCAACCGAGCCCGCCGGTGATTCCGTCCCCGGAACCGTCGGCAATGATGCCAGCGGAACTGCCGGCGCTGACGCCGACGCCGCCCTCAATGCCGTCGAAGTCCAACTAAGCCTGCTCTGGCGCCGCGGCCGGTCCATTTCCCATCAGCTCTCACGCCAGGTCCACCCTGATATGGAGCCCGCGGCCTACGGGCTGCTGAGCGTGATCCGTAAGCAGGGCCCTATCCGGCTGACCGAGCTCGCGTCATCCATCGGAGTCGGCAAGCCCTCGGTGAGCCGGCAGGTCGCCTTCCTCGAGGGCCTCGGGCTGGTGTCGAAGGAGGCCGATCCGCTGGACGGCCGGGCGCAGTCCATTCGGCTTACGCCGGAGGGTGAGGACAGGATGCACCAGGTCCAGGACGCCAGGCGCGAGGTGTTCCGGGAACGTCTGGCAGAGTGGCCTGCCGAGGATCTGCAGGCCCTGGCCATGTACATGGCGAAGCTCAACGCCACCTACGAACGTGACGGTTTCCCCCGGGACGAGCCCGCCTGACGCGGCCTGACGCGGCTTGAAACCGCCCTGCACAACGGGCTCTTCACGACGCATGCTGCACAACGGGCTCTGCAGGACGCACCCTGAACAACCCGCCCTGCACGAACTGCGGGGTCGTGACACGTCAAAGGACCCCCGGCCTGGGCCGGGGGTCCTTTTGGTAGGTCATGGGTGGGTCGGCGGTTAGCGCGCTCCGGAAAGGAGGCCTTTCGCCAACTCGTCGTTGAGGTCGGAGTTGAGCTCTCGGTCAAGGTCGCGGCCATAACGCTGCGCGAACTCCTGCGGGACGGTGTCCGGAACAGCGACACCCTCGGCGACCGCGACGCGGTCGCTGACTTCACGGAGCATGCTCGAGAGCGGAACATCGAGGGCCGAGCAGATCGAGGACAGCAACTCCGAAGAGGCTTCCTTCTGACCGCGTTCCACTTCGCTCAAGTAGCCCAGGGAAACACGGGCACTGTGCGAGACTTCGCGGAGGGTACGGCCTTGGCGCTGGCGGACATCGCGCAGGACATCACCGATTTCGTGACGAAGTACAACCATCTTGCGCTCCTTCTGTTCGCTCTTTGCCTGATCGGCGAGGCCCACATCCTTCCAGCGGACAACGCCGTTTATGGATACGGGCTGCTTTACCATCTGTATCGCCTTGCTCCTCGTACTGTCGAGTCCGCCGGAGGGGCGGACTCTGCTGATGTTTTCATCCTAGGCGCCTCCCTTATTTGGAAGCGACACAATGTAACAACTATTCGGAATCAACTTTTGTTCCCGGCAACTTTACGCCGGGTAGCCTTCGGAAGATAGGGCCTCAAGCAGGCGTTCCAGGGCCGCTCCGCACGCGAGTGCGCGGATCTCGGCCCGGCTTCCGTCAAAGGAATACGGGTACGACGTCGATCCCTCCGCCGTGGCGACGCCGATGTAGACGGTGCCAACCGCTTTGCCGTCGTGCGGTTCGGGCCCGGCCACACCGGTGGTGGACACGCCGATATCGGCACCGCAGATGCGGCGGGCGCCCTCGGCCATGGCGGCGGCGACTTGCCCGTCCACGGAGCCGACGGCGTCCAGCAGCTCACCGGGGACGCCCAGGACGTCGGCCTTGACCGAGTTGGCGTAGGAGACCACGCCGCCCTGCAGCATTCCGGAGGCGCCGGGTGTGTCGGCCAGCACGGCGGCGACCATCCCTGCGGTGAGGGATTCTGCGGTGGCGGCAGTCATCCCGCGGCCGATGGCGCCGGTGACGGCCTGCTCCGCCAGGCGGTGCAGGTTGGGGTGCAGTGCGGGGTGGGGACTGGGGTGAACATTGGCGTTCGGATCGTTCATTGCTTGTTCTCCCTTACCCGTTCTTTTTCTGCCTTGATGCCTGCGGCACGCAGCTTGAGCGCCTCGACAACGTACTGGCCGCCGGTCCACAGCGTGATCGCCAGCGCGGCCATCATGACGGCGAACGCCACGACGCCGAGCCATGGGGCGATGGACGCCAGCGGAAGGATGTAGAGGAAAATGGCCACTGTCTGGACTACGGTCTTCAGCTTTCCGCCGCGGGAGGCCGGCATGACGCCGTAGCGGATCACGAAGAACCGCAGCGCGGTGATGCCCCACTCCCGGACCAGGATCAGGATGGTGACCCACCACGGCAGTTCCTGGAGCAGCGAGAGCATGACCAGCGCGGAGCCGGTCAGGAGTTTATCGGCGATCGGGTCGGCGATCTTGCCGAAGTCCGTGACGAGTCCGCGGGATCTGGCGATGTCGCCGTCGAGCTTGTCGGTGTAGATGGCGACGGCAAAAACGAACGCCGCCGCCCAGCGCCAGACGCCGTTCTGGGCCTGCCATCCCGGGGCGTCCAAGATGAGGAACCAGACGAAGAATGGCACCAGCACAATCCGCAGCATCGTGAGGATGTTCGGCAGGTTCCAGATCCGCGAGGCGGACCCGGCGTTGGCTTCGGCGCTATTCACCTTCCTAGGCTACCTGTCTTCGCACGCTACCGTCCGGTGAGCGACCAGGCGTCCTCCGAGCCGTCCTCGTCATCGGAGCCGACGTCGGCGCCGTCGTAGTACTCGGTCGCCTGCGTACGGTTGGCGAGGTCGGCGGCCACGAGGTCCTCCGCGTACCCGCCCTGGGCGATGTTCGCATTGGCGTTATCGCTCAGGGCTGCCGTCTGGGAGTCAGCGACGGCGGGCGCCTCGAGCCCCTTCATCGCGGCCAGCACGGCAGCGAGGTCGTCCGGCTTGACCAGCACGTCGCGGGCCTTGGAACCTTCGGAGGGGCCCACCACTCCCCTGGACTCGAGCAGGTCCATGAGCCGGCCGGCCTTCGCGAACCCAACCCGGAGCTTGCGCTGCAGCATCGAGGTGGAGCCGAACTGTGTGGTGACCACGAGTTCGGTTGCCTGGAGCAGGACTTCGAGGTCGTCCCCGATGTCGTCGTCGATCTGTTTCTTCTGCGCCTCGGGTGCCACGTCGTCGCGGTAGACGGCCTTGAGCTGGCCCTTGACGTGCTCGACCACCCTGTGGATCTCGGACTCGGTGACCCAGGCGCCCTGAACGCGCATCGCCTTGGAGGCGCCCATCGGCAGGAAGAGGGCGTCGCCCTGACCGATGAGCTTTTCGGCGCCCGGCTGGTCCAGGACCACCCGGGAGTCGGTGACCGAGGAGGTAGCGAAGGCCATCCGGGAGGGCACGTTGGCCTTGATCAGGCCGGTCACGACATCGACCGACGGACGCTGGGTAGCGAGCACCAGGTGGATGCCGGCCGCACGGGCCAGCTGGGTGATGCGGACGATGGAGTCTTCGACGTCGCGCGGGGCCACCATCATGAGGTCGGCGAGTTCGTCCACGATCACCAGCAGGTACGGGTAGGGCTTGATGACGCGTTTGGAGTCGACCGGGGGGTGGACCTTGCCGGCCCGGACGGCCTTGTTGAAGTCATCGATGTGCTTGAAGCCGTAGTTGGCCAGGTCGTCGTAGCGGGCGTCCATTTCCCGGACCACCCATTGCAGGGCCTCGGCGGCTTTCTTCGGGTTGGTGATGATGGGGGTGATGAGGTGCGGTACACCCTCGTACGCCGTGAGTTCCACGCGCTTGGGGTCCACCATGACCATGCGGACCTCGTCCGGGGTGGCGCGCATCAGGATCGAGGTGATCATCGAGTTCACGAATGAGGACTTGCCGGCGCCGGTGGCACCGGCCACCAGCAGGTGCGGCATCTTGGCGAGGTTGGCCACGACATAGCCGCCCTCGACGTCTTTGCCGACGCCCATGACCATGGGGTGGTCCGTGCGGCGGGCGTTCTGGCTGCGGAGCACGTCGCCCAGAGACACGGTCTCGCGGTCCGTGTTGGGGATCTCGATGCCGATGGCGGACTTGCCCGGAATGGGGCTCAGGATCCGCACGTCCGAGCTCGCGACGGCGTAGGAAATGTTCTTGGAAAGGGCGGTAACCCGCTCCACCTTGGTGCCCGGGGACAGCTCGATTTCGTAGCGGGTCACGGTGGGGCCACGGCTGAAGCCGGTCACCTGAGCATCGACGTTGAACTGGTTGAGGGTTTCCGTGAGCGAGGCGACGATCGCGTCGTTGGCCTCGGTGCGTTCCTTGGGGACTGACCCGGGCGTGAGCATGTCCGATGCCGGCAGGGTGTAGGTGACGTCGCCGGCCAGGGAGAGCTGTTCGGTGCGCTGCGGAATCGGGGTGGGCAGGGGTGCCGGGGCCACCGGGTTGGCGGGGACCTTCGGGGCTGCGGCGGCGGGGTTGAGCGATCCGGCGGCCACCATCCCGGGCGTCACCAGCGGGATGGCCTCCGTTGCGTCGTCTGTGGGCCCTTCGGCCGTTCCGGCGCCGAGGCCCTGGGCCGCCTTGATCTTTTCGACGGCGATCTCGGCCTGGGTGGGGCGGCGGACGCCGGGCGCGATACCGGCCGCCGAACCAGACTGCGCCTTCGCGCCCTTCGCGCCCTTGGCGGGCGGCGCGTCGTCGCCCGCTGCCTCCTGATCTGCGATGAGCGCACGTTCGAAGGCCTCGTCGCCGACGTAGCCTTCCAGTGTGGCGTCGTCGTCGTTGTCCTTGCCGAAGAGGCGCTTGCGCTTCTTCCTGGGTGCGGCCGGGGCGTCGTTCTCGTACAGGTAGCTGCGGTCGTGACGGTCGCCGTCGTCGTCCTGCAGGTCGATGCCCATGAGGTGCTCGTACCCGTCCCGCAGGCGGCCGGGGATGGCACCGAAGGGGGTGGCGGTAGTGATCAGCAGCGAGGTGAACGCTAGCAGACTGTAGACGACGACGGGGACTGCGGGGTGCAGGGCCGCCAGCGGGGCGGCGGCGAGGTATCCGAGCATGCCGCCCGCCCTGCGCAGGCCATCGAAGCCGTCTGCCACCGTCGGCTGGCCGCCAATGATGTGGGCCAGGCCGGTGCCGGCGAAGGTCATGATGAGGAAGCCGATGCCGATCCGGTTGTTGCCGCGCCCGTCGTCGGGCTGGCGGAACAGTCGGAAGGCGCACACGAACAGCATGAGCGGCAGCAGCAGGGCCATCCAGCCGAAGGTGCCGTTGACGATCGCGAACACGAGGTCGGGGAGCCAGCCCTGGAAACCCCACCACGCGAAGGTGGCGACGAAGACTCCCAGGGCCAGGTTGAACAGGGCTGCGCCGTCGCGGCGGTCCTCGGGGGCGAGGTCGCTGACGTCGTGGCCGACCCGTCGGATGCCGGCGCCGACGACGTGGGCTACACCGAGCCAGGCACCGGCCAGAATGCGCACGACCCAGGGCTGGTGCGGTTCAACGGCGGCCAGCTGCCGTGTCCGCGCTGTTCCACCGGTTCCGCCCGTGGCTCCCCGCGACCGGGCGGATTTGGATGCGGCGGGACTGGACCCCCGGCCGGGAGAACTGCCTGATTTGCCGCTTGAGTTGCCTCTAGGCGCGGAAGAAGTACGAGTCGCCATACTCGCCACGGTACCGGACGCCGGGCCGAAAGCCCCGAATTTCCGGGCCGTCCGGGATCATGTTGTCCCCGGCCGCCGCGCGAAACGGCCTCCCCCGCCCGCCGCGGCCCTCAGGCTGCGCTCGGGCCGGGGAGGCCGCTGACCAGGCAGGTGCCTGGGAGGTGTTGAGGCTTACGCCCGGTGAACCACCTGAGGCTTACGCCCGGTGAACCACCTGAGGCTTACGCCTCAAGGACCACCTGAGGCTTACGCCCGGTGAACCACCTGAGGCTTACGCCCGGTGAACCACCTGAGGCTTACGCCTCAAGGACCACCTGAGGCTTACGCCTCAAGGACCACCGGGATGATCATGGGCTTGCGGCGCAGCTTGCGGTTAACCCACGTGCCGACGACCCGACGGACGACCTGCTGCAGCTGGTGCGTCGTGTGGTCCGTGCGGTTCTGCACGGCTTCTTCGAGGGCCTCGTTGATCTTGGGGATGATCTCGTCGAAGACGGAATCGTCCTCGGCCACGCCGCGGGCGTGGATCTCCGGCCCGGACACCACCTTGCCGGTAGCGCGGTGGATAACGGTGATGATGGAGATGAAGCCTTCATCGCCGAGCGTCTGGCGGTCCTTCAGGTCTGCCTCGGTGACTTCTCCGACGCTGGAGCCGTCGACGTAGACGAAGCCGACCTCGACCTGGCCGACGATATCGGCCTGGTGGTCCCGGAGGTCGATGACGGTGCCGTTGTCCGCGAGCAGGATGCTTTCCTCCGGGACGCCGGATTCGAGGGCGATCTTGCCGTTGGCGATGAGGTGGCGGGTTTCGCCGTGTACTGGCATCGCGTTGAGCGGCTCAAGGATGTTGTAGCAGTACAGCAGCTCGCCGGCAGCGGCGTGGCCGGAGACGTGAACCTTGGCGTTGCCCTTGTGGATGACGTCGGCGCCGAGCTTGAGCAGGCCGTTGATGATGCGGAAGACGGCGTTCTCGTTGCCCGGGATAAGGCTCGACGCGAGGATGACGGTGTCACCCTCGCCGACGACGACGCGGTGGTCGCCATTGGCCATGCGGGACAGGGCCGCCATGGGCTCACCCTGGGAGCCCGTGGACATCAGCACCACCCGGTTGTCCGGCAGGTTGTCGATGTTCTTGATATCGACCAGGATCCCGGCCGGAACCTCAAGGTAGCCCAGCTTCGCGGCGATGGCCATGTTCCGGACCATGGAGCGGCCCACGAAGGCAACTTTGCGGTTGTGGTTGGCAGCGGCATCGAGGACCTGCTGGACGCGGTGGACGTGGGAGGAGAAGGAAGCGACGATGATGCGCTTGGACGCCTGGCCGAACAGCCGGTCCAGGGTGGGCCCGATTTCCTTCTCGGCGGTGGTGAAGCCGGGGACGTCGGCGTTGGTCGAGTCCGACATGAACAAGTCCACGCCTTCTTCGCCGAGCTTGGCGAAGTGCCTGAGGTCGGTGATGCGGCCGTCCAGCGGCAGCTGGTCCATCTTGAAGTCACCGGTGTGCAGGACGGTGCCGCCCGCCGTCCGGAGGAACACGGCCAGGGCGTCCGGGATGGAGTGGTTGACGGCGACGAACTCGCACTCGAAGGGCCCGAACTTCTCGACCTGACCCTCGACGACAATCTTGGTGTTGGGCTTGATCCTGTGTTCCTGCAGCTTGGCCTCGATGAGGGCCAGGGTGAGCTGCGAGCCAACGATGGGGATGTCGGCGCGCAGGCGCAGGAGATAGGGGACGGCGCCGATGTGGTCTTCGTGGCCGTGGGTCAGGACGACTGCGAGGATGTCCTGGAGCCGGTTTTCGATGTACGCGAAATCCGGCAGGATGAGGTCGACGCCGGGCTGGGTCTCTTCGGGGAAGAGTACGCCGCAGTCAACGATGAGGAGCTTGCCCTCGATCTCGAATACGGTCATGTTGCGACCGATTTCCCCGAGACCGCCGAGCGGAACGATCCGCAGGGTGTTGTTCGGAAGGCGGGGAGGCGTGACAAGGCCGGGAAGGGCGGTTTGGGTCATAGTGCACTACTTTCCAGGCAAAAGCCGGGCTGGTTCTCAACGATCAGGATTGGCTCCCGATCAGGAGAAGACCATCCCCGCTTCCGCCAAATCCTCGCGGATGATTGCGATCTCGGCCTCGTCCGGCTCCACGAGGGGCAAACGGACAACCGAGTTGGGCAGGACTCCCTGCCACTTAAGAACCTGCTTGGCAGCGACAGCACCCTGAATGTGGGTCATCACTGCGCGGACCACGGGGTCCAGTTCGAAATGTAGAGTGCGGGCGGTAGCAAAATCGCCTGCAAGTGCGGCATCGATCAGTGCGCGGAACTGCCGCGTCGCGACGTGCGCGGAGACACTGACCAGTCCGACGGCGCCGGCGGCCATCCACGGCAGCGTGAGGCCGTCATCGCCGGAGTAGACATCGATGTCGGTGTTCGCCAGGACCTGGGTGACGGCGGCGAAATCTGCCTTCGCGTCCTTGAGGGCAACGATCCTGGGGTGGTCAGCGAGCCGGATCATGGTCTCGGGCAGGATGGGGACGCCGGCGCGGCCGGGGATGTCGTAGACCATGACGGGGAGGTCGGCGGCGTCGGCCACGGCCTCGACGTGCGCCTGGATGCCGGCCTGGCTCGGCTTGTTGTAATACGGGGTGACGATCAGCTGGCCGTGGGCACCGGCTTTGGCGGCCCGCTTGGCCATCTCGATCGAGTGCGAGGTGTGGTTGGTTCCGGTTCCCGCGATGACCTTGGCGCGGTCGCCGACGGCCTCGACGATGACGCGGAAGAGCTTCTCTTTTTCGTCGTCTTCGAGGGTGGAGGTCTCCCCCGTGGTGCCGGAGATGACGAGGGCGTCGTTGCCGTCGTCGACGAGCTTGCTCGCCAGTTCCGCGGACTGCTTGTAGTCGACCTCACCGTCCGAGGTGAAAGGCGTGACCATGGCAGTCACGAGGGTCCCGAACGTGTAAGAGCGAATATCAGAGTCAGCCATATGAAAAACGTTACCTTGTCTCCGGCATGTTAGGACAATGGCGGCGGTGTGACGAACGTCAAACTTGCCGGCCGCACGTCACGTTTGCGCTGCCCGGCCGGACTCAGAGTCGCCGAAACCGCGCCAGGATGCTGTGCTGGAGGCTCGCGGTCAGCACCTCGGTTCCGGTCCCTGCCGCCTGCCGGACGGGGAGCCCGTCCGGACCCCAGAAGCCGCTCAGTCCACACGAGGGTCCGAGCGGCGTGGTGCCTGCCAGGTTCGCCAGGACGGAGAACATCCGGTTGTCCATGGCGCGGGCGCCGAGGTGCAGGCCCAGCCGGTGATCTTCGCCCGCGGTGTAGAGGGCCGAGACGGCATAGATGTCCGCGCCTGCCCCCGCCGCCCATTCCGCATGGCCGGGGCGTGCGGCATCGAAGCAGATGGCCAGCGCGACCTTCCAGCCGTCGATGTCCAGGACAGCCGGATGGCTGCCGGCAACAAAGAGCCCCTGCTCCGGGCCGTGTAGCCAGGTCTTGAAGCTGGGCTCAATCGTGCCTGCCGGGTGGACCGCGAGGGACGCCAGACGCGGCGTGCCGTCCTCCTCCTTGAACGCGGCTCCGACCACTGCGGTGATTCCGGTGCGCCGGCAGATTTCCCTGATGCCGTCCAGCCGCCCGTCTGCCGCGCTTAGCCACTCCCCCGGCTCCGCCAGCAGGTCCAGCCGGTATCCCGTCAGTGAGAGCTCAGGGAAGACGACCAGGCGGGCTCCGTGGGACTCCGCGTCTTCGATCAGGCGGATGTGTTCGTCCACGTTGGCGGCAACGCCGCCGTCCAGGGCCTCGTATTGAACGGCAGTCAGGGTCAGGTCAGTGATTGAGCCAGTAGTCACCCTGCCATCCTAGGCACCTCCCTCGGCCGATGATCAGCACTGCGGCGCCGACAATTCAGGCTGGCAGTTCAGGCTGGAGCGGCGGCTCCGCCGGAGGACGCCGACGGGGCCGCCGGTGCCGAGCAGTAACGCCCGACGGCGGTCTCGCGCAGGGACTCGGCCCAAGCCGCGAGCCGCTGGGCCGCGCGCACATAGTGGAACAGCTCGGTAGGAGTGAGGGCATCGAGATCCGTCTCGGACAGCCGCCGGGCCAGTTCCGCTCCCGGAGGCTGCACGGCCAGCGCCGTGCCCTCATTGCCCCACTGGATGTCCTCTGCCGGCTCTCCGGCGACCAGGCGCCGGAAGAGGAAGTCCACCACGCCCGGACTCATGGCTTTGAGGACCCCGGTCCCCGCCTCACAGCCGCCCGCGCGTCCGCCGGGCGGGACGGCGGTAGTTTCCCGGCCGGCGGCTCCCCTGCCTGAAGATCGTCGGCCCGCGGATCCCCCGGCTATTGATTCCCCGCCTGTGGATCCCCCACCTGCGGATCCCCCACCTGCGGATCCCCCACCTATAGGTCCCCTGCCAGAGGATTCCGGATTCGAGAATGCGGGCTCTGAGGCTTCGTTCATGCGCCCATACTATTCGAACATATATTCGAATACAAGGTTTTGTCGGCCCCGGCTCCAAGCCTCGGACCGGCCGGACATGAGACGATCAGACGATGACCGCACGCGGAATGACCACTGCTTCCCGGACCGTCAAGGGCGCTTCCGCCGGCGCCCGGCTGGCCGGCATCGACGCCGCGCGCGGGCTGGCGTTGCTGGCGATGATGGCCACGCACGTGCTGGCGACCTTTGAGTCGGACCCGCAGCTCACGCCGACCTGGATCGGGCTGGCATTTTCCGGGCGGGCCTCGGCGCTGTTCGCCGTGCTGGCCGGCGTCGGCCTGGCCTTGTCGACCGGGAAGCAGCAGCCGCTCCAGGGTCCTGAACTGTGGGCGGCCCGCCGTGGCATTGCCCTCAGGGCGCTCGTGGTGGGTGCTGTCGGGCTCTCCCTGGGCGGTCTGGAAGTGAACATCGCCATCATTCTGGTCCACTACGCGCTTCTTTTCCTCTGCGTGCTGCCGTTTGTCGGGCTCGGAGCGAAACGCCTGCTCGCACTGGCGGCCGTCTGGATCCTGGCTGCGCCCGTGCTGGCCTACCTGCTCCGGCCCTGGCTGCTGTCCGCCGACCCGCCCCTTCGGCTGGGGCACAACCCCGGCTGGGAGGACCTGGGCACGCCCGCCAGGCTGCTCGGCGACCTCTTCCTCACCGGCTACTACCCGGTCCTGCAATGGATCGCCTATCTCCTGGTGGGGCTCGCGATCGGCCGAATGGCGCTATCGAAGGCAGCCGCACCGTTCCTGCTGCTGGCCGCCGGGACGGTGGTGGCCGTGTTTGCCAAGTGGCTGGGGGCAGTCCTGATGGAGGACTGGGGTGGCAGGCACGCACTGGAGGCGCACATCGGCGATCCCGCTTACCCGCTGGAGAGCCTGCTGCAGGTCAACCTTGCCGGCGTCGACCAGTCGGGCTCAGTATGGTGGCTGGCCACGAGTTCACCCCATGCGGGCACCACGCTGGATCTGCTGCACACATCGGGCGTGGCCGCGGCCGTGATTGCCGTGTGCCTCCTGCTGGGACGGCTGGGCGAATGGCTGGAGCTTGATCTGCTGCTCCCGTTGCGCGGCGTCGGCGCCATGACGCTGAGCCTCTACACGGCCCATCTGTGCATCATGGCGGCCCTGCACGATCAGCCGCTGGCGCCCGGGTGGACCGTGGAGGGCGTCTACTGGGCGCAGGCCGCCGGCATGCTGGCGATCGGCGCGGCGTTCGCGGCGCTGGCCTGGCGCGGGCCGCTGGAGTGGGTGACCCATGCCGCCAACCAGGTAGGCAGGTACCAGCCCGCCCGGGTCCGCCCGCCTGCCCGCTTCCGTTAAGTTCTGCCAGGGCTTCTGTAAGTTCTGCTAGGGCTTCTGCGGCCCGGCGCGGAACATCCGCACGGCATCGCGCATCGAGGCGCGGGCCCGCTTGCGGTCTCCTGCGGCATCGTAGGCACAGCTGAGCCGGAACCACGAACGCCAGTCGTCGGGGGCAGCCTCTGCCTCGGCACGGTATTTCTCAAATTCGAGGTCTGCGGCTTCGCGGATGATCCGGCCGGCGGGAGTGCGCGGCAGCGTATCCTCCGGCAGACCCCCTTCGGCTTCAAGGATCTTCGCCAGACGCTCGGTACGGGCGCCGAACAGCAGCTCACGGACCAAGGCCCAGGCGCCGATGACCGGCAGCACCAGGTAGGCGACGCCGATCGCCTTCGCCACGAGGTTGGGGTCGGACATCAGGAGCAGGGAACGCTGGAAGGACACCACCAGGTAGAACACGAGCAGGAGGGTGACGGCGCCCACCCAGATCTTGGTGCGGTTGGCTTTCAGAGCGGTGAGGGCAGCGGACATCGGACTCAGATCCCCAGGTCCAGGTAGCCGTCGAGGCCCACGGTGAGGCCGGGATGCGCGGTGACGTTGCGGACGCCGAGCAGCACGCCCGGCATGAAGGAGGCCCGGTCGAAAGAGTCGTGCCGGAACGTCAGCTGCTCCCCCGGGCCGCCCAGCAGAACTTCCTGGTGCGCCACCAGGCCGCGGAGCCGGACGCTGTGGACGCGGACCCCGTCGACCTCGCAGCCGCGGGCGCCGGCGAGCTCCGTCGTGGTGGCGTCCGGGCTCGAGGGGACCCCTGCAGCGGCGCGCTCCGCCGCGATCAGCTGCGCCGTGCGCACGGCCGTGCCCGAGGGGGCATCCACTTTGTCGGGGTGGTGCAGTTCGATGATTTCAACGGATTCGAAGTACTTGGCGGCCTTGGCGGCGAAGGCGGAGGCCAGGACCGAGCCCAGGGCGAAGTTGGGGGCGATGAGGACTCCGACGCCGGGCCGGGCGGCGAGGAGTTCTTCCAGTCCTGCGAGCCGGCCGGCATCCCAGCCGGTGGTGCCGACGACGGCGTGCATGCCGTGCTCGACAGCAAACCGGACATTCGTCTCGGTGGTTTCGGGGACGGTCAGGTCCACCACGATCTGCGCGCCGGAGCTGACAAGCGTGTCAAGGGAGTCGTTGCGTCCAAGCGCCGCGACGAGCGTTAGGTCCGCGGCGGCTTCGACGGCCTTGACAGCCTCGGCGCCCATGCGCCCGCTGGCGCCCAGCACGGCGACTGAGAGTTGTTCGGTCATGCCATCAACCCTACCGCCGGGGCAGTTGCCTTCCGGAACCGGTGGCCTTGGGTTACAGGCCCGCCCGGCCCGGCCGCTGGCCGCTCCCCCGCAGACTCCCCCGGCGTGCGTCTGCTCCCTGCTGTGTGCCTACTCGCCGGCGCCGACCCATTCAACGGTGCCGTCGGCGAAGAACTGCTCCTTCCAGATCGGCACCTGGGCCTTGATCCGGTCCACGAGTTCGGCACACACCGCGAAGGCCTGGCCGCGGTGGGCTGCGGAGACGGCGCAGACCAGTGCCGGGTCGCCGATCTCCAGCATGCCGATCCTGTGGGCCGCCCAGATCCGCACCGGCTGCTGCTGTTCAGCGGCGCCGCTGGTGTCGCTACTGTCGGCTGCCCCGCCGCTGGCAGGGGCGGAGTGCTCCGCGACGACACCGGCGACGACGTCAGCCATCACCTGGTGCGCCGTGGGGTGGGCACTGTAGCTGAGCCGCGAAACCTGCTTGCCGCCGTCGTGGTTGCGGACCACACCGCTGAAACTGACCACCGCACCGGCGGTGTCCGATTCGACGGCCGCGATGGCCTGGTCGACCGAGATGGGCTCGGGGCTCAGCACGGCGTGTACGATTTCAAATCCGGTTTCAGTGCCCA
Organism: Arthrobacter sp. NicSoilB8; assembly: GCF_019977355.1. Classification (NCBI taxonomy): domain Bacteria; kingdom Bacillati; phylum Actinomycetota; class Actinomycetes; order Micrococcales; family Micrococcaceae; genus Arthrobacter; species Arthrobacter sp. NicSoilB8. The sequence goes on along the minus strand of NZ_AP024655.1, from coordinate 1,601,733 downwards.
TGGCTGCCTTCCAGCTGGTCGCAGAGATGTCCAAGGATGGGATCCAGCACGCTCAGGCCGTCCATGACGCCCTTCGGGGATCCCGGAAGGTTCACGATGAATGTCTGGCCGGCCGCGCCCGCGTGGCCCCGGCTAAGCATGGCCATGGGGGTCTTGGCCGCCCCGGCGCTCCGGATGCCCTCCATGATGCCCGGGATTTCGCGGTCCAGGAGGGGCAGGGTCTGCTCAGGGGTCGCGTCGGTGGGGCTCAGTCCCGTGCCGCCGCTGGTAATGATGACGGCGGGCTGCTGGGTCAGCAGCGCACGGAGCGCGGCCCCCACCGGCGCCCCATCCGGGACCACCAGGGCGGGAAACGGCTCAAAGCCGTGTTCGGTCAGCCAGTCGACGATGACAGGACCGGTGAGGTCGTCATAGACGCCGGAGGCCGCGCGGGTGGAGGCGATCACGACGCCGGCCTTCCGGCCTGTGGCTTCGCCGTGGCGGTGTGGTTCGGGCATGTTCATAGGGTCCAGTCCCCGCTCTTGCCGCCGCTTTTGGCGAGCACTTTGATGTCGGTCAGGACCGCGTGCTTGTCCACGGCCTTGATCATGTCGTACACGCTCAGTGCCGCTACGGACGCCGCCGTCAATGCTTCCATCTCGACGCCGGTGACACCGCGGGTCTTCACCGTGGCGAACACCGTCACGGAGTCGGCGTCGAGCTCAAAGTCTATGGTGACCTTGGCGATCGGCAGCGGGTGGCACAGCGGGATGAGCTCCGGTGTTTTCTTGGCCGCCATGATTCCGGCGACGCGGGCAACGGCCAGGGCGTCGCCCTTCGGGAGCTCACCGCCGCCGAGGAGGTCAAGAACTTCAGCCGTGCTGCGGACGGTCGCCGTGGCCGTGGCCTCCCGCGTGGACTGGGCCTTGTTGGACACGTCCACCATGTGGGCCGTGCCGTCGTGCCGGAGGTGGGTCAGGCGGGTGTTGTCCGCCGTGCTGTTGTCCGCTTTGCTGTTGTCCGCTTTGCTGTTGTCCGCTGCGCTGTTTTCCGCTGCGGCGGTATCTGCTTCATTCACAAGATCCATACTTCCACTTCATCGCCGGCGGCGAGCGCTGCTGTCCCCTCGGGAACGTGGACCAGGGCATTGGAAAGGGCCAGGGCGTGGACGAGGTGCGAGCCGGCGCCGCCCTCCAGCCGGACCGTGCCGTCCGGAGTCAGCGTGCCGCGCCGGACCTGGTGTTTGCCCGGCGGGGAGGTCAGCGCCTCGGCGAGCCGGGCCCGGACGGCGGGACGAGGCGCCGGAGCGCCAAAAAGCTCCGTGAGGACGGGGCGCAGGAACATTTCAAAGGACACGAGGCAGCTCACCGGGTTACCGGGGAACCCCAGGACGGGGACGCCGTCGAAGCTGCCGATCCCCTGCGGACCGCCCGGCTGCATGGCCACCGGGCTGAACTCGACGTCGTGTCCCGCCATCGCCTGCCGGACCACCTCGTAGGCGCCCTTGCTGACACCGCCGGTGGTGACGATCAGGTCCACCGCCGGGACGTGCCTGCGCAGCAGCCCGGCGAGCTCGTCCGGCCGGTCCGTGGAGATGCCGGTCCGCGTGACCTGGAGCCCGGCCTGGCGCATGGAGGACTCGAGCAGCGTGCCGTTGGAGTCAAAGATCTTTCCCGGTCCCAGCGGGTTGCCCGGTTCCACCACCTCGTCGCCGGTGGTGACCAGCAGGACCCGAAGGCACGGACGGACCGGCACGTGCGTGAAGCCCAGTGCCGCCAGAAGTCCCAGCTGGCCCGGGCCGAGGAAGGTCCCCGCGCCGAGGGCGAGCTCGCCGGCGCGGATGTCACTGCCGGCGTCCCGCACAAACGATCCGGAAGCCGCGGCCGGAAGCAGCACCGTGGCGGGCTCTCCGGGCAGCGGAAACGAATCGGGCACGGCCTGTTCAATGGGCACGACGGCGTCGGCCCCGGCCGGCATCATGGCCCCGGTCATGATCGGCGCGGCCGTGCCGGCGGCCAGTTCCGCCGGTGCGGCACCGGCCGGGACGGGCGCGACGACGCGCAGTTCCGCGCCGGCGTCGGGCACGTCGGCACTGCGGATCGCGAAGCCGTCCATCTGCGAGTTGGCAAAGGGGGGAAGATCCAGCGGAGCCAGGATGTCGGCGGCGAGCCCCCGGCCCAATGCCTCGAGCAGCGGAAGCCGTTCCACCCGTTCCTCAGTGCGGAGCGGGGCCAGCAGGGTGCGCACCTTGTCCCGGTGGGCTTCCACGCTGACGTGCCTTGACTCGGTGCGGTGCATGCGTTTTCCTGACCTTTGCTTGGCTCGCTAGGACTTCACGTCAACTCTAACGGTGTGGTAGCCGGTGGCCCCGCTGGGCGCGACGGGGGCGGACTCCTCCACCTGCGGCACGCCGTCGAGGGCTGTGGCCCGGACCTGGACCTCGTGCCGTCCCGGAGTCAGCGGAAGGGCCAGCTTCCACTGGTACCACGTGTCCTTCGAGATGCCCGGGGCCAGCTCGGCCTGCTTCCAGTCGCCGCGGTTGACCCGCAGCTCCACTTTGCCAATGCCCGTGTGCTGGGCCCACGCGACGCCCCCGAACACCACCGTCCCCGCCGACACGCTGCGCCCGTCCTGCGGCACGTCAATGCGGGACGAGGTCTTGATGGGCCCGCGTTCGCTCCAGCCGCGCGGCGTCCAGTAGGCGACATCGTCCGCGTATCGCGTCACCTTCAGTTCCGTGACCCACTTGGTGGCCGAGACGTAGCCGTACAGCCCCGGAACGATCAGCCGGACCGGGAAGCCGTGTTCCAGCGGCAGCGGCTCGCCGTTCATTCCCACGGCCAGGAGCGCGTCCCGGCCGTCGGTGAGGGCCTCGAGCGGTGTCCCCGCCGTCCAGCCGTCCGTGCTGCGGGACAGCACCATGTCCGCCCCGGATTTGGGGCCCGCCAGGGCGAGCAGCTCGCGGACCGGCCAGCCCAGCCAGCGGGCGTTGCCGATCAGGTCCCCGCCCACCTCGTTGGAGACGCAGGCGATGGTCACGTGGCGTTCCGTCAGGGGCTTGGCCAGGAGGGTGGCGAAGTCGATTTCGATCTCGCGCTCCACCATGCCCGTGACCTTCACCGTCCAGGTGACCGGGTCCACCAGCGGGACGCGGAGGGCCGTGTCGATCCTGTAGAAGTCCCTGTTCGGTGTCACAAGGGGCCCAAGGCCGTCCAGCCGGATCTCGGCCGCGGCGGGTATGCGGGGTGCCGGAGCGGCGGGGGCCGGGAGGGCCAGTTTGCTGCGCACGTCGGTGACGACGGCGGCCGCTCCCCTCAACGTGGAGGCGAGCACACCGGCGACGGCGGCAACGGCGGCGGTTCCGCCCAGTGCCAGCAGGAAGCGGCGCCGGGCCGGCCCGGCATCACCGGCCGCGTGGCCTGCGGGCGTGTGGTCTGCGGGCGGCGCCTCCGCCGGGGTTTCCGCCAGGGTTTCCGATAGGGCGGTCGTTGGCGGCTGGACCTCCGCTGCCGCCGGCTGCCATTTCAACAGCTTTCGGATGAGCCACCGCAACAGTGCGATCCCCACCAGTGCCACGAGGATCGGGACGGGGATGGCGTTGGCTGTCAGGTCCGCCCGGCTGACCACGGCCACGAGGCCCACCACGCCGAACACCGCGATGAGGGCCACCCCGGCAAAACGGCGCCGCACTTCAAGGACTCCGGACAGGGCCGCGAGCGCGGCGATGACCAGCGCCATGCCGCCCAGGAGGGCCACCTTGTCCGCCGTGCCGAACAGGGAGATGGCCCATTCCTTGACGCCCGGCGGCACGGCATCGATCACGGCGCCGCCGACGGCCGTCACGGGAGAAACGGTGGGGCTCACCAGGCTGGCCGTGAGTTCGCCGAGCACCACCGCGGTCCCGACGGCCACCAGGCCGGCCCCTGCGGCCCACAGATCCCGCCTTCGCCGCTGCGCGGCCCGCGCTTGCGTGACCTGCGCCTGCATGGCTGCCGGGCGGCGGGTTTCGTTGCCGAAGGTCATATCCAGTTGCTTGTCCACGCGTTTGTCCATTTGCCTGTCCACTTGCCTGTCCATGTTGTTGCCCTGCCCGTCCACGCCGCGGTTCACTGAAGGTGTCCTGTGTGGAACTGCCCGTTCGGCTCAGAAGAGAGCGGCGCCGAGGACTCCTCACCGGGCAGCAGCAGCGAGAAGCGGCATCCGCCGTCGACGTTTTCCACGGTGACTGTGCCCTGATGGGCTGCGACGATTCCGGCGACAATGCTCAGGCCAAGCCCGGCCCCGCTGTAGCGCATGGTGCCCGGCGGGCGGCGCGCGGTGTCCTTCTGCCAGCCGGTCTCGAACAGATGCGGGAGGTCTTCTTCGGGGATGCCGCCGCAGCCGTCGGTGACCGCGACGACGGCCCGGTCACCGTCCCGGCCGACCTCCACGGTCACATGGGAACCGGGCGTGCTGTGGACGATGGCGTTGAGTACGACATTGCGGATGGCGCGGCCCATGGAGGGACCGTCGGCGAGGGCCATGCACTCCCGCTGCCCGCCGCCGTCGAGCGTAATGCCGTGCTGCTTCGCCACCGCGGCGAGGTCGGCGATGGCGTCGCTGGCGAGGTCGTACAGATCCAGTGGTTCGGCCTTGAGCCGCATGGTTCCGGCGTGGATCTTCGAGAGTTCCAAAAGGTCGTTGACCATGCCCGCCATCAGGTCGGTCTGGGCGATGATCTTCCGGTAATAGCCGGGAACGTCCGCCGCCATGCCGTCTTCCAGGGCCTCGGCCATGGCCCGCATGCTCGCCAGCGGCGTCCGGAGGTCGTGGGAAATCCAGCTGACGAGTTCGCGTCGGGCGTTCTCGACGGCGGCCTCACGCTGCCGGGAGGCCTCCAGCTTCCGGCTGCTGGATTCGAGCTCGGCGGCGAGAGCGGCAAGTTCATGGCTCATCACCGGGGACTGGATGCCCGGGCTCTCGCCGCGGCCGATGCTCCGGGCGGCGTCGACCAGCGCCTTCGCGTTCCGCGAGACCCTCGACCCCAGCACCAGGGCGATGGCGACAGCCACCGCCGAGGCCACGGCCAGGACGTACCACATGACCTCGAGGTCCCGTGCCGAGATAAACATCGCATTGAAGGCGCTGACCATCCCGGCCGTCAGGACCGCCACGGCGGCGAGCACCACCACGCAGATCTGGACGGCAAAGGAGGCCCGGCGCAGCGGCTTCAGGATGAGTAGGGAGGCCGCGCCGATCACGGCACCCCAGGCAACGGCCCAGCCGATGATAGCCAGGAGCTCAGAGGTCTGCACCGGCGGGTTCCTCCTCGTCGCTGGGGTCCAGCCGGTACCCCACACCCCAGACCGTTTTCAGGATGGCGGGGCGGGTGGGGTCGTCCTCAATCTTTTCCCGCAGCCTCCGCACGTGCACCGTCACCGTGGAAAGGTCCCCGTAGTCCCAGCCCCAAACCGCCTTCATGAGCTCCTCGCGACTGAACACCTGCCGGGGACGGCGGAGCATGAACGCCAGCAGGTCGAACTCCCGGGCCGTCAGCGCCAGGGGCCGGCCGTTGCGGGAAACCGTGCGCGCGGCCGGGCTGAGGTCGAAGCCGCCCGCTTGCACCGAGGGTTCCGGGCTGAATTCGGGAATGCTCCGGCGCAGGACCGAACGGACCCGCAGGACCAGCTCACGGGGTGAGAAGGGTTTGGTCACATAGTCATCCGCACCGGCTTCCAGGCCCAGGATCCGGTCGTCTTCCGTCCCCAGGGCCGTGAGCATGATGACCGGAACACTGTGTGCTTCGCGGAGCCGCCGGCAGACTTCCACGCCGTCGAGACCCGGCAGCATCCGGTCCAGCAGGACCAGGTCGGGCCGGCGTTCTGCGGCAAGGCGCAGGGCAGTGAACCCGTCGGCCGCGAGGACCACCTGGAATCCTGCCTGGACGAGGTAGTCGCGGACCACTCCGGCGATGGTCGGCTCATCTTCGACAAGCAGGATGCGCCGGTGCTCCGTTGCGTCCGGGGCCGGCTGGGTCGTGTTCACGCTTCCAGCATAGGTTCGCAGCCCCGGCGCGGGCAGGCGTCCGGAGGCCCGCAGGACATCCTTCCCAAAGACGTAACATCCCGGCCGTCATGCGGCTGTGATGTCTGCCGCGAGGTGGCGTAGCCTGACTCTATGACAGTTCAACTGGGCATGCCCCAGCCCCGCGAGGCAGGCACCCCGGGAACGGGCACGCCACCTCCAGCCGCACTGTCCGGGCGCCCGGAAGGCCTGCCTGCCGGGCTCGTCGATCGTTACGGCCGCCGCGCCACCGACATGCGGCTCTCGCTCACGGACAAATGCAATCTGCGCTGCACTTATTGCATGCCTGCCGAGGGCCTCGAGTGGCTGTCCAAGCAGGCCGTGATGTCCGCAGAGGAAATCGTCCGGATCGTGCGGATCGGCGTCGACATGCTGGGCGTGCGCGAACTCCGGCTCACCGGCGGCGAACCGCTGGTGCGCGCGGACCTTCTGGATATCATCGCCGCGCTGCGCCAGGCCCACCCCGAACTGCCGATCTCGATGACCACCAACGGCGTCGGCCTGGACAAGAAGGCCGCCGGGCTCAAGGCCGCGGGACTCTCCAGGATCAACGTCTCGCTGGACTCCCTGCATGAGGAAACGTTTGCCAAGCTGACCCGCCGCCCCTTCCTGGACAAGGTCCTCGCCGGCGTCGACGCCGCCTGGGCCGCCGGTCTGGGGCCGGTCAAGCTGAACGCCGTGCTCATGCGCGGGATCAACGACGCCGAGTCCCCGGCCCTGCTGGCCTGGGCACTGGACCGCGGTTATGAGCTGCGGTTCATCGAGCAGATGCCGCTCGACGCGGACCATGGCTGGACCCGGCGCAACATGATCACCGCGGCGGAAATCCGCGGCCTGCTGTCCGCCGATTACGTCCTCAGTTCTGATCCGCGGGACCGCGACGGCGCCCCGGCGGAACGGTTCGAAGTCCGGGCCCGGGTGCCGGGCACCGGTGAGGCCACCGGCCCCGTACTAGGCACCGTGGGCATCATCGCCTCCGTCACGGAGCCGTTCTGCTCGGACTGCCGCCGCACCCGCATCACCGCCGAGGGCAAGATCATGAGTTGCCTGTTCTCGCGGGAGGAAGTGGACCTGCTGGGCTTGCTGCGCGAGGGCGCCAGCGACGAACAGCTCGCCGAGCGCTGGCAGGACGCCATGTGGATCAAACCCAAGGCCCACGGCATGGACCACGTGGGCCTCGACGCCCCCGACTTCGTCCAGCCCGACCGCAGCATGAGCGCCATCGGAGGCTGACTTTTTCGTGAACGTACGCTACTTCGCTGCCGCGCGCGCTGCCGCCGGCGTGGATGAAGAACGATTTGAACTCGTCGACGGCGACACCCTCGCCTCGCTGCTGGAGGCGATCCTCGCCGTCGAGCGCCCCGAACCGCCGGCCGGCACGCCGCCGCTGGCCCGCATCCTGTCCCGCTCCAGCTTCCTGCTCAACGAGGTGGCCGTGCGTGACCATGCCACGGCGCTCAAGCCTGCCGACGTCGTCGACGTGCTGCCGCCGTTCGCCGGCGGGTAAGGCGCAGCAGACCCCGACTTTCCGCGGCTCGTCAGCGTGGCGGCCCCGGTGCGGTGCCCAGGGCCAGGCCCAGGAGTGCGCTCCTGCTGCGGACCCCGCATGCGGCAAAGACCGCCTTGAACTGGTCCTGAACGGTGTAGGGGCTGATCAGCATGGCAGCGGCCAGCTCCGCCGTGCTGAGCCCGCCGGCAGCTAGTCCCAGCAGCCTGTGCTGCTGCCGGGTCAGCGCAAAGCATCGGGCAAATACCTCGAGGCGGTCCACGGCCGGGCAATCCTGGATGGTCACGGCCAGCGGAGGCGCCGCCCCGGGCCGGCCGCCCTCCGGCGCAGTTGTCCCCTCCATCCTGGTGGCGCGCAGCAGCGCCCAGTCGCCGGACCCAAGCGGCACCCGCGACAGCGCCGGGTGGCTGTCCACCCCGGCCTCCCCGGCCGCCAGCTGGGCCGCGACATTGAGCACCTCGGCCGGTACACCCTGGAACGGCCGCGGCCCGGGCTGCAGCAGGCCCAGCCATTCGCCGGCCGACGCCGTTTGTCCCACCACGGCCATTGACTCGTCCAATGTCAGCACCGCCTGCTGCGGGAGGCGCCTGCGGCCCGACGGCGGCGCCGTGCTGCCGGCCGTGGCGGCGGTGGCGCTCGTGGTGGTGGTGGTGGCGCTCGTGGTGGTGGTGGTGGCGCTCGTGGCGGCCTCGCGCCGGCACTGTGCCGCCCTGCTCCGGCGCAACCCCGTGGCCAGGACCGGCGCCACCGAGGCGAGGTAGGCCGTCTCTTGGTCGGTGAAGCCTCCCTCGCCTCCGCCGCGCCACAGGTCCAGCCAGCCCCAGCAGCCGTACTTGTCCGCAAAGACCGTGGACAAGATGTCCGTCACGCCGAAGCGCCGCAGCAACCGGTCCCACAGCAGGCTGCGCGCCGGCTCTCCGCCCGTAGCGGCCAGCAGGCTCACTACCGGGCGGGACTGGCCCATGAGGGCAGTCCAGCGGCCTTGCGGGGTCAGGTATTTCAGCCGGATCAGGGCCGGCAACTCCTCCGGGCACGGGATCCTGGCCATCGGTGAGATGCCGACGGCCGATTCAGGGTCCGCCAGCGGCCACGCAAAGGAACTGAACGGCACAGTCCTTCCCAGCTCCTCAAGGGCGAGGCGGCGCAGGTCATGATCCTCCAGCGCGCCATCGCAGAGTTTCCGGATCCGTTCCTGGCTCCGGTTAAGCGCCCAGCTCGTGGCCATGGAACCAGTATCCGCCGGAGGCTTGAACCGGGACGGCCGGCCACCCAGATTTCTGGGATATGGCGCGGGGCATGGCCGGTCCTACCGTGGAATATCCCGTCAGCCAGGCGGGAACAGCCCTAAGGAGAGCCCATGTTTACCTTGCAGATCGAGCATCGGATCAAGGATTTCGGGATGTGGAAGGCGGCATTCGACCGCGACCCGGTCAACCGAGCGGCGTCCGGAGTCACGGCGCACCGGATCAGCCGCCCGGTGGACGACGCGCATTATGTGCTGGTCGAGCTGGATTTCGAGCGGCGGGAACAGGCGGAAGAGTTGCTGGCCAACCTCAGGACACAGGTCTGGAACTCCGCCGCGGCCGCTCCGGCCCTTCAGGGGACGCCGAAAACCCGGATCCTGGAGGCCTCGTCCTGAGCCGGGGCCGGGACACCACGGCCGGCTTCACGACACAGGTTCTAGGGAGCAGGATCGAAGGAGCAGGATCGAAGGAGCAGGTGAGAACGACCAGCCGCCCGTCCCGAAACGTCACGCCGGGATGGAGGCGCCCTCAGCGACGCGCCGGCAGACCGTGGTCATAAAGGGGGTGAACTCGCTCGCCTTGCCCAGGCGGAGACTGGCGGCGTGCGTCAGCACGCCGTCGTCCACCCGGAAAGTGTGCCGCGCGGTGCCGCGGTCGCTGCGCCGTTCGACGGTCAGGGTCCCGCCCTCCCAGCTGGCGCGCGCAGGTGCCTCGGGCGGCAGCCCCATGCTGTTGACGTGGTACCAGAAGGTGTCGGGGTGGTCAGGGTCCATCGTGAAGGCGCCATGGCCTTCGGAGCGGGTCCCGTCCTCATCCGTGTGGCGGTAACTCTGGGTCACGGCCAGCCCGGCGGCCGCCGAGGAGAAGACGATCTCGGATTCCGCGCTGCGCGCCGGGCCCCACGCGGTGGCCTCCCAGTGCGTGGTCCCCGTCCACCGGCCCAGGAAAGGCTTCAGCGCCGCGCATGCACTGCCTGGCAGTGGCCGGTCCACAGTTCCTCCCAAGTGGAGTTCCTCCCGAGTGACCCCGCCACCATCATCACGCCGTGCCCGCGCCGCTGTAAAGCCCGGGGGTTTTCAGGCTAGAGCCCGAACGTCTCCGTTTCCTCGAACGGTCCAACCACCGTGACGGTCCGCGGGGCGGCCGCGAGCTGACGGGCGAGCTCCTGGACTTCCGAGGCGGTGACGGCCTTGATCTGGCGCAGGGTCTCGTCGATGTCCTGGTACTCGCCGGACACCAGCTCCGCACGGCCCAGCCGGGACATCCGGGAACCGGTGTCCTCCAGCGCCAGCACGATGCCGCCGCACAGCTGCCCCACGGCCTTGCGGAGCTCCTCGTCGGAGATGCCGTCCGCGGCCAGTTTGTCCAGTTCGGCGCCGAGCAGGCCGATGACCTGGCGGACCTTCGACGGCGTGCATCCGGCGTACATGCCGAAATAGCCGGCGTCGGCGTAGGAAGAGGCAAACGAGTAGGTCGAATAGACCAGTCCGCGCTTCTCCCGGACCTCCTGGAAGAGCCGTGAGGACATGCCCCCGCCGAGGACGGCGTTGAGGACGCTCATGACGAACCGGCGGTCGTCGGTGGCAACCAGCGAGGGGCAGCCCATGATGATGTTGGCTTGTTCCACCGGGCGCTTGACCACGTGGAGGCCGGCCGTGCCGGTAATGGCCGCACGTTCGGTGGAGCGGCGCTGCACGGGCGCGGCAGCGGGCTCAAGGTTCCAGCCGGCGGAGTGGAGGGCATCCACCACTAGCTCGCAGACGACGTCGTGGTCCAGCCCGCCGGCGGCGGTGACGACGAGCTCGTCGGGACGGTAGTAACGGCGGTAGTGGTCCCACACGGAGTCGCGGGCCACGGCGCGGATGGCTGCCGGAGTGCCGCCGATCGGGCGGCCAAGGGGGTGGGATCCGAGGACGGCGGCAACAAAGTGCTCGTGCGCGACGTCGGTGGGGTCGTCACTGTCCATCGCGATCTCTTCGAGAATGACGTCGCGTTCCTGCTCCATCTCCTGCGGGTCCAGGACGGCGCCGGTGATCATGTCAGCGATGACGTCGATTGCCATGGGCAGGTCGCTGTCCAGGACGCGGGCGAAGTAGCAGGTGCTTTCCTTCGCGGTGGCGGCGTTGGATTCCCCGCCGACCTCGTCGAAGGCCGAGGCGATTTCCAGGGCAGTGCGGCGCCTGGTGCCTTTGAACAGCAGGTGCTCCAGGAAGTGGGTGGAGCCGTGCTGCCCGGGGGCCTCGTCGCGCGAGCCGACCCCGACCCAGAAGCCGATCGTTGCCGAGCGCTGGCCGGGCATGGCCTCGGTCAGCACACGGACGCCGCCGGGAAGGACCGAGCGGCGAACCTCGGAGCCGCCGTCGGCTCCGTGGATCAGGGTGTCTGCGTGCTGATTCTGCTCAAGCGGCAGGGGGACGACTGTCATCAAGGCCTTTCATTGAACACTTGCCAAATCTGCCTGCAATCCTACCTTTAACAGCGGCGGGGCCGGTGGATGATCCACCGGCCCCGCCGTTTGCTTCAGGTGCGACTACTCTGCGGCGTCCGCGGAGACCTCAACGCTGTCAGTGTTCTCAGCGTTTTCGGAGCCTGCCTCGTCAGCCACAACGGGCGACAGGGAGAGCTTGCCGCGGTCATCGATCTTGGTGATCTCCACCTGGATCTTCTGGCCCACGGAGACGACGTCCTCGACGTTGTCCACCCGCTTGCCGCCGGCGATCTTACGCAGCTCGGAGATGTGCAGCAGACCGTCCTTGCCCGGAGTCAGGGACACGAAGGCGCCGAAGGTCGTGGTCTTGACGACCGTGCCCAGGTAACGCTCGCCGATTTCCGGAACCTGCGGGTTGGCGATGGCGTTGATCGCGGACCGTGCTGCGTCGGCAGACGGGCCGTTCGTGGCGCCGATGTAGACAGTTCCGTCGTCCTCGATCGAGATGTCGGCTCCGGTGTCTTCCTGGATCTGGTTGATCATCTTGCCCTTCGGGCCGATGACCTCGCCGATCTTGTCTACCGGGATCTTGACCGCGATGACGCGCGGCGCGAACTCGGAGAGCTCGTCCGGGGTGTCGATCGCGGAGTTCAGGACATCCAGGATGTGCAGGCGGGCTTCGCGGGCCTGCTTCAGGGCTGCGGCCAGGACCGAGGCCGGGATGCCGTCGAGCTTGGTGTCCAGCTGGATGGCCGTGACGAACTCGGAGGTACCCGCGACCTTGAAGTCCATGTCGCCGAAGGCATCTTCGGCGCCGAGGATATCGGTCAGGGCAGCGTAGCGGGTCTGGCCGTCAACCTGGTCGGAGACCAGGCCCATGGCGATACCGGCGACGGCGGCCTTCAGCGGCACACCTGCGTTGAGCAGGGACAGCGTGGAGGCGCAGACGGAACCCATCGACGTCGAACCGTTGGAGCTGAGGGCTTCAGACACCTGGCGGATGGCGTAGGGGAATTCCTCGCGGGAAGGCAGCACCGGCATGATGGCGCGCTCTGCGAGGGCACCGTGGCCGATTTCGCGGCGCTTCGGGGAGCCGACGCGGCCGGTCTCGCCGGTGGAGTACGGCGGGAAGTTGTAGTTGTGCATGTAGCGCTTGCGCGTCACGGGAGACAGCGAGTCGATCTGCTGTTCCATCTTGAGCATGTTCAGCGTGGTGACACCCATGATCTGGGTCTCGCCGCGTTCGAAGATGGCCGAGCCGTGGACGCGGGGCAGAACCTCAACCTCGGCGGTGAGCTGGCGGATGTCCGTCAGGCCGCGGCCGTCGATGCGGATCTGGTCCTTGAGGATGCGCTGGCGCACAACCTGCTTGGTGACGGAGCGGAAAGCTGCGGACAGCTCCTTCTCGCGGCCTTCGAACTGGCCGGCCAGGGAAGAGGTGACCTCGTCCTTGAGCTCGTCCGAAGCGGTGTCGCGCTCCTGCTTGTCGGCGATCTGGAAGACAGCGGCCAGCTTCTCGGCGGCAGCGGACTCCACAGCGGCGTAGACGTCATCCTGGTAGTCCAGGAAGACCGGGAACTCGACGGTCGGCTTGGCGGCGCGTGCAGCCAGGTCGGACTGTGCCTCGCAAAGGGCCTTGATGAACGGCTTGGCAGCCTCGAGGCCTTCGGAGACGACCTCTTCGGTCGGGGCGGTGGCGCCCTGTTCCTTGATGAGGTTCCAGGAGTTGTCGGTGGCTTCGGCTTCAACCATCATGATGGCAACGTCGTCGCCGGCGATGCGGCCGGCAACGACCATGTTGAAGACGGCGTTCTCGAGCTGGGAGTGCTTCGGGAACGCAACCCACTGCGAGCCGTTCTCGTCGGCGACGAGGGCAACGCGGACGCCGCCGATCGGGCCCGAGAAAGGCAGGCCGGAGAGCTGGGTGGACATCGAGGAGGCGTTGATGGCCACGACGTCGTAGAGCTCGTCCGGGTTGATGGACAGCACGGTGACGACGATCTGGACCTCGTTGCGCAGGCCCTTGACGAACGCGGGGCGCAGCGGGCGGTCCATGAGGCGGCACGCCAGGATGGCTTCCGTGGAGGGACGGCCTTCACGGCGGAAGAACGAGCCCGGGATGCGTCCGGCGGCGTACATGCGCTCTTCGACGTCGACGGTCAGCGGGAAGAAGTCGAAGCCTTCACGCGGGTGCTTGCCGGCGGTGGTGGCGGACAGCAGCGCGGTCTCTTCGTCGATGTAGACCATCGCTGCGCCGGCTGCCTGCTTGGCAAGGCGGCCGGTTTCAAAGCGGATTACACGCTTGCCGAAGCGGCCATTGTCAATGATTGCTTCTGAGAACTGGATTTCGGGACCCTCCATAGAGAGTCACCTCCGTTTCATGGTTCACGGAGCCCAGCCGCATCAACCCAGTCCAGCTTCTGTCTACTGGCCTGCACTGCACCCGGTCATCGATCGAGACCCACGGGCCGGGCCTCATTCCTTGAGGCCGTTCCCGGGGATCACTACCGAGGACCGCGAATGCGTGATGCGGTTGATCCTCCTGTTTAATTTTGTCCTGAAGAGGGCGGCCCTTTCCGGTCCGGAAGGGGCCGCCCCTTAAAGCTGACTAGCGACGCAGGCCGAGGCGCTCGATGAGCTGACGGTAGCGGGTGATGTCAGTGTTCTTGAGGTAGGTGAGCATGCGCTTGCGACGACCAACCATGGCCAGCAGACCGCGCTGGGTGTGGTAGTCGTGCTTGTGCTCCTTCATGTGCTCAGTGAGATCCTTGATCCGCTGAGTCAGGACTGCAACCTGGACCTCCGGCGAACCGGTGTCGCCCTCGGACGTTGCGAAATCCTTGATGATGGACTGCTTTACAGCGGCTTCAAGTGCCACAATAACTCCTAGAGATGTGCCGTGAGGCCCGAAACAGTAATTCACTGCCGGGGGTGCCGTCCCGGCGTTCCTCCTCCGACGAGAGGGTTGGCCGTACACAGCAGGAACCAGCCGCCACGGACTGCAGCCGGATCCAACGTCCAGTTTAGTGGCACGTCCGCGATCTTGTCGAAACCGCCCGCCCCGCCGGCCGATCCCGTTGCCGCGCCGCCTGCCTCAGGCGGGTGCCGCGCCGCCTGCCTGCGGCGGGTGCAGTATTCCGCTGTCCTGGCCCGAAAGCAGCCCGCGGATGGCGGCGACGCCCCGGTACAGCTCCGCGAAGGAGGTGCTCAGCGGAGACAGCCCGATCCTGATGCCCTGCGGGGCGCGGAAATCGGGAATCACGTCCTGGTCCCACAAAGTGGCCGTCATTTCACGGAAGGCCGGGTGGTCGATCGTGACATGGCTGCCGCGCAGTTCCGGGTCCCGCGGGGTGGACAGCTCAACGCCGGCCGGCGCCAGCCAGGCGTCGTAGAGCTCGAGGGCGAAGGCCGTCAGCAGCCGGGACTTCTCCCGCAGTGCGGCCATCCCGACTTCCTCGATCAGGTCCAGCGTGCCGCGCATGGCGAGCATCCCGAAGATGGCCGGAGTGCCGCTGAGGAAGCCCCGGATGCCGGGCGCGGCCTCGTAGCCGGGACCCATTTCGAACGCGTCCTTGCGTCCCATCCAGCCCCAGATCGGCTGCTGCAGTCCGGGCAGGTGCCGGGCGTTCACGTAGGCGAACGCGGGCGAGCCCGGTCCCCCGTTCAGGTACTTGTACGTGCATCCTGCCGCGAAGTCGACGCCGGCGTCGTCCAAGGCGATCTCCACGGATCCGGCGGAGTGGCACAGGTCCCACACCACCAGGGCGCCGGCGTCGTGGATGGCGGCGGTGACGGCGGGCAGGTCCGCGAGGAAGCCGGAGCGGTACGCGATCTGGCTCAGGACCACGACGGCGGTGGCAGGGCCCGTGGCGGCGCGCACTTGGTCGACGGTGACGCCGGAGGCGGGATCGGCGTCGATCCAGCGCAGCTTCAGGCCTTTTTCGCGGGCGATGCCCTCCACCAGATAGCGGTCGGTGGGAAAATTGTCCGTGTCCAGGACGATTTCCGTCCTCGCCGGATCGGTCACGGCGGCCAGGGCGGCGCGGATCAGCTTGTACAGCACCACGGTGGTGGAGTCGGCAATGATGGTCTGCCCGGGCGCGGCACCCAGCACCGCGCGGCCGAGCTGATCGCCGATGGCCTGGGGCAGCTGGAGCCAGTCCTCGTCCCAGCCCCTGATCAGGCGGCCGCCCCAGCTGTGCTGGATGAAGTCGCTGATGTCGGTGACGGTCCGCTTGAGCGGGCGGCCCAGCGAGTTGCCGTCGAGGTAGGACAGGTCCGTGTCCGCGCCGACGAAGTGCTCCCGGTACCCGGCCAGCGGATCGGCGGCGTCGAGGTCCCGGGCGCGCTGCAGCAAACCCTCGGTGTTGTTGCCTGCGGCCCCGGCAGTAGTCATGTTCACTGGCCGATCTCCGTCCGCACGGCGAAGAGCTCGGGGAAGAAGGTCAGCTCGAGGGCCTTCTGCAGGAACGCGGCTCCGCTGGATCCGCCGGTGCCTGCCTTCATGCCGATGGTGCGCTGGACGGTGCGCAGGTGGCGGAAGCGCCAGAGCTGGAAGTTGTCCTCGAGGTCTACGAGCTCTTCGCAGGCCTCGTAGGCGCCCCAGTTGTCGGCCGCGTGCTCGTAGATGTACTTGAAAACCGGGACAAGTTCCGGGCAGAACTCGTGCGCTTTGGTGACGTCGCGCCCCAGCACGGAGGCCGGGACGTCGAAGCCCTGGCGCTTGAGATACGCGAGGAAATCGTCATAGATGCTGGGGGCCTCCAGCAGTTCACGCAGCATTTCGTGGGCCTCGGGGTCCGATTCGAACACCGGAAGCATCTTGGCGTTCTTGTTGCCGAGCAGGAACTCGACCGCGCGGTACTGGCTGGACTGGAACCCTGAGGAGTTGCCGAGGAAACCGCGGAACTGGGAGTACTCGGTCGGCGTCAGGGTGGCCAGCACGGACCATTGCTCGGTGAGTGTCTTCTGGATGTGCTTGACGCGGGCTATCGCTTTCAGGGCGGACCCGAGGTCATCCGAACGCAGCCAGGCGGCGGCGCTGCGGAGCTCGTGCAGGACCAGCTTCAGCCACAGCTCCGTGGTCTGGTGTTGGATGATGAACAGCATCTCGTCGTGGTGTTCGGGGGTGCTCACCGGCTGCTGGGCGCTGAGCAGGGTGGGCAACTGGAGGTAGGACGCATAGCTCATCCGCTGGCTGAAGTCGCGGACGATGTCCCGGTCCAGCTCCCTCGTGTTCTTCTCGATGGTCACGTCTCGTGCCTTCCTATGCGACATGGCGGGAAATCAGCGCGCGGCTCCGGTGAGTTGGAACGCCGTCGGCGTGGGGTTGCACGCCGACGGCGCGGGGCGGAACGCCAATTCGGCCCCGTTGTCAGCGGGCGAAAAGGATGTCGTGGGCCTGGACGACATCCAGGCGCATCTGCTCCACCAGTGCCTCAGGCCCACGGTACGCCACCATGCCGCGCAGTCTGGAGACAAATTCCACCACAACTGTCTGGTCGTACAGATTGAAGTCGTCCACGTCCTCTTCCGGGCGGTCGATCACGTGGGCCTCGACCTGACGGCTCACGCCGTCGAAGGTCGGGTTGGAGCCTACGGAGATTGCGGCAGGCCAGCGGGTGCCGGCCTGGTCTACGAGCCAGCCGGCATAGATTCCGTCCGCGGGAATGTACCCGCTCGCCGTCGATGCCAGGTTGGCCGTGGGGAAGCCGAGGTCGCGGCCGCGTGCGGCACCGTGCACCACCTCGCCGCGCATCCTGTGCGGCCTCCCGAGTACGGCGGCGGCGGTGGCGACATCGCCCGCACGCAGGGCCTCCCGCACCCAGGTGGACGAGCAGCGGCGGTCCGTGCCGGCGTCGTCGTGGATGGGGAAACCTTCAGAGCCGAATTCGCTGATGACGAGCACCTCGAAACCGAGCTTCTTGCCCAGTTCCTGCATGGTGGCGAGGTCGCCGGAATTGCCCCGGCCGAACCGGGCATCATGACCGATCACCACGTGGCTCGCCTTCAGGGCGTCCACGAGGACAGTGACCACAAATTCTTCGGGGGTGAGGCTGGCGAGCTCCAGCGAGTACTTCATCACCAAAACCGCGTCGAGGCCGAGCTCACCGAGGGCCACGAGCTTGTCTTCCAGCCCCATGATCAGTTCGGGAGCGGACTCCGGGCGGTGCACCTGCGCCGGGTGCGGATCAAAGGTGATCGCGACGGCGCGGGCGTGGTTCATTCGGGCCGTGCGGATGAGCTGCGAGAGCACCTGCTGGTGGCCGCGGTGCACGCCGTCGAAATTGCCGAACGTGACAACCGAAGGACCAAAGTCCGCCGGGACTTCGGACAGATCGTTCCAGATGTGGACCATCACCCTCGCCTTTTGCTGCCTGCCATGAACTCGCCCGGAGGGACCGTGCCGGCTCCGGAACTCTCTAAGATTACCCGCAATCGATGCAGGTCCCGGACGGGCGCCCGGGGTCCCGGGACGGCTCCCAGGCTCCAGGGGCGGGCGGCCCGGGCTTGCGGGGCGGCAACCAGCACGGCTGGCGGGACGACAGCTGAGGAGCTGCCGGCCGGCGGCCTCAGGGCAGGCGCTCACTATCGTCCGAGCAGTAGCCTTCGCTCGCTGTCCCGGACAGCCTGGTTCCGCCAATTCCGCCAGTGCAGGAGCGCGGCGGCGAGGATGAGCGGGACGTGGATGCCGGGCAGGTTTCTCGCGAACCAATGCGGCAGGTAGATGTCCGTGACGGAACCTTTGCCGTCGCCGAGTTCCCGCGCGACGGCGGTCAGCGGGCAGTGGAACCCGTTGGCGGCAAAGATCAGCGTTTCCCCGGCGACCACGACGGCGGCCACACCCGTCTTCCGGTCGGTGCGGCCCCTGATGCCGGTGTACAGGACATAGGCCATGCAGGCCTCGATTGTGAACCAGGCAATGGTGTGGAACGACTTTACTGCCCGCAGCAGCAGACGGCGATGGTCCATGCCTCCAGCCTAGGCGCGCAAGCGCGTGCGTGGTTCAGAGGCTTTGGGCCCGGCAGGCTACCGCGGCCACTTCCGCCAGCTCGCGGTTTCCGTTGCAGACCACGGGCCCGGTCACGATTCTCCGCACGGTCCGCCGAACCAGGCGGGACAGTGACAGCCAGCGGGGATAGTCAAGCGCAACCACCAACTCCGCCCGGGCCAAGACCAGGTCTCGCCACCCGCCGTACGCACTGTCGGGCACCCAGCGGTCATGGGCTTCATCGGCCCGGCGGGCCCGGCAATTGCGCGACTGATCGCGGAGGAAGATCGGCCCGCTACTCGAGGCGGAGGTGTCTGTTCCGTCGGGGTGCCCGGGCGGGGTCGACGTGCGGGGGCGGGACGAACCAGGGGATGCCGGCGCGCATCCGGATGGACCATTGTTCCTTGTGGATCAGGTGGTGGTGGTGCGAGCAGAGCAGGGTTCCGTTGTCCGTGCTGGTCTTCCCGCCCCAAGACCAGTAATCGATGTGGTGGGCCTCGCACCAGGGCGCGGGGATGGTGCATTGCGGGAACGCGCAGCCCTGGCCCCGGGCTACGAGGGCCTTGCGGATATGGGGCGGGAAGACCCGGGAGGCGCGGCCGATGTCCAGCACCTGTCCTTCCCCGCCGAACACGACCGGGATGATGTCGGCGTCGCAAGCGAGTTTGCGGACGGTGGAGGCGGTGATCGGGCCGCTGAACATCAGCGAGCCGGTTCCCTGGTTCAGGAATTCCGCGCCGCCGGGCACGCCGGCAACCTCGCCCGGGCCGGTTCCGCCGAGGCGCTGGAGCAGGTCCCGGTAGTCGATGGTGGCCATGATCTGGGGCCGAAGCCCGCCGGTGGCGGGCAGGCCGCCCGTGGCGAGGGCGGCTTTGCAGCCACCGACCAGGCCGTCGAGCAGCCGTTGCGGGCGGGAGCGCAGGTCGAGGGCGTCAGCCGCGCCGGCGCCGGCCGGACCGGTTCCGGTGCTGTCGGCGGCGGTTTCCACGGCATTCCCGACCGGCGCCGAGTGCCGGGCGGCGCCAGCTCCGGTGTCCTGGTCTGTTCCGGTGGCCGTTCCGGTGCGGGGTTGGTGGCGGTGTTCATGACCGTCACGAGGTGTTCGAACTGGTCTGCGGTGGCGAAGATTTCCAGGTGGTGCAGGCCGTGCCGGGGTTTCCGGATGAACGCGCCCTGAAGCCGGCGGAGTGCCTCTTCGGAGGGTTCGGCGCCGTCCTGGTCCAGGGCCTCGACCCAGCGCCGGGCGATCCGGGCTAGGAAATCGGGGTCGTTCTCGATTGCCGTCCGGTTCAGGGCGTGTTCCATCGCGGCGGCGGTCTCCGGCAGGCACAGGTGCCGGACCCGCTCCATCGCGGTGGTGATAATAGTCGCGGCGTGGGAGGCAACCTCCCCGGACGCCACGGACGCGGCGAGTTCTTCCCGGGCCGGCGGCCCCGCATGACCGCCGCAAATAGTGCGGGGCACTAGCTCACCGGCCAAGGCCAAACGCCGCCGGGCTTCGGGTGCGCTGATCCGCAGCAGCGCCAGCGCCGCGTCCACCGCGCCAGCCGCGTCGTCTATCGCTGTGCCTCCCGCAACACCGTTTCCCGTGCTGTGCAGGGGCCCGCCACCGGCCGCCGCGCCGGCCACGGCAACACGGCGGGGAAGCTGTGAGGCCATCGCCTGGCCGGCCCACGACGGGGCCCGATCCGGGATGAACTCACCGATGGCTTCCATGACTCAACACTTGCGACGGGGTCCGACAGGATTCATGGACCTGCTTCTACGCTGCTTCTACGGGCGGCCTGACGCCCGGGGACTCGTCGGGCGGCCTGATGCCCGGGGCCAGCAGCCGCTCCTGACACCGACTCCGCTCCAGACGTCGTATGAACCGTACGCGTGGCAAGCTGTAGGCATGGACAGGACAGCCGCACCACAAGCCGGAGAAGCATCATTCGCAGGACCTGTGTCAGGCGAGCCGCGCCGCCCGTTGGGTCCACGCGATCCGGGCGACGCATGGGTCGAGGGCGACCGCGGCCGGTTCTGGGGAAGGTTCGGTTCCGCCGGGCTCCTGGTCCACGACCCTGCAAAGGGGGTACTGCTCCAGCACCGCGCCCTTTGGAGCGATCAGGGCGGCACGTGGGGGCTCCCCGGCGGCGCCCTGCACCAAGGGGAAGAAGCCATCCACGGCGCGCTGCGGGAAGCACAGGAAGAAGCGGCGGTGCCGCCGGAGAACGTGCGTGTCCTGTTTACGTCGGTGTTCGACGTCGGCTACTGGACTTACACGACGGTGGTCGCCGAAGCATTGCAGCCCTTCGAGGCCGCAATCAGTGATCCGGAAAGCCTCGAACTGCAATGGGTGGGGGTTGACGACGTCGGCAGCAAGGAACTTCACCCAGGCTTCGCCGCGGCGTGGCCCGGGCTGCGAAGCAGGCTCGCGGAGGCCCTGCACCAAACCAACCGGGCGTAAGGGGCAGCTGACGCTGATCGCCGGGCAAGGTCCCCGCCCGGGATGGAACCGTCAGTCCGGGAACGTCAGCCCTGGACCGTCAGCCATCGCCGCGCGCGGCAGCCCGCCCTAGCCCTTGAGCGACGCAGGCCGGCGGCGGTACAGCCAGATGAGTCCCAGGATGGGCAGCAGGAGCGGGATGAATCCGTAGCCGCGGCCGAACAGGGACCACACGGTCTCGTGCGGGAAGTTCACCGAGTCGAACACGCTCAGCGCCCCCACCACGAGGACGCCGACAAGCTCCACGAGGACTGCCACCACGGAGACCTTGAACGCGGTGCGGCCCGGCTTCGCGAGTGACACAGTGGCCACCACGTAGACGACCGCGGCAAAGGCGGACAGCAGGTACGCCAGCGGCGCTTCGGAAAACTTCGTCAGGATCTGGTAGCCGGCCCGGGCCGTTGCGGAAATCGCGAACACGGCGTAGACGGCAATCAGCAACCGGCCGGGTCCGGTGTTGCGGGTATTGGTCGCCGCCGTCCCGGTTTCCGCCGGCTGAGCGTCCGCCGTCGCTGCGTCGGGTCGCCCAGGGTCCGGCAGCCCGGCATCCCCCTGCCCGGCGATCCGGGGGTCCGACACCGCCGGGGTGCCCGTGCCATCCTGCGGGGATTTTGCGCTCACGTTTTCTGCCTCTTCCATGTCAGTACCAGATCTGGTTCATGCGGGCCGCCATCACCAGGGCGGTGACGCCGACGGCGGCCAGGACGAAGTTGCTCCAGCGGGTCCGCTCCAAAATGGCCCAGTACACGGCGGCGATCGGGAGTAGCAGCGCCGTCGCCAAATAGCCCCAGAACTCCCACGGCTCTCCCGCGATCTGCTCCCCGCTCGCCACCCGCACAACCGACCCGGCCAGATAGACCAGGAGGGAAAGTTCGACGGCGGCGACCGACAGTATCGTCGTGTCGTTGGGCGCCTTTTTCATGATGCCTGCGACGACGCAGATGATCGTGGACAGCAGGCCAACCACCAGAATGATGTAGAAATACGCGTCCACTACTGGCCGGCCTGCATTTCGTTGCCGGGCTTTTTGTTAGCGGACGTCTCGTTGCCGTGCTTCTCGTTGTCCGGCGCGAAGACCAGCACCGGCTTGGCGTAGCTTCCCGCGTCGGCCAGGAGGGCCACCAGCGTACCGTCCGGGGCGAATGCCGCGGCAGGCTTGTCCGCGGTCGACGCTTCCGGTGTGCCGGCGGCGGCTCCTGCGGCAATCCTGCGGCCGAAGGAAATCTCGGTGGTCTCCGCGTCGCTGAGTTCACGGTTGGGCATCAGGGCCCGTGCCGCGTCGGAGATCTCCAGGACGTCCAGCTTCTCCGCCAACTGTTCGAGGGTGTGCGCCTGGTCAAGCGTGTAAGGACCCACTTGGGTCCGCCGAAGCGCCGTCAGGTGGCCGCCGACGCCGAGAGCCTCACCGAGATCGCGGGCCAAGGCACGGATGTAAGTGCCGGAGGAGCACTCCACGGTGACGTCGACATCCATGGCCTCACCCTCTGACTCCCCTGCGCGCACGCGGCGGATCTCGTGGACCTCAAAGCGGTGGATCGTCACGGGCCGGGCCGCGAGCTTGACCTCTTCGCCGGACCGGACCCGCGCGTAGGCGCGTTCGCCGTTGACCTTTATGGCACTCACGCTGCTCGGAACCTGTTCGATTTCCCCGGTCAGTGCCGCAACACCGGCGCGGACGGCTTCTTCGGTGACCCCGGCGGCGCTACGGGTCGCAGTGACCTCGCCTTCGGCGTCGTCCGTCACGGTAGATTCACCGAGCCTGATGGTGGCGGTGTAAGTCTTTGACGTGCCCACGATGTAGGTCAGCAGCCGGGTGGCTTTGTTGATGCCGACCACGAGAACGCCGGTGGCCATAGGATCCAGCGTCCCGGCATGGCCGACCTTTCGGGTACCGGCGATCCGCCGCATCCGTCCAACCACATCGTGGCTGGTCCAGCCTTGCGGCTTGTCCACTATCACCAGTCCAGAAAGCACGCCTCCCAGTATATGCGGGCCAGGCATGCCCCACGGCGCACGGGCTGGTCCACGGGTGGGTGGACCTGCGCCCCGGCACCCGTGCCGCGGCCCCCGCGGACGCCGGCCGTTAGGATGGCAGACATGCCCGAGCTTGCCGCACACGTCCGCGATGTCCCGATCAACCAGATCCGCGAGATCACCGAAGCCGCCTGGGGAACGCCCGGCGCGATTGTGCTCAGCATCGGGGAGCCCGGCTTCGCGGTGCCCCGCCACGTCCTCGAGGCCGGAATGGCCTGCCTGGACCGGGACGAGACCAACTACACGCCAAACGCCGGGATCCCAGCACTCCGTGAGGCCTTCGCAGCCCGGTTCCGTGAGCACAACGCGACGCCGGTCGGCGCGGACCGGGTCTACGTGGTCGACGGCGCCCAGCAAGGCCTGCACTTCGCCATGAGCCTGCTGCTCTCCCCCGGGGACGAGATCCTCATTCCCAACCCTGGCTACCCCACCTTTGCGATGACGAGCAGCCTGCTGCACGCCGTCCCGGTCCGCTACCCGCTCTACCCCGAGCATGAGTTCCAGCCGCGGATCGAGGACGTCGAGGCGCTCATCACCCCCCGGACCAAGGTGCTGATCCTGAATTCCCCGTCCAACCCGCTCGGCGCGGTACTGGGCGAGGACCTGACGCGCCGCCTCGTGCAGCTCGCGAAGCGGCACGATCTGTGGATCATCTCGGACGAATGCTACGAGGCATTCACCTACGACGTCCCGCACGTCAGCCCGGCCCGCTTCGACAGCGACGTCCCGGGAGAAGCCAGAGTGTTCACCTCGCTTACCCTATCCAAGACCTACGGGCTGACCGGTCTGCGCATCGGCGCCCTGATCTGCCCGCCGGGCCTGGAGCAGAAGATGAACAACGTCATGGAGGCGATTGTGTCCTGCGTGGCGTCGCCGTCGCAATACGCCGCGCTGGCGGCCCTGACCGGTCCGCAGGACTATGTCAGCCACGCCCACGCCCACTACCGGGCCAACCGCGACGCAGCCTCCGCTGTGCTGCGATCCCACGGCATCCCCTACCTCACGGCCCAAGGGGCTTTTTATCTGTGGGCGGATGTCTCGCATGCCAGCGGAGGGGATGTCCGGGCGTGGACGCGGCGCTTCCTGGCCGACTCAGGCGTGGCGTTCGCCCCCGGCACGGCGTTCGGTTCGATCGGCGAGGGCTGGATCCGCATTGCGCTCTGCGGCAGTCAGGCCGATCTTGTGGAAGGCCTCGGGCGACTCCCTGCACGTGCCCCGGCCGCCGGCCCTGCCGGGTCCACGGACCCTACCGCCGGTACTGCGGACGCCATAGCCTAAGCACACGGCGTTCCCAGCTGGCCCGGCTATTCTGGCTTCGGGTCTGGCAACGGGCCGTCCAGGCTCGTTCGGGTGCCGCGGAGTTCCAGCCAAGGGAGGACATCGTGTGGTGGCAAGACCTGCTGTGGGGTTTCTGGAACGGGCTGACGGCGTGGATCGTCCTGATCGCCCACGTCTTCGGGGCGTGGACTGAGTTTCCCTTCTACAACTCCGCCCGCGCGGGGAACTGGTACGACTTCGGGTTCCTCCTGGGCATGGGCTCCCCCGTGCTCGGTGGATTGGGAACCCGCGGGCGCTCCAAGCGCCGCTAAGGAGCCCCTCGAGGCGGCATTTAACGGCAATGGCGGCGCCACACACTGCCGCGATCTGCAACCTCGGCGCCTTAGAGCATGATCTCTTCCTCTGGAACCACAGCCGCCACGGGAGCCTTGGTGAAGGATATCCGGACAATGAAGTGTCCTTCGGCGGAGGTCTTGGCGATGATGGCGCCGGCCTCGCCGGCAAGTTTCACCCCGAACTGGAGTTCCAGATGTTCCGCGCCGAGTTCCTTCATCACCTCCGCGGCGGCGCTGGCCGCCGGCCGGACCGCCGAGAGCGCGTCCTCGAGTCGCCGGCCGGCGTCGAGAATTCCCTGCTCGTTGCGGGAGGGCCGTTCCACGCCGAAGCTGTTGTCCTCGACCTCCACCAGCACTGTCCCCGACCCGACTTCATAGCGCAGGATCTCGGTCATTGCTTCCTCCATTTCAGCTAACTGTGCAGTCGGAAAATGCAGTCGGGAAAATGCAGGCCCGGGGATGCCGGCACCACGTGGTTATTTCGGGCCGGCGGACAGCGCGGCATCGAGCCAGCTCCGGAGGGCAGCGGCCGGCGGCGCCCCGGCCTGGCGGGCAGCCACGGCCCCGTTCTTGATGAGAAGCAATGTTGGAATGGCCTGGATATCGAACCGCCGGGACAGCCCCGGGGAGGTGTCGACGTCGACCTTCACGAGCTTGAATTTCCCGGCCCGTTCCTGTGCCAGCTTGTCGAGCACCGGGCTGACCATCCGGCACGGGCCGCACCACGCCGCCCAGAAGTCCACGAGGACCGGAACGGACGACTGCTCCGCAACAACCGGGAAATCGGCATCCCCTGCCGCCACGATCCAGGGAAGGTCCCGCCGGCAGTTGCCGCAGCGCGGATGCCCGGCCGCGGCCGCAGGAATCCGGTTGGTCTTCCCGCAGTGCGGGCACTTAATCAGGCTGGAATCCACGGCGCTCCGGCGCCTCCCCGCATACCTGCAGTCATGGTTCCATGGGACTCCCCAGCCCTCGAACGGGCATAGGGTCGAAGGTCCCCCGGCCCCGCCGCCTGCCGGCCGCCGTCACAGGAACCCGCCATGGGAAACCGAAACCCGCAACCCTGAAACAGAGAAAACAGCAGGGACCGGACCCGTTTCCGGATCCGGTCCCTGCTGTTGACGGCAGACCTACTTGTTGCGGTCCTCGTCGATTGCGTCGTTGTCGATGAGGTCCAGGTCCTCTTCGTCAAAGTCGTCTTCGTCCAGCTCCACGTCCTGCGGGGTATCGGACTTGTAAGGATCGGCGTCCCCGGCATGCTGGGCGCTGGCAGCGAGGGCCGCCACCTCGGCGTCGCGCTTCTTCGCCGCGCGGAGCAGTTCTTCAAGGTTCGAGGCGTTGACCGGGATCTGGTCGGCCACGAATTCGAGGGTGGGAGTCAGCCGCACCGTGATGTTCCGGCCGACCTCCTGCCGCAGCACACCCTTGGCCTTCTCGAGGCCCTTGGCAGCGTCGGCCTGGGCCACCTCGTCACCGAACACCGTGTAGTAGACGGTTGCATGCTGCAGGTCGTTGGTCACCCGCGAGTCGGTCACCGTGACACCCTCAAGCCGCGGATCCTTGACCCGCCGGCCCAGGGCCTCCGCAACGACAACCTTAATCCGCTGCGCCAACTTGGCAGCCCGTGCGGGATCAGCCATTTCCACTCCTAAAAATTTGGATGTACGACGGCGCCTGTTAGGCGGGGTCGCTCGTTTCAGTTTTCTGCCACGCACTAGGGTGAGTCAACGACGGACTCCCGTCGGAATTTTTCCGGCGGCCTGGGAGTGGCATCGGGCCTGCCGAAGCTGGGCGGTAATGGATCGCAGATCCATTACCGCCCAGCGTAGGGGCGGGGCCGCCGGAAAATTTCCGACGGCCCCACCGCGAAGCAACACCTTAGACGCGCGGCTTCTCGCGCATCTCGAAGGTCTCGATGATGTCGCCTTCGTTGATGTCGTTGTACGAGCCAAGACCGATACCACACTCGAAGTCCGTGCGGACCTCGGTGGCGTCGTCCTTGAAGCGCTTGAGCGTCTCAACGGTGAGGTTGTCGCCGATGATCTTGCCGTCGCGGGTGATGCGGGCCTTGGCGTTGCGCCGGATAACACCGGAGCGGACGATCGAGCCTGCAATGTTGCCGAACTTGGAAGAACGGAACACTTCGCGGACCTCGGCGGTGCCAAGCTGGACCTCTTCGTACTCCGGCTTGAGCATGCCCTTGAGGGCTGCCTCAATGTCATCAATTGCTGCGTAGATGACGGAGTAGAAGCGCATGTCCACGCCTTCGCGGTCTGCCAGTTCGGCAACACGCTCGGCGGGCTTGACGTTGAAGCCGATGATGACGGCGGAGTCGACCGTTGCCAGGTTGACGTCGTTCTGCGTGATCGCACCGACACCGCGGTGGATGACGCGGAGCTGGACACCCTCGCCGACGTCGATCTTGAGCAGCGCGTCTTCGAGGGCTTCCACGGCACCGGACACGTCACCCTTGAGGATGAGGTTGAGGGTGTCGATCTTGCCTTCGGCGACGGCCTGGTCGAAGTCTTCCAGGCTGATGCGCTTGCGGCGCTTCGCCAGGGCGGCGTTGCGGTCAGCGGCTTCACGCTTCTCGGCGATCTGGCGGGCGGTGCGCTCGTCAGCGGTCACGAAGAAGGTGTCACCGGCGCGCGGGACGTTGGACAGACCCAGCACCTGCACGGGGCGGGACGGGCCGGCCTCGGTCAGGGCGCTGCCGTCGTCGTCGAACATCGCGCGGACGCGGCCGTGGGCCGTGCCTGCCACGATGGTGTCGCCGACGTGCAGCGTACCGGACTGGACCAGGACGGTGGCCACGGAACCGCGGCCCTTGTCCAGGTTGGCTTCGATCGCGATACCGCGGGCGTCCTTGTTCGGGTTGGCGCGCATGTCCAGGGCAGCGTCTGCGGTGAGCAGGACGGCGCCGAGGAGCTCGTCGATGTTGAGGTTCTGGCGGGCCGAGACCTCAACGAACATGGTGTCGCCACCGTATTCTTCCGGAACCAGGCCGTACTCGGTCAGCTGGCCGCGGACCTTGTCCGGGTTGGCGCCTTCCTTGTCGATCTTGTTCACGGCCACGACGATCGGCACGTTGGCCGCCTGGGCGTGGTTGAGGGCTTCAACGGTCTGGGGCATGACGCCGTCGTCCGCTGCGACCACCAGGATGGCGATGTCGGTGACCTTCGCACCACGGGCACGCATGGCGGTGAACGCCTCGTGGCCCGGAGTATCGATGAAGGTGATCTTGCGATCGAGGCCTTCGTGGTTGTGGGTGACCTGGTAGGCACCGATGTGCTGCGTGATGCCGCCGTGCTCGCCCGCCATGACGTCGGACTTGCGGATGGCATCGAGCAGGCGCGTCTTACCGTGGTCAACGTGACCCATGACGGTGACGACCGGAGGACGTGCCTCGAGGTCTTCGTCGCCTTCAGCTTCGAGCTCGGCTTCGAAGTCGATGTCGAAGGTGGAGAGCAGCTCGCGCTCCTCGTCCTCCGGCGAAACAACCTGCAGCTTGTAGCCAAGTTCCTCACCCAGCAGGGCAAACGTCTCTTCATCCAGCGACTGGGTGGCCGTGGCCATTTCGCCGAGGTGGAACAGGACGGTTACCAGTGCGGCGGGGTTTGCCTCGATCTTGTCGGCAAAGTCCGTGATGGACGAGCCACGGCGCAGCCGGACTACGGTGTTGCCGTCGCCGCGGGGCACGCTCACGCCGCCCAGCGACGGAGCACTCATCTGCTCCAGTTCCTGACGCTTGGCACGCTTCGACTTGCGCTGCTTGCCACGGCCTGCCCCGCCCTTACCGAAGGCGCCCTGGGTGCCGCCGCGACCGCGGCCGCCCTTGCCAAAGCCGCCACCGGCCGGAGCACCGCCACCGGCACCGGGAGCACCGGTACCCGGAGCGCCACCCGGACGGCCCGGACCGCGGCCGCCGCCACCGGGACGGCCGGCACCTGCGGGTGCGGGACGTTCGGTGCGGTTAGGCATCATGCCCGGAGTCGGGCGGTTTCCGCCGGCTCCTGCCGGACGACCAGCGCCGGGAGCGCCGGCCGGACGCGGGGCGCCGGGGCGGGGGCCGCCTGCGCCTGCTGCCGGACGGGGACCACCCGGACGGGGACCGCCAGCGCCTGCTGCGGGACGCGGGCCACCGGGGCGTTCGCCCTCGGTACGGCTTCCGCCCGGACGCGGCATGCCCTGGGAAGGAGCGAACGGGTTGTTACCCGGACGCGAGGGACGCTCGTTGTCGCCGCCGCGGCCGCGGGGCATGCCCTGGGACGTGGCGAACGGGTTGTTGCCGGGACGGGGACCGCCCGGACGAGGTGCAGATCCGCCCTGGCGTGCCGGAGCAGCCGGGGTTTCAGCCTTGGGGGCCGGACGCGCGCCGGGCTTGACGCCCGTCGAGGGAGCAGCCGGCGCCTGAGCAGCGGGCGCTGCGGGAGCCTGGGCTGCCGGAGCCTGGGCGGCGGGGGCAGCCGGAGCGGCGGGCGCGGCGGCAGGTGCCGGAGCGGCCGGGGCCGGAGCTTCAGCCTTGGGTTCTGCAGCCTTGGGCGCAGCGGGGCCGGGCGCGGGCGCCGGGCGGGTCGCTGCCGGGCTGGCAGATGCCTGGGGGGCGGACGCCGGAGCTTCGGACTTCGAAGCTGCGGGGGCGTCGGGGAAAGCGTTGCGCAGTTTCCGCACAACGGGTGCCTCGATAGTTGACGAGGCGGAGCGAACGAATTCGCCCAGTTCCTGCAGTTTGGTTACTGCATCTTTGGAAGTAATACCGAGCTCTTTAGCAAGCTCATGTACGCGGACCTTGGCCACATTTCTCCTGTCTCGGTCCGCACCGAGCCAGGCACGAACCGTCTACTTCTTACTGCGGGCCTCCGCCGCGAATGCAGCTGAAAGGCCCATTGCAGAGCGCAACAAAGTTGTCATCGTTGCGCACTCATCGCTGGGAACTCATCGGGTTTCCATCAGTTTTCTGACCCGCTTTCAGGTTGGACGGTTGTTGCTGCGGCCACCGGAGTGCCCACGGCTTGCGTGCCGGCAGTGATCCGGCGTTCAACGTCAGCGGTACCGGCTGCGCCTTTGAGGGCGCGGCCGAACGCTCGACGTTTGACCGCCAGTGCCAGGCACTTCTCGCTGGGGTGCAGCCATGCTCCCCGGCCAGCCATCCGGCGTCGTTCGTCCACCACGACGGCGGATGAACCGCCGGCGCCGGCGACGAGCCGGAGTAACTCCGACCGCGACCCTTTTTGTCGGCATCCGATACACGTGCGCTGCGGCTGATTCCCGAGATGTTGCACTTGTGCCACGTTCGAGTATCTTCCTGCCAGTACATCTGTTTGCTGTATATCTGTGCCCCAGGAAATCCGGGACAAACCCAGACGCGCCAAAGACACACGGATACCGGCCGTTAGGCGCGGTCATGTCTATTCTAGCCCCTCCGGCGCCCGGGTCCCGAACCCGGGCATGCCGGTCAGCGTTGAAACCACGGGCCAAGTACCCGGACAGCCCCCGGACATGGCACGGACAGCGGGCCGCGACGGCGGCCCGCTGTCCGTTGTTTGCGCGCATACGTGCGCGGACGCTCCGGGCTATTTGCTGCTGTTGACGGCCGCGTCGGAGACGATATCGATTCGCCAGCCCGTGAGCTTGGCGGCGAGACGGGCGTTCTGGCCCTCTTTGCCGATGGCCAGGGACAGCTGGTAGTCGGGAACGACTACCCGCGCGGAACGGGTGGCCTCGTCGGTGATGGTGACGGAATTCACGCGCGACGGCGAGAGGGCACTGGCGATAAAGGTCGCCGGGTCATCGCTGTAATCGACGATGTCGATCTTTTCGTCGTTGAGTTCTGTCATGACGGCGCGGACGCGCGAACCCATTTCGCCGATGCAGGCACCCTTGGCATTCACGCCGGGGGTATTTGCCTTGACAGCGATCTTGGTGCGATGGCCCGCTTCGCGGGCAAGCGCCACGATCTCGACCGAACGGTCCGCGATCTCGGGAACTTCGAGCTCGAAGAGCTTCCGGACAAGCCCGGGGTGTGAGCGGGACAGCGTGATGGACGGGCCCTTGGTGCCGCGGTGGACGTCGATCACAAAGGCGCGCAGCCGGTTGCCGTGGATGTACTTCTCGCCGGGAACCTGCTCGGGCGGCGGCAACAGTGCCTCCACCGTGCCCAGATTCACCTGGATCATGTGCGGGTTGTTGCCCTGCTGGATGGTGCCGGCCACGAGCTCACCTTCGCGCCCCTTGAACTGGCCCAGCACGTTATCGTCTTCTGCGTCCCGGAGGCGCTGCAGGATGATCTGCCGTGCGGTGCTCGCCGCGATGCGGCCGAAGCCCGCGGGGGTGTCCTCAAACTCGCCGATCGGGGCGCCGTCGTCGTCGATCTCCGTGGCCCAGATGGTCACGTGGCCGCTCTTGCGGTCCAGTTCGGCCCGGGCCTTCTCGAAGGCTCCCGGCGTCTTGTGGTAGGCCACCAGGAGGGCCTGCTCAATCGTCGGAATCAGGAGATCCAGCGGGATTTCACGCTCACGCTCCAGGAGTCTCAGCGCGCTCATGTCAATATCCATTAGGCCTCCTCAGAAGGTCCATTGTTTACTTTTTCCAGACCGGCCTCTTCGAGGTGGCTGAACTCTATCTCGACTTTTCCGCTGCGGATCCTGTCGAAAGGAAGCTTGACGGGCTCGCCCTGCTTGGGCTTCATGCCCTTCTTGACGGCAATTTCCGGGACGAGGGTGACGCCCTCATCATCCACGGACTGGATCCTGCCGGTGACGTTGTCACCCTGGATCACATTGACGTTGACCATCCGGCCGCGGGCACGGTGCCAGTGCCGCTCTTCGGTCAGTGGACGTCCGACGCCGGGCGAGGAGACCTCGAGCTCGTAGGGGCGGGCGTCCATGCTGGGGTCGTTGTCCAGGGTATCCGAGAGCGTCTTGGAGATTTCGGCGATGACGTCGAGCCCGACGCCCCCGATTTCCTCCTGCGGCAGGTCCACCACCACGTGGACCACCCGGTTGGCGCCGGCGACATGGATGGATACGTCCTCCAAGTACAACCGGTTCGCCAGCACTGCGGGTTCCAGGAGTGCATGCAGGCGCTCGGCCTCCACATTATGAACGGTTGCGGCCTCAGCCTTCCCCGTTCCGGTCCGGTCTGTTGAAGTCGTGGCTTCTGCGTTGGTCATGATGCCGGCCGCCTCCCGCTAGATGATGTTGTGTGTACTAGCCTAGCGATTTTCCGGGCGGCGTGGTGCACGGAGTTCCGGGCCGGCATGACAACATGGTCTGTTGTGAACGACGACACCCGGGAAAAACGATGGCAGGACCGCTTTCCCCGGTTGCTCCCCCGATACGCACTTCTGGCGTGCCTCGCCCTGGTGGTGGTCAGCCTGGGTGTGGTGCTGACACCGGCCCGGCCGCGGGAATCCGCGGAGCCGTCCTTTTCCGACCAGGCACGGGGCGCCGCGCTGGCCGAAACCGTGCGGCTGTTGGATGCGGGCAGCCACCTTGGAACGCCGGCGAGGGAGGGGTCCGCGGCCCCTTCGGCTGTCCGCTCAACAGACCTTCCCGAGGGCAAGCCGGCGGATACCGGGAACCGCGCCGTCGAGCGGGCTGTGACCTTGCTGACAACCCAGGCCCAAGCGCTCCTGGCTCCGGGACAGAGCCTCCCGGACGCCCCCGGCGCATCGCGCGCGGACTCCGGCGAGCCATCGGCCTCCGCTTCGGCATCCGCTGGCGCGGCGTCTGCTGCTGCGGCGTCCGCTGCCGGTTCATCTGCCGCCGCCTCGTCGGCTGCACCGCTGCCGGCGACCGCCGGCCAGCTGGTGACGGCTCTCGCGGACAGTGGCCGCCAGCGCCTCGCGGACGCAGCAGTGGCCGACGGCGGCATGGCGCGGCTGCTGGCCGCCGTCGGTACTGCGCAGCTGCTGGAGGCGTCCGCCCTCGCGGCGGGCACCGGAACGGCGGCGCCGCCGGCCGACGTCGCCTTCCCGCAGCTCTCCGGCGCCTGTCCGACCGCATCCACCGGATCCGGAGCTGCCACGACCGGCACCGCTCCCCGCGCCGCCGCTGACAGCCCCCAACCCCCTGACAGCCCTGGCATCCCCGGCGCCTCCCCTGCGCCCGGTGCCACCGTGGAAACCGCGCTCGCGGCGGTCGCCCGGACCGAAGCCCAGACCATCTACGGCTACCAGGTGGCGCTGCCCCGGCTTGACGGTGACGCAGCGAAATCCGCAGCAGAGCAGCTGGCTCGCCACGGCGAGCTCCTCAGCAGCGCGGAATCCCTGAGCCGTCAGCACTGCTCCGCCGTTCCGCCGCGCGAGGCCGGCTATGCGCTGGGCCCGTCCTTCCTGGCCTCCCCCGCCGCCGGGCTCGGCAGCCTGGAGACCGCAGCGTTGCCGGTGTACGGAGACCTCGTGGCGCTAAGCGACGGCGAGACCCGGCAGTGGGCCATCGCGGCCCTGCTCGATTCCGGGAAGCGGGCAGTGGTCTGGGGCACAGATCCGGGTGCGCTGCCCGGCCTGGACCGTGCAGCGTTGCCGTCGTTGCCGGCAAACTGAGCACCGGACCAAAGCATCAAACGAAGCCTCGGCTTATTTTGGTAAGCCTTGGAATACTGGCCAGCCTGCGGCCCGGGTGATTTGCTGTAGTCATGGACACGACCGGCGCCGCAACCCTGCACGAGAACGAACCGCACCACAATGACATCGCGCACCGCCTCAACTGGCTCCGCGCGGGCGTCCTGGGGGCCAATGACGGCATCGTCTCAGTCGCCGCGATCGTCGTCGGTGTCGCCAGCGCCACGACGGACACCGGGCCGATCCTGATCGCGGGCGCCGCAGGCGTCGTGGGCGGCGCCATCTCCATGGCCCTCGGCGAATACGTCTCTGTCAGCAGCCAGAAGGACAGCCAGCATGCCCTGATCGAGAAAGAGCGCCGGGAGCTGGCGGAACAGCCCGAGGAAGAGCTCGAGGAACTCACCGCGATCTACCAGGGCAAAGGACTGAGCCCCGAGACCGCACGCACCGTTGCCAAGGAGCTGACCGCACACGATGCCCTCGGCGCCCACCTCTCAGCCGAACTCCACATCGACGAGACCGACATCGTAAGTCCGTGGCACGCGGCCTTCGCTTCTGCCGTCGCGTTCCTCATCGGCGCGGTCCTGCCCATGCTGGCCATCCTGCTCCCGCCGGAAAATATCAGGATCCCGCTGACCTTTGTGGCCGTGCTCGTCGCGCTGGCGGCCACCGGCGCCGTGGGCGCGTGGATCGGCGGCGGCTCAAAGCTCAAGGCAGCCGTCCGCGTGGTGATTGGCGGCGCCGCGGCGCTCGTGGCCACGTTCGCGATCGGCAACTTCCTCGGCGCCAGCGGCATCGTCTAAGTCAGCACCGCTGTTGGGCCTGCACCGCTGTTGGGCCTGACCGCGCGGTCGGCCCGTCAGCGCCTACGATAGGTCCGGTGAGCCCGATCCTCAACGTTCCCATTCCCTCCGATCTTTCCCGTCGCTACAACCGCACGCCGGCCGGACGTGACTGGCTGGTGTCGCTTCCCGGCCTGATCAGACACTGCCTCGAGCAATGGGAGCTGGTGCCCGACCTGGAACCGGATGCCCTTCCCTGGAGCGGTCACGGCGGCGTCGCGATCCCCGTGCGGCGCCGGCACGGCGACGAGTCCCCCCTCCACGGCAGCCACGGCAACGCCGCTGTCCTCAAGGTTGCGTTCCCGCATGACGAGGCCACCCGGGAACGCCATGCCCTCACCCTGTGGGGCGGCCGCGGCGCCGTCCGGCTCCTGGCCGCCGACGCCGGCTCAAACGCCCTGCTCCTTGAGCGGCTGGAGGCCGGCCGTTCCCTGCAGGATGTCCGGCTGGAAACGGCGGTGCCGGTGTGGGGCGGTTTGGTCCGCCAGCTTAGCGTGGTCCCCGATGACCGGCCGGAGTGGCGGGAAATCGACCACGTGGCGGCCCGGGCCGAACAGTGGAGCGACGAATTCCCCGAGACATGGGAGCGCCTGGCACGGCCGTTTCCCCGGTGGCTGCTTGAGGCAGCGCTTGAGGTCTGCCAGACCCGCGGCGCCGTGGGCAGGCGGTCGGGCACGGACGTTCTGGTCCACGCGGACCTGCACTACCTGAACATCCTGGCCCGGCCCGGTGCGCTACAGCCCGGTGCGCCACAACCCGGTACCCGGAAGGAGGGCCCCTTCGGACCGGCTTCCTACGCTGCCATTGATCCCCAGCCCATGATCGGCGAGGCGGAGTTTGCCGTGGCCCCGGTGTTATGGAACCGGCTCCGGGAGCTGCCGCGAGTGGATCCCGGACCAGCGCTGCTCGCGCGCTGCCGGGATTTCGCTGCGGCAGCCGGTCTCGATGCCGAGGCCGCCCGGCAGTGGAGCCTGGCGCGCGAGGTGGAGAACGCGCTCTGGTATGCCTCGCAGCGTGATCACGAAGGTGACCTGGCCCGTTCGTTGTGGGTGGCCAGCACCCTTGCCGGCGCTACTCTTCCGGACCTGCCGAGGCCGCAGGAACTGCCCGAGCCGGGCGAAGCAGTCGGGGGCGGCTAGTCCCGGCCCTACCGCCAGCGGACCAGCGCCAGCCCCGGCCCTACCACCGGCGGACCAGCGCCAGCCCCGGCCCTGCACCACGGGGGCGGTGGGCGACGGGGGCTCTGGGCCACGGGGGCTGTGGGCAACGCGGGGCCATGCGGGGACTTTCGGCCCTTACCCGCCTCAGCAGCCGAGGCGAGAGTGTGACGCATGCAGGAACCCCGTGCCGGGCGCCCGGGCGCCGAACCCGATGGCCCGCCGGACCGTAACAACGACGATCCGTTCCTCCGGTACGCCGGCCGCTTCGACCGGCCCCTCGGGGAGGTCGCGAATATCCTCCGTACCTCCCGCGATGCCCCCGCCGAGATTGCCCGCACCCTCGGCCTGCCGGCGGCAGCGGTCGAAGGACCGGCATCCTTCTTCGCCGATTTCTCCGCACCCCGCGGAGCCCGGCACGTCCGGGTCTGCGCCGCCGCCGCCTGCTTCGCGGCGAGCGGTGGCGCGCATCTCGCCGAGGTGGAGGCGGCGCTCGGGGTGGAGACGGGAAGCCGAAGCGCTGACGGCTCCGTCTCGATCCAGGCAGTGCGCTGCCTCGGGTATTGCTTCTCCGGGCCAGCAGCCCTCGACGGCGCGGACGCGTGTGCCGGGCCCGGACTGGCGGCTCAATTGCAGGGATCGTCCCCGCGGGCGGCCCCGCCCATCCCGGTGTACAACGACGCCCCGGTCCCTGTGGTGACCGCCGGACTGCTCGGAGGGTCGCCGCCATGGTCGGTGTGGCCCGGCGTCGCCGCCTCAGGAACACCCGAGGATGTCCTGGCCCGGGTCGAGACCGCACAGCTGAGGGGACGGGGCGGAGCCGGGTTCCGCGCCGCCGCCAAATGGCGGGCGGCGCTTGAGCACCCTGCGCCCCGGGTGGTGGTGGCCAACGGCGACGAGGGCGACCCCGGTTCCTACGCGGACCGCCTGCTCATGGAACAGGACCCGCACCGGGTGCTTGAGGGTCTCGCCCTGGCCTGCTTCGCCGTCCGTGCAGCCACCGGCATCGTGTTCGTCCGCTCGGAGTATCCGCGCGCCGCCACCCGGCTGCGGGAGGCGCTGGCCGAGGCACGCGCCGCGGGGCTTCTCGGCCCGGACGCGGCAGGCGGCGGCTTCGGCCTGGACATCCAGGTGGTTGAGGGCGCCGGGTCTTATGTCTCCGGTGAGGAAACCGCCCTGCTCAACGGGATCGAGGGGCTGCGCGGCGTCGTGCGGCCCCGGCCGCCGTTCCCCACCGGGCGCGGACTCCACGGCCGGCCCACGGTGGTCAACAATGTGGAAACGCTCAGCGCGGTCCCGTGGATCGTGCAGCACGGCGGACCCGCGTACGCGGCGCTGGGGACCGCGGACGAGGCCGGCACCGTGCTCGCGTGCCTGTCCGAACGGTTCCTCCGGCCCGGAGCCTACGAGGTGGAGATCGGCACGCCGGTCCGGCGGATCGTCGAGGACCTCGGGGGCGGCCTCCGCGACGGTGCCACACTGCGCGCCCTTCAAATCGGCGGGCCCCTGGGCGGCTTCCTTGGCCCCGAGGACCTCGATGTGCCGCTAAGCGATGCCGCCCTGTCCAAGCACGGGGCAGCCCTCGGCCACGCAGGAATCGTCGCCTTCGATGACAGGCTTTCGGGCGGCCAAGTGCTGCGAAACCTGTGGGACTTCGCCGCGGCGGAGAGCTGCGGGCAATGCTCGCCCTGCCGGGTAGGGGCATGGCGCGGCCGTGCCTTGTCGGACCGGCCGGATGACCCGGTCATCAGCCGCGAACGCGGCGAGGTGCTGCGCACGATGGCGGCGGGCAGCCTGTGCGCCTTCGGCCGCCGGGTGCCGGCCGCGGTGCGAAGCCTTGTCCGCGTCTACGGCCTCGCCGGATGGCCGTCGTGAGACTCCTGGTCGACGGCCGCCGGGTCGAGGTCCCGGCCGGAGCTACACTGCTCGACGCGGTGCGGGCGGCCGGCCTGGCCCTCCCGACGTTGTGCCACGATGACCGGCTCACGACGGTGGCCTCGTGCCGGACGTGCCTGGTGGATGTCTCTGGCCGCGGGCTGGCCGCCGCCTGCAGCACCCCCGCCGAGGACGGATTGCGCGTCGCAGTCGAGGCCTCGCGGGGGATCCGGCGTGATGCCTTGCAGGCCATCGTCGCCGGGCTGCCGGCCCGTGCACTGGATGTCCCTGCCGACCGCAGCGAACTGGCCCGGCAATGCGCCGACTACGGGGTGACCGCCCCGGCTGGATCCGTGGTGATCCCGGAGCGCGGAGTTGACCACTCCCACCCGTACGTCAAGCTTGACCGCGACCTCTGCATTGCCTGCGGGCGGTGCGTCCGCGCCTGCGCCGAGATCCAAGGCACATTCGCCCTGACGCTCGTGGGCCGCGGAGCCGGCACGGTGGTGGCGCCGGGAACCGGCGGTCCCTGGGCGGAGTCCGATTGCGTCTCGTGCGGGGCATGCGTGGACACGTGCCCCACCGGCGCACTCTCCGAGCCCGGGCTGCTCAATCTGCTGCCGATCGAACGGCAGACGCGGACCACGTGCGGCTATTGCGGCGTCGGCTGCAGCCTGGAGGTCTCCACCCGGGACAACGCGATCATGACCGTCCGGCCCGCCGGTGACGGCTCGGTCAATCGCGGCCACGCGTGTGTCAAAGGACGGTTCGCCCACGGGTTCCTCGGCTCCGCGGAGCGCCTAACCACCCCGCTGATCCGCAGGAACGGGACGCTGGCCCCGGCGACCTGGGACGAGGCCACCGGTTACGTGGCCGCCAGGCTGGCCGGGATCCGGGACGCCGGCCCCGACGGATTCGCCCTCATCTCCTCGGCCCGGGCCACGAATGAGGAGAACTATCTGGCCCAGAAGTTCGCCCGGGCCCTTATGGGGACCAACAATGTGGACAACTGCGCCCGGCTCTGCCATGCCCCGTCCGCGGCCGGCCTGGCCGCCACGTTCGGCCTGGGCGGCGGGACGAACCCGTTCGATGACCTCGACCGGTGCGACGCGATCCTGCTGGTCGGCGCCAATCCCACTGCCGCGCACCCCGTCGTCGGTTCCCGGATCTTCCAGCGGGTCATGGACGGCGCCCGCCTGGTGGTGGTGGACCCGCGGCGCACCTCACTGGCCCGGCACGCGGACATCCACCTGCGGCCCCGGCCGGGAACCAACGTGGCCGTGTTCAATGGCCTCGCGCACGTCCTGGTCCGCGAGGGACTCGTGGACGCCGCCTTCCTCGACGCCCACACCAGCGGTTATGACGAGCTGCTGGAGTTGCTCGACGACTACCCGCCGGATCGTGTCGCAGGTATCTCCGGGGTCCCGGCGGACGATCTGGTGCGCGCGGCCGTGATGTACGGGCAGGCGCTGGCCCCGGCAATCTTCTACGGCCTCGGGGTGACCGAACACCTGCACGGCACGGACGGTGTCCGGACACTGTCCAATCTGGCACTCCTGCGCGGCGCCGTGGGGCCTGGTCCCGGCGGAGGGGTGAACCCGCTGCGCGGTCAGAACAACGTCCAGGGCGCCTCGGACATGGGGGCCCTGCCCGATCTGCTGCCCGGTTACCAGAAGGTCCTGGACCCCGCGGCGCGGGCCCGGTGCGCCGAGGCCTGGCGGGCCGAGGTGTCTCCGCGGCCCGGGCTTCGGATCCCGCAGATGTTCGCCGCCGCCCGGGGCGGGGCGTTGAAGGCCCTGTGGGTCATCGGGGAGGACGTGCTCGCCACCGATCCTGACAGTGCATCGGTGCGGGCGGCCCTGGCCGCCTGCCCGCTGGTGATCTGCAACGATCTGTTCCTCTCCCCCACGGCCGCCGCCGCGGACGTCGTCTTCCCGGTGGCCGCCTGGCTGGAGAAGGACGGCACGTTCGTCAATTTCGACCGGCGCTTCCAGCGGGTGCGGGCGGCCGTCGCACCCCCTTCCGGTGTCCGCACGGACTTCGCGGTACTGCATGCCGTCGCGGCCCGCATGGGGGCGGACCTCGGTTGCGCCACGCCCGCGGAGGCCATGGCGGAATGCGCCGCGGTGGCGCCGCTGTTCGGCGGCATCTCGCACTCCCGCCTGGACCGCGACGGTCCGCTGCATTGGCCGTGTGGGTCGGCAGGCTCCCCCGGAACGCCGAGGCTTTACCAGGACCGCTTCGCCACTCCGGACGGCCTGGCGCACCTGGCCGCCCGGCCTTACCTGCCGCCGGGCGAGCAATGCGATGCGGAGTTCCCGTTCCTTCTCATCACCGGGCGCAGGGCAGAGCACTACAACTCCGGCAGCATGACCCGCCGCACCGACAACCTGCGTCTGCTGGCCCGGGAGACGCTCGACGTCGGCCCCGGGGACGCCGCGGGGCTGGGACTGGACGACGGCGATCCGGTCCAGCTGGGCAGCCGGCATGGAACGGCGGTCCTGCGGGCCAGGATCACGGACGACGTCGAACCCGGCCAGGTTTTCGCCGGATTCCACTTCCCCGGCGCGGCGGTCAACAGCCTCACTTCTCCCGTGGAGGATGAGGTCACGGGGTGCCCCGAATACAAGCTCACCGCCGTCCGCCTGTCCCGACCCGGCTGACGGCAACTCGCGCGGCGGTCAGCCGCGCACGGCCGCCAGTGCGTCGCGGACGGCGTCGACGGCGACTCGGACATCGGCGTCGTCCGTGCTCCAGTTACTCACCGAAATCCGCAGGATATCCCGGTCCTGCCAGCGCGAACCGGACATCCAGACCCGGCCGTCCCCAATGATCCGCTCCGTCACGGCGCGCGTCACGGCGTCGTCCCCGAACGCCAGGGACACCTGGGTGTAATCGACGTCGTTGAGCACCTCCACGCCGTCCAGCGCCGCGAGCTGTTCCGCCAGCTGCGCGGCCCGGAGTACGAGCGTGCGGACCTGGCTGGCGACGCCGTCGCTGCCCAGCGATTTCAGCGCCGCCCATACCGGCACGCCACGGGCCCGGCGGGACAGCTCGGGCACACTCTCGAAGGGATCTCCGGCACCGTCCGCGGCCGGGATCAGGTAGCTGGTGTGCAGCCCCATCGCCGAACGCAGGGCCCGCGCGTCGCGCACGATCGCGACTCCGCAGTCGTAGGGGACGTTGAGGGTCTTGTGCGCATCCGTGCCCCACGAATCGGCCAGCCGGAGTCCTGCGGTCAGGGCGGACAGTTCCGGCACGGCGGCTGCCCAGAGTCCGAACGCCCCGTCCACATGCACCCACGCGCCGTGCGCTTTCGCGACGGTGATCGCCTCGGTAAAGGGGTCGAAGGCGCCCGAATGCAGGTTGCCGGCCTGCAGGCACACGAGAGCCGGGACCGGGCGCCCGTCCTCCCCCGTGCTGAGTGCGAGGTCCAGGGCGCAATCGAGTTCGGCCGGGATGATGCGTCCCTGGCGGTCGGACGGCACCACGGTGGGGCGCCCCAGGCCCAGATAGCGCAGGCCGAGGTCGATGGTGTCGTGCCGCTCCTGCCCCACGAAGCAACGGATCCGGGGCGCACCGGCGAGCCCGTCGCCGTCGAGGTCCCAGCCGGCGTCGGCCATGAGCCGCCAGCGGGCGGCGGCCAGTCCGGTGAAGTTGGCCATGGTGGCGCCGGTGGCGAAGCCGACGTCGGACTCGGCGGGAAGGCCGAGCAGCTCCAGGATCCACTTGCCGGCGGCCTCCTCGATGGCGGCGGCCGCGGGCGTGGCGAAACGCAGCCCCGCGTTCTGGTCCCAGGCGCTGACCAGCCAGTCCGCCGCCAGGGCGGCCGGCAGCGTGCCGCCGATGACCCAGCCGAAGAACCGCCCGGACGGCATGGCCATCAGCCCTGGTTCGGCCTTGGCGGCGAGATAGTCCACCACTGCCGCGGCAGGCATGCCCTCCCGGGGCAGCGGGCCGCCGAAATCGGCCGCCAGTTCGGCGGCCGTGACCTGCGGCCCGATCCGGCGTGTTCCCTGGCTCTCGAGCCATTCGCGTGCGTGCCCGGCCGCGGCCTCGAGGGCATCCCTGTAGCGTTCCTCACCTGCAGACATAGCTGCATGCTACGCCCGGCGCCACCGGACCGGGAGCCCCTTGCTGGAGCTGCGGGCCTGGCGGGCTTGGGGGGGTTTAAGACAGGTTGTCCTGCCAGACGTCGGAGCCGAGCTTGATGATCAGCGCGCCCACCACCACCAGGAACACGATCCGGATGAACTTGCTTCCCTGCCGGACCGCAGTCCGGGCGCCGAGGTAGCCGCCGGCCATATTCGCCAGGCCCAGCAGCAGCCCGAGCCCCCACAGCACGGCGCCGTGCGGGATGAAGAACAGCAGGGCTCCGGCGTTGGTGGCCATGTTGACGATCTTGGCCTTGGCGCTGGCTTCCAGGAAGGCGTAGCCCATGGCCGAGACGAGGGCGATGATCAGGAACGAGCCCGTGCCCGGACCGATCATGCCGTCATAGAACCCGATCACGCCGCCGATCACGCAGGCCACCACGTAGTGCCGGTGCCCCGCGTGGCGGAGCTTGGTCAGTTCACCGACGCCGGGCTGGAAGGCCGTGAACAGCGCGACGGCGATCAGTGCCACCACGATGATCGGCTTGAACACGCTCGCCGGCAGGTTGGCGGCCAGCGCCGCCCCGCCGAAACTGCCCGCCATCGCGATCGCCGCCATGGGCACCGCGGTGCGCAGATCGGGCCGGACACGGCCGTAATACGTGACCGCGCTGGTGGTGGTGCCGAAGATGGAGCCCATCTTGTTGGTCGCCAGCGCCTGGACCGGGCTGATGCCCGGCACCAGGAGCATCGCCGGGAGCTGGATGAGGCCGCCGCCACCGACGACGGCGTCGACCCAGCCCGCGGCCAGGCCCGCCACGACGATCAGGATGACAGTTCCGAGCTGGATCGACTCGAGTCCGGAGACCACTGCTTAGTACGGCTTAGGACGGTGCAGCATCAGCCGTTGCGCACGGCGTTGACCACGTAGTCAACAGCCTTCTCAACGGCCACGTTCTCCGCGTTGCCGCTGCGGCGGTCCTTGATCTCCACGACGCCGTCCACGAGTCCGCGGCCGACGGCGAGGATGGTCGGTACGCCGACGAGTTCGGCGTCGCCGAACTTCACGCCCGGGGATACCTTGGGACGGTCGTCATAGATGACGTCGAGGCCGGCCGCTTCGAGTTCCAGGGACAGTTTTTCGGCGGCGGCGAAGATTTCCTCGCCGCGGCCCACGGCCACGACGTGCACGTCGGCCGGAGCGACGGCGCGCGGCCAGACCAGGCCCTTGTCATCGTGGTTGGACTCGGCCAGTGCTGCGACGGCGCGGGTGACACCGACGCCGTAGGAGCCCATGGTCACCACGACCTGCTTGCCGTTCTGGTCCAGGACCTTCAGCTCCAGGGCTTCGGCGTACTTGCGGCCCAGCTGGAAGATGTGGCCCATTTCGATGCCGCGGGCGGTTTCCAGCGGCCCGGACCCGTCGGGCGCCTCGTCGCCGGCGCGCACGTCGGTGCATTCGATGACGCCGTCCCAGCCGAAGTCGCGGCCGGCGACGAGGCCGAAGACGTGCTTGCCGGCCTCGTTGGCGCCGGTGACCCAGGCCGAGCCGCGGACGACGCGGGGATCCACGAGGTAGAGCATCTTTGCGGCGCCCTCGGCGCCCAGCAGCGGCGCGTCCAGGGACATGCCGGGGCCGAGGTAGCCCTTGACGATCAGGGGCTGCTTTTTGAGGTCGTCGTCGTTGGCGGCTTCGAGCGTGATCTCGCCGGCGATCGGCAGGAAGGACCCGATGTTCGCTTCGACGCGCTTGAGGTCGACGCCCCGGTCGCCGGGGAGCCCGATGACGACGAGCTGGCGTTCGCCGGTCGGCAGCGTGACGGCGAGCACGACGTTCTTGAGCGTGTCGGCGGCGGTCCAGTCCCCGCCGTCGGCTTCGCTGCGCGGAGCGAGGACGTTGGCGGCGTCCACGAGCGTTTCGATGGTGGGCGTGTCCGGGGTGTCGCGGACTTCGGCGGCCGGGGCGTCGCTGAAGTCGATCTCCGCGGGGACCACGGTGGTGACGGCCTCGACGTTAGCCGCGTAACCGCCGGCGGAGCGCACAAAGGTGTCTTC
This sequence comes from Arthrobacter sp. NicSoilB8, assembly GCF_019977355.1. Taxonomy (NCBI): domain Bacteria; kingdom Bacillati; phylum Actinomycetota; class Actinomycetes; order Micrococcales; family Micrococcaceae; genus Arthrobacter; species Arthrobacter sp. NicSoilB8. The sequence continues at coordinate 1,558,800 of NZ_AP024655.1, read as the reverse complement.
GCCGATCTCGGTCGGGTGCAGGAATTCCTCGCTCTTGGACCCGCCCATGGCGCCGGCGGTGGCGGCCACCGGAATGACCTCGAGGCCGAGGCGCGCGAAGATCTTCAGGTACGCGCCGCGGTGCGCAGCGTAGCTGGCGTCCAGGCCGGCGTCGTCGACGTCGAAGGAGTAGGAATCCTTCATGATGAACTCGCGGCCGCGCAGCAGGCCCGCCCGGGGACGCGCTTCATCGCGGTACTTGTTCTGGATCTGGTAGATGCTCAGGGGCAGGTCCTTGTACGAGGAGTACAGGTCCTTGACCAGCAGGGTGAACATTTCCTCGTGCGTGGGGGCCAGCAGGTAGTCGTTGCCCTTGCGGTCCTTGAGCCGGAAGATGCCCTCACCGTACTCGGTCCAGCGGTTGGTGGCCTCGTAGGGTTCCTTGGGCAGCAGGGCCGGGAAGTGGACTTCCTGCGCACCGATGGCGGACATTTCCTCGCGGATGACCTGCTCCACCTTGCGCAGGACACTCAGTCCCAGCGGCAGCCAAGTGTAGATGCCCGGCGCGGCCCGCCGGATGTATCCGGCCCGGACCAGGAGCCGGTGGCTGGCCACCTCGGCGTCGGCGGGATCTTCGCGCAGGGTGCGCAGGAACAGCTTGGAGAGTCGAAGGACCACAGGTGGGGTATCCGTTTCTGGGGAAGTGCGGGCAAAGCCTGGAAAAGCATCTAGATACTAATCTACCGTCCAGACGGCCCCCGCTTGCCGCCGCACCCTGCCGCGTCGCCGTCTTGCGGCAGCGCCCGTGCCATGGAAGAGGCGGGAAGAGCCACGCCATAACTGAGGGAAGCCCCTGGCCGTTTCCAGCTGGTCATCCCGTCATGGCGTGGCTCCGCGGCCCCAGCACCCCCAGATCTCAGGCTGTGAGCTACTTGGTGTCGCCTCCAGGCGCGGCCTTCCCCGGAATGCAGACCGGGGTATGCATTCCAGGGTGTGCGCGCCTGTGCGACACGGCTAGGTAGAACCTATGTGACGCCGGGCCCGGAATCAAGAGTCGGCACCCGGATAGTTCCGCCCTGTGGCCGTACGAGCCTTCCGCGGACGCGAACCGCCTACTTTCCGACCAGCCCCGCGGCCTGGTCCAGCAATTCGCCGGCCCGGGCGACGGCATCCTGTTCGCTGGCCCCGCCGGAGCTGATGACGCTGATGAGAACACCGTTCTGGACCACCTGCCCGGTGATCGTAGACTGCTTGCGGCCGTCGGCCAGGGCGGTGTCGGTCCGGTACGCGATCTTGGTCGGGGTCGAGCCGAGTCCGTCCAGCTTGGTCAGTTTGAGGTCCGCCTTGGTGCCGGCGATCGTGAACGAAAGCGTGGAGCATTTGTTGAGTTGATCACTCTGGGCGAGTCCCCGCTCGATGACCTTGGGATCAACGCCGGACGCCAGGGAGATCGCTGTGGCGGCGCCTGTCGCCGCATCCTGGGCCACCCCGGCCGCGACCGCAACGCCTTCGGTTGATGCCGCTTGTCCGCCAAGTGCCAACGGCGCGCACTCTGCCGGTTCCACCGAAATCGCGGCCAGCATGGATTTTGCCTGGTCGACCGATTTCTTGAGATCGGCGGCCGACATCACGCTGAGCGGCTTGCCTTGGGCGTCCTTCAACTTCGCCACGATGGCCGACAGCCCCTCGCTCGAGTACGCCTTGACCGGCGCCGGCGTGGGAGTCGGCGTTGTGGTCGCGCTGGGAGCCGGCAGCTGCCCGCTAGAAGAGCACTGTAGCGAACGTGCCCACCTGGCGGAAGCCCACCCGGTCATAGGTGGCGCGGGCCTTGGTGTTGAAGTCGTTGACATACAGGCTGGTGACCGGCGCCAGGGTCTGTGCAAGGACGACGACGGCGGCCATATAGCCCGCGCTCAGGCCCCGTCCGCGGAACTCTGGATTCATCCAGACGCCCTGGACCTGGGTGACTTCCGGCGTGACGGCGCCCAGTTCGGCTTTGAAGACCACATCGCCGGCAGCGTTCAGGTGCACCAGGGAATGGCCCTGGCGGATCAGGCTCTTCACCCGCCGGCTGTAGTACTCCCTGCCGCCAAGGTAGGGCGAGTAGCCGACCTCCTCTTCGAACATGGCGGCGCACGCGGGCAGGATCTTGTCGAAGTCGGCCAGCTGGCCAAAGCCCAGCGCCGGCTCGGGCGGAACGGCTGGCGGGCCCGCGATGGTCAGCAGCGGCTGGTCGTCCCGGACTTCGTGGGCGGCCTGGCCGAGCTGCTCCAGGGCCGAGTAGATGGCCAGCACGGTTTCTGCGGGGCCAAAGATCGACGCATAGCGGCGACCGGAGCGGTGCGCGGCCATGGCCACGAGGCCCGCGAGCTCGGGGTCCAGCTCGACCGGCACCAGGTTGGCGCCGGCCCAGCAGGCGCCGAGGAGGGTGCCGCCGTCGAACACGCCAAAGATGCTGGCGCCTCCGGCCGTGGGGGACGCCGTGCCGGCGGACTCCAGGTGCGAGAGGATGAAGACATTGGCGACGGCGTCCCGGTGCGCCAGCGCCAGCAAGGCTCCGGTGTCCGCGCCACCAAGGACACGGACACCGACGCCGGGAGCGGAGCCGTCCCTACGAGACGCTAACCACGGGGCTACCCTTGAGAGCATCTTCGCCATCGGCGTCCCCCATCTCTTCAGCGATACGCATGGCCTCTTCGATCAGTGTCTCAACAATTTGATCCTCGGGGACAGTCTTAATGACCTCGCCCCTGACGAAGATCTGGCCTTTTCCGTTGCCCGAGGCAACACCGAGATCGGCCTCGCGAGCTTCGCCCGGACCGTTGACGACGCAGCCCATGACGGCCACGCGCAGCGGGATCTCCATGCCTTCCAGGCCCGCGGTGACCTGCTCGGCGAGCGTGTAGACGTCCACCTGGGCGCGGCCGCAGGACGGGCAGGAGACGATTTCCAGCTTGCGGGGGCGCAGGTTGAGCGACTGCAGGATCTGGTTGCCCACCTTGATTTCCTCCACCGGCGGGGCCGAGAGGGAGACACGGATGGTGTCGCCGATTCCGCGCGAGAGCAGGGCGCCGAACGCCGTCGCGGACTTGATGGTGCCTTGGAATGCCGGTCCGGCCTCCGTGACGCCGAGGTGCAGCGGCCAGTCACCCTTTTCGGCCAGCATCTCGTAGGCGGCGACCATGATGACGGGGTCGTTGTGCTTGACGGAAATCTTGAAGTCGTGGAAACCGTGCTCCTCGAAGAGCGAGGCTTCCCAGACGGCGGATTCCACGAGGGCTTCCGGGGTGGCCTTGCCGTATTTCTTGAGGATGCCCGGTTCCAGGGATCCGGCGTTGACGCCGATCCGGATGGAGGTGCCGTGGTCCTTCGCGGCCCGCGCGATTTCCTTGACCTGGTCATCGAACTTGCGGATGTTGCCGGGGTTCACGCGTACGGCGGCACAGCCGGCCTCGATCGCGGCGAAGACGTACTTCGGCTGGAAGTGGATGTCCGCGATCACCGGGATCTGGGACTTCTTGGCGATGATCGGCAGCGCTTCGGCGTCATCGGCCGACGGGCAGGCGACGCGCACGATGTCGCAGCCGGAGGCCGTGAGCTCTGCGATCTGCTGCAGTGTGGCGTTGATGTCGGTGGTCGGCGTCGTGGTCATGGACTGGACACTGATGGGCGAATCGGAGCCGACGCCCACGGATCCCACCTTGATCTGGCGCGTCTTGCGGCGGGGGGCAAGGACGGGGGGCGGTGCTGACGGCATTCCCAGGCTGACCGAGGTCACGTGGACTCCCTTTTGGTATCGAAGTATCGAAGGTGCGGGCGGAACGGGCTAGGCTGCGTGCCCGGCCAGAAGGCCGGTCAGCGGGGCCCACACAGTGGTGCGCGTGCCCGAGATGGCGCCGGCGGCTGCGAAGGGGTCCTGCCGCAGGAGCTCGTTCAGGGCCGATTCGTCGGCGGCCTTGAAGATGAGCAGCGCGCCCGCGCCGTCGCCGTAAGGGCCGCTGGCGAGCAGCGCGCCCTCGCGGGCAAGTTCCGCGGTCCATGCGCGGTGCGCCGGGCGGCTGGCATCGCGGACCTCGGAAGATTCGGCGTCGTACACGTACTCCACAGCAAAAACAGTCATATGGATACACTATCGCCCTGGTTGCCCGGTTCCCATCCGGGCCGGCCCGGCACGCGGTCAGCCGAGGACCAGAACCTTGACCACCGCGGCCACGCCGGCCGCCCAGAGCATGGACGTCAGGGTTCCGATGATGAACCGCTCGGCGGCGACGGGGGTGGCCTTCAACTCCGCAAAGCGGCCCAGGCCCTTGATGGCCACGACGTAGGCGATGGCGACGGGCTGGCCGGCGAGGACGGCCAGGCACACCGCGAACCGTTCGAGGACTCCGATGATGGCGCCGCCCCGGAGGATGCGCGCGCTGCTGACCGCGGCATCGTCCGCGGCCGCCGCATCCGCGGCGGAGTCGCGCGAGGCGGCGTCCGCTGCCGGCGCGGGGCTCTCGACGTCGGCGGTGGAGTCTGCTGCGGGATCCTCTGCCGCGGGCCCTGTCGCCGGGCCGGCGGCACTGGCGCCGGCATCAACCCGGTCGTCTATGGTCCGGGCGAGCCGGAAGACCAGGGCGGTGACCGGCCAGCCGACGAAGCCGGCCGTGAGCAGGGCCAGGGTGATCCAGAGGGCGTTCACCGGTCTCCTTCTGTGCTGTCGTTGGCGAAGGACAGCAGCATTGCGGCGGCCGGCCTCGCCGCCCATTCTTCCTGCCAGCCGGAGCGCAGGACTGCGCGGCTCACCGATTGCTCCGTGATTCCGAGTTTCTGCGCTGCAATTTTCTGGCTGCCGTGGCCGCTGTGGACCCCGCCCTGCCCCTGCCGCACCCCCGGGCCCTGCCGCACCGAGCGCAGCACGTCCACCACCTTCCACTGCGCCGCGGTCCGGTCCTGGACCAGGCGGCCGATCAGTCGCAGCACCGCCTCCGCGTTGGCGCTGGCCCTCGCCGCTTCGGACGCGGCGTCACCGTTCTTTGCCGCCGCGTCCCCGCCCGCCGCCGCCGCAGGCGCAGGACGACCGCGCCGGCCGCCGCCGGCAACCACCGCAAGCGGCACATGGGCCGCCGCGGCTTTGGCGCGGTCAACGGCTGCCCGGGCTGCCACGAAAGCAGGGCCGGAGCCTTCCCGCGGGCTGGCGGGCAGCGGCTGGTGCACCTCCCCCACCCCGATGCCGACGTACCAGTGGCCGCTGCGCAGGGCATGCAGGGCGATCTCCACGACCTCGTCGGGGTGTTCCACCACGCCCTGGACCTCATCGCCCACTGAGCGCTCAAAGCGCCCCGAAGTGGAGAGCGCGCCGAGGTCCTTCAGGAGGCCGGGGACCCGGTCGACGTCGCCGGTACTGCCGCGCTGGTCGATCGTCATGACGTACATGACCCCAGCCTAGAGAGGTGATCTTCAATAATCAATCACTTTCAACTGATTAGTAAAAATCAGCTGAAATAAGCTTAGAAGTAAAAAACAGCGGAATCGGGCTGGGCTGCGCCCTGGGTGAAAGGGGGGCGGGCCGCAGGGCCGGACTGGGCGGGCCGGGCCGCAGGGCCGGGCGCGGGACCGGGCGGGCCGGGCCGCAGGGCCGGGCAACGGGACTGGGCGGGCCGGGCCGCAGGGCCGGGCACGGGACCGACCGCAGCGCTGTTGACCTCGCGGGACATCTCCGCGGCCCCGATGCGCTGGACGCAGGATGCCGTTAGCCGAAAAGGTTGACCGGGATGAACTTATCGTTCCTGCATAAGTAAAGCCCCGCAACTGCTGCAAACAGTCCGGGGCGTGGCAACCGCTAAATAGGAGCGATTACGTGCACCAGCATACCCAGTCCCCTGCCGTGAGTTCTACCGGCAAACACTCCACACTTCGCCGCCGTGCTGAGAACCTCGCCGCGGTCCTGATTTGGGCGGCAATGTCCGCAATGTCGGCTGTCTACCCCGCCGCCGTTATCTACTGGGCAGGGCGGGCAGCATGAGCGCCACGCTGGTCTCTTATTACGACATGACGCTAGAGCTGATCCGGGAACGCATTGAAGCAGTCGGAATGACCTCTGAGACAGTCGCGTCCTGGCTTGGCATTTCGACTGAGGCCCTGAGTCAGAAGCTCTCTGGGGAAACGGTGCTAACCGTCCGTGAGATCGGCGATCTGGCGGAAGTGCTCGGCTGCCTCATGTCCGACATAGTGGCCTAACCCTCCCGGTCCCCCACGGCTCCTAGTGAGTTGTGGCGGCGGCCGGGATCCAGTCAAGGCGCGTTCCCAGTCCCTTGCCCGGTTCCAGGCTTCCGCCTGCGTGTTTCAGCCCTTCGACGTACTCAACAGGGCGCGGTAACAAACCTTCCTGAATGTCCCCGAACCGCCGGGGCGAGGTTCCCCTGATCACGGCGCCCAAGGCTATGACCAGACACGTCCCAACACCGGGCCGGGTCTACTCGTCGTAGGTAAATGGCGCTGCACTAGGTCGGGGGCGTCGGGCTTTTTTGGGGAAGGGGATACTCACCTAGAAATAGCTCTCCCCTTGGGAGTCCGTTGTCATTGCCCGGTAGCATCCTCAACACCAACCACTAAAGAACGGTCCCACCATGAACAGCGCCACAGTTACCCCAGCCGCTCCCGAGGGCTTCGTCCAGGCAATGGATCCAGCACACCCGGATTTGCCGGCGGACTACTTCGACGGCCCTTCCGAGACTGGCGACGGCTGGCGGATCGAAACTACGTTCACCTTTGAGCGCGGCGTCCAGTTCGAGTTGAATGCCGACTACTCGCAGGGCGGCCTGACGGTTTCCCAGGCACTCGCCGCGGGCACTGCACTTGCTGCCCTCGCTGCCAAGTACAGCGTGACGGACTGAGGGCCTGCCTCAGCGCGTAGGAACCGCCCCGGCACCCTTCATTGGTCCGGGGCTTTTCCGTGCCGTTGGCGGCCTGCGTTTAGGTGCAGGCGCCGCCAGTGGTTCGGGTTGCGGTTCGGGGCGGGTGTACGTCTTGCCGTCCATGCCCTGCACTGGAGTAGCTGTGTCATTTGACACGGAATCTTCGACGTCACGGGCGACAGTCTTGAAGCTCGCCCCCACTATTGGAGCGATAGCCCGCGTGCTCATCCCTTCGGCGGAGATTTAGCACGACTGTACTGTTTCCCGGCAGTGCAGCCTTAACAGCGAAAAACCCCCGCCGTCGTGATGACTGGCGGGGGTTTCGTGGTTCGGTCTAGGACAGCACGACGACGCGCCCGGTCATGCTGTTGCTTGCCCGCTTTGCCTTCGACTGCAAACCAAACAATGCATTGGTGCACCCGACCAGCGGCGAAATATCCGAGACAACATTTTTGCGGGTCCAGTAGAACGCCGTTTCGCCGATGTGCTTTTGCCGTGCCGCGTCCACGGCAGCATCTAGGACGGGTTCCCCGACGTGACTGGCCTTGCCCTGCATCACCGTGTCATAGAACGCCCCGCACGCCTGCGCGTAGTCCCTCAAACTGATTTGCTGGGTGCGGATCCGTGCACGCTGCAAGTCGGGCAGTAGAGCGCCAGCAGCGGAACCGGCGTCCACCACTACGGCTACAGGCTTCCACCGTTCCTTGAGTTCAGTAAGGCGGGTAGCAACCCATGACGTGCCCTCGCGGCGGTCCACAACTTCAAAATGGATCCGCCCGTCAGCCAGGAGTGATGCAGAGCAGATAGTGGTGGACTCGCGGCCCGGTGGCACGTCCACAGCGAATGCCACGACGTCGCCGGGGCGTGCGTCCTCATCCCGAGCGTCGGACCATACAGCCGCCGGCACCACCGACTCACCTCCGAGCTTCGCCCAAATGCCAAGCCGCTCCCGCCGGTACTCTTCATCCCCAAGGGTGTCCCGCTCGTTCTCCACATGCTCAAGACTCATGCGGATCCCAAGCCCCGGATTAGCCTGGTAGGCGGCGTCCAAATCACCGGACGCGGCGTTATCTGGTGCTGACCATTCAAAGTACGCCAGGCGCTCCGACGCCGGGTTCTTCCCGCGTTCCCGCAGGTCCGACAGGACTTCACTGTTAGGCATACCGGCACTGCTGGCAAACCATAGCTGAGTGTTGCCATGCAGGGTGTTCGCGGCCATCGTCGGGAGCATTGCCGCCATTTCCTTATTCTGAAGACTGTAAGCCTCATCAAGGTAGACGGTCGTAGCGGACCAGCCACGCCCGGAACCGCCGGAACGGGCGATGAACCGCAGCCGGTTCCCGTTCTTCAACTCGATGCCCTCGTTACCGTGCGAGGTCGAAACCTTCGATACCTTCTGATCAAGCTCCGGGGTTTCCTGAATAAGGGTGAGGATCCGCCGGAATGATTCACTGGTGGTCTTAAATTCGTGACTCGATGAGATAGCCAGGGGTTCATTCAGCAGGAACAGCCCAGCGAGCTGCCGGGCGTCCAGGACAACAGATTTCCCCTGTTGTCTGGGGAGTACGAGACCAACTGTTGACGCGGCCCACCGCCCATCAGGGCGCAATCCCATAGAGCCCAGCAGAACGTGCTGCTGCCAGTCGTCCATGTGCAGCCCTGCCAGCGCTGCCAGCTCGATAGCTTCATCCCCCGCCGAATATGTGGCGTCGGGGATCAGCTCAATCCGCGGCCTCTGATTACCTACCCGCACGGCTCACCACTCCCTAGACGTTTTGAGTTTCCCGAACGTCTGCTTCATCTGATCCAGCGGCTTAGCCTGCCGCCTGCCATTACAGGCTGCGTGGGACGGTGCCAGTTCCCCGTAGACGTCCCCGCCAGCGGCGATAGCGTCAACATGGTCCGCTTGGAAAGCCATAGGAGACGGGTAAGACAGGAGGTAATCAATCGGGTGTTTGCAGATATGGCAGGGTGCACCTTCGCGGGCGCTCTTACGCTTCAGCCGGTCCCTCAAGTCCCGGTAATGCCTATCATTCCTGGGATCCTTTTTGCCGGCCATCAGGACAGCTCCCCACGTAACAGGACGGCACTGATAACACGGTGGGATTCGGCGGTGAGTTCCATCCATCGAGCCGATGCCGTGCGCCTCAGTGGCTCAAAGTGCGTGCGGCGGGCCCGTGCCCACTCAAACACTGTTCCCCAGTCGGCAGGCTCAAAGACTGCCAACCGCGCCGGAACATCCGTCACGGCCTTACGCTTCGGAATCATTCAGCCACCTCAGCGGGGATAGCCAACGATGACAGCAGCTTGGACAACACAAGGCGCTGTTGCCGGGCTTCGACAACCGCGGGGTGTGCTTTCTTCCCATGCGGGGAATCTATGACGCTGCCCTCTGCCTTGCGTGCCGCGTCCAGCTCGTTGAGCGTGTCAACTGTTCGGCACGCTTCGAGCAGCACCAGCAGCTCATGTTCTCCGAGGTCAAAAGCGTCCGTGACCGTGGACCATAGTTTCTTGCCGGCCTGCCCAAGGCCATTCGGTGCCCTTACAGCACTCATAAATTCTTCCTTTCAAACGGCCTCAGATGGGCCTCAAATCGCTTCAAATATTCAGGTGGGTAGATGCCCCAAAGTCCCCTGTAGAGCGTCGTAGAGACGAGTATCGCGCCGCGGGTCATCAACCAAGTCGATTGATGACCCTTGCGGACAGGCATGGTAACTATGCCGACGGCTATGCAGGGTGCCGGGGCGGGGATGCCACCCGCCGGTCATCAGATGGCTGAGAATCGGCGGGTGGTCCTGCTTGGGGCGTTTAGCCGTTGTCGTCGGCGGTCGCCGTGATGAGGCGGCCCATGTCGTCATAAAGGAACGTGCTCTTTGTGAGCGGCTTGCCCTGGTTGTCTACCTTGGGGCGTGCTGCTGCTGCGGCGGCGAGGTTGGCGCGGATGCGGCGGTTACGGTCTGCGATGTCTTCGGTCATGGTGTTGGTTCCTTAGTTGGTGAGGGTGTCGGCGAGAGTGGAGAACAGGGCTGAGGTTGGGGCTGACTCGTAGCGCTGTGCGCCTGACCATGCAGCGAGGGCGGGGAGTAGGTCCTGGGGGTTGTAGTTGGGGCGCGTCAGGAGGATCCCGCGGGTGTTCCACTGGTGGACGGATTCGGCTTGCAGGAACGCCGCGTGTTCTTCCCGGAGGGCTTCGACCATGTCGTGGATCTTTTCGCGGTGGGCTTCGAGTGCTGCCGTGTCGGGGGCGATGCTGTCGCGGAGGTCTTCGGCTTCGTTTTCGACTGCCCGGATTGCTTCGGCGTATCCGGCGAGGTTTAGGCCTGCTTGTTTCCGGTCGGCTGCGAGCTTGATTTCGTTGACCCGGTCGGGGGCGTTCTTTTCCTTGGCGATGGCTGCGGCTGCTGCGGCGTCGTCTGCTGCGGTGGCTTCGAGGTCGCGTGCCGGGTCGGCTAGGTGATTGACCAGCGTTTCCGCGTCGGAGCGGTTGGCTTTGAGCTTGTCGAGCCGCGAAAAGATCGGAGCGAACCTCTTGTCGATGAGGTCGGCCGGCGGGCGTCCGTGGGGTGCGTAGCCGGTGGCGGCGATGAAGTTGACGGTGTTGGGTGTGGGGCGTGTCATGTTAGTTCTCCTGTTCGAGGTGTTCTACGAGGTCGACAAGATGGTTACTGAGGTCGAGTGCTTCGTCGAGGGTGAGGTGTGCGTTCAATCCGCCTAGGCCGATGAACGCGATTCCTGGCGTGCTTGGTCGGCCCGGATTGGTCCAGGTGTGAGGGACGACTCTGTTGAAGTAGGGGCGTCGGGTTCCCATGCCGCTAGACGATCCGCTTGATGTTGCCTGAGGCGTCCATGTAGACGTTGGCGGTTTCTCCGGTGATGGTTGAGCCGCCGCTGTTTCTCAGTGGGCCGTTGAGGTTTACCCCGCTGCTGTCAACGTTCACGTAGCCGCCAGTGGCTTGCAGCTTGGCTGAACTGTTGTCCATCTGCACGACGCTGCCGCCCTTGTAGACCTGGATGGTTGTGGCGTCGGTGAAGACTTGGGCGCCGTTGGAGAACACCAGCGCGCCGGATGAGACGCCGGGGTCAAGGGTCATTGCTGATCCAACCTTGACCTTCCCGCCCGTGGTTACGTTGAGGTCATTCTTCAGGGTGGTCACGCCCTCGACGGAGAGCGTGCCAGTCGTCTTTGTTGCGCCGTTGAGGTTGGTCGGGCCGTTATTCGTGAGCGTGCCCGTCACGGTGGTATCTCCGGTAATTTCAGTTGTTCCGGAGATGGTGAGCGGCCCGGAGATCGTGACGGGGCCTGTGAATGAGATGGTCCCGTCAGCGTTGAGGACGCCGTGAACCGTGGCGGTCCCGTTGACGATGAGCCCGCCGTTCTCAATGTCGATCACGCCGCCGTCGTACACGGTGAGCCCGCCGCGGCCGATGGCTGCGCTGTTTAGCGGTGATGCGGTTTCGAGGTTCCGGATCCGGCGGAGGATGTCCGGGAGCTGGCTGTCGTTGAGGTTGTCGAATTTGCCCATGGTGTTACTCGCTTTCGGTGGTGGTGGTGGCGGGTTCATCGCCCGGTTCGTATATGGCCAGGCGGTTCTCGGCTTCTAGCGCCCTGTCCCGCCATTGCCGGAAAAGGGCGTGTTCCTCAAGGGCTTTGGCCTTGTAGATTTCGCAGAGGTCCACGAGGTCCTGTCGGGTGAGCTTCACGCGGCACACTCCTGGTGGTGGCCGTGTTCGCCGTCGTCTAGCGGATCGCCGCACGCATGGCATGGGGAGATGGTTCCTAGTTCGTCTCCATTACTTAGGAAGCTAGGAAGAGTAGGGAGACTAGGAACTCTGACGGCTCGACTAGGCTCAGTGTTCCTAGTGTTCCTAGAGTTCTTAGGTTCCTGACTAATAGGGTCAGAGTAGGAAGACTGAGAGTTGAGCCTGTAGACATACGGTTGGCCGTAGCCTGCGGGGCTCGATACTCCCAGCGCCTTCCGGGCGTTTTCGGATGCGGTCTTTCCGAACTCGAGTTCCTCTAGGTGCTGCTTGAGGTCTTCGGTCGGGCACCCGTTCGGATGGTTGGCCATGAATTCGCGTATGGCGTCCTGGGCCTGTTCCTGCTTCGACTTCGGGCGCGTAGCTTGGTCTTCCTGCTCTTTCCATTCAGCAAGCAGGTTCCGAATAACCGTGTGAGCCCTGGTGTAGGTATCCAGGCAGGCCGTGGTGCCGGGGTCGTCGTCAGTTGCGGGCCGCACATTCGCTATTTTCAGCCGATACTTCACCGCGTCAGAGATGCCCGTTACGTTGGATTTGTCCGGGCCTATCCACACGTAATCGCCGCCGGATTCCTTGTCCTCCGGTGAGCGTGCAGCAAACAAGACCATGCGGGCCTTTTGCCTGAGTACTGCCGTGGATCCCATGAGGTCGCGGGTATTGGCTGTTGACATGCGGTTAGTGTGCGTCATGAGGATCACGGCGAGCCGGTGACGCTGTGCGAGCATCTTCCATGGGTGCATAGCCTGGCGGGCCTGCTGGGAGTCCTTGAGCGTCAGAGAGCCCGCTACGGTGTCCACCCATGCGTCCACGACAATGAGTGCGGCGTCTATTTCCTGTTGGCTTAGGTAGGCGTCCAGGGTTGCCATATCGCCGTTCATGGCGTTACCGAATACCGGGTTCCCTGTGCCGTCAGCTTCGCTTGAAAACAGGTAGACGTGATCCAGGTCAGCGCCCGCGAGGGCTAGCCGGGCCTTCACTTCGCCGGGGTTGTCTTCCGTGACGATTACAACGACGTCCCGCGGCTTCCGGGCCGGGAGGCTGATCGACTGATCGGCGCGGCCTGCGGTGACTGCGGCGGCCCACCGTACCCATGCCAGGGACTTGCCTAGCCCCTCTTCCCCTACTAGGACGGTAATTTCTGAGTACGGGATCCATCCTTTTGCCAGCCATTGGGTAGGCGGAGGGGCCTTGATCTCGGACAGTTTGCGCGGCTTGAGGTTTCCCGCGGGCGGCGCGTCTGCGTCCGCCCTGCCTGCCCAGTAGTCTTCTGGCGGCTGCGCGTAGTCGTCTGTCATGCGGCAGTCTCCATGGTGTAGGTCCCGAATTTGCCGGGGGTTTCGGTTTCAAGCAGGTGGCGGCGGATTTCCCAATGGATCCAAGTGGCAGTTGAGATGATCTGCGGCGCGTAAGAATGGACGATGGGACGCCGCCGGCGTGTAAACTGGTTGCAATCTCCCCACGAGATTTCAACCGTTCGGCTAGTCGCCGGGCGGTTGTTTTTTGCGGTCATTTAAGTGCCCTGTCCTTGGATGATGGTTGTTACGCGGTCGATCTGTTCGCGGGTGAGCTGTGGCCATGAGCTGGCGACTTGCTGAATGTGGGCGCGGGTTTCAGCGTTCATCGTCAGCCGTTGCGGTGAATACGCGGTCAGCTTCCCGAATGTCGATGCGTAGGAGCTTCGGGCCGACGCGGTAGGCGGTCAGCTCTCCCCGTTCGATCATTCGCCGGATGGTGCGGGGGTTGCACTTGTACCGGGCTGCGGCTTCGGTGAGTGAGGCGAGCTCTGGGGCGTCCGTGTTCATGGTTTCTCCTTAAATGGGAAAGGCCCCGGAGTGATCCAGGGCCTTCGATGTGACGGTTAAACAGAAAAACCGACCACGGGTGTGATCGGTTCAGGTACTACGCTGGAGGGGCGACTTAGAGCCTTGCGGCGTGCCGTGAGCGACGGGCTAACTTCACCCGCGGAAGTACGGCGGGGTATCTGCGCTAGTGGGCGAACCTCTAGTCGGGGGCCGGCTGTCTCAAAAGACGGTCCGGTTTACTTCTGCTCCTAGGGACGGACCCAAGGGTGCTACTGCTTCTCCGGGCCACTTACACCGGGGGGGCCTGCCTTGTTCGAGACTTCCGGCTAGGTGCCCATAGCGTAACCCATGTGTCGGGCAAATGACAAATATGTAATTCAACGTCCCGCTAAACGGGCGCCGGTGGCGTTAAACACGAAAGGCCGATCCGAAGATCGACCTAAAAGTTCAGCCACGTATCCGCAGCCATGACTAGGGTAACCCACGCGGTAGGCAAATGACAAGCCTGTCATTCAGTGACCAAACCCAGTGCGCTTGGGGCAGAAAGAAGGCCGGTCACTCGAACCGGCCCGACCGCGGTCACACTTCCCCGCAGACATGACACACTTTACACGAAATAACGCCAGTGTCCAATCATGTCCCCGCATGGCGCGGCGACATGAAAAAGGCCAGTCCTTAGACTGGCCTGACAATTTCGAGACTTGTGACCTCGACTTGAAACACTTTACACGAAAATGCACCACTGTCCAACTGCGTCCCCTTCGGGCGTGGCGTGGCTAGTCCTGGCGCGGTGCTATCTCAACGGATCCGGGTTCAGGATTCCGGCGATTCTTCACCGGGTGAACTGTCACAACGGCGAGAGCGTCAATGATGGAGCGGCGGCGTGCAATGCTCAGCCCCTCCCACGTTTTCCGCATGTCGTGTGAACCTGCCAGGGGCGCAAGGGCGGCGCTGGCAGATCGCCTAGTCATGGCCTGCTCAATGTCGGCTATGCGGGCTTGCATCCGGTCCGTGGCGGCGCGCAGCTGGGATGCTGTGAGGTCGCCGTCCGCAAATTCAACCGCGAGGGAATCCAGCCGGCGGCGCAACGTGTCGGCCTGCTCTGAGAGTTCGCTGTACTTTGGCGCTTTCTTGTCAGCCGACAGGCTAGGGAGCGGCGAGGATTCCAACACGGCGAGGATGGTTTCAGTTACCAGCTCCTCTACGGCTTCGGCTTTCCTGGCGACATGCTTACCCGTAGTGCATGCGTAGGTCCGAACCTTGCCGGGCAGATACGCCGTGACCATGTTTGCACCGCAGACACCGCACTTAGCGACGCCGGCTAGCAGGTGCTTGCGCGGTCCCCCGCCATTCCCGCCGCCTGTCATACGCTGGGCCGCTACGCGCCACGTCTCTTCACTGACGATGGGTTCCCAGTCGCCCTTACCGATGATTTCGCCGTTGTAGCGGCGTAGCCCGGCGTTTCGCGGGTTCCGCAGCAGCTCCCGCACGGTGGACTGTACCCACTCCCCGCCGCGGGTGGTTTGGATCCCGCGGGTGTTCAGATTCCGGGCTATCTCGTGCTGTGAGATGCCTGCCAGCAGATCCGCATACATGCCCCGGATGACGTCAGCCTCTTCGGTGCGGTGAGTGGTCTTGTCACCCTCGAAACCGAACGGGCGATGCGGGCCCCACGGCTTACCGGCTTCGGCACGTTGGAGCCCGGCGCGGCGCTGGCGGGCGCTCTTGCGCTCCACTTCGGCGCGGGCAACGCTGCCTTTGATGCGGGCGTAGAGTCGCCCGTTATCCGTGGATAGGTCTACGTCTCCGGTAACCGTGGCAAGCGCCAGCCGGTGCTTATCGGCTAGGTCTATGAAGTGCTCAAGCTCGATGGGGCGGCGGTGTAACCGGTCCAGGTCCCATGCGACTACGCCTTGTATGCGGCCTGCTCCGATATCCTCCAGCATTCGCGTGTAGGCGGGGCGAGCCTTGCCCGTGCTGGCGCTGAAACTGTTGTCCACATATTCCACGGCTTCCCATCCGCGAGCGTCACAGAGCGCGGTGCAGTCCTGTCGCTGGCGCTCAACGGCTAGGCCCTGCCCGTCACGGTCTAGGGACTGGCGCAGGTATACGGCGGCTTTCATGGGCCGATTCTAGCCTAGTTTGACAAAGATACCGGTTTGACGATGTCGGCGTAGATCAGCAACGCCCCCATGCCCATCAGCAGCACCGCCACCACGTAGGTCACCGGGAGCATCTTGGCGATGTCGAAGGCTCCGGGATCCGGGCGGCCGGACAGCTTGGCGATCTGGCGGCGGGCCCCCTCGTACAGCGCGCCCGCAACGTGGCCGCCGTCGAGCGGCAGCAGCGGGATGAGGTTGAAGACGGCCAGGGCGAAGTTGAGCCCGGCCAGCAAACCTACCAGGGCGGCGAAGCGGGACTGCAGCGGCACCTGCTCCATGGCGGCCACCTCGCCGGCCACCCGGCCCACGCCCACCACGCTGATGGGGCCGTTGGGGTCACGGGGCTCCTCGCTGAAGGCTGCCTGGGCCACGCCGGCCACGCGGGCCGGCAGGTTCACCACAACCCCCGCGACCTGCTTGATGTTCTCCCCCGCCATCGGCAGGACGGAGGACGCGGGCTGCGGGACCAGTGCCGTCTGGGCGCCGATGCCCAGGAATCCGACGTCCTGGTACTGGAGCTTCCCCTCGGCATCCTTGGCCTGGCGGCCGTCGGCGCCGACCACCGGCCGGGACGAGAGCACGGGCGTGACGGTGGTGGTGACGGTCGCGCCGTCGCGCTGGACGGTGACGCTGACCTGCTTGCCCGCGGAGGCGCGGATCCAGCCGGTGAGTTCGTCCCAGCTGGTGACGGCCTTGCCGTCGAAGGACGTGACCGTGTCGTTCGGCTTGAGGCCGGCTGATGCCGCCGGGGTGAGCTTGCAGTCGGCGGAATTCGGGTCCACGGTCTCGCCCGCCTTGACCTGGCATTTGGAGACGTCGGCGATCGTGGTGGTCTGGCTGGCGATGCCGAATCCCATCAGCAGCACTCCGGTCAGCACGACGCCGATCAGCAGGTTCATCGCGGGGCCGCCGAGCATGATGATGATCTTCTTCCAGACCGGCAGCCGGTAGAAGACCCGGTTTTCATCGCCCGGGCCGATTTCCTCGTGGGCCAGGGAGCGGGCATCAGAGGCCAGGGACTGGAACATGCCGGTGCTGGACGGACGGACGGTGCCGTCGTCCTTGTTCGGCGGGTACATCCCGATCATGGACACGAAGCCGCCCAGCGGGATGGCTTTGAGGCCGTACTCGGTTTCGCCCCGCTTCTTCGACCAGACGGTGGGTCCGAACCCGATCATGTACTTGGTCACGCGGACCTTGAACAGCTTGGCCGGCAGCAGGTGCCCGACTTCATGCAGGGCAATGGACACGGCGATGCCGATCGCCACGAAGACGACACCGAGAATAAAGAGAAGGACGGGGCTCATGGGCGTGATCTGCTGCTTCCTTGACGCTGGCTTTCTAGACGCTTCTGACGGCTAAACGTTCGTGAGTGCGGGCACGTGCCCATCGTTCAGCATCCAGCACGGACTCCACCGTCAGCCCGGAGGACCCTGTGTGTTCGCTGAGGACGGCGTCAATGGTGTCGACGATGTCGGTGAACCGGATCCGCCCGGCATGGAAGGCCATGACGGCTTCCTCGTTCGCCGCGTTGAACACGGCCGGGAAGGTGCTGCCCTGCCTGGCCGCATCCTTGGCCAGGCCCACGGCGGGGAACGCCGTGGTGTCCAGCGGCTCGAAGGTCCAACTGGTGGCCTGGGTCCAGTCGCAGGCGCGGGCGGAGCCGGGGACACGGTCCGGCCAGCCGAGGCCGAGGGCAATGGGCAGCCGCATGTCCGGCGGCGAGGCCTGGGCGATCGTGGAACCGTCCACGAACTGGACCATAGAGTGCACCACGGACTGCGGATGGACCACGACGTCGATCTTCTCCAATGGGATGTCGAAGAGCAGGTGCGCCTCGATCACTTCCAGGCCCTTGTTGACGAGGCTTGCGGAGTTGGTGGTGACCATGAGGCCCATGTCCCACGTGGGGTGGGCCAGGGCGTCCTGCGGCGAGACGTCGTGCAGTTCGTCCCGGGTCTTGCCGCGGAACGGGCCGCCCGACGCCGTCAGGATCAGCCGGTCCACTTCCGCGGCCGAGCCGGAGCGCAGACATTGGGCAATGGCCGAATGCTCCGAATCCACGGGGACGATCTGGCCTTCGCGGGCCGCGGCTTTGACCAGTGAGCCGCCGACGATCAGGGACTCCTTGTTGGCCAGGGCCAGCGTGGCGCCGGACTTGAGGGCGGCGAGGGTGGGGGCCAGCCCGATCGAGCCGGTGATGCCGTTCAGGACGACGTCGGCGCTGATTTCCGCGATCCGTGTGGAGGCATCAGGGCCGGTGATGAGTTCGGGACTGTAGCCGAGGAGTCCTGCCACGCGGGCGGCGTCGTCGATCAGGGCCCTGAGTGCTGAGGCGTCCCCTGCGGCGACGCCGACGGCCTGGGCCCGGGTATGGACGGCCTGCCGGGCCAGGAGTTCGAGGTTGCTGCCGCCGGCGCTGAGCGCCACGACCTCAAAAAGGTGCGGGGCGCCGTCGACGACGTCAATCGCCTGTGTGCCGATGGAACCGGTGGACCCGAGGAGGACGATTTTACGCGGCTGCATGATTCAAGTATCCCGCACCGCGGCGGGGCTCCGTCCTCCCGCTCGAGTCCGCACTTCGCGGCAGTGTCGCCGCGCAACATTGCCGCGAAGTGCGAACTGGGCGCAGGCCTGGTTCTGCATGACGCCGCACGTTGACGCCGCACGTTGACGCCGCGGATCGCAGGCGTAACGTGGAAAACGTGGAGTGGACCGCGTGGTTCGACGCGCCGGAATACGAGTTCGCCCGGCAGGTGCTGCAGCGCAGCATCGCCACCTTGTTCTTTGTGGCCTTCCTCTCCTCGTATAACCAGTTCCCGGCCCTCCTCGGCGAGCGCGGCCTGTTGCCGGTGCCGGAGTACCTCGAGTGGTTCAACCGCCGGGGGCGGCCCAGCCTGTTCCGCTGGCGCTACTCGGACCGGCTGCTGCGGACGGTCTGCCTGGGCGGCATGGCGGTTGCCGCCACGCTCATCGCCGGGCTTCCCCAGCTTGGCCCGCCGTGGGTTCCGCTGCTCGCGTTCCTGGCCCTGTGGCTGCTGTACATGTCGATCGTGAACGTGGGGCAGACGTTTTACGGCTTCGGCTGGGAGATGCTGCTGCTGGAGGCCGGGTTCACGGTGGCGTTCCTCGGCTCCGACCAGACTCCCCCGCCCAGGCCCATCCTGATCCTGCTGGCCTGGCTGGTGTTCCGGCTGGAGTTCGGCGCCGGCCTGATCAAGATCCGGGGCGGCGCGGAGTGGCGGGACCTGACGGCCCTGTACTACCACCACGAGACCCAGCCGATGCCGGGGCCGCTGAGCCGGCAGGCCCATCTGCTGCCCAAGGCATGGCACCGGCTGGAGGTCCTGGGCAACCACTTCGCCCAGCTGGTGGTGCCGTTCTTCCTCTTCGCTCCGCAGCCCCTGGCCAGCGCCGCCGCCGGGATCATCATCTTCACGCAGCTTTGGCTGGTGGCGACCGGAAATTTCGCGTGGCTGAACTGGATGGCGATCGTCCTGGCCTTCGCGGCGGTCAGCGATCCCGTGGCCCACGCCCTGGTTCCGGCGATCCCGCTCGACTGGAACACGGCGTCCGCAGGAGCTGCCGCGTCCGCAGCAGCAGGAACAGACGCCGGAACCGGCACCCAGGCGCCGGTCGCGTGGCTTGTGGTGGTCCTGTTTGCCACCGTCCTGCTCGTGGTGCTCAGCTACCGGCCCATCGAGAATCTCCTGTCCCACTACCAGCTAATGAACGCATCTTTCAACCGCTGGCAGCTTGTGAATACCTACGGCGCGTTCGGCAGCGTCACGAAGCGGCGGATCGAGATCGTGGTGGAGGGGACCCTCGACGAGGACCCAGGGGACGGCGCCGACTGGCGGGAGTACGGATTCAAAGGAAAGCCGGGAGACGTCCGGCGCCTCCCGCGCCAGTACGCCCCGTACCACCTGCGGCTTGACTGGCTGATGTGGTTCCTGCCGCTGCGGACCGTGCATGAGGAATGGTTCTATGCATTCCTGGCCAAGCTGCTGGCGGCGGACCGGCCGATGCTGCGGTTGCTGCGCCACGACCCGTTCGACGGCGAACGGCCCCGCTGGGTGCGTGCCCGCAGCTACCTCTACCGTTTCTCCACCAGGGCCGAGTTCCACGCGACAGGCGAGCGTTGGATCCGGACGCCGCTGTCCGTCGTCATCCCGCCCTCGCGCCTGCCGCCGGAGGGCTGAGGCCCGTTTGCCGCGAATGGCCGGAATGGCGAGCGCCTTTCCGGCCATTTGCGGCAAACCAGTGAACCACCCGGCCTAGACGGACACTTCTTCCTTCGCCGGCGCGGCCTCCAATTTCGCCTGGCGGCGGCGCAGCCACCACGAGGCGGCGAAGATCAGCGCCATGGACGCGTAGACCACCACCGCGAACGGGGAGGAAAACAGGGCCGTGGGGTCGTTTTGTGAGAGCTGCAGCGAGCGCCGCAGCTGCACCTCGAACATCGGCCCCAGGATCATCGCCACCACCATGGGCGCCACGGGGTAGCCGTAGCGGCGCATGAAGTAGCCCAGGATGCCCACCACGAGCAGGATGCCGACGTCGGTCGCTGCAAAGTTCACCGAGAAGGCGCCCAGGGCGGCGAAGACCAGGATGCCCGCGTAAAGGTAGGGCCGCGGGATCTGCAGGATCTTCACCCACAGGCCTACCAGGGGAAGGTTCAGCACCAGGAGCATGAGGTTGCCGACGTACAGCGAGGCGATGAGCGTCCAGACCAGGGCGCCCTGGTTTTCGAACAGGAGCGGACCGGGCTGGATCTGGTATCGCTGGAACGCCGTGAGCATCATGGCCGCCGTGGCTGTCGTGGGGATCCCGAGCGTCAGCAGCGGGACCAGGACTCCGGCGGCTGCGGCGTTGTTGGCCGCTTCCGGTCCTGCAACGCCTTCGATGGCGCCCTTGCCGAACTGGGCTTTGTTGGCGCCCTTGGCGAGCTTGCGCTCGGCCGCGTAGGACAGGAACGTTGACACGTCGGCACCGCCTGCCGGGACCGTGCCGATCGGGAAGCCGATGAATGTCCCGCGCAGCCACGGTTTCCAGGACCGCTTCCAGTCTTCTTTGGACAGCCAGGCGTTCTTGCCCTTGCTGACCGGGATGAGCTCCACCGGACCGTGCCGCAGCTTGGAGGCAACATAGAGCGCCTCGCCGAGGGCAAAGAGGCCCACGGCCACGAGGACCATATCGACGCCGTCCACCAGCGTGGGGTTGTCGAACGTGAAGCGCTGCTGGGCGGTGCTGTCGTCGATGCCGATCAGGCCGATGAACAGCCCGAGCGCCAGGGAGGCCAGGCCCCGCAGGACGGAGGCACCCAACAGCGCGCCGACGGTCAGGAATGCCACCACCATGAGCGCCACGTAGTCCACGGGTCCGAGTCCGACGGCGAAATCGGCGACGACGGGGGCCAGGAAGGACAGCAGGACCGTCGCGATGGTCCCGGCAATGAAGGAGCCGATGGCCGCCGTCGCCAGGGCCGCCGCTCCCCTGCCGGCCTTAGCCATTTTGTTGCCTTCCAGCGCCGTGACGATCGAGGAAGATTCGCCCGGTGTGTTCAGCAGGATGGAGGTGGTTGACCCGCCGTACATGCCGCCGTAGTAGATTCCGGCGAAAACTATCAGCGCCGCGGCGGGGTCCAGGGCGTACGTGATCGGCATGAGCAGCGCCACCGTCATGGCCGGCCCGATGCCCGGCAGCACACCGACGGCGGTGCCCACGAAAACGCCGCCCAGGGCATAGAGCAGGTAGACCGGCTGAAGCGCGGTGCTGAAGCCTTCAAGCAGCATCATGAAGCTATCCATGGAAGAACGGCACCCCCTCGAGCAGCGGTCCCGGGGGCAGGGACACGCCCAGCAGCCCGCCGAAGACGTACTGGAGCACCAGCGCCAGGACGACGGACACGGCGATCGCCTTCCAGAGGGGCCTGGCGTCCAGGGACCACGCCGCACCGCTGAAGAGCACGGCGGCGGCCACCGGCCAGCCCGCTGGCTCGATCAGGAAGATGTGAAGCACCACAAAGCCCACCAGTTTGGCGAGGGCCATCCAGTCGGTCCTGGCCGTCGCGTCCAGGTCTTCGCTGTCCTCGGCCTGCCCGACCTTGCCGCGGAGGACCTGCAGGACCACGCCGGCGCCGCACAGCACCAGCATGCCGCACACGATATACGGGAAGGCCCGCGGGCCGATGCCGGTCTCCGACGGCGGGATCGGAATGGATCCCGCCGTCGCCAGGCCTGCCGCACCCACGCTGACGAACACGAGGGCGAAGAGGATCTCCCCTGTGGGCCGCTTGGCCGGCGTTGTGTCGGGAGGCGACTTTGATACGAGGGAAGACACTGTTACTTGACCAGGCCGATCTCGGTCAGCGTGGTTTTGACCTTGGTGATGTCCTCGGTCAGGAAGGTCTTGAAACCGTCACCGGCGAGGAAGGCGTCGTCCCAGTTGTTCTTGGCAAGGGTGGACTTCCAGGCTTCGGTCCCGTGCAGCTTGGTCACGACCTCGGTCAGTTTCGCCTTCTGGGCGTCATCGATGGAGCCGGGGGCGACCACGCCGCGCCAGTTTGTGAGTACGACGTCGATCCCCTGGTCCTTGAGCGGTTTGATGCCGGGAAGCGCCGGAGCCTCGGTCTTGCCGGAGACGGCGAGCGCCCGGACCTTGCCGGCCTTGACCTGTTCGGCATACTCGCCGACGCCGGAGATGCCGGCCTGGACCTTGTTGCCGAGCAGGGCGGCGATGGATTCGCCGCCGCCGGAATAGCCGATGTAGTTCAGTTTGTCCGCCTCCACCCCCTGGGACTTCAGGATTTGGCCGGCCAGGATGTGGTCCGCGCCGCCGGCCGAGCCGCCGGTGATGGCCACCCCCTTGCCGTTGGCCTTGATGTCCTCCACCAGGTCTTTCACGGACTGGTACTTCGACGACGCCGGCACCACCAGGACCAGCGGCTCCTCGGTCAGGCGCGCAATCGGCGTCGTGTCCTCAAGACGGGTCTTGGCCCCATTAGTTTCCACGGCGCCGACCATGACGTAGCCCATCACCATGAGCGTGTTGGCGTCCTTCTCGGTGGCGAGTTTGGCCAGGCCGTTGGTTCCGCCGCCGCCGCCGATGTTGGTGACCTGGGCGGAGGAGACGAGCTTGTTGGCCTGCAGGTCCTGCTGCATGGCGCGCCCTGTCTGGTCCCAGCCGCCACCCGGGTTGGCCGGAACAATGATGCTCAGCTTCTTGATCGGGTCAGCGCCAGCGGACGAGCCTGCAGCCGCGCCCGTTCCGCTTCCCGCGCAGGCGGACAGGGCCAGGACGGCTCCGGCGGCTCCGGCAATCAGGGCGGCGCGGCGGGTGTAAGTGGACCGGTTGTAAGTGGACCGGTTGTAAGTGGACCGGGTGAAGGTGGGCCGCGTGAAAAAGTTCTGCGAAGACATGGTTTCTCCTTGAGCGAATGTGATGCACATCATTGGAATCACGTCACCGACCCTAGGAGCGCGCCGCGAAAGGCAACAGCATTTGGACGTAGAGGTAATAGTGGTCATATTGGTCACGGTCCGGACCGGGTCTTTGGTCCGCGGCGGCGCTGCCCGGATGGGAAGCTTGTGACATGGTTCACAGAATTCCCCTCCGGTTCCAGCTGGTCGCACTGCAGCTGGGCATCGTGCTGGCCGTCCTCACGGTGGTGGGGGCCGTGACGATCCGGATGCAGGAACAACAGCTACGGGACGCCTACAAGGGACGGCTGATCGGTGTGGCCGAAAGTGTTGCCCGGCTCCCCTCGGTCATCAACGCGTTCCGTAGCCCGTCCCCGTCCCAGACCATCCAGCCGATCGCCGAAGTCATCCGGCAGGCATCCAATGTCACCTATGTGGTGGTGACGGACCGGGCCGGGGTCCGGCAGTCACACCCCAATCCCGCGGAAATCGGACGGCCCGTCTCCACCGATCCCTCCGTGCCGCTGTCCGGCGAGATCTACGTGGGCACCCAGACGGGCACGCTCGGCGAGTCCTGGCGGGTCAAGGTACCCATTTTCGACGCGGCCGGCACGGTGATCGGTTCCGCATCCGTGGGCGTGCTGGAGAGCACACTGGCCGCCGACCTCGATGAGGATATGCCCCAACTGTTCGGCTGGCTCCTGGGCGCCGCACTGCTGAGTTCCCTCGGCGCGATGTACGTCTCAAAACTGGTCTGGCGGCGGATCTACAAGCTTGAGCCCGAGGACATCGCGGCACTGCTGGAAACGCGCGACGCCATGCTGCATGGCCTCGGCGAAGGCCTCGTTGCCGTTGACGGCGACGGCAAGGTCGCGCTGGTCAACGACGAGGCCCGCCGGCTGCTCGGACTGGCAGGGGACATTACCGGCACCGCCGCCGCGGCAAGCCTGGAACCGGCGGTCCAGCGCTTACTCTCGGCCGGTTCGGCCACGGAGGAACTCGTGCTCTCTGGCGAACGGATCCTGCTGGGCAAAGTCAATGCGGCCACCGTCGACGGGCGGGAAGTCGGCAAGGTGCTGATCCTGCGCGACCGCACCGAGCTCCACACCGTCCTGCGCGACCGCGACGGCGCCGTGGACGTGATGCAGGCGCTCCGCGCCCAGGCGCACGAATTCGCCAACAAACTACACGTCATTTCCGGCCTGCTGGAGCTCGGAAAACAGGACAAGGCCATCGAATACCTGGGCCGCAGCCACAACGACGCCATCTTCGCGAACCGTCCGCTGGCGCCCGGAATCACCGATCACGGGGTCCAGGCCCTGCTGATCGCCAAGTCCACAGTCTGCGCAGAGCGCGGCATCGAGATCATCGTCAGCCCCGATTCGGTGTGCTCCGCCGATGACTCCGGTGATGTCATCACTGTCCTCGGCAACCTGATCGACAACGCCGTGGACGCCGCGGGCTACGACAGCACGGTTGCCATCCGGCTCGGCGAGAGCGCCGACGGTGAGCGGAGCATCATGGTGGAGGACGACGGGCCCGGCATTCCCGTGGCCGAACGCGCTAAGGTGTTCGAGCCCGGTGTGACCAGCAAGGAAGCCGAGGGCATCAACAGCCGCGGATTTGGGCTCGCCCTGATCCAGCGGGTTGCCCTGCGGCGCGGCGGCCGGGCAACCGTGTCCTCGTCGGCATTGGGCGGAGCCTGCTTCACGGTAGCGCTCGGGACAAAAGAGACGGAACTACAAAAGCAATGAGCGCCATACGCACCCTCATCATCGACGATGACGTAGCAGTGGCCGGGATCCATCACGGGTTCCTGCTGGCACGCGGCGGATTCGACGTCGTGGCCATGGCCCACACCGGGCAACAGGGCATCGATCTGGCCGCAGAGCTGGAGCCGGAGCTGGTGCTGCTGGACATTCATCTGCCGGACATGTCCGGCCTGGACGTCCTGCAGCGGTTGCGCGGGCGCCGGCGGCCAGTGGATGTCCTCGTGATTACCGCCTCCAGGGAGCTGGACACGGTGCGCGGCGCGATGGCCGGCGGCGTGCTGCATTACCTGGTCAAGCCATTCTCTTCGCAGGCATTGAACGAACGGCTGGACGAGTACGTCCTGCTGCGCAACGAACTGGCCTCGGGCGGGGCCGGGCCGCTGGACCAGGCAAGCATCGACCGTCTGGTGGCTCCCTCCCGCCGGCCCGCACGGGCGGACCCCCAGCAGGGACAGCCGGGACAATCGGGACAGCTGGAGCCGCAGGGTCAGCCTGCCGTGCGGCTGCCCAAGGGACTCTCCCGGCCAACTCTGGACGCGGTCATCGATGCGCTCAAGGCCAGTTCCGAGGACGTCTCCGCGGCCGGCCTCGCCCTGCAACTGGGCTTGTCCCGGGTTAGTGCCCGACGCTACCTCGAGTACCTCGTAATCCACGGCCACGCCCGTCTCACGCCCCGTTACGGCGCCGCGGGCCGGCCGGAGAACCGCTACCTCTGGCGGCGCTGAGCACGTCCGGTTTTCATGGGCTAGCAGCGCTCACTCCGGCTCGTCGGGCCGTGGCACCCGGACGGGATTGCGCAGCAAGAGCACCCATCTGACGCAAATGGCCGCTATGGAACGCACCAAAGCGGCCATTCGTGACGAATCGACGAGGTTCAGACTGAGTACCGCACCGAACCCGCCCGGAGGCGGCGACCCGGACAGGACAAGGTCAGGACCCGACGCGGCCAGCGCGGCGCAGGGTGGCCTCGGCGTGCTTGAGGATGGGTCCGTCGATCATCCTGCCGTTGAACTGGAACACTCCCGTGCCGGCGGAGGCGGCAGCGCCCAGCAGTTCGGCGGCCGCCGCGACGTCCGCCTCTGTCGGTGCGTAGGCCTCGCGGACCACGGCCACCTGGCCCGGGTGGATGCAGGCCTTGGAGGAGAATCCGGAGGCCACGGCGTCACGGGCCTCGAGCGCCAGGCCGTCCAGGTCCGGGATGTTGACGTAGACGGCGTCGATCGCGTCCTTGCCGAACGCGCCGGCGGCCAGGAGCACGCTGGAGCGGGCGTGCAGCGCGACCGCGCGGTAGTCGCCGTTTTCGGTGCGGCTGGAGGTTCCGCCGAGCGATGCCAGCAGGTCCTCCGCACCCCACATGAGGGCCACCACGTTGGGTTCGGCGGCGATGGCGGCGGCGTTGAGGACGCCGGCGGCCGTCTCGCAAAGGGCGATCACGCTATAGCCCTCCAGCCCCTTGAGCTGCGCGGCGCTCTCGGCCTTGGCCAGCATGATGTGCCGGTAGGGTGTGTGCTTGAGGCAGTGCAGGTCCTTCTCGAACTCGTCCGTGCCGGCCGGATTAACCCGGATGATGGTGCGGCTCGGATCCAGCTCCGGGACGTCGCCGGTGGCGCCGAGCTGGGCGAGGATGGCGCCCCGGGCCCGCTGTTTGTCTCCGGGGGCGACGGCGTCCTCGAGGTCCACGATCACGGTGTCGGCGCGTTCGGCGGCTTTCTGGTACCGCTCGGGGCGGTCGGCAGGGCAAAACAGCAGGGCGGGACCCATCAGGTAACTCATGTCTCTATTGTCCCCTTTTGCGCCGCTTCCAGCTCGGCAGCGGCGTGGGCCTCGCGTGTCCACATCAGGCAGCTGCGGGCGGCGAGGGCCACGACGTCGCCGTGCTGGTTGCGCCCGGTGTGCTGCATGGTCACAATGCCCTGGCCGGGGCGGGACGCTGACGGCCTTTTTCCGGTGACCACAGTCTCCGTGTACAGCGTGTCCCCGTGATAGAGCGGGCGCGGAAAGGACACATCCGTCAGGCCCAGCTGGGCGATGATGGTGCCCTGGGTCAGTTGGGGCACGGACTGGCCCACCACGGTGGCAAGCGTGAACATCGAATTCACCAGCCGCTGGCCGAACGGCTGCCCGGCACTCCAGGCCGCGTCAAGGTGCAGGGCCTGGGTGTTCATGGTCATGGTCGTGAACAGGACGTTGTCCGTCTCCGTCACAGTCCGGCCGGGCCGGTGGGCATAGACCACGCCCTCCTCCAGCTCATCGAAGTAGAGGCCGCGCTGTTCAATCACCCGCGGACTGCCGGCAGCGGTGCCCGGCGACGTTTCTGCGTCACT
The DNA here is from genome assembly GCF_019977355.1 of Arthrobacter sp. NicSoilB8. Classification (NCBI taxonomy): domain Bacteria; kingdom Bacillati; phylum Actinomycetota; class Actinomycetes; order Micrococcales; family Micrococcaceae; genus Arthrobacter; species Arthrobacter sp. NicSoilB8. The sequence continues at coordinate 1,531,683 of NZ_AP024655.1, read as the reverse complement.
CATACGGTCAGTTCCTGGTCTTCCTCGAAGAGTTCGGCTCCGGTGGCCGCGACGACGTCTTCCACGGACACGTTCGGCGCGAGTTCGCGCAGCACCAGCCGTGATTGCCCGCCGTCGGTGACGACGTCGATCACGGCGAGGTCGGTGATGATCCGGTCCACGCAGCCCTTGCCGGTCAGCGGCAGGGTGCAAGTGTCCACGATCTTGGGCCTGCCGTTGCGGTCCACGTGGTCCATCATCACGATCACCTTTTTGGCGCCGAAGACGAGGTCCATGGCGCCGCCCATGCCCTTGACCATTTTGCCGGGAATCATCCAGTTGGCGAGGTCGCCGTTGGCGGCAACCTCCATGGCGCCGAGCACGGCCACATCGACGTGGCCGCCCCGGATCATGCCGAAGGAGGCGGCGGAATCGAAGAACGCCGCGCCCTTGTTGACCGTAACGGTTTCCTTGCCGGCGTTGATCAGGTCAGGATCCACCTCACCCTCGTCCGGGTAGGGCCCGACGCCGAGGATGCCGTTCTCCGAATGCAGCACCACTTCGACGCCGGCCGGAATGTAGTTGGGGATCAGCGTCGGCATGCCGATGCCCAGGTTGACGTACTGGCCGTTGTGCAGCTCCTGCGCCACCCTGGCGGCCAGTTCGTTGCGGGTCCACCCCTTGGTCTCAACCCCGGCGGGATGTTCGACGGCGGAGCGCCGGTATTCGTGCCTGACGGCTTCGGGACGGGGCGGGGCCTCTTGAGCTTTGTTCGTTTCCACGGCTATGCTCCTGCCTGCTCTGCTGCCCGTTTTGCTGCACCGGCCGCGGCGGATACTGAAACCGTCCGCTTCTCAATCCGTTTCTCGCCCTGCGGCGCCAGCACCACGCGCTGGACGAAGATCCCCGGAACGTGGACGTGCTCCGGGTCAAGCTCGCCGGGCTCCACAAGTTCCTCGACCTCGGCAATGGTGATCTTCCCGGCCATGGCGCACAGCGGGTTGAAATTCATGGCCGTGGCGTGGAAGACGAGGTTGCCGTGGCGGTCGCCTTTCCAGGCATGGACGAGGCCGAAGTCGGGGGTCAGCGATTCCTCCAGCACATAGTCCGCGCCGCGAAAGCTGCGGACTTCCTTCGGGGCGGAGGCGATCGCGACGTTGCCCGCGGCGTCGTACTTCTGCGGCAGCCCGCCGTCGGACACCTGGGTTCCGACGCCGGCCGGCGTGTAGAAGGCGGGAATGCCCGCACCGCCGGCGCGCAGTTTCTCGGCCAGCGTGCCCTGCGGGGTAAGGACCACCTCCAGCTCGCCCGCAAGGTACTGCCGGGCGAACTCCTTGTTCTCCCCCACGTAGGAGCTGATGGTGCGCCGGATCCGGCCGTCCTTGAGCAGGATCCCGAGACCCCAGTCGTCGACACCGCAGTTGTTGCTGACGGTTTCCAGATCCGTGGCACCGCCCTCATGCAAGGCCTCGATCAGGGCTACGGGGATGCCGCACAGCCCGAACCCGCCGACGGCGAGTGAGGCGCCGTCGTGGATGTCCGCGACAGCCTCGGCTGCGCTGGCAACAACTTTGTTGATCATCAGTGATCCTTCCGGCCGGCTACAGTCCGAGTTCGCGGGCGATCAGCATCAGCTGGACCTCCGTGGTGCCTTCGCCGACTTCAAGGATCTTGGAGTCGCGGTAGTGGCGTGCCACGGTGAATTCGTTGATGAAGCCATAGCCGCCGAACACCTGGGTGGCGTCCCGCGCGTTATCCATGGCTGCCTCGCCTGCGACCATCTTAGCGATGGCCGCCTGCGTCTTGAACGGCTTGCCGGCAAGCATTCTGGCGGCCGCGTCGTAGTAGGCCAGGCGGGCGGTGTGGGCGCGTGCTTCCATCCGGGCGATCTTGAACGCGATGGCCTGGTACTTGCCGATGTTCTGCCCGAACGCGCTGCGTTCCTTGGCGTATTTCACCGACTGGTCCACGCAGCCCTGGGCCGCGCCGACGGCCAGGGCCGCGATCGCGATCCGGCCCTCGTCCAGGATGGAGAGGAAGTTCGCGTAGCCGCGGCCCCGGGTGCCCAGCAGGTTTTCCTCCGGGACGTGGACGTTGTTCAGGGTCAGCGGGTGGGTGTCCGAGGCGTTCCAGCCGACCTTGTTGTAGGCCTTCTCGGCCGTGAAGCCCGGGGTGTCGGTGGGGACCAGGATGGTGGAGATTTCCTTCTTGATGCTGCCGTCCGGACGCTCCTCCTGGCCGGTGACCGCGGTGACGGTGACGAGCCGGGTGATGTCGGTGCCGGAGTTGGTGATGAACTCCTTGTTGCCGTTGATCACCCACTCTCCCCCACCCAGTTTGGCCGTGGTCTTGGTGCCGCCGGCGTCCGAGCCGGCTTCCGGCTCGGTCAGGCCGAAGCCGGCGAGGGCCTTGCCGGAGGCCAGCAGCGGCAGCCACTCCTGCTTCTGGGCGGCGTTGCCGAAGCGGTGGATCGGCATGGCGCCCAGGGACACCCCGGCCTCCAGGGTGATCGCGACCGACTGGTCCACCCGGCCGAGCTGTTCCAGGGCCAGGGCCAGGGCGAAGTAGTCCCCGCCCATGCCGCCGAACTCCTCCGGGAACGGCAGGCCGAACAGGCCCATGTCCGCCATCTGGGAAACGACGTCGTAGGGGAAGCTGTGCTCTTCGTCGTGCTTGGCGGACACCGGGGCCACCACTTCGTCGGCGAAGGCGCGGACGGTGTCGCTGAGGTCCTGGTAGTCCTCGCTGAGATCAAAACTAGCCATTGGTGACTCCTGTGTCTGGTCTATGGGTCTGTGGGTCTGGTGGTCTGTGGGGCTGGTGAAAAGGGGTGCCCGCCGGGCTGTGGCCGTCCGGCCTGGGTCAGTTCGCGGTGGTCAGTTAGCGGGGGTCAGTGTCGGGGGTCATTCGGCGGCGCCCATCGCGATGACGGCTTCCTCAATCGCGTCCTCGGCGTTGGAGAGCTCGGCCGGGTGAACGGGGTGGATCGTGGCGAGCACCTGGTCGGCCTTGACGAGGTCCCCGGTCCCGACGCTGATGTGCACGGTGCCGTCGAGGGGCGCCACGAGCTGGTGTTCCATCTTCATCGCCTCCACCGCGAGCAGTACCTGGCCGGCCTCCACGGTGTCGCCGTTGCTGACGGACACGGACACCACGGTCCCGGGCATCGGCGAACGCACCGCCGGGTCCGCGGCGCCTTCCTCGCGTTCGATCGCGGCCAGCACCCGTGCCAGCCGTGCCTCGCGGCTGAGCACCTCAAGGCGGCAGGACCAGCCCTCGTTGCCGAGGAAGAGCTGCAGCGGGGCGTCCGAAGCCGGCGCACCCGGCGTCGGGTTGTCCCGGCCCGGGGCGGCGGTTCCTGTGTATACCGGCGCGATTGAGTAGGCCGTAGCGTCGCCGTCGAGGGTCAGCTCCACATGATCGCGTCGGGGGAACTGCAGTGATGCCGTCCGTTGCGGCCCGCCGTCGACGCTCACCGTCGCCCTGCCCTGCCCTGCCGTGCCGGACACCTCGACCGTCGCGACGCCGCCGTCCGGGCCACCCAGGCTGATCCGCCGCGGGGCCGGCGCACCAAGGCGCCAGCCGTCGCGGCGCTGCCAGGGACCCGCTGCGGGCACGGTCTGGTACTGCTGCTCCGTCTGCGCCATCGCGTAGAGGGCGGCGGCAACGAGTTCGGCCTCGCCCACGCCCCGGAAGGAGAAGTCGGGCATTTTGCGTTCGATCAGGCCGGTGTCGAGCCGGCCGGCGCGGACGTCGGCGTCGTTGATCAGCAGGCGCAGGTATTCGACGTTCGTGGCGATGCCCAGCGCGGTATACCCGGCCAGCGCCTCGTCGAGGGTGTCCAGGGCCGCGGTGCGGTCCTTCCCCCAGGCGATGACCTTGGAGACCATCGGGTCATAGCTCGAGGAGATCTCCAGGCCCTCGACCAGGGCCGAGTCCACCCGGACACGGCCTGCTGAACCGGCAGGCAGTTCATCCAGGACCAGCACCCGTCCGGTGGAGGGCAGGAAGTTCCGTTCCGGGATCTCGGCGTAGACGCGGGCCTCCACCGAGTGCCCGGTCAGCACGACCTGGTCCTGGGTCACGGTGAGTTCCTCGCCGGCGGCGATCCGGACCTGCCATTCGACCAGGTCGATGCCGGTGACCATCTCGGTCACGGGGTGCTCGACCTGCAGGCGGGTGTTCATCTCCATGAAGAAGAACTCATCCGGGGCAGCATCCGAGACCAGGAACTCCACCGTCCCGGCGCCGGAGTAGTTGACGCTGCGCGCGGCCTGGCAGGCGGCCTCGCCGATCCGGGCCCGGATTCCCGCGCCGTCGGGCAGGGATTCCAGCAGCGGGGACGGGGCTTCCTCGATGACCTTCTGGTGCCGGCGCTGCAAAGAGCACTCGCGCTCCCCCAAATGGATGACGTTGCCGTGGTTGTCCGCGAGGACCTGGACCTCGATGTGCCGCGGCGTGGTGACGAGGCGTTCCAGGAACAGGGTGTCATCGCCGAACGCACTCGCCGCGACCCGGCGGGCGGTCGCCAGGGTCGCCTCGAGGTCCTCGGGGCGTTCGACGATGTGCATGCCCTTCCCGCCGCCGCCGGCAGAGGGCTTGATCAGCAGCGGGAACCCGACGCCCGCCGCGGCTTCGATGAGCTGTGCGTCACTCATGCCCGGCTCGGCGATGCCCGGGACCACCGGGACGCCGTAGCCGGTGACATGGTTCTTCGAGCGGATCTTGTCTCCCATGACATTCAGGGACTCGACGCCCGGGCCGATGAACGTAATCCCGGCCGCTTCCAGGGCACGGGCGAAGTCGACGTTCTCGCTCAGGAACCCGTAGCCCGGGTGCACGGCCCCGGCCCCGGTGTCCCGGCAGGCCTGGATAATGGCCTCGATCTTCAGGTAGCTCTCGGCCGCGGCGGCCGGGCCGATCCGCACCGCGACGTCCGCCTCGGCCACGTGCCGCGCACCGGCGTCGGCATCGGAATACACCGCGACCGAGCGGATCCCCAGCGCCCGCAGTGTCCGGATCACGCGGCAGGCGATCTCGCCCCGGTTCGCGACCAGGACCGTGCCGAACAGGGCCGCCCCGGCGGCCGGGGCGGCGGCGGGTGAAGAAGCAGTCGGTGAAGTGGTGGGTGAAGAGGTGGTGGTCATTGCTGGCTCACATCCGGAACAGGCCGAAGGAGGTCTCCGGCAGCGGGGTGCGGGAAACGACGTCGAGCGCCAGTCCCAGGACGGTGCGGGTGTCCGCGGGGTCGATCACGCCGTCATCCCACAGGCGGGCGGTGGAGTAGTACGGGCTGCCCTGGTCCTCATACTGGGCCTTGATCGGGGCCTTGAACGCTTCCTCGTCCGCGGCGGACCATTCCTCGCCGCGGGCCTCGTACTGGTCCCGCTTCACCGTGGCCAGGACACTGGAGGCCTGGTTGCCGCCCATCACCGAGATCCGCGACGCCGGCCACATCCACAGGAACCGCGGCGAATACGCCCGGCCGCACATCGAGTAGTTCCCGGCCCCGAAGGACCCGCCGATCACGACCGTGAGCTTCGGGACCCGGGCGGTCGCGACCGCGGTGACCATCTTGGCGCCGTTCTTCGCGATGCCGCCCTGCTCGTAGTCCTTGCCGACCATGAACCCGGAGAGGTTCTGCAGGAACAGCAAAGGGATGCCGCGCTGGTCGCAGAGTTCGATGAAGTGCGCGCCCTTGAGCGAGGACTCGCTGAACAGCACCCCGTTGTTCGCCACGATCCCCACCGGGTGGCCGTGCAGCCTCGCGAACCCGGTGACCAGAGTGGTGCCGTAGTTCTTCTTGAACTCATGAAACCGGCTGCCGTCCACCAGCCGTGCAATGACCTCCCGGACGTCGTACTGGGCGTTGACGTCCGTGGGGACCGCGCCGTAGAGCTCCTCCGGATCCGCCACGGGTTCGACCACGGCGTCGACCTCCCAGACCGGCGCGGCCGGGCGCGGCAGCGTGGCCACGATGTCCCGCACGATCTGCAGGGCATGCTCATCGTTCTCGGCCAGGTGGTCCGTGACCCCGGAAATCTTCGAATGCACGTCACCGCCGCCGAGCTCCTCGGCCGTGACGATCTCGCCGATCGCGGCCTTCACGAGCGGCGGCCCGCCCAGGAAAATCGTGCCCTGGTTCCGCACGATCACGGTCTCATCACTCATCGCCGGGACATACGCGCCGCCGGCCGTGCAGGAACCCATCACGGAGGCGATCTGCGGGATCTTCGCCGCGGACATCCTGGCCTGGTTGAAGAAGATCCGGCCGAAGTGCTCCTTGTCCGGGAACACCTCGTCCTGCTTGGGCAGGAACGCACCCCCCGAATCCACCAGGTAAATACATGGCAGCCGGTTCTCCAGCGCGATCTCCTGCGCCCGGAGATGCTTCTTCACCGTCATCGGATAATACGTCCCGCCCTTGACCGTGGCGTCGTTGGAAATCACCAGGACCTGCCGGCCGTGCACCAGGCCGATCCCGGCGATGACGCCGGCACCGGGCGAGTCGCCGTCATACATGCCGTTGGCCGCGAGCGGGGCGATCTCCAGGAACGGGCTGCCGTCATCGAGCAGCCGGTCGATCCGCTCCCGAGGCAGCAGCTTGCCCCGGGCCACATGGCGTTCCCGCGACTTCACCGGCCCGCCCAGCGCGGCCTCGGCAAGCCGATCCCTCAACTCACCGGCCAGCCCCAACTGGGCCTCCCGGTTCGCGGCAAAGCCTGCGCTCGTGGCGTCCACCCGGCTGGCGATTGTCTCCATTGACTGTTTCCGTTCCCTGACCTGCGTGCCGGACCGGCGGTTCACGCTGCCCCGGCTATTTCGGTTAGTACCGCATAACTGAGATTTAGGTTAGTCTCTATTAACTGTGATGTCCAACACAGGGACCATCTGCAACGAGGGGATGCGCCGGTGACCGAGCCCAGCCAGACCACCCAGACACCGCCACCCCCCGCCCCTTCCACGCAGCGGAGCCAAGCCAAGGCAAACCGGCGGCAGGCCCTCTTGTCCGCCGCCGCGACGCTCTTCGCCCTGGAGGGATTCAACCGCGTCTCGCTGGAGGATCTGGGGGCGGCGGCCGGGGTCAGCGGACCCGCGGTCTACCGCCACTTCGCCGGCAAGCAGGCGGTCCTGGGCGCGCTCCTGCTCAGCGTCAGTAAGAACCTGCTCGACGGCGGCCGCCGGGTGGTTGCCGATTCCGACGGGGCCCTGGCGGCGCTGGGCGGCCTCGTGGCATTCCATGTGGACTTTGCCCTGAGCAATCCCGATGTCATCCGGGTCCAGGACCAGGACTTCAGCAACCTCGCCGGCGAGGACCAGGCCGAGGTCCGCACGCTGCAGCGCAATTACGTTGAACTCTGGGTGGACGTGCTGGCCGGGCTGCACGAGGGCACGGAGGCTTCCGAGCTGCGGATGCGTGCGCATGCCACCTTCGGGCTGATCAATTCCACCCCGCACTCGGTGCGCAGCCCGGGTCGACTTATGGGGGTCAGGCGGGCCAGGCCGCTGCTGCAAAGCATGGCACTCGCGGCGCTCCTGGCCCCGGCCGTTCCGCCGGAGTACTGACGGGCCGCCGCCGTCGACGGCTGTCCCCAGAGTGCCCCCGGACGGAAGCAACCCGGCACCAAGCGACCCGGCACACAGCAACCCGGCACACAAGGAAGCTGCCGGCCGCCCCAAGAAGGAGCAGCCGGCAGCGCGGGCGGAGCAGTGAACCATGGAGCTTAGACCATGGCGAGGACCATGCCCGGGTCGGCGAGCATGGTGCCGAGGTCCTGGAGGAACCGTGAGCCCTGTTCGCCGTCGACCAGGCGGTGGTCGAAGGAGAGGCTGAGCGTCATGACCTGGCGCAGCGCGACCTCGTCCTGGTATTCCCAGGGCATCTTCCGGACCGCGCCCAGGGCCAGGATGGCCGCCTCGCCCGGGTTCAGGATGGGCGTGCCGGCGTCGATGCCGAACACGCCGATGTTCGTGATGGAGATCGTGCCGCCGGAGAGGGCCTCGGGGCTGGTCTTCCCGGCCCGGGCCGTGTCGGTCAGGTCGGTCAGCGCGGTGGAGAGGTCCAGGAGGGACATCCGGTCCGCGTCTTTGATGTTCGGGACCGTCAGGCCCCGCGGGGTCGCGGCCGCGATGCCCAGGTTCACGTAGTTGAACTGGATGATCTCCTGGTTGGCCTCGTCCCACCGGGCGTTGAGCGTCGGGTGGTTGCGCAGCGCGATCAGCACGGCCTTGGACACCAGGGTCAGCGGCGTGAGCTTGTACCCGGCGAACGCGCGGCTCGCCTTCAGGCGCGCCAGCAGCTCCATGGTGGGGGTGACGTCGACGGTGAGGAACTCCGTGACGTGCGGCGCGGTGAAGGCGCTGGCCACCATGGCGGCGGCCGTGAACTTGCGCACGCCCCTGATCGGGGTGCGGGTCTCCCGCTCGCCGCTGGGTGCCCCGGCGGGCTGCGCCCCAACTGCCGGCGCCCCAACTGGCTGATCCTGGGTGCCGGCCAGTTCCTGGGCGGCAGCGGGCAGGTCCCCGCCGCCGACGAAGTTCCGGACATCGTCACGGGTGATGAGGCCGTGCTCCCCCGTGCCGGTGACGGCCTCGAGGTCGACGCCGAGATCCTTGGCCAGCTTGCGCACCGGCGGCGTGGACCGCGGACGCTCGGCCGCCGGAGCCCCGGCCGCCGCTGTTGCGGCCGGCCTGGTTTCAACGGGGCCGGGCACCTGCGTCTGGACCGGTGCAACCACCGGCGCAGCCGCAACCATCGGTGCTGCTGCCGGGGCCGCCGTCGGGGCGGCGAAGGTGCGGGCGCGGCGGGCGGGCCGGCCGGAGCCTTCCAGGACGGCGCCGTAGCCGACCAGGTTCGGCTCGCGCTTGGCGGGCGTATCCGCGCCGCCGCCTGCGGCGGTGCCGGGGGCGCCGCCGTCGTCCTGAATCTCGAAGGAGACGATCGGTTTGCCAACCTCGACCACGGTGCCGGGCTGTTCGTGCAGGGCCGCGACCACGCCGGCGAACGGCGAGGGCAGCTCGACGACGGCCTTGGCCGTCTCGACCTCGGCGATGATCTGGTTGAGCGTGACGGTGTCCCCCACCGCGACCTTCCAGGCCACGATTTCCGATTCGGTGAGTCCTTCACCGAGGTCCGGGAGCCTGAATTCCTTGATCATGGTGGCGCTCATCCTTCCAGCCCGCTGAGGGAGTTGGGGCGGCCCAGGGCACGGTCGACGCCGTCCAGGATCCGGTCCAGGCCCGGCAGGTGGTGCATTTCCAGCTTCGAATACGGGTACGGGACGTCGAAGCCGGTCACCCGGACCGGGGCGGCCTCGAGGTGGTAGAAGCAGCGTTCGGTGATGCTCGCGGCGACTTCGGCGCCGAGCCCGCCGGACTGGGCGGCCTCGTGGGTGATGACCAGCCGGCCGGTCTTGCGGACCGAGGCCTCCAAGGTGGCGAAGTCCAGCGGCGCCAGCGAGCGGAGGTCGATGACCTCGACCGAGACGCCTTCATCCGCCGCGGCCAGGGCGGCGTCGCGGGCGGTTTTGACCAGCGGGCCGTACGCCACGAGGGTCACGTCCTTGCCCTCGGTGACCACGCGGGCCTTCTCCATCGACAGCGCAGTGCCCAGGTCGACGGACTCGTCCACCTCGCCCTTGTCGTGGTACCGGCGCTTGGGTTCGAAATACAGCACAGGATCGTCGGAGGCGATGGCCTGCTGGATCATGGTGTAAGCGTCCTGCGGGTTGGAGACGCTGATGACGCGCAGGCCTGAGGTGTGGGTGAAGTAGGCCTCGGGCGATTCGGAGTGGTGCTCCGGGGAGCCGATGCCGCCGCCGAACGGGACGCGGATGGTGATGGGCATCTTGACCGCGCCCTGGGTGCGGTAGTGCATCTTGGCGACCTGGCTGACGATCTGGTCGAACGCCGGGTAGATGAACCCGTCGAACTGGATCTCCACCACCGGCCGGTAACCGCGGTAAGCCAGGCCCACGGCGGTGCCGATGATGCCCGACTCGGCCAGCGGCGTGTCCACCACGCGGTGCTTTCCGAAGTCCTTCTGCAGCCCGTCGGTGACGCGGAAGACGCCGCCGAGCGCCCCGATGTCCTCCCCCATCAGGATGACTTTGGGATCGTTTTCCAGGGACTTGCGCAGGCCGGAATTAATGGCCCGGGCAAAGGTCATCTGCGTCATCAGCGAGCACCTTCTTCAGAAGCGGCTTCCGCGGGATCGCCGAAGGAAGCCAGGTAACGGGAATACTGCTCCTGCTGGCGGTCCAGCCAGGAGTTGGGCGTGCTGTAGACGTGCTTGAAGATATCCAGCGGTGCCGGTTCGGGCATGTTGATGGTCCCGGCGCGCAGTTCCGCGGCCACGGCGTCGGCCTTCGCGGCGACGGCGGCCTCAAGGTCCGCGGTCAGCAGGCCCTTGCGGTCCAGCAGCGACTTCAGCCGGCTGATCGGATCCTTGGCCTTCCAGTCCTCGAGCTCGTTGGCATCCCGGTAGCGGGTGGGATCATCCGCCGTCGTGTGCGGGCCCATCCGGTAGGTCACGGCCTCGATGAAGGTCGGTCCGCCGCCGTGCCGCGCACGGTCCAGGGCGATGCGGGTGGCGGCCATCACGGCGAGGACATCGTTGCCGTCCACCCTCATGCTGGGGATGCCGAAGCCGGAAGCGCGGTCGGCGAGCTGGATGTGGGACTGCAGCCGGACGGGCTCCGAGATGGCCCAGTGGTTGTTCTGGCAGAAGAACACCACCGGCGCCTGGAAGCTCGCGGCGAACACCATCGCCTCGTTCACGTCGCCTTCGCTCGTGGCGCCGTCACCGAAATACGCGACCGCGACACAGTCGGCGCCGTCGTTCTGGATGCCCATGGCATAGCCGGTGGCGTGCAGGCTCTGCGAACCGATGATGATCTGCTGCGTGGCAACGTTGACCGTGAACGGGTCCCAGCCGGCGGACGCATTGCCGCGCCACGCGCGGACGAGGTCCTCCGGTTTCACTCCACGGCAGTAGGCCACGCCATTGTCGCGGTAGCTGGGGAAGACAAAGTCGTCCTCGCGCAGAGCGCGGGCCGAGCCGATCTGGGATGCCTCCTGGCCCAGGAGCGGCGGCCAGAGGGCGAGTTCGCCCTGCCGCTGGAGGGCAGTGGCCTCTGCATCGATCCGGCGGATGACCACCATGTCCTCATAGAGGGAGCCAAGCTGCTCGTCGCTAACGTCCTGGAGCCAGGAATCAAACTCCGGATGGCTGATGCGCTCACCCGCCGGAGTGATGAGCTGGACGAGATCGCCGCCCGTCCGCCTCGTTGAATTTTCACTGCTTCCGGGGCCCCCGGCGGAGATACCGCCCTTGCCCGCGTCGTCGGTAAACACAGTTGTCCGCACCTTCTGACGTCGTCTGACCGGAGCTCGCAGGACTCGTGATCCCGCGGCGCGCCAGCCGCCCGGGCGCCGTTGCCCCGGATAATTGTGACCCTACTCACAATGCTCATCGGGTACAACCACCCGTAAAAATGTTGAGCATTATGCACTGTTTGGCATGCCCAGACCGTGCTAATCTTGCGCATTATGCAACCTCTGGATGGCACCGACACCCGCCTGCTTTCGGCCATGGCCCGGGACCCCCGGCGGACGGTGGTTGCCCTCGCCCAGAAGCTTGGGCTGTCGCGCAATACGGTGCAGGCCAGGATGGCCCAACTGGAGAAGAAGCACGTGTTCCTGTCCTTCGAGCGACGCATCAATCCCGCGTCCCTGGGGTATCCGCTGATGGCTTTCATCTCCGTCCATGTCCAGCAGCAGAAGCTCGGCAGCCTCGCCGTGGAGCTCGCCGGCATTCCGGAAATCCTGGAGGGATACGGTCTGACGGGATCGGCCGATCTGCTCCTGCGGGTGGTGGCGCTCGACGCCGAGGACCTGTTCCGGATCAACGGCAAGATTCTGGCCTGCGACGGCGTCGACCGGACCGATACTGCCCTGGCGATGGGTGAGCTGATCCCGTTCCGGATCCAGCCGCTGCTGGAACGCGGATCCGCCGACAGCTGAGCGGCATCTTGGCCCGCTGATCTGTGCTTGTGGCTGGCACTCATCTGAGACCTGATCTGCGCGGTGATCTGAGCTCTGATCTGCGTAAATGATGTGCACTTCTGCCCTGTGCCGCAGCCGGCCGCGGCGCTAGGCTGTGTCCGTTGGTCCCCTTTGAGTTCTTGGGTCCGCGCACGCGGCCCTGCGCAACGGGCAGTGGCTGTCTGGACTGCCGGAAAGGCTGGAACAGTGAGCAGTCCCGAGGAACCGCGCCGTCCGGTACCGCCGCAGCCCGGGCACGAGCCTTTAGCGGGTCGACCGGTGCCCGGGCAGCCGCCCGTTCCGTACTATGCGGCCCCGTCCGGGCCGCCGGGCTACGCGGCCCCGCCTGCTCCGCCGGCCGACGGCGCACCGCCCACCTACCCGCCGCCCGGCTACGCGGCGGCGCCTGCTCCGCCGGCCGAAGGCGCACCAGCAAACTACCCGCCGCCGGGGACCGGCGCGTCGCACTACGGCCCGCCGCCCAGCACCGGTGCGCCGCACTACGGCCCGCCGTATTACGGGGGTCCGGGCCGGCCTCCCGCGAAAAAGAGCCACAAGGCCTTGTGGATTGTGCTGGGGATCATTGGCGGTGTCCTGCTGCTGGTGACGGTCGGCGGCGTCATCCTGATCAACGTGGTGGGCGGAGCCAGCAATCAGGCCCGGGGCATCGCGGACGAGTTCACCAGGCTGATCATCGCCGGCGACGTCGATAACGCCTATGAAAACTATCTGGACCCGGCCCTCAAGGAGAAGCTTTCACGCGAGGAGTTCGCCCTCGGCGTGCACGGCCTGGGGCTGGACAGCAGTTGCAGGCCAAACTATTCCAGCGTCAACGTCAGTTCCAGGAACGGCGCCAACGCGGCCGACATTGCGGGTTCCATCGACTGTGACACCAAGAGAGTGGAGCTGGTCTACCGCTTCGAGGGCCTCCACGAGCTGAAGATGGTCAATATCCGGCTGCGCCCGCAGCGCTGAGCCCGGAACGCCCTCCCGGCCGCCAGCCGTCCGTCCGTCCGTCCGTAACGCAGAGGAGCTCCCGTGCTGATGCACGGGAGCTCCTGCGTTAGATCCGGTCCGGTGCCCGGTCAGGCGCCGGCGCGCCGGACTTAGTGGTTGGTGGCCTTCTCGGCACCCACACCGGTCAGGGAACGGACCTCCATTTCGGCCTGCTTCGTGACATCTTCCTTCCGCTTGTCCAGCACGGTCCCGAGCCAGCCGAGGAAGAACGCGAGCGGAATGGAGACGATGCCCGGGTTGCTCAGCGGGAAGATCGCGAAGTTGGCGCCGGGGATCATCGACGTCTTGGCTCCCGATACCACCGGGGAGAGCGCAATCAGGATGATGGCTGCGGACAACCCGCCGTACATGCTCCACAAGGCTCCCCGGGTGGTGAACCGGCGCCAGAACAGCGAGTAGAGAATGGTCGGAAGATTGGCGGAGGCCGCCACGGCGAAGGCGAGCGCCACAAGGAACGCGACATTCTGTCCGTTGGCGAAGATGCCGCCGGCGATGGCCAGCAGGCCGATCACCACCACGGTGCGGCGCGCAACCTTGACCTCGGTAGCGGCGTCGGCCTTCCCCTTGGCGATGACGCTGGCGTAGATGTCATGGGCGAAGGATGCCGCCGCGGTAATGGTGAGCCCGGCGACGACGGCCAGGATGGTCGCGAAGGCCACCGCCGAGATGAAGCCCAGGAGCAACGGTCCGCCGAGGTGGAAGGCGAGCAACGGTGCGGCCGAGTTGACGCCTCCCGGGGCTGCCTTGATGGTGTCGGCACCCACCAGTGCAGCGGCGCCGTAGCCCAGGACCAGGGTGAACAGGTAGAAGATTCCGATGAGCCAGATGGACCAGACCACGGACTTGCGGGCTTCCTTTGCGGTCGGAACCGTGTAGAAGCGCATCAGCACATGCGGCAGGGCTGCGGTGCCGAGCACGAGGGCCAGGCCGAGGGACAGGAAGTCCAGCTTGGAGGTCTCGGTCTTGCCGTACTGCAGTCCTGGGTTGAGCAGGTTCGGGTTCTTCGAGGTTTCCACCGCACCGCCGAGCAGGTCGGAGAGGTTGAAGCCGTAGATCGCGAGGACCCAGAAGGTCATGACGGCGGCTCCGGCGATCAGGAGCATCGCTTTGATGATCTGCACCCAGGTAGTGCCCTTCATCCCGCCGATCAGGACGTACATGATCATGAGGGCGCCGACGACGATGATCACCAGGGCTTGTCCGCCCCAGTCACTGATGCCCAGGAGCAGCGAGATGAGGCTGCCGGCACCGGCCATCTGTGCCAGCAGGTAGAAGAAGCACACGGCCAGCGTCGAGATGGCCGCCGCGATGCGCACGGGGCGCTGCTTGAGCCGGAAGGAGAGGACGTCGGCCATGGTGAACTTGCCGGTGTTGCGGAGCAGTTCGGCGACCAGCAGCAGGGCGACGAGCCAGGCGACGAGGAAGCCGATCGAGTACATGAAGCCGTCGTAGCCGTTGATGGCGATGGCGCCGGTGATGCCCAGGAAGGACGCAGCGGAGAGGTAGTCGCCCGCGATCGCCGTGCCGTTCTGCGGCCCCGTGAAGGAACGCCCGGCCGCGTAGTAATCGGCCGCCGTCTTGTTGTTGCGGCTGGCCCGGATCACGATGACCATGGTGATCGCGACGAAGAGGGCGAAGATGCCCATGTTCAGCAGGGTGGTGTCTTTGAGCGCGGCGACATTGACCGCGGGAACATTGACCGCGGGGACCATGACTGTCATTTTGCTGTCCCCCCTACCGGGTTGCCGTGCTTGTCGAATTCGTGGCCTTCGATTTCCTGACGGATTTCGGCGGCAATGGGGTCCAGCTTGCGGTTCGAGTAGCTGACGTACCAGCCCGTGATCGCGAACGTGGAGACGAACTGCAGCAGGCCCAGGATCAGGCCGATATTGATGTTGCCCCAGACCTTGGTCGACATGAATCCCACCGCGTAATCGGCCAGCAGGACGTAGGCGAAGTACCAGAGCAGGAAGGCAATGGACAGCGGGAAGACAAAGCTGCGGTGACGTTTGCGCAGTTCCTTGAACTGCTCCGTCGACTGGACTTCCTTGAAGTCCACGGCCGCCGCTGCGTCCGTTTCTTGGGCGTCGTGACCCATCGGTTCCTCCTCATTGAGACTGGTGAGTCCACACCGGCTGCCGTGGTCTGCGCGGGACGACCCATCCTGCCAATGTGACTGCAATCACTGTGTACCGTGACGCGCATTACGTTCCAGATCCCGGGCAGCCTGCGTCGCTCAACGGTCCCGCTGCTGCGCCAAACGGCAGCCTGCGGACACAAATCAGGCCCAACACCGGTACGCCCCCGGTTCCGCGCCGCCCAACGCCGGCCGTCCCGGAACCGACGGTAGGCTGAGCACCATGCCGGACTCTCCCTTGTTCACCGCCGCGGCCGTCGCGGTGATCGCCATGGCGATCGCGGTGGTCGTCGCCGTCGGACTCAAGGTTCTGCGTTCCTTCCGGGACCTCGGCACCGATGCCGAGCGGGCCACGTACACGACACTCCACGCCGCCTCCCGCGCCGGCCAGTACCTGCGGACGGGCCTGAACCCTGCCGGCGCGGCCAAGGCCAGCCGGCAGCTGCGCAGCATCCTGGGCTGCGATGCCCTCGCCATCACTGACACGACGGGCGTTCTTGCATGGGATGGCGCCGGAGAGGAGCTCAAGCCGGCCCTGATGGGGCTCGCGTCAAAAGTGCTCGACGGCGGCCACCTCGCCGTGATTCCGGCGGGCGAACTCCAGCTGCTGGCCGCCGGCGAAGGCGGCCGGCCGCTGACGCCGGAAGTGGAGCGCGCCGTCGTGATCGCCCCGATCAAAGCCGGCACCCGGGTGGTGGGCGTGGTGGCCGCGTTCGCCCCGGCCGCGGGCGCGGGACTGGTCCGGGCCACCGGGGAGGTGGCGGACTGGGTGGCCACCCAGGTGGAGCTGGCCGAACTCGACGCCAACCGCACGCTCCTGATGGAAGCCGAGGTCCGGGCCCTCCGCGCCCAGATCAGCCCGCACTTCATCTACAACTCGCTCAACGCGATCGCGTCCTTCATCAACACGGATCCGGTGCGGGCGCGGGAGCTCGTGGTGGAGTTCGCCGATTTCACCCGATACTCCTTCCGCCGCCATGGCGACTTCACCACCCTCGCCGAGGAGCTGCGCTGCATCGACCGGTACCTGCTCCTGGAGCGGGCCCGGTTCGGGGACCGCGTGCAGGTGAGCCTGCGGATCGCACCGGAGGTCCTCAGCACCGTGATCCCGTTCCTGAGCCTGCAGCCGCTGGTGGAGAACGCGGTCCGGCACGGCCTGGAGGCCAAGGAGGGCCCGGGCCACATCTCCATCACGGCGAACGACGCCGGCGCATTCGCGGAGGTGACGATCGAGGACGACGGCGTGGGCATGGACCCGGACCAGCTGCGTTCCGTCCTGGCCGGGCACAGCGACGGCGACCACGTGGGGCTGCGCAACGTCGACGCCCGTCTGCGGCAGGTGTACGGGGACGACAACGGCCTCGTGATCGAGACGGCGCCCGGCGAAGGCACCCTGATCACGATGCGCGTCCCCAAGTCCCAGCCGCGGCACGACGCCTGAGCGGGTCAGAATGGCTGCGGCAGTACGCTAGTGCCATGATTAACGTCCTCGTCGCCGACGACGAGCTCCCCGCCGTAGAGGAACTGGCCTTCCTGCTGGGCAGGGATGACCGGATCGGCGCCATCTACCGGGCCTCCTCGGGCGCCGAGGCCCTGCGGGCCCTTGAAGCCGAGGACGTCGACGCCGTCTTCCTCGACATCCACATGCCGGCGCTGTCCGGGCTGGACATCGCCCGGGCCATTTCGCGCAGCGCCCGCCCGCCCGCCGTCGTCTTCGTGACCGCGGACGAGGACTGCGCGCTGGAAGCCTTCGAGCTCGCGGCCGTGGACTACCTGCTTAAACCGGTGCGCGCCGAGCGGCTGGCACGCTCGATCGGCCGCATCAGCGAACTCCTCAAGGACGGGGCCCGGGCCCCCGAAATGATCACCGTGGACCTCGGCGGGACCACCAAGATGATCCGGCGCGAAGACGTCACCTACGTCCAGGCGCAAGGCGACTACGCCCGGCTGCACACTGCCGATGCGAGCTATCTCATCAGGGTACCGCTGGCCGACCTCGAACAGCAGTGGGCCGACGCCGGGTTCCTGCGCATCCACCGTTCCTACTTGGTCGCGCTGAGCCACGTCAGCCGCATGTTGCTCGCCGCAGCGCGGCCCAGCGTCACCGTTGCCGGCGCCGAACTGCCCATCAGCCGCCGCCATCTGCCGGCCGTCCGGGAAAAGCTCGGCGCAACGCGCATCCGGCCACAGGCATGACCCGGGTCCGGGTCACAGCCCCGCGGACCGTCAAGGCGGGCAGCGCCACATCGGGCAGCATCACACCGAACAGCCCCGGGGTGACCGGCGGGCGCTCCGCGGCAGCCTCGCGGGAGGCGGAGGAGGAATCCGACGCCGGGCAGGTGTTCGTCCGTTCGCTCATCCGGTCCCAGCTCCGGCTGGGCCTCGTGGTGGCCTTGGGTTTCCTGCTGATCCTGCTGGCTTTCCCGCTGATGTTGGGGCTGGTCCCGGGCCTGGCGGACTCCACGATTGCCGGCCTTCCCTTCGACTGGGTCCTGCTGGGCGCAGGGATCTATCCCGTGATCGGCCTCAGCGCCTGGCTGTACGTGCGGACCGCGGCCAGGAACGAGGCCCGCTACCGCGACCTCGCCGGCGACAAATGACCCAACAGGCGACGCGCCCGCCGGGCGGCCACATGACAGGACGCGTGGGCAGCCATCTGAGGGGCCGGGTGAGCGTGCGGTGAACCCCGTCGTCGGCGTGGCCGCCTTCGCCGCCGTCTCGCTCGCCACGGCTGTTATCGGCTTCTACGGGTTGCGGGTCTCGCGCACCACGGGGGACTTCTATGTGGCCTCCCGGACGGTCAAACCGTGGTGGAACGCCTCGGCGATCGGCGGGGAGTACCTCTCGGCCGCGAGCTTCCTGGGTGTTGCCGGGCTCATCCTGCTGTCCGGCACCGACGCCCTGTGGTATCCGGTGGGCTACACGGCCGGATACCTGATGCTTCTCTTATTCGTCGCCGCTCCCCTGCGACGCTCGGGCGCCTACACGATCCCGGACTTCACCGAGGCGCGCCTGGATTCGCATGCCGTCCGCCGCGTCACAAGCCTGGTGGTGGTCCTGGTCGGCTGGCTCTACATCGTCCCGCAGCTCCACGGCGCGGCCCTGGCCCTGCGGATCACCACCGGGCTGCCGGCATGGGTGGGCCCGGTGGCGGTGGTCGCCGTCGTCTGCATCACCGTGGTGGCGGGCGGGATGCGCTCCATCACGTTCGTCCAGGCGTTCCAGTACTGGCTCAAGCTGACCGCGCTGGCGGTGCCCATCGTGTTGATGCTCCTGGTGCTGGGCGGCAGCAACGCCCCCGCCGCGCCTCCTGCGGTAAACCCGACGGCGCTGGCGCCAACGGGTCCCTATCAGATCATTTCGCTGCTCGTGGCCCTGCTCTTCGGGACCCTGGGACTGCCGCACGTGCTGGTCCGTTTCTACACGAATCCGGACGGCCAGTCCGCCCGCCGGACCACCCTGATTGTCCTGGGCCTGCTCTCGGTCTTCTATTTGTTCCCGACCGCGTACGGCATGCTCGGCAGGGTGTTCGCCCCCGATCTCGCCCAGAGCGGCCAGGCCGATGCCCTCGTGCTGCTGCTGCCTGGCCGGGTGGTCGGCGGGGCGGCCGGGGACCTCCTGACCGCGCTCGTGGTGGCCGGGGCCTTCGCGGCGTTCCTGTCGACGACGTCGGGCCTGGTGGTCTCGCTGGCGGGCGTGATCAGCCAGGACGTGTTTGGCGGCAGCGTGCGGGGCTTCCGGCTGGCGGCGCTGATTTCGGCGCTGGTCCCGCTCGGAATCGCGTCCATGACCGAATCCCTGGCCCTGGCCGGCAGCGTGGGACTCGTGTTTGCCTTTACCGCATCCACGATCTGCCCGGTCCTGCTGCTGGGCATCTGGTGGCGGGGGCTGACGGACGCCGGGGCAATCGCCGGCATGGCGACGGGCGGCGTGCTCTGCGGCGGCGCGATGGTGGCCGGCTCGGTGCTGGGTGCGGCACAGACGCCGTCATGGCTGGCGCAGCCCGCCGCGTGGACGGTGCCGGCCGCGTTCGCCGTCACGGTCCTGGTGTCACGGGCCACCCGGGGCCGGGTGCCGCGGACAATGACGCGGCTCATGACCCGGCTGCACACCCCGGAACGGCCGCTCGCGACGGAACGCTGATCCGGCGTCGGACGGTTCTGGCGGGTGCGCCGTGCGGCGGAGCTGCCGCCTCGACGGTCAGGCGGCCGCAGCGGAGCGACGGCAGAGGCCCAGCGGCCTGCGGTCAAGCGGCCGCCACAATTGGCCTCCGGCGGCCGCAGCCTCCGGCGGGATTAGTCGATGGCGGCCATGAGCTCGACGGCGCGCTCCAGGAACGCGTCCACCTGGCTTTCCTCGTAGCCGTCCCGGCCCACGGCAGGGCGGAACACGGCGCGCCGGACGTTGTCGACGCTCAGCGGCTGATCCTCCTCGAGGTAGCCGATCAGCTCGTGGCACAGGTCATCAACATCGGTGGTGTTGTAGCTGCGGGCCTTGGGCTTGGACGGGCGCCGGAAGCGCTGGCCGTCGGGGCGGTGCAGGCGTCCGCGCAGGACGCCGGCGAGCCGGCCGATTTCGCGCAGCCAGGCCTCCTCGCCGCGTTCGGCAACAAGCTCGTCGCGCTCCCGGCGGGCGAGGGCATCTTCGAGCCGGTCCAGCGCGGCGTCCACCCCGGCCGCAGCGTAGCCGCCCTTCACCGGGTCGAAGGAAACGGCGCGGACGTCAGAGCTCTTGACCGCGCGTGCGGCCGAGCCCGGAGCTTCGAATGACACCCGTGCGCGCTGCAGGAAATCGTCGACCTGCTTGGCGTTGTAGCCATACTGGTTCCGCTGCACGCGGTCAAAAGACGCAGGTATCTGCCGTTGAATGTCCACTGTTAGTTTGTTCCTTTGATGCCGTTCGGCTGGTTTGCTCGGCACCATTCTAGGCGCCGGGAGTGCTGGTGCGGATGTGCCTAGGCGCCAGCGACGGCCGAAAAGAGGATGAAGGCCGCCGGCGAGGCGAAAACGATCGAGTCCAGGCGGTCCATAACGCCTCCGTGGCCGGGGAGGATGCTGCTCATGTCCTTGATTCCGAGCTCGCGCTTGACCATGGATTCGGCGAGGTCGCCGGCGGTGGCGGCCGCGACCATGCCCACGGCGAGCACGACACCGACCCACCACGGCTTGCCCAGCACGAAGACCGTGGCGAGCACACCGACGACGACGGCCCCGGCGATGGAGCCGGCGAAGCCTTCCCAGGTCTTTTTGGGGCTGATTTTGGGGGCCATCGGATGCTTGCCGAGGGACGCGCCCACGAGGTACCCGAAGGTGTCGTTGGCCACCACCAGGAGCAGCAGCGTCGCGATCTGCCAGGCGCCCGGCGGGATCCCGTCAGGCCAGAGGCCGATCGGCGTCTCGCCGTCGGGCGTGTGCAGCAGCAGGGCCGCGAAACTGATCAGGAACGGCACCCACGATAGGGTGAAGACCCCGGCGAAGATGCTGCGCGCCGATCCGGCGGCGCCTTCAAGGGTCCGCCACAGCAGCACCGCCACGCTGCTGGCGAGCATGGCAAACAGCAGGCTTTCGAGACCGCCGAAGTAGGCCGCGATCGGCATGGCCACCGTGCCCACCATCACCGGGACGATGGGCAGACGGGTGCCCGCGGCCTCCAGCGCCCGGAAGATTTCCCAGACGCCGAAGATCGCGAAGGTGGCGGTGACCAGAACGAAGCCCAGTGGAAGGAACAACAGCCCGCCCAGGACACACACGAGCATGCCGACGCCGGACACGGTGGCGGCGGGCAGGTTCCGGCCCGCTTTGGGCGTCGGGTTGTCGCGCTGTTTCCCCCGTCTCCGGACGCGCGGGCCGGAGGACTCCTTTGCCTGATCCATCAGACCTCGAGCAGCTCAGCTTCCTTGCGCTTGAGCAGCTCGTCGATCCCGTCCACGTGCGCCTTGGTGATGGCGTCCAGTTCCTTCTCGCCGCGGGTGCCTTCGTCTTCGCCGGCTTCGCCGTCCTTGACGAGCTTGTCCAGCGTTTCCTTGGCCTTGCGGCGGATGTTGCGGATGGACACCTTCGCGTCCTCGCCCTTGGACTTGACGATCTTGACGTATTCCTTGCGCCGTTCGCTGGTCAGCTCGGGAATGGTGATCCGGATGACGTTGCCGTCGTTGGAGGGGTTGGCACCCACCTCGGAGTCGCTCAGGGCGCGTTCGATGTCGCGCAGGGCCGTCTTGTCGTACGGGGTGATGAGGATGGTGCGGGCATCCGGGACCGCGAAGGAGGCCAGTTGCTGCAGCGGCGTCGGGGTGCCGTAGTACTCGACGATGACCTTGTTGTACAGGCCAGGCGTCGCGCGGCCCGTCCGGATTGAGGCGAAGTCTTCCTTGGCTACCTCGACTGCCTTGTCCATCTTGTCCCCGGCTTCGAGCAAGGTTTCTTCGATCACGGTCTCTCCTCAGATATTGGTGCGTCCCGGCGGCCGGGGCGCGGCACGTCTTCTTGTGCGCCCGTGTCTTCCGCCTGGCGCCTGTGTTTTCCGCCTGGCGGCGGAAGGTCCTGAAAACATCCTAGCCGTTGCTAGGGGGTGACGACGGTGCCCAGGTCTTCTCCAAGGATGGCGCGGGTGACGTTGCCCTCGCCTTCCATGCCGAAGACCACCATCGTGAGGTTGTTGTCCTTGCACATGGTCATTGCGGTCTGGTCCATCACGCGGATATCGCGGCGGAGGGCGTCGTCGTAGCTGAGGCGGTGCAGCTTCTCCGCCGTCGGGTCCTTCTTCGGGTCAGCAGTGTAGACGCCGTCGACCCCGCTCTTGGCCATCAGGACTACGTCGGC
The DNA here is from genome assembly GCF_019977355.1 of Arthrobacter sp. NicSoilB8. Lineage (NCBI taxonomy): Bacteria > Bacillati > Actinomycetota > Actinomycetes > Micrococcales > Micrococcaceae > Arthrobacter > Arthrobacter sp. NicSoilB8. Next base: position 1,509,687 of record NZ_AP024655.1, on the reverse strand, counting down.
GTGGACTTCCATGGCGCGCTGGGCAGCCACGGTGTCCGTGGAGAAGTACGGCAGGCCGGCGCCGGCGCCGAAGATGACAACCCGGCCCTTTTCCATGTGGCGGATGGCGCGGCGGGGAATATACGCCTCGGCGACCTGGCCCATGGTGATTGCGCTCTGCACGCGGGTTTCCACCCCGGCCTGTTCCAGGAAGTCCTGGAGGGCCAGGCAGTTCATGACGGTTCCGAGCATGCCCATGTAGTCGGCGCGGGAGCGGTCCATGCCGCTCTGGGAAAGCTCGGCGCCGCGGAAGAAGTTGCCTCCGCCGACGACGATTGCGACCTCGACGTCGGGGACTGCGGCCGCGATCTGCTTGGCCACGCCGCGGACGGTATCGGGGTCAACGCCCAGTTTCCCGCCGCCGAAGACCTCGCCGGAGAGCTTCAAGAGGACGCGGCGCCTGTTCTTCTTTGGCTGGGCTGAAGTGGTGACGGTTTCCATGGTGCCTTCCCGTTGGTGAACTCTGAGTTAGGTTATCGTGCTGGGCGCCCAAGGCGGCATTCCGGCCGTGGCAGGAACAGGTACCTCGTGCGTGCATGCAAAAGGGGTGGCCACCGTGGTGACCACCCCCTTAGCGTGTCTGACTAATGTCTGACTGGTGTCTGACGTGTCTGACTAGGAACCGACGCGGAAGCGCGAGAACGCGGTGCCCTTGACGCCGGCCTCTTCGAGGATCTGTGCGACAGATTTCTTGGCATCCTTGGCGAATGCCTGGTCGAGGAGAACCTCACCCTTGTAGAAGCCCGTGACACGGCCTTCCACGATCTTGGTCATGGCTGCTTCGGGCTTGCCTTCAGCCTTGGCAGTCTCCTCGGCGATGCGGCGTTCGGACTCGACGAGCTCGGCCGGCACATCCTCACGGGAAAGGTAGTTCGGGGACATCGCGGCGATGTGAACGGCGACGTCGTGGGCTGCGGTGGCAGCTGCTTCGCCTTCGCCGTCAACAGCGAACAGGACGCCGACCTGAGCCGGGAGGTCCTTGGAGGTCTTGTGCAGGTAAGCGTCGACCGTCGCGCCCTCGATGCGGGAGATGCGGCGGACAACAACCTTTTCGCCCAGAACGGCGCCCTCTTCGATGACAACCTCGGACAGCGGCTTGCCGTCGACGTCGGTGGCCAGCAGGGTTTCGAGGTCGGCGGCGCCGGACTCGACAGCAACGGCCAGGACCTTGTCGGCGAGCTGGATGAACTTGTCAGCCTTGGCGACGAAGTCGGTCTCGCAGTTGACTTCGATCATCACGCCGACGCCGTTGGCGACCTTGGCAGCGACCAGGCCTTCAGCGGTGGAACGGCCTTCGCGCTTGGTGGCGCCCTTGAGGCCCTTGATGCGGATGATTTCGATGGCCTTTTCGGCGTCACCGTTGGCTTCGTCAAGAGCCTTCTTGACATCCATCATGCCGGCGCCGGTGCGCTCGCGCAGAGCCTTGATATCAGCGGCAGTGTAGTTCGCCATGTGAACCCCTCTGTCTAGAAATTTATGTGGTGTACGGACCGACAGGACGGCTGCTCACCCAGTGAGCGGCCATCCTGTCGGTACCCCCATGCACCGGAGCGCATGTGGGGAGATCCAGATTTACTTGTCTGACTACTTGGCTTCGTCGGCGGCCGGCGCTTCTTCAGCTGCCGGTGCTTCTTCAGCGGCGGGTGCTTCAGCAGCAGCTTCAGCAGCCGGTGCTTCTTCAGCGGCAGGCGCTGCAGCAGCTTCAGCCTTGTTGCCTTCGAGGAGCTCGCGCTCCCACTCGGCCAGCGGCTCTTCCGGAGCTTCCGTGGTGCCGGTGGCGCGCTGGTTACGGGCGATGAGGCCTTCAGCAACGGCGTCGGCGACAACGCGGGTCAGCAGGTTGACGGAGCGGATGGCGTCGTCGTTACCCGGAATCGGGAAGTCGACTTCGTCAGGATCGCAGTTGGTGTCCAGGATGGCCACAACCGGGATGTTCAGCTTCTTGGCCTCGTCGACAGCAAGGTGTTCCTTCTTGGTGTCAACGATCCACAGCGCGGACGGCGCCTTGGTCAGGTTGCGGATACCACCGAGGTTGGTTTCCAGCTTGGTGAGTTCGCGGCGAAGGAGCAGCAGTTCCTTCTTGGTGTATGCGGAACCGGCGACGTCGTCGAAGTCGATCTCTTCCAGTTCCTTCATGCGCTGGATGCGCTTGGAGACAGTCTGGAAGTTGGTGAGCATACCGCCGAGCCAACGCTGGTTGACGTACGGCTGGCCAACGCGGGTGGCCTGCTCGGCGATGGATTCCTGCGCCTGCTTCTTGGTGCCGACGAAGAGAACGGTGCCGCCGTGTGCAACGGTGGCCTTCACGAACTCGTAGGCACGGTCGATGTAGGACAGCGACTGCTGCAGGTCAATGATGTAGATACCGTTGCGCTCCGTGAAGATGAAGCGCTTCATCTTCGGGTTCCAACGGCGGGTCTGGTGTCCAAAGTGGACGCCGCTGTCAAGCAGCTGGCGCATAGTTACGACGGGCATGCCGACGCTCCTTCCGGCAGGTCATTCATGAGAGAGCCCATGGCTCTCTTACCCTGCCAATAGTTGACGGTTGTTTAGCAATCACCCGGGACGGGCGTTGCTCCTGGCATCCACTGCGCTTCCCATCCGTGCCATAGGGAACGGACCGCAGGAGGCGCAGTCCTCCGCAGCCGAAGTTTGTGGCTTCTTATGAGGAGGGCTGGATGCGCGTAGTCAGCTGCTGCTCCCCCGCACCCCTGAATGAGGCGTGCCGGCTTGGACAATCCGATTATCACGTCGTATCACGTCAGTGACCGTCGTAGTGAGCAAGCATGAGGGCACAGCAAACTGCTCCACCAAGTGTACTACAGCGGTCCCGCGCCGAAGGACCGTTTCGAGGAGGCTGCGGGGCGGGATTTCGCGGCTGGAGCAGTGGCCGGCGTGGTTGTCCACATAGCCGACCTTGGCGGTTCCGCTCTGCGCGCTGCCGCAGCAGGCTGGAGGCATGAACACCCCAGCCTGCCCCGCGGCATTGCTAGCAGAATTGCTCGCGGCACTGCTCGTGGCGCTGTCCCCCGCGCCCGGAATACTGATCCCCGGGGGTTCCTCCCCCGCAGCTTTAGTCGCCCCGGCTTTCGGCGCTGTAGCGGCATTCCCTGCCGCACCTGAGCTTGTGATTTCCAGATCCGGCGTCCGGGGCTCCCCCCGGGCCGGGCCAGTCGCGGCACCTTCCTGGAGTTGGCCGCTCCGGCCGCGGCCGGCGGTTCTGCGCGCTTTCGATCCCCCGGCCAAGCCGTGGCTCAGTGGTCACCGCGGTGTCGATGTCGAGGCCGCGCACGACGGCGCCCCGGTCATCTCGCCGGCGGCCGGGACGGTCAGCTTTGTCGGAATTGTGGTGGACCGGCCGGTGATCACGATCGATCACGGCAATGGACTCCGCAGCAGTTTCGAGCCGGTGGCCAGTGCCCTGACGGCGGGCTCCGCCGTGGCGGAGGGCGACGTCCTGGGCCAGGTGCAGACCGGCCACTGCGGCCCGGCGCCGCCATGCCTCCATTGGGGCGTCCGCCGGGGCGAGGAGTACGTGAACCCGCTGGCGTTCGTGACTGACATGCGACCCTCGGTCCTGCTTCCGCCCCTCGAGAGCGGCCCAGGATGAGCGGGCGTCGGGCGGTCTGGCGCCAAGGCGTCGCCCCGGCGTCGCCGCAAGGCGGCGAGGCGGCCCCCCGGCGTGGCGGCGAAGCGGCGCCCGAACGTCGCGCCTTAGACGATCGCGGAAATCCCCGTGATCGCCCGGCCGGTCACGAGGGTGTTGATTTCGTGCGTGCCCTCGTAGGAATAGATGGCTTCGGCGTCGGCAAACACTTTGGCCATCTCGAAGTCCGTGACGATTCCATTGCCGCCGAGGATGCTGCGGCCCAGGGCGACACTTTCGCGCATCCGCGCTGTGGTGAACGCCTTGGCCAGGGCGGACTGCTCATCCTTTGCCTGGCCGGCGTCCTCAAGCTGGGAAAGCCTGACCATCATGCCCATGGAGCTGACCGCGTTCCCGAGGATCTGCACGAGCTGGTTCTGCACCAGCTGGAAGGAGGCAATCGGGCGGCCGAACTGGCTGCGCTCCACGGCGTAGCGACGGGCGACGTCGAAGGCCGCGAGCTGCTGCCCCACCGCCTGCCAGGCCACGGCGAGGCGGGTTACTTTGAGCACCTTGTTCGTGTCGCGGAAGCTGTTGGCGTTGGCGAGCTTGAAGAAGTCCGGAACCACCACGTTGTCCAGGATGATGTCGGCGTTCTGAACCGTACGCAGCGAGATCTTGTTCTCGATCTTCGTGGCGCTGTAGCCCTCGGTCGTGGTGTCGACAAGGAATCCCTTGACCTGGTTGTCGTCGACGTCCCTGGCGTAGATGACCACCCAGTCGGAGAAAGTGGCGTTTCCGATCCAGCGCTTGGCCCCGTTGAGGATCCAGTTCCCGCCGTCGCGCCGGGCCGTGGTGCGCGTACCGCCGGCGACGTCGGAACCGCCGAGGGGCTCGGTCAGGCCGAAGGCCCCGATCTTCTTGAGCGAGTAGATATCCGGGAGCCAGGCGTCCTGTTGCTCCTGCGAGGCGAGGGCTTCGATGGAGCCGGTAAAGAGCCCGTCGTGGACCCCCATGAACGTCGCGATCGACGTGTCCGCACGGGTGGCTTCGGCGTGCAGGACTCCGGCGAAGAGGTTGGAGTAGCCCTGCCTTTTCACCGGGCTGACCAGGTCGATTTCGGCAAGCTTCGGGATCAGATCCATGGGGAACTCGGCGCGGTTCCAGCAATCGACGGCGATCGGCCTCACCTCGCGGGCCAGGAACTCCCGGACTTCTGCCAGCCTGTCCTGCTCCTTGGCGCTGAGCAGCTGCTCGAACGCGAAGAAGTCACCATCGGCGTAGGGCAGGTTGTGGATGTCGATTGCAGCTTTGGACATGATGTTCCTTCACTCGTGATCAGCGGCGACCAAAAGGCCGCGGGCTTCGCGCCTGCGGTATGTTACTGATCAGTAACTTACCGCAGTTCGGAAGTGCCTGCAAGCGCCGGGAACCACCATGCAAAGGGAGCCGTGGCCGACGTCGGACGTCAGCCACGGCTCCCGTGGACACGGAACCCGTAATGAGGGAAATCCGCAGAATGGTAGGGCTACTCGGACTTGAACCGAGGACCTTAGGATTATGAGTCCCGCGCTCTAACCAGCTGAGCTATAGCCCCCTGCGCCCGGAACCGGATCCGGCCCATTGGGCCGGACTAATTCCGGGCAAAAACACTCTAGCAATACTAGACGCATCACGCGTGGAGCCTGCCACCGGACGGCGGCCGGCCTGCACGCAACTGAACTGGTCGCGCCGGTGCGGGGCGCAGTGGGCGCCTCGGTACCAGGCGGCCTGCCTAGAGGACGAAGTCGTCGTAGCTCGCGCCGCGGTAGATGTCCTCGAATGTCTGCAGCGTGCGCGCGATGCCGTGGCTCTCCACCATTTCGCGGCTGGTCTTGCCCATCGCCTCGCGCTCGTCGGCGGGCAGCGAAAAGACGCGGGTCAGCTTCGCGGCGAGATCATCGCTGTCATTGGGGGTAAAGAGGTAGCCGTTCTCGCCGTCGCGCACGAGGTGCGGCAGCGCCATGGCGTCGGCCAGCAGGACCGGCGTCGACGCCGACATCGCTTCCAGGGTGACGAGGGACTGAAGTTCAGCCGTTCCAGGCATGCAGAAGACATCGGCCATGATGTAGGCCTTGCGGAGGTCGGCGTCGCTGGCCAGGCCGAGGAACTTGACCCTGTCGGTCAGCCCGAGCCGGGCGACCTGGGCTTCGAGGGCCGGGCGGACTTCTCCGCCGCCGACGATTTCCAAGTGGATGTCCAGGTCCTTCGGCGTCTTCGCGACGGCGTCGATCAGCACGTCCACGTGCTTCTCCTCCGCCAGCCGGCCGGCGAAAAGTACGGTCGGGCTGGCGTGGCGTTCCACAGTTTCGTCGGGACCCAGCTCGTAGGCGGCGGCGTCGATGCCGTTAGAGAGGGGCAGGACCTTGCGAAGGAAGGCATGCTGGTGCATGGCTTTTGCGGCGAGCGGCGTGGGTGTGGTCACAACGTCGGCTTGGCCCATGACCTTGCCCATGTCCCGCCAGGAGATACGGCCAATGATGTCTTTGAACCATTGCGGGAACGGCAGGAAGGGGTTCAGGTTTTCCGGCATGAAGTGGTTCGTCGCCACCACCCGGATGCCGCGGTTCACGGCCTCGTACAGGACGTGCTCGCCGATCATGTAGTGGCTCTGGATGTGCACTACGTCCGGCTGGATGCGGTCGAACAACAGTCCGATTTCCTTCTTGATCTCCCACGGGAAGGTGACCCGGAAGTACTCGTGCGTGGGCACGGAATGGGAGCGGAGGCGGTGCACGGTGGCCTCCTCGCTGAACTCGCTGTAGCTCGCTCCCTTGCCCGGGCGGCAGGCCAGGACATGCACTTTGTGTCCGCGGGCCGTCATGCCCTTGGCGAGGCGGTAGCCGAACTGGGCGGCCCCGTTGACGTGGGGCGGGTACGTGTCAGCGGCAATCAGGATGGTCAGCGGGGGCTGGTTGTCGGACTTGGTCACGTGAAGAGCTCCTGGTGGTCGCTGTGAGGACAGCTGGATCAATGGCGGCCGGCCGGCGGTCGGCGCAGGCGCGCCGGGCCTGCAGCCGAAGTCTGGACTGACGCCCTAGGACCTGCCCGCGGCCTTCCGCGCGTCCTTCTTGCGCTTGGTGACCTCCGGGTGGTGCCTGGAGAGGGCTATAACTCCCACGATAGCAAGCAATGCGGCCGTCCCCATGGCAATGGCCGTGACGGCTTGGACATCCGGACGCAGTTCTCCAAGAATGACGATGCCGATCGCGATGCCCACAATGGGGTCGATCACGGTCAATCCTGCGATCACGAGGTCCGGCGGTCCGCTCGAGTACGCGCTTTGGACAAACCACGATCCCAGAGCGCCGGCAGCAATAATCGCCACAACGCTGTACCACGGCACGTTCAGCAGGAACTGTCCGTTGGGGTCGAGCAGGTGCCTGCCGATGATGCGGGTCAGGACAGCCACGAAGCCGAACAGGACTCCGGCGCCGAGGATGTAGACGAAGGCGCTCATGCGGTGCCTGAACAGGACGGCGAGCGTGCCAAACGCCGCGACCGCCACGGCCAGGAGCAGCACGATTGTCAGCTCGTCCTCGCTGCTGACGTTGTGATTCTCCTGCGTCGCGGTGACGGCCAGCAGCACGAACAGCGCTGAGCCGGTCACGCAGAGCGAGATGGCCACGATTGTGGCCCGGTTCATGCTCAGACCTTGGTCCTTAGTGTTGACCACGGTGGTGATGACCAGGGCGATCGCGCCGATCGGCTGCACCACCGTCAAGGGTGCCATGACGAGGGCGATCGCGTTCATCCCCATCCCGACGCACAGCAGCAGGAACCCGCAAACCCAGCGCGGATTGCGCACGAGCCGCAGCAGGCCGTGGGTGCTCAGCGCCAGCCCGCCGGTGTCGGCCTTGACCGCACTGCCCTGGCGCTGTGCCCCAAACGCCAGGCAGAAGGCGCCAAGTACCGCAAGCAAAACCGCAAGCCAGACCATCAGTGGGAGCCGCCGTCGTGAGCCCGGAGTTCCCTGCCCTTGCCGATGATGGCCCAAACGTAGTTGTAGGCCGCGATCCAATGCCCCACGAGGCCCAGGCCCAGGAAGATCCACGCGACCGTGGCGTAGACGTCCGCGGCGGGCACCGGGAGCTTGGACAGCACCAGCAACGGAGTGCCCACCAGCAGCAGGCCCGTCCGGATCTTGCCGATGCGGCTCACCGGCAGGTCCGGGTGGCCGTGGAAATAGAACAGTGACAGGCCCAGCAGGACCGCGTCCGGGACCAGCAGCGCCGCGAGATACCACCACTCGACGACCCCGGCGATCACGAGGGTCACGGCGACCGCGATCAGGGAGAGCCTGTCGGCGATGGGGTCCATGACGCGGCCGAGGTTGGACATCTGGTTGAAGCGGCGGGCGATGTAGCCGTCCACCCAGTCGGTGCTGGCCATGACGGCGAGCACGAGGGCACCGTAACCGTACTCGTGCTCGGAGAGGACGAGCCAGATGAACAGCGGGACACCAAGGAAGCGCACCACGGTCAGGACATTGGGAATCGTGAAGACAGCGTCGCGGTGGACGAGGGGCTGCCCGGGCCGGGCGCCAGCGCCGATGAATTTCATCGATTCCCCCTTTCCGTGGACGGCAACGGTTTGGCGTTTGGGTGCAGGGATCTGCCTAGCCCTTGATCAGCTTGCGCACCAGGACGACCAGGGCGGCGCCCGACGCGGCCAGGAGCGCAAGGGGCTTCCAGCGCTGCCTGAGCTGGCCGGCCAGGCTCCCCTCTGCGGAGGCGGGCGGCTTCCCCGCCGAGGCCTGGGCTGAGGCGCGGAAGCCTGCGATTTTGTCGCTGAGCTGTTCCTTGCCGTCCTGCAGCCGCGCATGGGTGGCGGCCAGGAGGGCCTGGGCCTGGGTCTTGACGTCGAGTTCCCGGCCGAGATCGTCCCGCACACCGGTGAGATGCGTGCGGCGCTGATCCAGCCGACGTCGGAGTTCTGCCTCAGTGGGGGCGGGTCCGAGGTCGGGCTTGGCGGCAGCCTTGGCTTCCTTCTCTGCCTTCGCTTTGGCGGCGGCGGCCTCCTTGGCGGCCTTGGCGGCTTTGTACTGTTCGGAGTTCGGGTCCAGGACCGCTGCGTCGAATGCAGAGCCTTCCTTGGCGATACCAAGATCGTGCTTGAGGCCGCGGACCGTGTCCTCCGGGAGCAGCGGCAGGGCTGCCTTGAACTTGTTCAGTCCTATGAGCGCACCGATCGCGGCGATGATCAGGAAGACGGCGCTGACCAGCAGGGCCGCGAGCCACGCCGGCATGATCGTGGCCAGTCCCATGATTGCGGCAACGACGAGTCCGATCACCAGCAGTGCCACGAACACAAGCGCGACGGCGAAGAAGGCTCCGGCAATGCCGACCTGGACGCCCTTGCGCTTGATTTCGACCTTGGCCAGGGCGATCTCGTCATTGAGCTGCCGGGGCGCCAGCCTGGAGATCATCTTCAGGGTTTTCGGCAGCGCGGAAATCCGCAGCCCACCGCCTGTCCCGCCGCTGTGACGTCCGCTCATCGGTCCCGCCTAACTGGTGCCATCCGTCGTTCCGCTCCCGCGGGCTTGCCGGGTCTGGACAGCTTCGCACAGACCCCGGTGTCAAAACTATCATTTCGGCTCTTGGGAGCCCTTTTCGGGCAAGCCGTGGCGCGCCCGCGCAACCACCCGCCGGCCGCCCCTGCGGGCCCTAGGATGGACCTCTGTGAGCACACCCCCCAATCCCGGTGATTCCCTGAGCCGCCGTCGCAAGTTTCTCTATATTCTGACGCTCGGCGCTTTGACTGCCCTTGGGCCGTTCACGGTTGACCTGTACCTGCCCGCGTTCCCGGCCCTGGAAGAGAACCTCGGCGTTTCCGCGGCGGCGGTGCAGCTGACGCTGACCGGGACCACGATTGGGTTCGCGCTGGGACAGCTCGTGGTGGGGCCGCTGAGCGACAAGTTCGGCCGGCGGCTGCCCCTGATCCTGGCGACGGCGGTCCACATCACGGCGTCCCTGGGCGCCGCCCAGTCCACAGACATCGCCACCCTGGGTTTCTTCCGGGTCCTCATGGGCGTCGGGGCCGCGGGAGGCGGCGTGGTGGCCATGGCCATGGTCCGCGACCTGTTCAGCGGCTATGCGATGGTGCGGATGTTCTCGCGGATGGCCCTGGTCAACGGCCTGGCTCCGATCCTGGCCCCGGTCATCGGCTCCCAGCTGCTGTTACTGATGCCCTGGCCCGGCATCTTCTTGTTCCTGGCGGCCTACGGGACATGCGTCATCATCGCGGCCCTGTTCGTGATCCGCGAGACCCTGCCACCGGAGCTGCGCGGAAAAACCGGGCTGACCGCGAGCCAGCGCTACAAGGTGCTGTTCTCCGACCGGATCTTCGTGGGTCTGCTGCTGGTGGGCGGCATGAACTTCGCAGGCCTGTTCACTTATCTCTCCGCGTCGCCGTTCCTGTTTCAAAACGTCTACGGCTTCTCGCCCCAGCAGTACGGCTTGCTCTTCGGCATCAACTCCCTCGGCATCGTGGCCGGTGTCCAGACCAGTGCAAGGATCGTCAGGCGCGTCCCGCCGCAATGGATCCTGGCCTGTTCCACGGCCTGGATGTTCCTCATGGCCGTGCTGATTGTCATCTTCGACCAGCTGGGCTTCGGCCTGTGGGGCGTCTTGGTGCCCCTGTGGTTCTACATCCTCGGCGCCGGCTTCACGTTCCCCACCGTGCAGGTGCTGGCCCTGGCCAAACACGGTGCCCAGGCCGGTACCGCGGCATCCTTGCTCGGTGCGGCCACCTTCCTGATGGCGGGCCTGGTCTCCCCGGTGGTCGGCTGGCTCGGCGTCGAGTCCGCAACACCCATGGGCGCCGTCCAGGCCGTCTGCATCCTGCTCGCGGCGGCTGCGCTGTGGCTGGTCGTTCGGCCGAGCACGGTGCCCCCGATCCAGTAGGGCCCGCATCCCGCCCCGGGGGGACATGCTCATCGCTCGCGGCGAGGACGGGGCATGTCAAGCAATGCCAGCGGACCATCCCAGGGACATGCTCATTCTTCGCGCCCACCCCTGAGGGACATGTCCAGTCTTCGCGCCGGGGACTGGGCATAGTGGCATTATGTCCATGCGCCAAGGGCAGCACTGGGCATGTCCCGGCTGGCGCGGAAAGCGTGCCTGCGCAGCCCCGGGCGAGGACACGGCGCACTGCGGGCACAGACACAGGCACAGACACGGCGCACTGCGGGCACAGGCACAGGCACAGGCACAGGGTGCGGGCACGAGCCCAGGCTCGGGGCGGGAGGCGCGCGGGTCGGGGCCCGGGGCGCGGGGTGCCCGGCCCCGGCGCACCCTGTTCGACGTCCGCGGCGGGCGATAAAGTTGTTTTATGCCCGATTGGCAGGAACCCCAGCCTCTCCCGGCCACGTGGCAGCGGTGCGACGACGGAATCCTGCCCCTGTGGTGGGATCGTCTGTGCAGTCAGACCAGCCAGCAGTCGGCCGCCATGTATGCCGCCGGCCTGTTTACCGAGGACCGCCGCCGCCCGATTGCCCAGTGGTACAACCCCGCGTATGACTCCGCCCTCCTGGTGGCCCCGGAGACCTCCCCGGAGTGGCCGGTCCAGCGGTTCGGCATCTTTTACGCTCCCCCGGGCGCCGGCTTCACGCAGGTGCATTCGGCGCCGCACGAATGGCACCCGCGCGAGCCGCGAAAGTCCCCGACTGAGCGGGAGGCGTTCGAGGCCGCGGTGGCCGAGGCCCAACGCTTCCTGCAGGTGGAAATGTATTTCGTCTGAGGCCCGGCCAATGAAGGGCCCCGGCTCCTGAACGGGCCTTGATCGGGACAAGAAAAAGGTCCCGCGGCTGGTTTTCACCGGCCGCGGGACCTGTCCGCTCCTCCTGCTGGACTTGAACCAGCAACCCTTCGATTAACAGTCGAATGCTCTGCCAATTGAGCTAAGGAGGAATGAAGCAGGTATGACATTAGCAAAGGATTTGCCGGTAGGGAAATCGGTCGCGGAACCAGCGCCGGCGCGGCCCAAAATACCCCCTCCGGGTATAAAAAAGTCCCCGTTCCGGAAACCCGGAACGGGGACTGTGCGCTCCTCCTGCTGGACTTGAACCAGCAACCCTTCGATTAACAGTCGAATGCTCTGCCAATTGAGCTAAGGAGGAATGAAGCGGGTATAAGCCTAGCAAACACCGGCCCGGGAAACGAAATCGGCGGCTCAGGCGTCCGAGCGCAGTGACCTCCGCTGCATCTCCAACTGCATGAGTTCGCGATTCAGCCGCTGGAAATCCTCGGGATCGGCCGAGGCGTCCAGACGCTGGAGCTGGCCCATCTTCTCGGCCTTCACCCGGGTGATCTGGAGTTCGAACAGGCGGGCCAGAATGTCCCGACAGTAGCGCAGGACACCTTCGGGCGTGCTGGCGGGCAGGGGCACCACGGCGAGTTCCGACACGAGCGGACGCAGCGGCTCAGGGACCTCCTGCAGGAGCTGCTCCACCCAGCGCACCGGATCCCCGGCGAACGCGAGTCCGGTGGCCCGGATGGCCTCGTGGATGGCGAGGTAGGCGGGCGTGGAGAAGCGCGCCTCCGAGAAACGCTCCCACGTCTCGCCCTCGAGTATGCCGGGTTCCTGCAGGGCGACCTCGAGCGCCTGGCGCTCCATCGCTGCGACGGGGTCCCGCGGATCAGGCCGGTTGAAGGACGGCAGAACGGCCGACGCCGGCAAGGGGGCAACGCCCGGGCCGGGGCCCGGAATGCCGCGGCCGGAACCGGCATAGCCCTGCCCGGTCCCTTGGCTGCTCCCCTGCCGCGTCCCTTGGCCGTGGCCCGTGTTGCCGCCAGAAGCGGCCGATGCAGGCTGTGCCGCGCGCTTGGCGGCCACTCCGACAGCCCGGTTGACTTCCTCGACCGGCATGCCCAGCCAGCCGGCCAGTTCGCGGGCGTAGGCCGGGCGGATGCCGGCGTCGCGGATCTGTGCCACCACGGGCGCGGATTCGCGCAGGGCCGCGATCCGGCCCTCGACGGTGTCCAGGTTGTGGCGTTTGAGGGTGGCGCGGATGGCGAACTCGAACAGCGGGCGGCGGGTCCCGATCAAGTCCCGGACCGCGGAATCGCCCTTGGACTGGCGGAGTTCGCAGGGGTCCGCGCCGCTGGGTTCCACGGCCACGAAGGTTTGCGCGACGAAGCGCTGGTCTTCCTCGAAGGCGCGCAGTGCCGCTTTCTGGCCGGCGGCGTCGCCGTCGAAGGTGAAGATGACCTCTCCCCCGCTGCCGTCGTCGGAGAGCAGCCGGCGCGCGATCTTGATGTGCTCGGTGCCGAAGGCGGTGCCGCACGTGGCTACCGCGGTGGGTATGCCGGCCAGGTGGCAGGCCATGACGTCCGTATAGCCTTCCACCACCACAAGTTGTCGGTCCTTGGCGATGTTGCGCTTGGCGAGATCAATCCCGTAGAGGACCTGGGACTTCTTGTACAGCGCGGTTTCGGGAGTGTTCAGGTATTTCGGGCCTTGGTCATCCTCATACAGCTTGCGAGCGCCGAAGCCGATGGTCTCGCCCGCGATGTCCCGGATGGGCCAGATCAGCCGGCCGCGGAAGCGGTCGTAGATCCCCCGCCCGCCTTCAGAGAACATGCCGGTCAGCTTCAGCTCGGCATCGGTGTAGCCGCGTCCGCGGAGGTGCTTGAGCAGCGAGTCCCAGCCCTGCGGGGCATAGCCCACGCCGAACTGCTCCGCCGCCTCACGGTCGAAGCCGCGTCCGTAGAGGAAGTTGCGGCCCTCCGCGGCGCCGGGAGTCAGCAGCTGGGCGCGGAAGAACTCGTCGGCCACTTTGTGCGCGTCCAGCAGCCGCTGGCGGCGGCCGATGTCTTCCCGGTTGGGTCCGGAGCCGCCGTCCTCGTAGTGGAGCTCGAAGCCGATCCGGTGGGCCAGCTTTTCGACGGCCTCGTGGAAGGAGATGTGGTCCAGCTTCTGGACGAAGGAAATGACGTCGCCGTCCTCGCCACAGCCGAAGCAGTGGTACCGGCCCACCTGGGGCCGCACGGTAAAGGACGGTGAGCGCTCGTCGTGGAAGGGGCACAGGCCCTTGTAGGACCCCAGCCCGGCTCCCTTGAGCGTCACGTAGCCGTCGACGACTTCCTTGATGTCCGTGCGCTGGCGTACTTCATCGATGTCTTCACGTTTGATCAGGCCAGCCACAGTGCCATCCTAGTCCCCGGGTACGACGCCGACCGGCCGGCTATGGTGGCCGTCACCACAGCGACGGCAGGCTGCCCACGAGACGCTCGTACATGGCCAGCGCCGAGCCGTCCGTCAGCGACGCGACCTGGTCGATCACGACGCGCAGCCGCGCGGCGTCGTCGGCCGCGTCGAGCCAGTCGGCGGCGAACATCGGTTCCAGATGGCGGTCCTCCGTGGCGCTCAGCGCGGTGACGAGGGCGTGCAGAACCTCCCGCTGGCGTTCGTAGATGGGCTGGCGGTGCTCGGTGGTCATAACGAACGTGGTGGCCAGGCCCTTCATCACCGCGATTTCCATGACGGTCTCATCCGGAACGATCAGCTCCGCGTTGTAGCGGGTCAGGTTTTCCGGGCCGTAGACGGCGCGCGTGGCCTCGAGCGCGCTCTGGCAGAACCGGCCGATGAGCTGGCTGGTCATGTCCTTGAGCGCAGCCATGGCCTTGCGGCTTCCGTCGGCCTCGCGCACCCAGACGTTCGTGGCCTCCAGCCGGCCCAGCGCTGCGTCGATCGCGGCCGGGTCGTTGTGCGGCAAGTACCACTGTTTGGCGTAGCCGACGACGCGGGCACGGTGGTCCGGGTTGTCCATCCAGCGCAGCTGGAAATGGCCCGCGACGATCGCGTCCTCGACGTCGTGCACGGAGTAGGAGATGTCATCCGCCAGGTCCATGACCTGCGCTTCGAGGCAGGACCGGCGTTCCGGGGCGGCCTCACGGATCCAGTCGAAGATGGGGAGGTCGTCCTCGTAGGCGCCGAACTTGCTGGTCCGCTCCCCGTGGATGACGGGCGCGTTCACGGCGGACCACGGGTATTTGGCGGCTGCATCCAGGCTCGCCCGGGTCAGGTTCAGGCCGGCCGGCCTGCCGTCGGGGGCGAGGACCTTGGGCTCCAGCCGGGTCAGGAGCCGCAGGGTCTGGGCGTTTCCTTCGAAGCCGCCGATTGCGTGGGCCACCTCGTTGAGGGCCGCTTCCCCGTTGTGGCCGAAGGGCGGGTGGCCGAGGTCGTGGCTGAGGCATGCGGTGTCCACGACGTCGGGATCGCAGCCGAGGGCGCGGCCGAGTTCGCGGCCCACCTGGGCCACTTCCAGGCTGTGCGTAAGCCGGGTCCGGACGAAGTCGTCCGTGTCCGGGGCCACCACCTGCGTCTTCGCGCCGAGCCGGCGCAGCGCCGAGGAGTGCAGGACCCGCGCGCGGTCACGTTCGAAGTCCGAACGGTACGTGCTTTTGGGCGGCTCTTCGACCCACCGGGCGGAGTCGCGGGAGGTGTAGCCGTCCAGGACGGGGGCGGTGGTCCGGGTCTCAGCCACCGGAGACGTCCAGTTCGGCGAAGGAGATGTCCCGGGTCTGCTCGTCATCCAGTGTCCGGTTCAGGAGCCAGTCCTTGGGCAGGGCGGGTTTCTTGGGCGAGCCGGCGCGGCCGCGCGGGCCCTCGGCGTCGCCGCCCGGGTATGGCGATTCAAGGTCCAGCTGGTCCAGCGTCGCGCGGAGCACCTCGAGGCTCGTGACAAGGGCCAGCTTGGTCCGCAGTTCGCTGCCGACCACGTAGCCCTTGAAGTACCAGGCCATGTGCTTGCGGATCTCGCGCAGGGCCTTGCCCTCGTCCCCGAACGTCTCGACCATGAGCTCGGCATGACGGTACACGCTTTCAGCCACCTGTCCCAGATCCGGCCGGTGCCGCTGGTCGCTGCCTTCGAACGCGGCCATGAGATCGCCGAACAGCCACGGCCGGCCCTGGCAGCCGCGTCCGACGACGACGCCGTCGACACCCGTTTCACGGACCATCCGGACCGCATCCTCAGCGGACCAGATGTCTCCGTTGCCGAGGACGGGGATGTCCGGGAGCGCCTCGCGCAGCCGGGCTATGGCGGACCAGTCGGCCTGGCCGGAATAGAACTGGGCGGCCGTGCGGCCGTGGAGGGCGACGGCGGCGACACCGGAATCGCGGGCGATCCGGCCGGCGTCGAGGTACGTCAGGTGGTCCTCGTCGATGCCCTTGCGCATCTTGATGGTCAGCGGAATATTGCCCTTCGAGGCTTCCTTGACGGCCGTCTGGACGATCGAGGTGAAAAGGTCGATCTTCCAGGGCAGGGCCGAGCCGCCGCCACGCCGGGTGACTTTGGGGACGGGGCAGCCGAAGTTGAGGTCGATGTGGTCCGCCCGGTCCTCCTCGACCAGCATCCGCACGGCCTGGCCGACGGTCACGGGGTCCACACCGTAGAGCTGGACGGACCGGACTTTCTCGTCGTCGTCGTGCGAAATGATGCGCAGCGACTCCGGCGTGCGTTCCACGAGGGCGCGCGAGGTGACCATCTCGGCCACATACAAGCCGCCGCCGTATTCGCGGCACAGCCTGCGGAAGGCAGAGTTGGTGATGCCCGCCATGGGAGCCAGGATCACGGGGGTGTCCACGGTGATCGGACCCAGCTTCAGGGGCGGGAGTTCCAGCTTGGGGGCGGGAGGGGTTGCTACAACAGTCACCCGACCATTGTCTCAAAGACGGGCAAATCGGTCCGATCCCGCCCGAGCTATGTGGAAATGTCCGGCCGGGCGGGAATGCCCGGGTGTCGCCGAACCCCGTGTCAGCCCCGCAGGGCGGCACGCCGTCCGCGGCGCGTGGCAGGCCCGGCGCCGCCCGATTCGGTCCCTTCGGTCGCGCCGGTCCCGTCGGATTCCCCGCTCCCGGACCCGCCCCCTCCGGACGCGCCGTCTGCGGGCCGCGGCCTGGCCGGTCCGGACCCGCCGCCGACGCCGGCGAGCGCCGGCACGGGAACTGCGGGCCGGCCGTTGCCCCCGGCTCCCTTGATTCCGGTGGCCTTGACCACCAGCACGGCGATGAGGGTGGTGACAGGCACGGCCAGAACGAGTCCAACGGAGCCGACGAGGGTGCGGATGACTTCCTCGGATAGTTCGGCGCTGGTGAGGGCGTCCCCGAGCGGACGTTCGTAGAGCATGACGAGAATCAGGACCGGCAGGGCCGCGCCGGCGTAGGCAAACGCGATGGTGTAGACCGTGGAGGCGATGTGGTCGCGGCCGATTCGCATGGCGGAGGCGAAGAGCTGCCGGGCACTGGTTTCGGGGGCGAGTTCCCACAGTTCCCAGACGGCCGATGACTGCGTGATGGTGACGTCGTTCAGGACGCCAAGGCCGGAAATGATCAGCCCGCACAGGATGATGCCGGAGATCGAGATGTTGTCCGAAATGTTGGTGAGCGTGGCGGCGTCGTGGCTGCCCACGCCGGCGAGGTTCGCGGCGTCGGTGGCCCAGGCCGCCAGGAGCGAGGTGATGGCGAGGCCGAACATCGTCCCGAGCAGCGCCGTCGACGTCCGGGCGGAGAAGCCGTGGGCGAAGTAGAGCACCCCGATCATGATCACCGTGGACCCCACAAGCGCCAGGAGCAGCGGCGGCTTCCCCTCGACGAGCCCGGGCAGCATGAACGAGACGAGCACGACGTAGGCCCCGACCAGACCGATCAGCGCCCGCAGGCCGCGCCAGCGCGCCACCGCAATCACGACGACGGCGTAGAGCAAGGCCAGAAAGATAATGGGAAGCGTCCGGACAAAGTCGACGAAGACGTAGGCGGGCGAGCCCTGGCCGGCGGACGCGCCCTGTGCCTTGGACAGGTTCAGGTAGCGGATGTTGTCCCCGGGTTTCACTCCGTGGGATTTCGCGATGTCAGGGTTGATGACGACTTTCACCGGGTTGCCGCCCTTGTCCGGCTCGGTGTAGGCGAACGTGCATTGCGAGCCCTCCTGCGGGGGCTGCGCGGTGGCGTCGCCGCTTGTCTGGGCATCCGAGCAGCTGCCGACGACGACGCGCTGGATCTTGCCGGTGTCAAATGTCACGCCGGGGGCAGCCGCGTAGGGGCTGGCCAGTTTGATGCCGTCCTTGCTGCCCGACGGCCACAGCATGGCCATGGCCGCCAGGGTCAGCAGCGTCAGCGGGATCAGGATGGCGGCCAGGATCCAGTTGGCCTTCTTCCGCGCCGCCAGCATGCGGGGTGTCGGCTCGACGTCCTCGGTGTGGGAGTGCGAGTGTCCGGCGCCCATCAGCAGTTCAACCTCATCCGAAAACTTTACGTCGTGGGCCGGACCGTTCCGGACGGATGACGCCGCGCTCCCTTCTCGGCGGAAGCCCGGGCGCCGTCCTCCCGGCGCAGCGCAAGCCTTGGGCACAACCTACGCGGGCGCGATGTTCTGGTTCACATGGAAGAGGTTCTGCGGATCGTACTTGGCTTTGACCTCCCTCAGCCGCTGATAGTTCGGTCCGTAGTTTTCCGCGACGCGGGACGTGTCGTCACCGTCCATGAAGTTGATGTAGCCGCCGGGCGCCGAATAGGGCCGCAGCGCGGCAGCGTAGTCACGCACCCAGGCGATGTTTGCTTCGTTGTCCGCGGCGTCCATCCATTGCGCCGCGATCACGGGCGAAAACTTCACGTTCCGGTTGGCGAACGCCGTGTCCGTGGCGCCCACCTGCTGGACGGCACCATCGATGGGGTAGAGGTGTACGGCGGTTTGCACGCTGGGGACCTTGCTGCCGTGTTCGATGTGCGCGGCGATTGCACCGTCATTGAGTTCCGCCAGAAAATCAGCTTTCCAGTAGGCCTGCATGCCCGGGGGCTGCAGCGGGTCGAATGCGCTGTTCAAGACGGGGTACGGCATTGGCGCCACCATGGATCCCGCCGCGGGCGCGACGTCCAGGAACGGCTGCCACCGTGCCGGCCCTTCCGCCAGATCGCCGGTCCACATCCCCACAATGACGCACACAGGCTTGCCATGCCACTCCTCGGGCAGGAATGGCACCGGCGGGCCCTGATGAAAGCCCAGGAACGCCCCGAACTCGCCGGGGGCGGAGGCCATGTGGTCCCGATAAAACTGTGCCACCGTCTCCGCATGCTCGATGGGGTAAATGATGATCCCGGCGTGGACCATGTCCACGGGATGCATCCGGTACTCGAATGACGTCACGACGCCGAAGTTCCCGCCGCCGCCGCGCAGCGCCCAGAACAGGTCCTCGTTCTGGTTTTCGCTGGCGGTCAGGAACTTTCCCTCTGCCGTGACGACGTCGGCCGAGAGGAGGTTGTCGCAACTGAGCCCATGTTTCCTGGACAGGTAGCCAATGCCGCCGCCGAGGGTCAGCCCGGCGATGCCGGTCGAGCCGACAATGCCGCCAGGAGTTGCCAGCCCGAAGGCATGGGTCGCGTGGTTGAAGTCAGCCCAGGTTGCCCCGGCCTCCGCGCGCGCCGTTGCTGCTGCGGGATCGACCCGCACGCCCCTGGTGCCTGAGAAGTCGATGACCAGGGCGTCATCCCACGTGCCAAAGCCCGGGGCGCTGTGCCCCCCGCCTCGGACCGCTAAATCCAGCGAGTTGTCGCGGGCGAAGTGGACGCTGGCGATGACGTCCGCCACCTGGGATACCCGGACCACTGCTGCCGGCCGCTTGTCGATCATGCCGTTAAAGACCGCACGCGCCGCGTCGTACCCGGCGTCGCCGGGCGTGATGATCTGCCCGCGCACTTGCTCCCGCAGGCTATCCAAAGATATTGCGTTCATTATTATTTGCACCGTCGATTTCGTCGTGAGATTCAACCCGGACGGTTCTCTGCGCTCCCAGCCGGCATGACGCCCGGAGATTTACGTGCCTATGCCTACTCTTTCCGTATTCCCCCGTCAAGGGCACCGTCAAATGCACGGGCGCTGGCCGCACCCATCGCGGGGGGCGCCGGCTCCGAATCCACACTAGGCACCGACGGCCTTGACGGGCGGCGGCTGCAACCTAGGGTTGGTTATTGACGGACGAAGGACTGGAAGGACACACGCGTGGCCATGCGTAAACTAGACGACCGCGAACCTGAGGCGGGCCGTTCCGGACCGGCCGCCAAAGCCGTGCTGACCATTGCCGGGGCGGCCGGGGAGACCCGCGGTGTCGCCTTGGTCCTGCACGGCGGACGAGCGGACAGCTTCGATCCTGTCCGCGGCCGGCACCTGAGCCCTGCCCGGATGCTGCCCTTCGCCCGGGCGCTGAACCGGCAGGGCGGCCCGCACGGGCTGGCCGTCTGGACGCTGCGCAACCGGTACCGGGGATGGAACGGGGAGGACATGTCCCCGGTGCAGGATGCCCGCTGGGCGCTGGCCCGGATCAACCGCGAACATCCCGGCGTGCCGGTGTATCTTCTGGGCCACTCCATGGGCGGCCTCACCGCACTGTGCGTGGCAGACGATGCGCAGGTCGACGCTGTCGTGGCGCTGGCCCCCTGGCTCAATCACGAAACGCCGGTCGAACCCGTGGCCGGCCGCCGGATTTTGATCGTCCACGGCACCGACGACCGCTGGACCAGCCCGGCCAACTCACTGGACTATGCCCGGCGGGCCGACGGCGTCGCCGCCACCGTTGACTACGTCTCCCTCAAGGGTGCGGGCCATTTCATGTTCCGCCGGGTGGCGCTATGGAACTCGCTGGCTGACGGCTTCATCCTGGACGCCTTCGGCGAGGCCACGGGAGCCGACGTCTCCGGCGCCACGAACACCTTACGCAGCGCATTGCGCGGCCCCCTGTCTGCGGCCGGAACGCGCATGCCGGTGGTGCTGTGATGCCGCCGTTCCCGCTTGATGCCTTCCTCGCCAGCCTGCCGTGGGTCATCGCCGGCCTCATCGTTCTGCTGGCAGTGACCTTCGCGGTTGCCGTGCGGCAGAACCGGCACTCCGTGATCGACACCGTCTGGGGCCTTGGCTTCGTGGTGGTAGCCGTCATCTCCTGGGTGCTGTCTGCCGGACACGGCGACGCCGGCCGCCGCCTGCTGCTGCTGGCCCTCGTCGCGGTGTGGGGCGTCCGCCTCGCGGTCCACATCGGGGTCCGAGCACGCGGCGGCCACGAGGACCCGCGCTATGTAGACATGCTCTCCGCGGCACCCGGATCACGCAACGTCTACGCCCTGCGGCGGGTCTATCTGCCCCAGGGAGTTGTGATGTTCTTCGTCTCGCTCACCATCCAAGTGGGAATGTTCGCCACCGGCGCCCTGGGCTGGCTGGCGGTCCTCGGCGTCTTGCTCTGGATCCTTGGCTTTGTGTTCGAGACAGTCGGTGACTGGCAGTTGACGCAGTTCAAGGCCGATCCCGCCCGGCGCGGCACCGTCCTGAACACCGGCCTGTGGCGTTACACCCGCCACCCGAACTACTTCGGCGACGCCGCCGTCTGGGCGGGCATTTTCCTGGTTGCCGCCGATTCGTGGCCCGGCGTCCTGACCATCCTGTCCCCCGTGCTGATGATCTGGGCGCTGGCGGGCCGGACCGGGAAACCCCTGACGGAAAAGGCCATGTCCGCGCGGCCCGGGTACAAGGAATACATCGAATCCACCTCCGGCTTCCTGCCTTTGCCGCCCCGGCGGCGCGCAGGCGGGCGGACCGGCGGGCACTGACATGGAACACGCTGGACCTCCAGGCCCCGACATGACAGGCCCCTCCGCCAAGGACCTGGCATGAACTGGCGGCCGCCGCCCAGCGACCGCTTCTACCGGTCAATCGTCCGCACGGGGCTCGCGCTGCGCTGGCTGTTTCGGATCCGTGTCCTCGTCACGGGCCGGGAGAACCTGCCGCAACCCGCGCCGCCCCAAGCTTCCCGCGGCCCGTCCCGTCCGGTGGTGCCCGGCCAGGGCGCGGTGGTCGCAATCACGCACTTCGGCTACCTCGACTTTGCCTTCGCGGAGATGCTGCTGTGGTGGCACAACCGCGCCCAGATGCGCTTCCTCATCACCCAGGGTGCCGCGGACCATTGGTTTGCCGGACCCGCGGTCAGCGCCGCCGGACATGTCGTGGTGGGATACGGATCGGGGGCGCACGCCTACGACGCCGCAGTTGCCCGGTTGAAGGCGGGCGAGTACATCGCCATCCTCCCCGAGGCCGGCGTCAGCCGCAGCTTCACGGTGCGCGAGTGCAAGACCGGAGCCGTGCGGATGGCCTCCGAGGCCGGCGTGCCGATCATCCCGGTCTCCATCTGGGGCGCGCACCGGCTGATGACCCGCCACCACAGATTCTCGCCCCGGCGCGCCTGGCGCGCCCCGGTCCGCATCCACGTCGGCGAGCCGATCCTTCCGGGTTCGCTCCCGGACCCGGCGCAGGACGCCCAGCCGGCCACCGCCCGACTGGCCGGGATCCTCCAGCACGGGATCGACGTCGGGATCGCGGACTTCCCCCTGCAACCGGGCCCCGGGGCCTGGTGGATGCCCGCCGGGCTTGGCGGCGGCGCCCCGACGGAGCAGGAGCGGCGCCGGCTCGACGAGGCCGACGGTCCGCGGCGCGCGGACGCACGGCGCCGATAGCCCCGGCTTAACCCAACTGACTCGCAGCAGGGGCCGTTTTGACGCTTCATAACGGCCCCTGCTGCGAGTCAGTTGGGGGCGACTCAGTTGGCTTGAGACTCAGGCGGGGTCCGAGACGACGAGCGTTTCGGAGCCCTGGACGTGAGCCTTGCCGCTTTCGAGCAGCGGTTCGACGACGGCGCGCAGCGCGGCCATCGCGTCGTCCAGTTCCAGCATCACCGGGTGCTGGTAGGCGATCAGGGCCAGCAGATCCCGCACGGCGGCGCGGGCCTCATCCTCGCCAAGCTTGGGCTCGTGGCCCAGGAACACCTCGGTGGGCTCGGACGAGCCGGCCGCCGCGACACTGTCAGCCCCGGCGGCATCGGAGCCGGCCCCGGGGGTTCCCTGGGCGTAGCTGATGGCGAAGCCCTCCAGCCGGCCCTTCCGGCTCGCCGCGATGCCGTGCCCGAAGGCGCTGGCCTTGGGCGCCCGCAACACGATCGCGCCGTGGGCGCCGCTGAGGTCATCCAGGAACAATCGCTGCACCGTGGCCACGCTCAACTCCCCCGGACTGTCCCAGTTGTGCACGGCGGTGTAATAGCGGCCCACGACATCGCTGAGCTCCACCGAGCCCGTGGCGAGGTCTTCGACTTGGTCGGTGGCCGCCGACTCGGACCCGTCGCCGAACACCGGCAGTTTGAGCGGCGCCGGATCAACGACGACGAGGCGGGAGCGCTGGATAGGGACCAGGCCCGCGGCCTCGGCAAACGCCGCCCCGGGGGTGCCCGGCTCCACCTTGCAGCGCAGCTTGGACACGCCCGACGGCGACTGGGCGGCCTCATGCCGCAGCATGGTCAGCAGCGTGGATCCGATGCCGGTGCGCCGGTGGTCCCGGGCGACCTCGATATACGCCCAGAGCCGTTCCGGATGCAGCGAGGCCTCGTGGACTACGGCGGCCGCCACGGGAATCGCGACGCCGTCAACGACGTCCTCGGCCACGATGCAGCGCCGCCACGGGGCATTGCCTGAGGGCGCCAGCGTGCCGCGGAACTGGCCGGCCTGCACCGTCTCCGGTCCGCCCCAGATTTCCAGCAGCGCGAGGTCGTCGCCCTCCCGCCATTCTCGGTATGCGATGGCCATGATCAGGCCCCGATCAGCCGCGCGGCCAGGTAGCCCTCCACCTTGTCCAGGGACACGCGGTCCTGGCTCATGGTGTCGCGTTCGCGAATGGTGACGGCCTGGTCCTCAAGGGTGTCGAAGTCCACGGTGATGCAGAACGGGGTGCCGATCTCGTCCTGGCGGCGGTAGCGGCGGCCGATGGCGCCGGCGTCGTCGAACTCGATGTTCCAACTCTTGCGCAGCTGGGCGGCGAGGTCCTTGGCCTTCGGGGACAGGTCCTCGTTGCGGCTCAGCGGCAGCACGGCCGCCTTCACCGGGGCCAGGCGCGGGTCGAGCCTGAGCACGGTGCGGATGTCCACTCCGCCCTTGGCGTTGGGGGCCTCGTCCTCGGTGTAGGCATCGATCATGAAGGCCATGAACGAGCGGGTGAGGCCGGCGGCCGGTTCGATCACGTACGGGATGTAGCGCTCGTTGGTGGCCTGGTTGAAGTAGCTCAGGTCCGCGCCGGAGGCTTTGGCGTGCGTGGAGAGGTCAAAGTCGGTGCGGTTGGCGATGCCTTCGAGCTCGCCCCACTCCGAGCCCTGGAAGCCGAAGCGGTACTCGATGTCCGTGGTGCCCTTGGAGTAGTGGCTGAGCTTCTCCAGCGGGTGCTCGAAGAAACGCAGGTTCTCCTCCCGGATGCCCAGGCCCGTGTACCAGGACATGCGTTCCTTCATCCAGTACTCATGCCACTGCTCGTCGGTGCCGGGCTCGACAAAGAATTCCATCTCCATCTGCTCGAACTCGCGGGTGCGGAAGATGAAGTTGCCCGGCGTGATCTCGTTGCGGAACGACTTGCCGATCTGGCCGATGCCGAACGGCGGCTTCTTCCGCGAGGTGGTCAGGACGTTGCTGAAGTTCACGAATATGCCCTGGGCCGTTTCGGGCCGCAGGTAGTGCAGGCCTTCCTCGCTGGCGACGGGGCCAAGGTAGGTCTTGAGCAGGCCGGAGAATTCGTGCGGCTCCGTCCACTGGCCGCGGGTTCCGCAGTTGGCGCAGGCGATGTCCTTGAGGCCGTTCTCGGCCGGACGGCCCTTCTTCTCCTCGTACTCTTCTTCGAGGTGGTCCGCGCGGTAGCGCTTGTGGCAGGACAGGCATTCCACCAGCGGGTCGGAGAAGACATCGACGTGGCCGGAGGCTTCCCAGACCTGGCGGGGCAGAATGACGGAGGAATCGAGGCCTACGACGTCTTCGCGGCCGCGGACCACGGACTGCCACCACTGGCGCTTGATGTTTTCCTTGAGCTCGGCGCCGAGGGGCCCGTAATCCCAGGCAGAGCGGGAGCCACCATAGATTTCACCGGCCTGGAAAACGAATCCCCGTCGCTTGGCGAGGGAAATGATCTGGTCGAGGACGGATTTTGCTGCCATGGGAACTCCAATTTCTACAGGGCCGCTGGGTGCGGTCCGCGGTGTCAGCCCCGGGTCACCGGCTGGTTGCCGGACGGGGTGATACGAACAGTGCGATGCAAGCTCCAAGCCTACCGGGCCGCTACCGCTTCAGCGCGCCCCGGGGCCAGGGCAGGGTGGCCAGGATGATGGCGCCGAGCGTGAGCAGGGTGCCGAGGACAGTGGGGAGGGCGACGACGGTGCCCGGCACCGGGAATATCAGGTCCAGTCCGAGGGAGCCCAGCAGCTGCCCGGCGATCATCCCGAGGCCGGTGACCAGCACGCCCAGGCTGCGGACCAGGAGGGCGCCGACGCCGATGAAGATGCAGCCGAGCGGGCCGCCCAGGTAGTACCACCACTGTGCCGGGAGGGGGTTACCGGCGCCGGCCACGGCGAGTTTGACCAGCCAGGCCGCCCACAGCAGGGCGGCTCCGGCGATGAAGTTCACTAACGTCGCGGCGATCGGGGATCCGTAATGCACGGTGGCTGTGCCGTTCATGGCCTGCTGGAAACTCATCAGGAACCCTGCCAGTACCGGCAGCAGAACGGGAAGAAGGAGCTGCAGCCCGGTTTCCCCGGCGCTGAACCGGGGCGACACGGCCCACGCGACGGCGGCGACGGTCAGCACGCTGCCCAGCACGCGGATGCCGGTGATGGGCCGTTTGCCCGCGGGGCCGATCCCCATCCGGTCCACGAGCAGGCCGCTGAGGGTCTGCCCCGTCACGGCGGCCACGGTGAAGAGGGCCACACCGAGCACTGCAACGGTGAAGGACTGGGCGAAGACGAAGAGCGCCCCGATGCAGCCGGCCAGGACGTAGTAGGGCGGAAACTGCCGTTCCCGCACGGCCGGGAGGATCCGAGCCAGCCCGGCCCTGCCTTTCGGCAGCGCCAGGGAAATGACCACCATCACCGCCAATCCGGTACTGAAGCTGACGACGGCGGCGGCGATTCCGTCCCCCAGCGCAACGCCGAGGGCGCCGTTGATCCGGCCCTGGAGCGGTATGAACAACCCCGCCGCGATGGCCATGGGCAGCCCCGCGATGAGCGGTAGCCGGGGTGTGTGGGTCATTGGTGCCACCTTTGGTCAGGCATCATTGCCTATATGAGCAATCCGGAATTCGAAGACATCATCATCCGCGACAGCATGATCCGGCTGGGCCAGCTCCTGAAGCTCGCGAACCTGGTCGAGGACGGTGTGGAGGCCGCGGACCTGATCAAGAACGGGCTGGTCAAGGTCAACGGCGAAATCGACGAGCGCCGGGGCCGCCAGCTGCACGACGGCGACACCGTCACCGTGAACGGCCAGACCGTGCGGATCAGCGCGCCCCCGGCCGCCTGACAGCGGCGCCTCTGACGGCGGCACCCGCGCGCCGCCGTCGTCCGGCCTATTTGTTGAGGACCTCGTGCGTGAGGAACTCGCCCACGTGGCCGATTTCCTGCTGGTTGATGCCGTGCCACATGCCCGTGTAGAGGACCTTGGTGAGCTTCACGTGCTTGCGTACCCAGCCCATGGTGAAGTCGATCTTGTCCGGCGTGATCACGGGATCCTGCTGGTCGCGCCCCCAGAACATCGGCACTGTTCCGTCCAGGTCCGCGTCGCGGAAGCTCGGGTCGCCGTCGGCGTCGACGGCAAAGCCTGAGAGCCCGACGACGGCGGCGTAGCCGTCCGGCCGCTGCCGCAGCAGCGTGGTGGCCATGGCCATGCCCATCGAGAACCCGAGCAGCGTCACCGAGGGATGGTTGGCCCTGACCGAGTCGATCCAGTCCTGGACATACGCCGCGGCGTCCTTGACGGCTTCGAGCGAATAGTCAATGGACGCCGTCAGCGGGAACCAGGTGAAGCCCGGGCCGGAGACCAGGGGGGCACGCAGCGAGGCCACCACAAACTCTTCCGGCAGCATGTCCGCCAGGCTGAGCAGGTCCTGCTCGTTGGCGCCGTAGCCGTGCAGCAGCACCAGGAGGGGCTTGCCGGCGCGGGCCTCTTCGGGCTGGGACCACAGGACAACAGGGGCGGGGAAGGCAGCGGCTTCAGTCATGGCTCCATTCTTACAGTTACCTTCCGGTAACAAGCTACGGTGGCGTAGCTTTGCGGGAAGAGTGCAGGATATGAAGGTGAGCGAAACTGAAGCCATGGACAATGCACCGGACACCTCAGCGGAGACCTCCGCGGACATCGTCACGCACCCCTGGACCCGCTACGTGGCCATGGGCGACTCCTTCACCGAAGGCATCGGCGATCCGGAGCCCGCCAGCCCGGGCGGCCACCGGGGCTGGGCAGACCGGGTGGCCGAGGAACTCAGCCGCGGCCACAACGACTTCGCGTACGCCAACCTGGCCGTCCGCGGCCGGCTCCTGCAGCAGATCGTGGACCAGCAACTGGCGCATTGCCTCTCGCTCAAGCCGGACCTCATCACGCTCTCCGCCGGCGGCAACGACCTCATCCGTCCGGGCGGCGATCCGGACGCGCTGGCCGAAAGGCTGGACTCGGTGGTGCAGATCCTGAGCCTGGGCGGCGCCACCGTGGTCCTGTTCAACGGCCCCGACACCGGCTCCACGGTGCTGGGCCGGATCCGCAGCAAGGTGGCCATCTACAACGAGAACCTGCGCACCATCGCCTCGCGCCACGATGCCGTGATCGCGGACATGTGGTCCCTGCGCCAGCTCAATGATCCGCAGATGTGGAATGCCGACCGGCTGCACTTCTCGCCGCTCGGCCACCACACGATCGCGGCCATGGTGCTGGATTCCCTCAACGTCGACCACACCCTCGAGCCGCTCTCCCCCAAGCCGCTGCCGCAGCGCAGCTGGCGCGAGGCCCGCAGCGGGGATCTCGTGTGGGCCAAGGAGTACTTTGTCCCCTGGGTGGTGCGGCGGCTGCGGCACCGGTCCTCCGGCGACGGCGTGACGGCCAAGCGGCCCCTGCCGGGTCCGGTGTTCGGGCCCGGCGTTCCGCTCGGTTCGGGCGAGGGCCCGCCGGGCGCCGAGGACGCGGTGCGGTCCTGAGCCTGCGGGGCATAAGCTGGAGGCACATTTCTCAGGCCCTCCCGGGGAGCCCTCCGTTGAGCGCCGTTGAGAAGTCCCAGCAGCTGAAAGGCCCCGTACCGTGAGCAGTATGTTCTTCTGGATCATCGTCTTGTCGTTCCTGATCCCCATGGGCGTGCGGCTGTACCGGAGGTCAGTCCGCGGCCGGAACCAGGGCACGCCGGGTCAGTTCGGCCGGTTCCCCGGCAACCCGAACAACCAGAGCAACCAGCCGCGGGACGGTTACACCCAGCAGGACTACTTTGGCGGCTTCGGCCAGCTGGGCGCTCCGAAGCAGCCCGGGCAGGCCAACGGTCCGTACCCGGGCCAGCCCTACCCCGGCGGCCAGAATCCCGGACAGCAGTACCCCGGGCAGCCTTATCCCGGGCAGCCTCATACCGGGCAGCCTCATACCGGGCAGCCTCATACCGGTCCCCGGTTTCCCGAGCAGCCCTTCCCGAACCAGCCGTATCCCGGCCAGCAGTATCCGAGTCCGGCCGGCTACCAGTCCCCCGTGCCCTACGAGGACAGCCCCGAATACCTGAACAACGTGCCGCAGCGGCAGGACCCCGCGCAGGGCGCGGGACAGCCGCCGGCACCGCCGGTGCCCCAGTCGCCGTCGGCCCCGCAGGGTTACCGGGCCCGCAAGCTCGCCGAACTCGACCAGAAATACAGCGACGGCAAACTGTCCATGGAGGACTACATGGCCCAGCGCGCTGAGATCATGAAGGGCTAGACCAGTCAGAACCGGATGAAGCAGGGCCCGGCGAAGTCGACGTCGGCCGCGTTGACGGCTCCTGCCGTCCGCCCCGGGGCCCAGCAACGCGGGGTCACTTACGGCCCATAATCCTGCCGTGGATGGGCCGTATGTGACCCCGCGTTGGTTTATGCGGGGGCGGGGGTCAGTCCACCTGGGGGAAGCCGAGGTCGATCACCGAGGTGGCGGGGTCCGGCCAGCGGGTGGTGACCACCTTGCCGCGGGTGTAGAAGCGGATGCTCTCCGGGCCGTACATGTGGGTGTCGCCGAAGAGCGAGTTCTTCCAGCCGCCGAAGGAGAAGGTGCCCACCGGCACCGGGATGGGCACGTTGACGCCCACCATGCCGGCTTCGACGTCGAACTCGAACTGGCGGGCGGCGCCGCCGTCGCGGGTGAAGATCGCCACGCCGTTGCCGAACTCGTTGTCGTTGACCAGCTTCACGGCGTCCGCGTAGGTCTCGACGCGGACCACCGAGAGGACGGGGCCGAAGATCTCGTCGTCGTAGACCTTCATGCCCGGCTTGACATGATCGATCAGGCTGACGCCGAGGAAGAAGCCGTTGGAATCGAACTCCTGCTCGCGGCCGTCCACCACCACGGTGGCGCCTTCGTCCGCAGCACCGGCGACATAGGAGGCCACCTTGTCACGGTGTTCGGCTGTGATGAGCGGGCCCATCTGGGAGGCCGGGTCCGTGCCGGGACCGATCGTGAGCGTGGCCATGCGGGTGCTGATCGCGTCCACGAGTTCATCCGCGATGCTGCCGACGGCGACCAGGACGCTGACGGCCATGCAGCGCTCCCCGGCGGAGCCGTAGGCGGCCGAGACGGCGGCGTCGGCGGCCATGTTGAGGTCGGCATCCGGCAGGACCACCATGTGGTTCTTCGCTCCGCCCAGAGCCTGGACGCGCTTGCCGTGGTCCGCGGCGCGCTTGTAGATGGACTGCGCGATCGGCGTCGAGCCGACGAAGCTGACGGCCTTCACGGCAGGGTGCTCCAGCAGGACGTCGACGGCTTCCTTGTCGCCGTGGACCACGTTGAGGACGCCGGCGGGCAGCCCGGCTTCGGCGAAGACCTGGGCGATGAAGATGGCGGAGGACGGATCCTTCTCGCTCGGCTTGAGCAGCACGGTGTTGCCGCAGGCCAGGGCGCTGCCGATCATCCACAGCGGCACCATGGCGGGGAAGTTGAAGGGCGTGATGCAGGCGACGACGCCGACGGGCTGGCGGACCGAGTGGACGTCGACGCCGCCGGCCACCTGCTCGGAGCGCTCGCCCTTGAGCATGTGGGACAGCCCGGTAGCGAATTCGATGTTCTCCAGGCCGCGCGTGATCTCGCCTTCGGCGTCGGAGAGGACCTTGCCGTGCTCGCTGGTGAGCAGGGCTGCCAGCTCGGGCCGGCGCTGCATGAGCAATTCGCGGACCTTGAAGAAGATGGTGGTGCGTTTGGACAGGCTGGTGGCGCGCCAGCCGGGCAGGGCGGCGCGGGCCGCCTCGACGGCTTCCCCGACGCGGGCGGCGGAGGCGAGGGCAACTTCCTTTTCCTGCTCGCCGGTGGCCGGGTTGTAGACGGGTCCGTAGCGCTCGGCGTCGGAAATCAGGGCGCCGTTGATGAAGTGCGGAATGCGTTCCATGGGGTGGTCTCTTTCGTGGGGGGCCGTTAAGGCCGGGGGCAGGGAGCAGGGTGCCTAGTTGGCGGAGTCGAGCGAACCGTCGACCAGCTTGACGATTGCGGAGCAGTCCATCCCGGACTGGCCTGAATCGATGAGCCGCTGGAAGAGCTGCTGGACGTGCTCGCCCAGCGCCAGCGGGGTGCCGGTGTCGCGGGCGGCGCTGATGGCCAGGCCGATGTCCTTGTTGGCGAGTTCGGTGGTGAAGGTCGGGGCGAAGCCGTTGTTCGACGCCGCGGTGGGCACGACGCCGGCCACGGGATACCAGGTGCGGAGGGCCCAGCTGTCCCCGGAGGAGACCGAGGCGATGTCCCAGAAGACCTGCTTGTCCAGGCCCAGACGGTCGGCAAGGACCGCGCCCTCGGCCGTGGAGGCGAGGTTGATGAAGAGCATGAGGTTGTTGCAGATTTTGGCGGCCTGGCCGGTGGTGGCGCCGCCGGTGGGGATGATGTTCGCCGCCATCGGCCTGATGTATTCGGTGGCGTCGGCGACGGCGCCGGCCTCGCCGCCGATCATGAAGGTCAGGGTGGCGGCCTTTGCCCCGCTCATGCCGCCCGAGACGGGCGCGTCGACGAAGCGGAAGCCGGCGGCAGCGGCGGCGTCGTGCAGGGCCTGGGCGGAGGCGATGTCAATGGTGGAGGAATCCACCAGCAGCGTCCGGGTGTCGGCTTGTGCCAGGATCCCGGCCTCGCCCAGGTATACGGCCCGGGCGTGGTCGCCCTTGGGGAGCATGGTGAAGACGACGTCGGCGCCGCCGACTGCCTCGGCGATGCTGCCGGCCGGTGTGACTCCCCCGGCCCCGGCGGCGGCAACGGCCCCGGCGTTGAGGTCGAAGCCGCGGACCTCATGTCCGGCCTTGGCGAGGTTGACCGACATGGACCCGCCCATGTTTCCCAGTCCGATCCAGGCGATAACTGCCATGGCATAAGCTCCTTTGCTTGGTGATTGCCGTGCTTCTTGGTGGTTGCCGGGCGCCTCCGCCCGCTCCGGCCTGAGGGCCGAAAGCCCGGCAACCCAGTGTCCACAATCACACCCTGTTAGAGTGCAATCAAGGTAAAAAATCACAGAGGGCATGTGCACAAATGCACACCGGCGGCCGCCGGACCCGTATTCCTCCGTGTCCGTTGACCGCAAACACTCACAAAGGAGGGCCATGGTGGACCTGCGTCGGCTTCCGAGCCCCGATGACCTGCTCATCCTGCTGACGGTGGCGCGGCTGGGCCGGTTCAACGCGGTCGCGGAGACGCTCGGCACGACCCACACCATCATCTCCCGCCGGGTCCTGGCACTGGACAAGCAGCTTGGCGGCCGGACGCTGGAACGCAGCCCGCACGGCTGGGAGCTGACCGAGCTCGGCAGCCGGGCCGTCGCCGCGGCCGAGGCCATCGAGGGCACTTTGGGCGCCCTGTCCAGCAGCATCGCCCGCTCCGGCGACGTGGTCTCCGGCCTGGTCCGCATCAGCACCCCGGACGGCTTCGGCAGCGAGTTCCTCGCGCCCGCCCTCGTGCGGCTCCAGCGGGCCAGTCCGTTGCTCAACGTGGAGCTGCTCAGCGCCACCCGCAAGGTGAGCCAAAACCGCTCCGGCGTGGACCTTGAGGTGGTGGTGGGCACCATGGAGACCGCAAATGCCCAGGCCATCTTCCTGAGCAACTACTTCCTCAGGCTCTACGCCAGTCCCGCGTATGCGCAGGAGCACGGGCTTCCGGCAACGCTCGACGACGTCCGGCAGCACGGCTTTGTCTCCTACGTCGAGTCGGCGCTCCAGGTGGCCGAGCTGGGCCACCGCTCCACGCAGCTGCCGGTGCCGCGGTCCAGCTTCCAGGCCACCAGCGTCTTCGCCCAGCTGGAGGCGGTCCGGCGGGGCGGCGGGATCGGTCTGCTCCCGAACTTCCTCGTGGCGGGCAGGCCCGGCTTCGTGCCCGTTCTGCCCGACGACTTCCAGCGCCAGCTCCCCATCTGGGCGGTGGCCCGGCCCGAGGCGCTGCGCTCGGCCCCGGTCCGTGCCGTACTGGAGGCGATCCGCCAGGAAATCCGGGACCGCCAGGACGTGCTGTCCGGCTGATCCGCGGGTTAACCCAGGTTGCCCGGGTCCGCGCAGTGCGCGGATCCGGGCAGCCTGCCCCGCAAAGGGTTTCCCCGGCGGGTTTCCCCTTCCGGCGGGGATGCCGTTTACCGGCGGACTACCGTTTGCCGGCGGCGAGGAGGTCCGCGGTGCCCCGGGCATCGGCGGCGTCGACGTCGTGCAGCGAGACGCCGCGGGTCTCCTTGAGGAAGAAGACGGCGACGGCGGTGATCGCGCAGGCGATCAGGAGGTAGATGGCCACCGGGACGGACGACTTGAACTGGCCCAGGAGCGCGACGGCGATGATCGGCGCGAGCGAACCGGCCACGATCGAGGTCACCTGGTAGCCGAGGGAAACACCGGAGTACCGCATGCGGGTCGGGAACATCTCCGCCATGATGGCCGGCTGACCGGCGTACATCAGGGCGTGGAAGAGCAGCCCGATGATGACCGCGGCGAGGATGATGAGATCGTTTCCGGTGTCCATCATCGGGAAGGCGAAGAAGCCCCAGGTCGCACCGAGAACGGCGCCGGCCATGTAGACGGGCTTGCGGCCCAGCCTGTCCGAGAGCCTGCCGACCATGGGCACCACGGAGAAGTGGATGAAGTGCGCCACCAGCAGGAGCAGCAGGATCCGGGAGGTGTCGGCGTGGACCACCGTCTTGAGGTAGGTGATCGAGAACGTGACCACGAGGTAGTACAGGATGTTTTCCGCGAAGCGCAGGCCCATCGCGGTGAACACGCCGCGGGGGTAGCGGCGGAAGACCTCGGCAACGCCGTAGCCCTTGTGGCCTGCTTCGACCTCCTTGCGTGCTTCCAGGAAGATCGGGGCGTCGCGGACCTTGGTGCGGATGTAGTAGCCGATCAGGACGATCACTGCCGAGAGCCAGAAGGCGACCCGCCAGCCCCAGCCGAGGAAGTCCGCGGAGGACAGCACGGAGGACAGGATGAACAGCACAGCGGTGGCGAAGAGGTTGCCGAGCGGGACGGCAGACTGCGGCCAGCTGGCCCAGAAGCCGCGGGACTTGCTGGGGCTGTGCTCGGCGACCAGGAGGACGGCGCCGCCCCATTCACCGCCGACGGCGAAGCCCTGGGCGAAGCGCAGGAAGACCAGCAGCGCCGGGGCCCAGTAGCCGATCTGCGCAAACGTGGGGAGGCAGCCCATCAGGAAGGTGGACACGCCTACCAGGATAATGCTGAGCTGGAGCAGCTGCTTGCGGCCGAATTTGTCGCCGAAGTGGCCGAACACGATTCCGCCGATCGGGCGGGCGATGAAGCCGACGGCGTAGGTGAGGAAGGCCGCGAGGATGCCGTCCAGTTCCGTGCCTGAATTGGGGAAGAACGCCTTGCCGAAGACCAGTGTGGCCGCGGATGCGTAGAGGAAAAATTCGTACCATTCCACCACGGTGCCGGCCATGGAGGCCGCCACCACCTTCTTGAGACCGGACGTTTTGACGTCGGTTTCTTCAGCGCGCCTTGCAGCGTTTTCCGTACTCATCGAGACTCCTTCGGCGTCGCCATCGACGCCCTGTGGACCATTGGGCTGAGGACGCCTGTGATGCAGGGCACACGGCGTCATTCCCCACGAGTATGGACGCTCCCGCCCTGGGCCTCAACGGCCATTAGTGCAGAGCGCATCTGCAAAAACGCACACGGCGGCCGGGCCTAGTGGCCGAAGAAGGTCTCCCGAAGCTGGCCGCTAAGCTGGCCGATTTCGGTCAGGAAGCCGTCGTGGCCGATCGGCGCCTCGATGATGTGCACGTCGGCGCCGCCCGGCAGGGCCTCGGCCAGGGCCCGGGACTGGGCCGGGAAGTACAGGCGGTCCGAGTCGACGGCCGCCACCAGGAACTCAGCTGTGGCCGGAGCCAGCGATTCGCGGAGGCTTCCGCGCCCGCGGCAGACGTCGTGGCTCATGAGCGCCTCGGTGATGGCGATGTAGCTGTTGGCATCGAAGCGCCGGACCAGCTTGTTGCCCTGGTGGTCGAGGTAGCTTTCCACCTGGTAGCGGCCGCGTCCGGCCAGCGACCCTGCCTCCAGGGGCGCCTCGGACTCCTGGGCGTTGCGGCCGAACCGGCCGTCGAGTTCGGCCGCGGAGCGGTAGGTGATGTGCGCGATGCGGCGGGCCAGGGCCAGCCCGGCCTCGGGTTCCGGGCCGCCGTAGTAGTCGCCGCCGTTGAAGTGCGGGTCCTGGCGGATGGCCAGGGTCTGGGCCTGCGCAAAGGCGATCTGTTCGGCGGTGCTGCTGGCGCCGACCGAAATCACGGCGCAGCGCCGGACCCGCCCCGGGTACGTGACGGCCCATTCCAGGGCGCGCGCGCCGCCGAGCGAGCCTCCCACGACCGCGTACCAGCTGCCGATGCCCAGGGCGTCGGCCAGGCGCGCCTCGGCGGCGGTGGTGTCCCGCAGCGTGACGAGCGGAAAGCGCGATCCCCAGGGGCGCCCGTCGGGGGCCGGAGTGGAAGGGCCCGTGGAGCCGTAGCAGCCGCCCAGGATGTTGATCGACACGACGAAGTATTTGTCCGTGTCCACGGGAGCACCGGGTCCGGCCAGCTGTTCCCACCAGCCGGGTTCCTCGCTGGCGCCGCGGGTCACATGGGTGTCCCCGGTCAGGGCATGTTCAATCAGGACGGCGTTGGAGGCATCCGCGTTCAGGGTTCCCCACGTCTCATAGGCGAGGACGACATCCGGCAGCGGGACCCCGGATTCGAGCTGCAGGTCACCGATCCGGACGTGCTGGACTGTCCCGTCCGGCACGCGGGACGCAATGCCGGCGGACGCACCGCCCGGGGCACTTCCGGCGGACGCACCGCCCGGGGCACTGCCGGCAGGAGTGCTGCCCGGGGCACTTCCGGCAGGAGTGCTGCCGGCGGTACCGGAATTTCGGGCTTGTTTGGTTTCGGGTTCACCGCTGCGGGTGACGGCAATCGTCATGTGAGGACCTAACTTCGCGCTTGCCTGCCGTCAGCTGACCGGCAGGCCAGGTCTTCACCCGGGGCACCCCGCCGCAAAAGGAGGGTTGCCGGCCAGCAAGCCGGGGCTGTCGCTGGCACTCATGACCTTGTACGAGTGTACGAAACAGGGTGCGGAAATGACGAAGATTGTGACTTCCATGTGACAGCCGGGCGCCGGCACTCCCCTTTCACGGACAGTGCCGGCGCCGTCGGCACACCTAGTCGCTCTTGGCCGCGCGGAATCCGGCGTCGAGGTCCGCGAGGATGTCGTCAATGTGTTCCAGGCCGACCGAGAGCCGCACCAGCCCCGGGGTCACGCCCGCCACGGCCTGCTGCTCGGCCGAGAGCTGGCTGTGGGTGGTCGACGCCGGGTGGATCACCAGGGATCGGACGTCGCCGATGTTCGCGACGTGCGAGTGCAGTTCGAGGGCATCGACGAACCGCTTGCCGGCCTCGGCTCCCCCGGCGATATTGAACGCGACGACGGCGCCGGTCCCCTTGGGCCCGTACTTGCGCCCGCGCTCGTACCACGGGCTGGACGGCAGCCCGGCGTAGGCGACCGATTCGACGTCGTCCCTGGCCTCCAGCCATTGCGCCACCTTGGTGGCGTTGGCCACGTGCCGCTCGACGCGCAGGCTGAGTGTCTCAATGCCCTGGGCGATGAGGAAGGCGTTGAACGGGGACACCGCCGAGCCGAGGTCGCGCAGGAGCTGGACGCGGGCCTTGAGGATGTAGGCGAGGTTGGCCCCCAGGGCGCCGTCCGCACCGAGGTCGCGGGCGTAGACCAGGCCGTTGTAGGTGGGATCCGGGGTGTTGAAGCCGGGGAACCGCCCGGGGTCCTTGCCGAAGTCGAAGTTGCCCGAATCCACGATCACCCCGGCGATCGCCGCGCCGTGGCCGCCGAGGTACTTGGTGGCGGAGTGAACCACGATGTCCGCGCCCCACTCGATGGGACGGATGAGGTAGGGGGTGGACAGGGTGTTGTCCACGATCAGGGGAACGCCGGCCTCATGGGCGACCTTGGAGATGCCCTCGATGTCGAGCACGTCCTGGCGGGGGTTGGAGACCACTTCTCCGAAGAACAGCTTGGTGTTGGGCTGGACGGCGTCCCGCCAGTGGTCCAGGTTGTCCGGGTCCGCAACGAAGGTCACGGAGATGCCGAACTTCTTCAGCGTGTGGGCGAGCAGGTTGTAGGTTCCGCCGTAGAGGCTGGGGCTGGCCACCACGTGGTCCCCGGCTTCGGCGACGTTGAGGATCGCGAAGGTTTCGGCGGCCTGGCCGGAGCTTAGCAGCAGGGCCGCGAGGCCGCCTTCAAGGCTGGCCACGCGCTGCTCCACGGCGTCCTGGGTGGGGTTGCCGATCCGGGTGTAGATGGGGGCGAGCTCGGCGAGCGCGAAGCGGTTCGCGGCGCTCTCGGCGCTGGGGAACACGAACGACGTCGTCTGGTAGATCGGGAGGGACCGCGCGCCGGTGGCGGAGTCCGCCTCCTGGCCGGCATGGATCTGGCGGGTTTCGAAGGACCAGGCAGTGGACATTGATGCTCCTCAAGGGACCGGGCACAGCACCGTCCAGGGCCATCGGCCCGGACCGGCACAGGCGCCGCGCTTGCCCTCCGGCGGGCGCCGGACGGCCGGGTCTTCACCCGGGGCACCCCACCGCGATACGAGGGTTGCCGGCCAGCAAGCCGGGGCTGTGCGCTGGCACTCATGACCTTGATTCAGTGTAGGAATGGCGGCAGGCCGCTGGATAGCTTTGTGACGAACATGAAGCGGACGGGCCCGTGTGCGGTGATGGCGCCGTCCGGAACGCCGCGGAAGGCGCGGCCATGACATCCTATGACGGTAAGGCAAGCCTAAGCTGAGAGCCGCATCACAAAGTGCCAAGATGATGGCATGCGCATGGATCACGTCTCTTACGCCTGTGAACACGATGGCTTGGCAGCCACCACTGAACGTATTGCGTCTGCCCTCGGCGTCGAAGCCGTGAAGGGTGGAGTGCACCCCCGTTTCGGGACACGCAACAT
Organism: Arthrobacter sp. NicSoilB8; assembly: GCF_019977355.1. NCBI lineage: Bacteria > Bacillati > Actinomycetota > Actinomycetes > Micrococcales > Micrococcaceae > Arthrobacter > Arthrobacter sp. NicSoilB8. The sequence continues at coordinate 1,472,526 of NZ_AP024655.1, read as the reverse complement.
GATTATCCCGCTCGCGGGACACAAGTACCTGGAAGTCGTAGAGGTACTGAACCACCCGGCGTCGGACAAGGCGCCCTTCGGACAGGCAGTCCGGGCCCGCTCCGAAGCCGGCGGCGGCTGGATGGGCTGGTGCGTCGAAGTGGACGACCTCGCCCCGTTCGAGGAGCGTCTCGGCCGCTCGGCCGTGAACGGCAACAGGAAGTTCCCCGACGGCCGCGAGCTGGTCTGGAAGCAGATCGGCATCCTCGGCCTTATCGCCGACCCCCAAGTGCCCTACATGCTCAAGTGGGAGGGCAACCCGGAGCTTCACCCCTCCAACGCCTACGCGAGCGATGTCAAGATGTCCGCGCTGACCATTGCCGGTTCGGCAGAGCGCGTGACGGAATGGCTGGGCGAACCGGTGGAGAAGCCGCTGGAGGACGTCGCGGTCAACTGGATCGCGCCGCACGGCACGCCCGGCATCCTCTCCGTCACCTTCGAGACCGCCTCCGGGGCAGTCACGATCTAACGCTCCACCTGCCCCACACTTCGGCCGCCATCTAAGGGTGCCAACGATGTCACCCTTAGATGGCGGCCGATATCTTTTTAAAGCCCGGATCTTTCAAAGCCCGGATCTTTTCAAAGCCCGGGTCACCGGCTCTCCGGGCCCAACAAGCAACGCGGGGTCACTTGCGGCCCGTCCAGGCGCTCCGGACGGGCCGCAAGTGACCCCGCGTTGCTTTGTGGGCGGCTCAGCCCAGGCCCACGGCCTTGCCGAACAGGCTGAACCCCACGAACGCGACGGTGTCCAGGATGGCGTGGGCGATCACGAGCGGCATCACGCGCTTGGTCCGGGTGTAGACGAGGGCGAAGACAACGCCCATCACGGCATTGCCGATGAACGGGCCGAACCCCTGGTACAGGTGGTAGCTGCCGCGGAGCAGGGCGCTGGCGGCGATCGCCGCCGGAGTGCTCCAGCCGAGCTTCCCGAGCCGGTCCAGCAGGTAGCCCACCACAATCACTTCCTCGACGATCCCGTGGCGGATCGCGGACAGGACCAGGACCGGCACGGTCCACCAGTACGCGTCCAGCGCGCTGGGGATGATCGTCGTCGTGATTCCCATGGCCCGGCCGGCGGCGTAGAGCCCCAGGGACGGAATGCCGATGGCCGCGGCCAGCCCCAGCCCCTGCAGGAGGTCCTTGCCGGGCCGGGCGAAATCGAAGCCTAGCTTTCGGAACGCCGAGGTCCCGCGCTCCCCGGCCGGCCAGTGTTCGGTGAGGAAGTAGATCACCAGGGCCACCGGCACCAGTGCGAAGACGATGTCCAGGAGCTGGTAGGTGAGGTCGAAATATTCCCGCGGGCTCTGCGACCGGTTCAGGGTTGACGTCCCCTGGGCCAGCGGGGCCCGGGTCATCTTGTCCATCAGCTGCACCACGGAGTAGACCGCGGACTGTCCGAGCGACAGACCCAGGACAATCAACATTTCGAACCGCAGCCGACGGCGGGAGGGAACCAGCATGCTCCTATCTTGCCTGCAGTTGCCGAGAGTTTGCTGGTCCTTTGGCTGGCGCCGGCCATGCCGGTCCCGCCGGTGGCACCGGCTTTCGGGAGCCCTATGCTTGGGGATTATGAGTGCGCCCCGGAAAATCATCATGATCCGGCACGGCCAGTCCGCCGCCAATGCCGATACCTCGATCTACAACCGTGTTCCGGACTACCGGATTCCGCTGACCCCGCTGGGCCTGGAGCAGGCGACGGCGGCCGGAGACGAGGTCCGGCGCCAGCTCGACGGCCGCCCGGTGTGCGTCTATGTCTCCCCGTACCTGCGCGCCTACCAGACCCTTGAAGCGCTCAACCTCGGTCCGCTCGTGGAGCGGGTGATCGAGGAGCCGCGGCTGCGGGAGCAGGACTGGGCCAACTTCCAGATCGCCGGTGACATCGAGGACCAGAAGGAGCTCCGCAACGCCTACGGGCACTTCTTCTACCGCTTCCGCGAGGGCGAGTCCGGCTCCGACGTGTACGACCGGATTTCCTCATTCATGGAAACCCTGCACCGGCACTGGTCCAAGCCCGGCTATGCGCCGAACGCGCTGTTCGTGACCCACGGGCTGACCATGCGGCTGTTCTGCATGCGCTGGTTCCACTGGTCAGTGGAGTACTTCGAGTCCTTGAACAACCCGGAGAACGCCGAGGTCCGCACCCTGCTGCGCACCGCGCGCGGCAAGTACGAGCTCGACAAGCCGTTCACGCAGTGGGAAAAGAGGCGCGTGGACGAAACCGTCCTCGACGCGCCGCCGATGTTTTTCTAGCTGCTGAGTTTCAGTCCGGAACCCGGGCGATCACCTGCCGGAACTTCCCGCTCGTGCCGCTCTGTTCCGGCGGCTCGGCCGCGCGGACGACGTCGACGTTCCCCAGTTCCAGCCCGGCGAGGTACTCCGACAGCCTCGCGGAGGCCGTGCGCCACACCGCCCCGGCATCGGCGCCGGGTTCCGGTTCGAGCCGGAGGCGGATGGTTGCCGGTCCCGTCTGAACCAGCTGGCTGCGGTGCAATCCGGGCGTATCGTCGACGACGGACCCGATGGCGAGCGGAAGAATCAGGACCGCGGTCCCGTCGGCGGCGAGGAGCCGGAGAACGTCGTCACGGCGGCCGGCGACCCGGATGGCGGGCAGCGGGTTGCCGCATTCGCACGGACCGGCCTTGGCCAGCACTGAGTCCCCGAGGTCGTAGCGGATTCGCGGCTGGACCCGGTTTGCGAGGTTGGTCAGTAGCACGGTGTGGGACGGCTCCCCCGGGGGCGTGGACCGGTAGTCCGCGTCGACCGGCTCCAGGATGGCCCAGTCGCTGTTGACGTGCAGCCAGCCGCGGGGGCAGTCGAACGCGAGCGGTGTGAACTCGGAGGCCGCGTAGGCATCGTGAAGTGAACCTCCAAACGCCTCCGCGATGCGGGCCCGCACTTCCGGCCCGCTGGACTCACCTGCCAGCTCCACCACCACGGGTTTCAGGCGGAGCCGGCCGGCCGCTTGCTCCTCGGCGAGCAGCGCAAGGGCGCTCGGGTAGCCGGTGACAGCTGAGGGGTCGAAGTCGTTGAGGGCCGCCACGAGCTGCGCCAGCGGCTGTTGCACCGGAAAGGCCCGGAACGCGCGCCGGCGCCACCAACTTCGCCGGACCTGCCATTGCACCCAGCCCGCCCCCGCATAGTGTCCGCCAGTGCCCACAACGGCCGCCCAGCGCAACCCGCGGCGGGCCACGGCCAGCAGCTCAACGGGCGACAGCCAGGCCAGGTCGATGCGGAGGGTGAAGGCCTGGGAGACCGCGAGGGAACGGGGATCGTGCACGAAGATACCGGGGTGCCCGGTGGTGCCCGACGATGTGCAGACGAAGTACCGGCCCAGGTAGGGCGTTCCGACCAGGGACGGGTCGGCGATGAAGGCCTCGACTCCGTCCCGGGTGACGGCGGGATCGGTGACCCAGTCATCGAAGTTGGCCATGAGCTCCTGTTTGGTAACCGGTGGCAGCTCCGGCAGGACAACGCCGTCGGCGGGCCGGGCGGCCTTCACATCCCGGTAGAGGCGCCGGTAGAAGGGCGAGCTGGTCCGGGCGTGAGCAACGATCTCCGCCAGCCGGGCGGCCTGGCGCCGGGCCAGGCCGGCCGGCCCCCGGCGCTGGGCCCACAGCTGATCGAGAGCGAAGCCCAGTTCCTCCAACAGCCTGACCACGGTTACCTCCTGGGCTAAGTCGGCGAAAGCAGAGTCAGCGGGCGCGGACGCCCGCCCGCCACACGGCGTGCGTCAGGGGGATGCCGGGCCGGTAAGCCAGGTGCGTCGCCGACGGCGCGTTGAGCAGGTGCAGGTCCGCGCGGTGTCCGACGGCGATCGAGCCCACCGCGCGTTCGCCGTCGACGTCGTTCCCGGACTCCCGACCGAGGGCCAGCGCGCCGCCGAAGGTGGCCGCCCGGACAGCCTCGTGGACGCTGAGCCGCATCTGCAGCACGGCGGTGGTGACGCAGAACGCCATCGAGCTCGTGTAGGACGTCCCCGGGTTGCAGTTGGACGCCAGAGCGATCTGGACACCGGCGTCGAGCAGTTCCCGGCCGGGCGCCAGCGGCTGGCGTGTGGAGAGGTCGCAGGCCGGCAGGCACGTGGCGACCGTGCCGCGCTGCCCGGTTCCGCGGGAGCCAGTCGTCCGGGAGCCGCCGCCGGCGCCGTCCCAGCCGGACCAGCTGGCGGCCAGCGCGTCGATGTCCGCGGCCGACAGGTAGTTCACGTGGTCCACGCTCGCGGCGCCGAATTCCACGGCCAGCCGGACGCCGGGGCCCTCGCCGAGCTGGTTTCCGTGGACGCGCAGCCCCAGGCCGGCGTCCCTGCAGGCCTGCAGCACCCGGCGGGACTGGTCCTCGTTGAAGGCGCCCTGCTCGCAGAACACGTCGGCCCAGCGGACGTAGGGCAGGACGGCGGCGAGCATCGGCCCGCACACCAGTTCCGTGTATTCCTCCGCGTCCATGCCTGCGGGCACGAGGTGCGCCCCCAGATAGGTGACCTCGTCCGCCACGGTGGAGGCGATGCGGGCGCTGCGGGCCTCGTTTTCGAGGTCCAGGCCGTAGCCCGTCTTGGTCTCCAGGTAGGTGGTGCCCTGCGAGACGGCCTCCGCGACCCGGCCCATCGCCAGCCGGGTGAGGTCGAAGTCGCTCGTGCTCCGGGTCGCGCCTGTGGTGACGGCGATCCCGCCGGCACTGTAGCTCTCCCCCGCCATCCGGGCCTCGAACTCGGCCGTGCGGTCCCCCGCGAAGATCAGGTGGGTGTGCGAGTCAACCCAGCCCGGCAGGAGCGCCCGGCCGCCGGCGTCCACGGCCTCATCGGCGGCCGGGGCCCCGGCCGCGGATCCAAGCCAGGAAATTCGCTCCCCCTCGATCACCACGGCCGCGTCGCGGAGGACGCGGTGCTCCGCGTCCTGGGTCATGAGTTCGGCGATATTGGTGATCAGGGTGCTCATGGAACCATTCTTCAGCGCCGGATGGACCAACGGGTCGCCGCCAGCGCCTCCACTGTCCGGGATGCCGGACTGGCGTCCCGCATCGGAGACACCGCCGTGACCGAAGCGCCGGGGCCCTGCCCCGCCAGAATCAGCCCGGCCGCCAGTTCCGCGATGCCGGAGGAGGTCTGGAAACCGTAGCCGCCCTGACCGGCGAGCCAGAAGAATCCCGAAGCCTCGGCGTCGAATCCCACCACCGGGACGCCGTCGGCCGCTTCCGTCCGCAGCCCGGTCCAGGCCTTGCGGACGTCGCGGATCCCGAGCGTCGTGATCGTGTTGAGCCGTTCGACGAGCCGTTCGATGTCCCCGGGGTAGGGCCGGGCGTCCCCGGGGCCGCTCGGGACGTGTTCCGAGGGCGAGATCAGGACCTGGCCGTCGTCGGGCCGGAAGTAGAAGCTTTCATCGGCCGCCGCCACCATGGGGCAGTCGGCCGGGAGGGGATGGCCGACGTCGACGATCGCGGCGGTGCGGCGGTACGGCTGGAGGCCGAGTTTCTCGACGCCGCTGAGGACGGCGAGTTCGTCCGCCCAGGCCCCGGCCGCATTGACCACGACGGCGGCCTGGAAGCCTTCCTGACCGGCGCCGAGTTCCCAGCCGGATCCCAGGCGCTGGGCCGAATGGACCCTCGCGCCGGTGATGATCTCTACGCCGCCGGCTTCGGCCCGCCGGCGGTGGTCCTCGAGCAGGACCGGAGCGTTGCAGGCGAAGGATCCCGTGTCCAGGCCGGCGGCGCTGAAGGAGTCCGGGACCAGGACCGGGCACAGTTCCATTGCCTCGGCGTGGGTGATCCGTTGCATGTGGCCGCTGGCCTCGGCCCGGACGGTGGCGTCGTCGCCGATCAGCATGAAGCCGCGCGGCGTGAGCACCGGTTCCGGACGTTCGGCGTCCTGCGCGGCGATGAGCTCAAGCGTCCGGACGGTGAGTTCCTGGACCACGGGAGGGCCGTAGCTGGGGATCAGCTGCCGGGCCGAGCGGGCCGAGGTGTGGTATGCCAGGGTCTGTTCGGCTTCGACCAGGGCCACGCTGCATTTCCCGGCCAGGGTGGAGGCTAGGGACAGGCCGGCGATACCGCCGCCGACAATCACGACATCGTAAGTTGCTGACATGGCTCCATCCTTGCAGATACTCGCGTCACGCCGCGCCGACACCTCCACCGGGGCGAACTGCGCCGCAGCAGCCGACACACGCGCCGATGGATCGTTCGAAAATCGCTGACCTGCCGTATCCACGCTCCGCACCGATGGACATGTCCCCCGTTGCCGCGCGCCGGCCCGGGACATGCCCTTCCCTGGTGCGCACGTCTGGACATGTCCCCCGTTGCCGCGCGCCGGCCCGGGACATGCCCTTCCCTGGTGCGCACGTCTGGACATGTCCCCCGTTGCCGCGCGCCGGCCCGGGACATGCCCTCCGTTGATCGTGGCAGGTGGACATAGTGGCATTATGTCCAGTCCTCGCTGCCGGACCTGGGCACGTCCCGCGGACAAGTCAGCGGAGGAAGCTGGGATAAACCAGCAAGGCCGGACCCGTGCTGAAAAGAAGGCCGGACCCCATGCTGAAGTGGGGCCCGGCCTCGGGGATCCGCCTTAGGCCGCTGCGACGGCAGCGCGGCTGCTCACGAACGCCTGCACGCACGCCTCGACGTCTTCGGCGCTGTGCGCGGCGGAGAGCTGCACGCGGATCCTGGCCGCACCCTTGGGCACCACCGGGTAGCTGAACGCCGTGACGAAGACGCCGTGGTGGAGCATGGCGTCGGCCACCTTGGCCGCCATGACGGCATCGCCGAACATCACGGGAACAATGGCGTGCTCGCCGGGGAGCAGTTCAAAGCCCTCCTCGCTCATGCGGTTCCGGAAGAGTTCGGCGTTGGTGAAGAGCTTGCTGCGCAGGTCTCCGGAGCTCTCCACGAGGTCCAGGGCCTTGAGCGTGGCCGCGACGATGGCGGGGGCCAGCGAGTTGGAGAACAGGTAGGGGCGGGCCTTCTGGCGGAGCATGGCGATGACCTCGCGGCGGCCGGAGACATAGCCGCCGGAGGCGCCGCCCAAGGCCTTGCCGAAGGTGCCGGTGTAGATGTCAACACGGTCCGAGACGCCGGCGTGTTCCGGGGTGCCTGCACCGGTGGCGCCCATGAAGCCAACCGCGTGGGAGTCGTCCACCATGACCATGGCGTCGTACTTTTCGGCGAGGTCGCAGATCGCCTCGAGCGGGGCCAGGAAGCCATCCATCGAGAAGACGCCGTCGGTGACGATGATCTTGCGGCGGGCCGGGTTCTCCTGCGTGGTGGCCTCGATCAGCTTGGATTCCAGGTCCGCCATGTCCTGGTTGGCGTAGCGGAAGCGCTGGGCCTTGCAGAGCCGGATGCCGTCAATGATGGAGGCGTGGTTCAGCGCATCGGAGATGACGGCGTCTTCCGGGCCGAACAGGGACTCGAACACGCCGCCGTTGGCGTCGAAGCAGCTGGAGAACAGGATGGTGTCCTCGGTGCCGAGGAACGCCGCGACGCGCTGCTCCAGCGCCAGGTGCAGGTCCTGGGTGCCGCAGATGAAGCGCACGCTGGCCATGCCGAAGCCGCGAGAGTCCATGGCGTCCTTGGCGGCGGCGATGATGTCCGGGTGGTCGGCGAGGCCGAGGTAGTTGTTGGCGCAGAAGTTCAGGACGTCGGCGCTGGACTCGCCGATCTGTCCGGCCTTGATGTGGTTGGCCTGCGGCGAGTCGATGTGCCGCTCGGTCTTGAACAGTCCGGCGCTGCGGATCTCGTCGAGTTCGTGCTGCAGCTGGTCCTTGATGGCTGAATACATGGGTTGGCTCCTCAGCTGGTTGGATGCGGGGGCAATTTGCCTGGTTTGGGAGATCGTTCGGACGGGCGGTTGGGAGGGTGCCCCGGAGGGCGGGCCTAGAAAACGGTCCAGTCCAGGACCACCTTGCCGCCCACACCGGCGCGGGCCACCTCGAAGCCCTTTTCCCAGTCGGTGGCGGGCAGCGTGTCCGTGACGACGGCGGAGATGTTGGCGTGCAGGACCGGGTTGGAGGAGAGCATCGCGCTCATCGCGTACCAGGTCTCGAACATTTCGCGGCCGTAGATGCCCTTCATGGTGAGCATGTGCGTGACCACCTTGCCCCAGTCGATGTCGATGGACTGGCTGGGCAGTCCCAGCATCGCGATCCGGCCGCCGTGGTTCATGTTGTCGATCATCTCAGGCAGGGCGGTGGGGTGTCCCGACATTTCCATGCCGATGTCGAAGCCTTCGCGCATGCCAAGTTCCCGCTGGGCGTCCCTGACCCGCATCTTGGAGACGTCGATCGCGAGGTCGACGCCGAGCTTCCGGGCCAGTTCCAGCCGGGGGGCAGAGACGTCGGTGATGGCGATCTTGCGGGCGCCGGCGTGCCGGGCGACGGCGATCGCCATGAGCCCGATGGGGCCGGCACCGGTGATCAGGACGTCCTCGCCGACGAGCGGGAAGCTCAGGGCGGTGTGGACGGCGTTGCCGAAGGGGTCGAAGATGGCGCCCAGCTCGGGCGTGACGGAGGGATCCTGGTGCACCCAGACGTTGGTCTCGGGGATCACCACATACTCGGCGAAGGCGCCGTCGCGCTGGACGCCGACGCTGACGGTGTTGATGCACATCTGCTTGCGGCCGGCGCGGCAGTTGCGGCAGATCCCGCAGACGATGTGGCCTTCACCGGAAACCCGGTTCCCGACCTTGACGTCCAGGACGTCCTCGCCGATTTCGACGACCTCGCCGTAGAACTCGTGGCCGGCGATCAGCGGGGCGTTGATGATGCCCTGCGCCCACGCGTCCCAGGACTGGATGTGCAGGTCCGTGCCGCAGATGCCGGTGGTCATGACGCGGATCTTGACGTCGCCCGGACCTGTCTCCGGCTCGGGGCGGTCAACGAGCTCGAACCCTGCGTGGGCGCCGGCCTTGTAGAGAGCCTTCATGGGCCTTCCTAACTGTGCTCTGTGGTTCTTGTTCCGTGTTGTGTCCCGCGTTGTTTTTGTCCCGCGTTCTCCGCGTTTTGCTCCGCGCGTTCAATTCCGCCGCGCGGCGCGGGCGTGTGGGACAACTCACCCCATTAGACCCACCACAAAGCATTAGCACAACCGAATTTTTCTCAATCGACGATTTAGAAATTGCTGTTGCATAGAATGGCTGGCATGGAAATCCACCAACTGGAGATGCTGCGCGAGCTCGGCGCCCTGGGCAGCGTCAAGGCCGTCGCCGAAACCCTCCTCGTGACGCCCTCGGCCGTGTCCCAGCAGCTGGCCGCGCTGCAGAAGACCGTGGAGGTTCCGTTGACCCGGAAGGAGGGCCGGAACCTGGTGCTCACCGAGGCAGGCCAGGTTCTCGCGGACGCCGGCGCCGCCGTCGTCAGCGCGATGGCGGATGCGAAGATGGCGATCGGCGCCTATCACGGCTCGCCCGTTGCGCCGGTGACGCTCAGCGGGTTCCACAGCGCCGGGCAGGCGCTGTTCGCGCCGCTGGCCCGGCTGCTGGACGGTCCGGGCCGGCCTCGGATCCTGCTCTCCGACGAAGATGTGGCCCAGCAGGATTTCCCGGCCCTGACGGCGCGGTATGACCTCGTGCTGGCGCACCGGATGGATCACAGCCCGCGCTGGCCCGAGGAGCGCGTCGCGGTGATCCCGCTCGCGCATGAGCCGCTGGACGTGGCGCTGCCGGCCGGGCACCGGCTGGCCGGCCAGCGCGCGGTGACGGCGGATGACGTCGTCGGCGAACCGTGGGTGACGAGCCGCGCCGGGTACTCCCCCGCGGACGTGCTGTCCGCCGTCGCGGCGGTCTCCAGCCGGGAACTGAACATTGTGCACCGCATCAACGACTACTCCACCGTGGCGGCGCTCGTGGCGGCCGGCGGCGTGATCGGCCTGCTGCCCCGGTACACCGCGCGGCCGGTGTTGAACCCGGACATTGTGCTGCGGCCGCTGGAGGGCATCAGCACCCGGCGCCGGATCGACGTCCTGGCCCGGCCGGAGAACCTTAAACGAACATCGGTCATGATGGTCTGCGAAGCGCTGCAGACCATCATGACCGATTTGGTCGGTTCACCCAAGTAAGCCGGTTCACCCAAGTAACTCGCAGCAGGGGCCGTTTAGAGCGCTCAAAACGGCCCCTGCTGCGAGTCAGTTGGGCGGGGGTGCGACCTAGCCTTCGACGCCGAGGCGCTGAAGGATCAGCTCGCGGACGCGGCCGGCGTCGGCCTGCCCGCGGGTGGCCTTCATGACGCCGCCGACGATCGCGCCGATCGCCTGGAGCTTGCCGCCGCGGATCTTGTCCGCGACGTCGGGCTGGGCGGCGAGTGCGGCGTCGATGGCTTCGAGCAGCGGGGCATCGTCGGAGACCACGGCGAGGCCGCGCTTCTCGACGATCTCCGCCGGGGTGCCCTCGCCGGCGAGCACGCCGTCCAGGACCTCGGCGGCCATCTTGTTGTTGATCTTGCCGTCCTCGACCATCTGGTTCAGTTCCACGATGGTGGCAGGCTTGACGCCGAGCTGGCCGGGATCGACGTCGGCGTTCTTGGCCCGGCCGACGATCTCGCCCATCCACCACTTGCGGGCCACCGTGGGGGTGGCGCCGGCGGCGATGGTTTCCTCGATCTCGTCCATGACGCCGGCGTTGACGACGTCGCGGAACTCCAGGTCCGAGTAGCCCCAGTCGGCCTGCAGGCGCTTGCGGCGTGCGGCCGGCGGCTCGGGCAGGGTGGCCCGCAGCTCTTCGACCCATTCGCGGGAGGCGGTGATCGGGACCAGGTCCGGTTCCGGGAAGTAGCGGTAGTCGTCGGCGTCGGACTTGGCCCGGCCCGACGTCGTGGTCCGGGTGTCCTCGTGCCAGTGCCGGGTTTCCTGGATGACCGGCTCGCCGGAGTCCAGGACGGCGGCGTGCCGCTGGATCTCGTAGCGGACGGCGTGTTCGACGGCGCGCAGCGAGTTGACGTTCTTGGTTTCCGAGCGGATGCCGAAGCGTTCGCGGCCGTGCGGGCGCAGCGAGACGTTGGCGTCGCAGCGGACGTTGCCGCGTTCCATCTTGGCGTCCGAGACGCCCAGGTTCTTGACGATTTCGCGGACGGCGGCGACGTAGGCCTTGGCGAGTTCGGGGGCGCGGCTGCCGGCGCCCTCGATCGGTTTGGTGACGATCTCGACCAGCGGCACGCCGGAACGGTTGTAGTCCACGAGGGAGTAGTCCGCGCCCTGGATGCGGCCGGTGGCGCCGCCCATGTGGGTCAGCTTGCCGGCGTCCTCCTCCATGTGAGCGCGCTCGATCTCGACCCGGAAGATCGTGCCGTCGGAGAGTTCGATGTCCAGGTAGCCGTCGTATGCGATGGGTTCGTCGTACTGGGAGGTCTGGAAGTTCTTCGGGGTGTCCGGGTAGAAGTAGTTCTTCCGGGCGAAGCGGCAGGTCTCGGCGATCTTGCAGTTCAGGGCAAGGCCGATCTTGATCGAGGACTCGATCGCGGTCTTGTTCACCACGGGCAGCACGCCGGGCATGCCGAGGTCCACCTCGTTGACGTTGGTGTTCGGCTCGTCGCCGAAGACGTTCGGCGCGGAGGAGAACATCTTGGTCTTGGTGTTGAGCTCCACGTGGACCTCGAAGCCCAGGACGGGATCGTACTTGTCCATGGCCTCTTCGAAGCTCAGGGTTGCATCAGTCATCAGTGTGAACCTCCGTGGCTCGCGGGGGCGCCAGTAGCAGCCGCCGGTGCAGAATCGGTCAGTGAAGCAGCCGCCGGTGCAGAATCGGTCAGTGAAGGAGCCTTGTCCAGCAGCGGTCCGCCCCACTGAGCCTCGAGCAGGGATTCCAGGACAGCGCCTACCCGGTACAGCCGGGCGTCCTGGCGGGCCGGCGCCAGCAGCTGGATGCCCACGGGCAGCCCGTCCTCGTCGGCCAGGCCGCCGGGCAGGGAGAGCCCGGGGACGCCTGCCATGTTGGCGGGGATGGTGGCGACGTCGTTGAGGTACATCGCCAGCGGGTCGTTGAGCTTCTCGCCGAGCTTGAACGCGGTGGTGGGCGCCGTCGGGGAAATCAGCACGTCCGCCTTGGCGAATGCGGCCTCGAAGTCGCGCTGGATCAGGGTGCGAACCTTCTGGGCCGAGCCGTAGTAGGCGTCGTAGTAGCCGGCGCTCAGGGCGTAGGTGCCGAGGATGATGCGGCGCTTGACCTCGTCGCCGAAGCCGGCGGCGCGGGTGGCGCCCATGACGCGTTCGATCGTCAGCGGTCCTTCTTCGGGCAGGACCCGCAGGCCGTACCGGACGCCGTCGAACTTGGCCAGGTTGGAGGAGGCTTCCGAGGGCATGATCAGGTAGTAGGCGCCCAGGGCGTACTTGAAGTTGGGGCAGGAGACCTCGACGATTTCGGCGCCGGCGCCCTTGAGCAGTTCGAGGGACTCGTTGAAGCGGTTCTCGACCCCGGCCTGGTAGCCCTCGCCGTGGAGTTCCTTGATGATGCCGATCTTCATGCCCTGGACGTTGCCGGTGCGGGCCGCGGCGACGAGGTCCTCGAGCGGATCCGGCAGGGAGGTGGAGTCGCGGGGATCGTGCCCGCCGATCACCTGGTGCAGCAGGGCCGAGTCCAGCACGGTGCGTGAGACCGGGCCGATCTGGTCCAGCGAGGAGGCCATGGCGATGGCGCCGTAGCGGGACACGCCGCCGTAGGTGGGCTTGACCCCGACGGTTCCGGTGACGGCGCCGGGCTGACGGATGGACCCGCCGGTGTCCGTGCCGAGGGCCAGCGGGGCTTCGAAGGCCGCGACGGCGGCAGCGGAGCCGCCGCCCGAGCCGCCGGGGATGCGGTCCAGGTCCCACGGGTTGCGGGTGGGACCGTACGCGGAGTGCTCCGTGGAGGAGCCCATGGCGAATTCGTCCAGGTTGGTTTTGCCCAGGATCGGCATCTTCGCGGCGCGGAGGCGCTCGACGACGGTGGCGTCGTAGGGGCTGTACCAGCCTTCGAGGATCTTCGAGCCGGCCGTGGTGGGCTGGCCGATGGTGACGATCAGGTCCTTGACCGCGATCGGCACGCCGGCGAGGGCGTGAAGTTCCTCGGCGGCGGCGCCCCCGGCGGCGCGGATCGCGTCCACTTCGGCGGCGACGGCGAGGGCCTCGTCGGTGTTGACGTGCAGGAAGGCGTGGACCTTGGGGTCGACGGCGGCGATCCGGTCCAGGTAGGCCTGGGTGACCTCGACGGAGGTGACTTCGCGGGCGGCCAGCTTGTCGGCGAGCGCGGCGGCGGAGAGGCGGATCAGTTCGTTGTTCTCAGTCATGGGTCTTAGTCCTCATCCAGGATTGCCGGGACCTTGAAGCGGCCTTCGTACGCGTCGGGGGCACCGGAGAGGGACTGCTCGGCCGTGAACGTGTGTCCCACGACGTCCTCGCGGAACACGTTGGTCAGCGGAATCGGGTGCGACGTCGCCGGGACGTCGTCACCGGCAGCTTCACTGACGGACTTCACGGATTCGACGATGACGGCGAGTTCGCCGGCCATCCTGTCGAGCTCTTCAGCACTCATCTCGATGTGCGCGAGACGCGCGAGATGCGCGACGTCGTCGCGGTTGATCGCAGCCATGGATCTCCCCTGCAAGTTCGGATTATTTTCCGTCCCAGTCTACGTGGGTTCGCATGCTGTTACTTCCCTGCCCCATCCCCTACAACGACAAGCAACGCGGGGTCACTTACGGTCCATCCCGGGCCTCCGGATGGGCCGTAAGTGACCCCGCGTTGCTTGTGGCGGTCAGCCGATGCCGATGGCTCCGGTTGCCGCTCCTACTCCCAGCATGACCAGGGAGATGACGGCCGTGCGCCAGAGGACCTTCTTGTGGTGGTCGCCGAGGTCCACCTTGGCCAGGGAGACCAGGAGCAGGATGGCCGGGACCAGGGGGCTCTGCAGGTGGAAGGGCTGGCCGGTGATGGAGGCGCGGGCCATGTCGGCGGCGCTGACACCGTAGTGGGCTGCCGTTTCGCTGAGGACGGGGAGGACGCCGAAGTAGAAGGCGTCGTTGCTCATGAAGAACGTCATCGGGATGCTCAGGACGCCGGTGATGATGGCCATGAACGGCCCCATGTCCGCTGGAATGATCTGGACGAGCCATTCCGACATGGCCTTGACCATGCCCGTGCCGTTGAGGACGCCAGTCAGGACCGCGGCGGCCATGACCATGCTGACGACGGCGACGATCGAGGGAGCGTGGGCGATCAGCTGGGCACCCTGGTCCTTGACCTTGGGGAAGTTGACCAGCAGGGCGATGGCGGAGCCCACCATGAAGACGAACGGCAGCGGAACGACGTTGGCGACGAGCGTCGCCATGACCGCGACCGTCAGGCCAAGGTTGAACCAGAACAGTTTGGGACGCAGGGTCTTGCGGTTGGGGTCCAGGGCGGTGTCGGCCATGGCGGAGTCGCGGTCGTCGACGAGGTCCTCGGTGCGTTCCAACACCGCAACCGCGGAACCGCCGGTTGCGGGGCTTACGACGGCGGCCGTTCCGCCGGCGGGGCCGGAAACCTTGGGGCCGGAAACCTTGGGGCCGGAAACCTTGGTGCCGAAGCCAAAGCGGCCGGAGCGGCCGGTGCCGCTGCCGCCGTCGGAGGCGCCGCCGTCGAACTTCAGGGCATCGTCCGTACCCCAGATCTCGGGGGCGGTGCTGCGGAGGCGGTTGCGTTCCTGCAGGCCGAGCAGCCAGGAGAAGACCAGCACCACGATGAGGCCCGCGATGAGGGACGGGACCATGGGCACGAAGACATCGTTGACGTCGAGCTTCAGCGCGGTGGCGGCGCGGGCGGTGGGGCCGCCCCAGGGCAGGATGTTCATGGTGCCGTTGGCGAGGCCGGCGACGCAGGTCAGGACGACGGGGCTCATCTTGAGCCGCAGGTAGACCGGCAGCATGGCCGCGGTGGTGAGGATGAAGGTGGTGGAGCCGTCGCCGTCGAGGGACACGGCCGCGGCGAGGATGGCGGTGCCGAGGACCACCTTGGCGGGGTCGTTGCCGAGCTTGCGCAGGATGAACCGGACCAGCGGGTCAAAGAGTCCGACGTCGATCATCAGGCCGAAGTAGATGATCGCGAACATCAGCAGCGCCGCAGTGGAGGTCATGGACTTCATGGAATCCATGACCATGGGGCCGATGCCGAGGCCCGCGCCGGCGAAAAGACCGAAAATTGTGGGGACGATGATGAGCGCCAGCACGGGCGTCAACTTCTTCGTCATGATCAGCACCATGAATACCGCGATCATGGCGAATCCTAGTAATACCAGCACGGCCGGCTCCTTCTTCTTTGAATGACACCACTCCGGTGTGATGCGCACTACAGACGTTAGAGTGGCGTCCGTCACGGCTGGGCCTTTGGCTCAATTGATTGGCATACTGCTTATTGGACGCATTTTGCGCATTTTGCTCACGATCGTTTAACCCAGTACAA
Source organism: Arthrobacter sp. NicSoilB8 (assembly GCF_019977355.1). Taxonomy (NCBI): domain Bacteria; kingdom Bacillati; phylum Actinomycetota; class Actinomycetes; order Micrococcales; family Micrococcaceae; genus Arthrobacter; species Arthrobacter sp. NicSoilB8. The sequence continues at coordinate 1,457,103 of NZ_AP024655.1, read as the reverse complement.
ACCACCAGGCAGGAGCCCGATGAAGCGCCGCACAGCTCTGCCGGCCCTGCGCTTTTCCACCCAGACGCTGCTCCTGCAGCTCGGCGTCGTGGCGCTGGTGGTGCTTCTGAGCAGTGCCGTCCACGCCTGGCTGACGTACGATCGGCTGGGCCGCGAGGCGGAGAGCCAGGCGCTGACCCTGGCCCGGACGGTGGCCTCGGATCCGTCCGTGCGGGCAGAGGTCCAGTCCATCAGCGTCCTTCCCGCCGCTCCCCCGGCGCCCGAGCTGCTGGCCGGTCCGTTGATGGCGGCCGCGGAGGGTGCCCGCGCCCGCACCGGGGCGCTGTTCGTGGTCATCACGGACGAGACCGGCATCCGCCTGGCGCACCCGGACGCGGAACGGCTCGGCGAAAAGGTCAGCACCGACCCCTCGGAGGCCCTCGCCGGCAGGGAGGTCACCACGCGCAACACGGGCACGCTGGGACCGTCCGCCGGAGCCAAAGTCCCGGTCTTCGCCCCGGGCTCCACGGCAGTAGTGGGTGAGGTGAGCGTGGGGTACTCCACCGAATCGATCAGCCAAAGCCTGGCCCGGGACATCATCCCCATCGCCGTCACGGCCGCGGGCGCCCTGCTCGCCGGCGTGCTGGCCTCGTTTCTGCTGCGGCGGCGGCTCCAGCGGCTGACGCTCGGGCTCGAGCCCGAAGAGATCAGCACCCTCGTGCACGACCAGGTGGCCGTGCTGCAGGGCGTCGACGACGGCGTGATCGGCGTTTCGGCCGACGGCAGGGTCAGCGTGTTCAACGCCGCCGCCCAGCGGCTGCTCGGTGCTCCCGACCTCGCGGGCACGATGTGGGCCGACGCGCCGGTGCCGGCCCAGCTCAAAGCCCTGACCCGGGCCGACGCGGCCGAGGGCGACGCCGTGGAACTCGTCGCCGGCGGCCGGGTCCTGGTGGCGAGCGCCCGCAAGGCCCTGCACCGCCGCGAGGATCTGGGCTGGGTGGTGATGCTGCGCGACCGGACCGAGCTGCAGCAGCTGACCCGCCAGCTCGACGCCGTCGGCACCATGTCCGCCGCCTTGCGGGCGCAGCGCCATGAGTTCGCCAACCAGCTGCACACGATCGCCGGGTTCATGAGCATCGGCCAGCCCCAGCAGGCCAAGGACTATCTGGCCCGGCTGGCGGCCACGGGGCCGCTGACGTTCCCGGTGGACCAGGCCGAGCTGCTCCAGGATCCCTATCTGCAGGCCTTCCTCGGCGCCAAGGGCGTCGAGGCGGACGAGCGCGGCGTGAGCCTCCGCCTCGGCCCGGAGTCCCTGGTCCGCGGCAACGTCACCGAACCGCAGGATGTCACCACCGTCCTGGGGAACCTGATCGACAACGCCGTGAACGCCGCCGTCGCCGGTTCTGCCGCCGAGCGCTGGGTGGAGGTGGAGGTGCTGGACGAGCCCGGCGTCGACGGCGGCGCCGGCACGCTTCACATTGTGGTCGCCGATTCCGGCGACGGCCTGGGCGCCGGGATGACATCAGCGGAGGCCGAGGCAGTGTTCGCGGAAGGCTATACGACGTCGGAACGCCCCGCGCGGGCAGGCGCCGGGCAGGGCCTGGGGCTGGCGCTGTCCCGGCAGCTCGCGCGGCGCCGCGGCGGCGACGTGCGGGTGCTGGACCCCGGTTCCCCGGGCGGCCCGGGCGCCGTGTTCGTCGCCACCCTGCCGGGGACGACAGGCGCGGGGACGACGGCGGAACCAACTGAACCAAGCGGAAAGGACAACGATGCCTGAGGATTTTAGGGTGCTGATTGTCGATGATGATTTCCACGTCGCCAAGCTGCATGCCGCCTATGTGGATTCGGTGGCCGGATTCCTGGCGCTGCCGCCGGCCGGATCGGCGTCGCAGGCGCTGCAGGCCATCCACAGCCTGCGCCCGGACCTGGTGCTGCTGGACGTCTACCTCCCGGACGCTTCGGGGCTGGACCTGCTGCACCAGCTGGACGTGGACACCGTGATCCTGAGCGCTGCCTCGGACCCGGCCTCGCTCCGGCTCGCATTCCGCCGCGGGGCATTGGGCTACCTGCTCAAGCCGTTCACGGCCGAGGCCCTGTCACAGCAGCTGCGCTCCTATGCGCGCTACCGACGGATCCTGGCGCAGCCGGGCTCCGTCAACCAGGAGACGGTGGAACGCGCCAAGCGGGCCTTGGTCCCGGGCGACGTCGTCGCGTCGGCGCGTCCCCGCTCGGCCACCGAGGCCGCGGTGCTGGAATCCCTGGTTCCCGGCGAGCAGTACTCCGCCGCCGACGTCGCCGCCCGGGTGGGCGTTTCCCGGGCCACCGCCCAGCGGTACCTGTCCTCGCTCGCGGACGACGGCGCCGTCGACATCCAGCTGCGCTACGGCACCACCGGCCGGCCCGAGCACCGCTACGGGATCCCGGCCGGCACCGGCGAGTAGCTCCCCCGTCAGCTCGGCACCACAAGCAACGCGGGGTCACTCCCGGCCCATCCCGGCGGTCCTGATGGGCCGGAAGTGACCCCGCGTTGCTTCTAGCCGGCGTCCGGGCCGTTCTGTGCTGCCTCCTGCCGCGCCTGCTCCGCCTGCACGGCCCGGTGGATGTTGCCATGGATCATGTCCGCCCCGATGCGCTCGATCACGCCGTCGCGCTCCAGCACCGCCCGAACCGCGGGCTTCAGCCGGGTCAGGCGCAGGTTGACGTCGGACTCGCGGGCAAGGTCCGCAATGTCCGCCATCTTCGCGACCCCCTGGGAGTCGACGAAGTTGATCCCCCCGCAGTCGAGCACGATCCCCGTGATCCCGGGCGTTGACCGGATAACGTCCCGCAACCGGTCCTCGAGGGCATCGGCGGTGGCGAAGAAGAGTCCGCCGTCGAACCGGATCACGGCAACCCCGGGAATCACCTCATCGCCGGGGTGCTCAGCGGCTTCGCGGAAGACCTGGGTGCCGGGCTCGCGGCCCAGGGACGGCATCTCCGGGTGGGTGGCGACCCGGACGAGCCAGATGAGCGAGAGCCCGATCCCGATAATCACGCCCGCCAGGACGCCGAAGATGAGGGTGCCCGCGATCGCCGCGACCGCAATCCAAAAATCGAACTTCTGCACCCGGGCCAGGCGGCGCATCTCCGGGACGTTCATCATGCCCATGACGACAGCCTCGATGATCAGCGCCGCCAGTACCGGCTTCGGCAGGATCGAGAACAGTGGCGCCAGGAAGAGCAGCGTGAGCAGCACGGTGACGCCGGAGGTGAGGGAGGCCAGGCCGGTCTTCGCCCCGGAGTGGTCGTTCAGCGAGCTCGCGGACAGGCTCGTCGAGACCGGCATCCCTTTGAAGAGCCCCGCGGCGATGTTGGCCAGCGACTGGGCGATGGATTCCTGGTTGATGTCGATCTGGTAGCGGTGCTTGGCGGCGAACGCCCGTGCATCCCCGGCGGTCTGCGAGAAGCCGATCAGGACCAGCGCCACCGCCGCGAGCGCCACGGTGGCCGCGTGATCCCACATCAGCTGGCCGTTCGGGACCTGAAGTGAGGGCAGCCCCCTGGGGACGTCACCCACGAGAGCCACGCCCTTGGCGCCGAGATCGAACAGGGCCGCCGCCAGCAGGCCGCCCACTACCAGCACCAGGGCGCCGGGAACTCTCGGCGCGATGGCCTTCAGTCCGAAGACGACGGCGAGCGCGATGACGCCAACCACCACGGTTGCCTGATGCGCCTCGCCCAGGGTGCCCAGCCATGACCACAGCTCCTGGATCGGGTTCGAGCCGGTGACCTCGGTCCCGGTGAGCTTGGGAAGCTCGCCGATCACGACGTCGATCGCCGCGCCGAAGAGGAAGCCGGTGACCACGGCCCGGGAGAGGAACTGCGCGATCCAGCCCATCTTGAGGACGGCCAGAAGCAGGAAGAGTATCCCGGAGGCGAGGGTGATTCCCGCAACGAACGAGGCGACGTCCTGCTCGCCGGTGATACCTGCCGCGAGCACGGCGCTCGCAGCCACCGCCGCCAGTCCCGAGCTCGGGCCCATCGAGATCTGCCGGCACGTGCCGAAGACCGCATAGACGATGGCTCCCGCAGCCGCGGCGTACAGGCCGTTCTGCAGCGGTATCCCGGCAATGCCCGCGTACCCCAGGTTCTTCGGAACGATCAGGGCCGCGACCGTGACGCCGGCGATCAGATCGCCGCGCAGCCATGTGCGGTCGTAGGAGCGGAACTGGCCGATGAGGGGGACCTTGGAGGGTCCCTGCCCTTGCGCCCTGGTCATGCGCCCTTCATACCCCAAGTCCGGCCGTTCCGCCAGAGTCCCGGAAAGCAACGCGGGGTCACATACGGTCCATCCGGAGGTCCGGGACAGGCCGTATGTGACCCCGCGTTGCTTGGGGGTTAGCTGGCGCTCTTCTGGGCGACGAGTTCGATCTCGACGAGCATCTGGGGGTCCAGGAACGGCAGCACGTGGACGAGCGACAGCGTGGGCCGGATCTCGCCGAAGACCTCGCCGTGGGCGCGGCCTGCTTCTTCCCACTTGCTGATGTCCGTCAGGTACAGCTTGGACTGCACCACGTCCTCGAAACCGAAGCCTGCCTCGGCCAGGACCGCCCCGAGCTTCTGCAGGATGTAGCTGGTCTGGGTGTAGAAGTCCTCTCCCACGATGCCGTCCTCGCCGCTGGCAGCGGTCGCGGAGATGTAGAGGGTGTTGTCGACCTGGACGGCCCGGGAATAGCCGAGCGTCTGTTCCCAGGTGGAGCCGGTGCCGAAGGTCTTGCGCATGAGATGCCTTTCGCGGGGGTGGGGATTCGGCACCACTCTAGGTCGCGGAAGGCTCGGGCCGCCAAAAGCGGCCGCTTTGTGTCGGGATCAAAGTTCCGGGATCAGAGTTCCTGGCGGTAGACGAGCAGCCGGATGTCCGTGCCGGGCACCAGCCAGTCGCGCTCCGGGGCGCGGACGAAGCCGGTCTTCCGGTAGAGGCCGTGGGCGCTTTCCCAGCTAACGCCGGTGGTGAGGGCCACGGCATGGATTCCGGGCAGGGACCGGGCATGGTCGAGGATGGCCTGGACCATGGCTTTGCCGGCGCCGCTGCGCTGGACCGACGGATCCACCACGAGCATGCGGAACTCCAGCTCGTCGCCGAGGGCGATGTCCGCGTACGGCTCGCCCGCGACGGCCAGCGTCACGGAGCCGAGGATGACGCCGTCGCGCTCGGCGACCCAGATGGTCGCGTGCGCCGCCCGCCGGGCGACGTCCTGGATCTGCCGCATGTAAGGATGGTCCGCGTCCTCAAAGTAGCCCGCGGCCAGGTAGGCGTCCCGGGTGATGCGCGCTATGGCGTCGAAGTCGGCCGGACCGGCGGGGCGAATGAGGATCTGCGAAGGCACCTGTCAATGGTACGGGCGCCCGACGCGGCCCCGCCCCGGAAGGGCCGTTTCCGTGACTGAACTATCACTCCGGCCGGGACCAGGCCTGGGGAACGGCCCCCAAGGCAGGGCCTCAGAGGGGGAACTTGCCGGAGAGTTCCAGCGACCCGGCGCAGGTCCAGGCGGCCAGGCGTTCGTCGTCGGACGGGCCGCCGGCCAGGGGGCTGGTGAGCCGCGGCCGCCGCACCCAGCAGCCCGCTTCCTCCGCGATCAGGGCCCCGGCGGCGAAGTCGTGTTCGTTGAGCCCGCGCTCGCCGTAGGCGTCGTGGGTGCCGTCCGCCACGAGGCAGAGGTCCAGCGCGGCCGAGCCCAGCCGGCGCATGTCGGCAAAGCCGTCCATGAGGCTGCCCAGGCCCGTGGCCTGTTCAGCCCGCACGCCGGGATCGTAGCTGAACCCCGTGGCCAGGATCTGGCCGGCCCGCCCCGGGACGGGGCCAAACAGGGCGCCCAGCCGGCCCTGCTCCTCAAGCCAGGCCCCCTCGCCGCGGGACGCGTAATAGGTGCGGCCCAGCGCCGGGGCGCTGACGACGCCGGCCAGCCAGACGCCGTCGGGGTCCGCCACCGCCACCGAGGTGGCGTAGTAGACGATGTTGCGGATGAAATTGGTGGTCCCGTCGAGCGGGTCGATGGACCAGCGGTAGCCGCTGGGCTCCGCCGGCAGGACGGTGCCGCCTTCCTCCCCGGTGATGATGTCCCGCGGCCGGGCAGCGGTGATGACGTCCCGGACGGCGGCTTCGGCGGCGAGGTCGAAGGCCGTCACCCAGTCTCCCGAGTCGCCTTTGTTGCTGACATCCAGGGCTGCGGCCTGCCGGGTGGCCAGGACCGCGGCGCCCGCGGCCGCAGCCGCCTTGGCCAGTTCCAGCAGCGCCGCCGTGCCGGGATCGGACGCGGGCGGGACAGCGGCGTGGGAGCTCATTCGGCCGCCGCTCCATCGACCCCGTGGGCCTCGCCGTCGTCGTCCGGATCCTCGTCGTAGTCCAGGCCCTCGACGTCGTCCGGTTCACCGGAGCCGACCGGGCCGTTCGCCAGCAGCGCCCGGAAGCCGTCCTCATCCAGGACCGGGACACCGAGCTGTTCAGCCTTGTCCAGCTTGGTGCCCGCGTTCTCCCCCGCCACCACGTAGCTGGTGTTCTTCGAGACCGAACCCGCGGCCTTGCCGCCGCGGATCAGGATGGCCTCCTTGGCCTCGTCCCGGCTGAAGCCCTCGAGGCTTCCGGTCACCACGACGGTCAGTCCTTCCAGGGTCCGCGGCGTGGACTCGTCGCGCTCGTCGGCCATCCTGACGCCGGCTGCCGCCCAGCGGTCCACGATGTCGCGGTGCCAGTCCTCGGCGAACCATTCGGTCAGCGCCTGGGCGATGACCGGGCCCACGCCGTCGACGCTGGCGAGCTCCTCTTCGGAGGCCTGCCGGATGGCGTCCATGCTGCCGAACGCGGTGGCGAGCGCGCGGGAGGCCCGCGGGCCGACGTGCCGGATGGACAGCGCCACCAGGACCCGCCACAGCGGCTGGGACTTGGCCTTCTCGAGTTCCCGGAAGAGCTTGTCCGTGGTGGCCGTGGGTTTGGACGGGGTCTTGGTCGTGGCCTTGGTGTAGAAGTAGGGCACGAGCTCGAATTCCCCCGTGCCCGCGCCCTTGGAGCGTTTCTCCCGGCGGACGCGGACGTCCGCGAGCTGCTCCGGAGTGAGGTCGAACAGTGTCGCCTCGGTGGTCAGCGGCGGCGTGGCGGGCTCGGCGGGCTGGGTCAGTGCGATGGCGGCTTCCCAGCCGAGGGCCTCGATGTCGAAGGCGCCGCGGCCGGCGAGGTGGAAGACGCGTTCTCGCAGCTGCGCCGGGCAGGACCGGGAGTTGGGGCAGCGGATGTCCACGTCCCCTTCCTTCCCGGGAGCCAGCGGCGTGCCGCAGGCCGGGCACTCGGTGGGCATGATGAAGTCGCGGACCGGAGGGTCCTGGGCGTCCCGGAGCGCCAGGACCGGGCCGACAATTTCCGGAATGACGTCCCCGGCTTTGCGCAGCACCACGATGTCGCCGATCTTCACGCCCTTGGCCTTGACCACTTCCTGGTTGTGCAGGGTGGCCATTTCCACGGTGGAGCCGGCAACCTTGACCGGTTCCATCACGCCGTACGGGGTGACCCGGCCGGTGCGGCCGACGTTGACGGCGATGTCCAGCAGTTTGGTGTGGACCTCTTCCGGCGGGTACTTGTAGGCCACGGCCCAGCGCGGCACCCGGGACGTGTAGCCCAGGGCCCGCTGGGTCGCGAAGTCGTCCACCTTGACCACAATGCCGTCGATCTCGTGGGTGAGGCTGTGACGTTTGTCGCCATAGCGCTTGATGAACGCCAGCACGTCCGCCAGCCCGGACAGGACCTCGAAGTACGGGCTCGTGGGCAGGCCCCACTCGGCGAGCTGGCGGTAGGTGTCCGACTGGCTGACGGTGTGGAGTCCCTCGCGGGCGCCGATGCCGTGGACGTACATCCGCAGCGGCCGCTTGGCCGTTTCCGCGGGATCTTTTTGCCGCAGCGAGCCGGCGGCGGCGTTGCGCGGATTGGCCAGCGGCGCCTTGCCGGCCTCGATCAGGGCCGCGTTGAATTCCGCGAAGGCCTGGGACGGGATGAAGACCTCGCCGCGGACTTCCATCTCGGCGGGGAAGCCGGTGCCGCTGAGCTGCTGCGGGATTTCCTTGATGGTCAGGACGTTGTGGGTGATGTCCTCGCCGGTGGTTCCGTCGCCGCGGGTGGCGGCCCGGACCAGCACGCCGTCGCGGTAGAGCAGGTTGACGGCCAGGCCGTCGATCTTCAGTTCGGTGAGCCACGACGGCGGGTTGCTGCCGTTGCCGAGTTTGGCGATGCCCGCCTCGGCCTTCGCCATCCACGCCTCCAGCTCCTCGAGCGAGAAGACGTCCTCCAGGCTGTACATGCGCTGTAAATGTTCGACGGCGGCAAAGGCGGCGGAGACTTCGCCGCCCACTTCCTGCGTGGGCGAATCGTTGGCCACCAGCTCCGGGTGCATGGCTTCGAGTGTTTCCAGCCGGCGGTAGAGCTCGTCGAACTCGGCGTCGGAGATGATCGGCGCGTCCTGCTGGTAGTACGCAAAGCGGTGTTTGCGGACCTGTTCCACGAGGTCCTCGTATTCCGCGCGGATGTCCCCGGACGGGACCCGCTCCCCGTCGGGGGCCAGGGGGTCCGTGACGTGCCCGGGGGCTTCCATGGCTGCGTTTTCAGTCCGTGCTGCGGTCTCTGCTGCGGTCTTCCCTGTACTCACAGACCTATCCTGCCTTAGATCGGCGCCGTTGTCCGGTCGGCGCCGGTCAAGTCAGCGCCCTCAAGTCAGCGCCGGTCCGGTCAGGCGCGGGCATCCCCGGCTGCAGTCCGGGCGTCGACCACGATCGCGGTAATGTTGTCCCGGCCGCCGCTGCGCAAGGCCGCCTGGATCAGTTCGTCAACAGCCGCCTGGGGGTCTGCCTCGGACGCCAGAATCCCGGCAATCTGCTCATCGTTCAGCTCGCCGTTCAGACCGTCGGAGCAGACCAGAATCCTGTCGCCGTCCTCCATGGGAAGCAGCCAGTAGTCGGCCTCGGCTTCGTCACCGGCGCCCAGCGCGCGGGTCACGACGTGCCTGCGCGGGTAGACGGCGGCCTCGGCTTCGGTGATCTGGCCGGCGTCGACCAGTTCCTGCACCTCGGAATGGTCCACGCTGACTTGGGCCAGCTGGCCGTGGCTGAAGCGGTAGGTGCGGGAATCGCCGATGTTGAGGACCAGCCAATAGGGGACGCCCAGTTGTTCCACCACCACGACGCCGGACAGCGTGGTCCCGGCCCGGGATCCGGTGGCCTCGCGGATGTCCGTGTCAGCCTTGAACAAGTATTCCTGGAGGATGCCGGCGGTGGCGTCCCGGCTGCCGGTCTTCAATTGCGGCAGCTCCGCCAGGGTGCGCACGCAGATTCCGCTGGCAACTTCGCCCGCCTCGTGGCCGCCCATGCCGTCCGCCACCGCAAAGACGGGATCGTCGGCGATGAAGGAGTCCTCGTTCATCTCGCGGCACAGGCCCCGGTCCGTGCCGTACCCGCACTGCAGCCGCAGTCCCCGTTGCCCGTCCGACGGCGGGAAGGGGGCGTCTGGAGTTGGGTTCATGGCCGTCCTAAATCAAGAGGTGCGCGCGTTAGTTGGCGGCGATCACAAACCCGGCCGGCTCGCAACTGCCGGTCCGACTATTGCATACGGGCAGCACAACTGAGAAGACCGCCACGGCCCGCGGCCGCGGCGGTCCGGAACTCAGTCCAGGACGAGGCCCCGGCCGCTGCCGTGCTGCAGCTGCACCGGGTGGATTTCGCCGAACCCGCGGACGTCCTCGGCCGGGCGGGGCACCAGGACGAAGCGTTCGTCGCGCTCCAGGGCGGCCGCGGTCATGGAATCCACGAGCACGGTTCCGGGGTCCGCGAGGGCGGTCAGGCGTGCGGCGAGGTTGACGGTGGGACCGTAGATGTCGCCCAGGCGGGAGAGGATGCGTCCCCAGACCATGGCCACGCGGGCCTGCGGCAGGATCTCGTCCTCGGTGAAGGCGCGGGACAGGGCCAGCGAAATCTCGGCGCCGGCCGCGGGCGTTTCGGCAATGTAGAGGACTTCGTCGCCGACGGTCTTGACCAGGCGGCCGCCGCCGACGGAGATGATTTCGGCGCATTTGTTTTCGAAGCGCTGCACCAGCTGGGCGAGGGTTTTCTCGTTCATCCGGCGGGACAGGCTGGTGTAGGACACGAGGTCGGCGAAGCCCACGGCGCGGGCCAAGGGCAGCGGGGCGTCGTCCTCGTCGCCTTCGCGGCCCTCCTCGCTGGACTGCAGCCCGGCTTCGGCCCGGACCGCCAGGCGCTGGACGGCGGCGTTGAGCTGGCGGCGCCAGGAGTAGACGAGCATGTCCTCGAGGGCGTCAATGAGGTTCGGCAGCTCGCTGACCAGCCGTTTGCGGGCGACGGCGTCCGGCACCCCCTGTTTCTGGACCATGTCTTCCACGAGGGCCTCGACCTGCCAGACCACCATCCGGTCCGTCATCTGCCCGATGGCCCGGGTGACGGAAATGGCGGCTTCCTCGGTCAGCTTTCCCTCGCGCACGAGGTCCACGATGGAGGACAGGGCGGACTGGTCGCGTTCGGTGAAGGCGACATCTTCGTCCCCCAGGTTGGGGAAGCCAAGGGCGCGCCAGAGTTTCCGGGCCGAGAGGAGCGAGAGCCCGGCGCCGGCGGCGACCTCACGACGCCGGAGCTTGCGTTCGCCGCCCAGCAGGCGGGCTTCCAGGGCCTTGGTGGCGAGCCGCTCGGCGGACATCGTCCCGGTGGGCGGGGCGGCGGATTCAACTGCGGATTCAACTGCGGGTTCATCGGGCTGGTCGCCGGGGCCGGCGCCGCCTGCGTCGCCGGGGTCGCCGGCAGCGTATCCGGCGTGGGGCGCGTCGGGGCCGGCGTCGAAGCCTGCGTCGGAGGGGTCGTCGGCGGCAGGCTGCGGGGTGACGGCTGCCGGTTCAGAGACGACGTCTCCGGGCTCCCGGGGCAAATCCGGGGCGGCGAGGTCAATGTCCTGCTGGACGTTCTCAGCGTTCATCTCTTCCACCTTCTCTCGTCTCCCACGGCATGGCCTCTCCCGGGTTGGGTGTCATTCCTTCGGTCCCGTACGCCCGGCCCTCGGGCAGGTCGGCGATGGCGTCAAGCATGAAGTTGCGGAACGTCGCGACCTCCGGGACGTCGCGGACCACTGTTCCCAAGGGGTACCCGGTCTCCAAGGATATATTCCCCGAGCGCAATAGGCGCTGCAACAACGATTGCTCAATGGCCACATGGCGGACTGCGGCGAGGGGAACCTGTTCATCGCGCCGCCGTAACATGCCGTAGCGGGTAACTAATCGCTGGCTGGTCAGGATGTAGCGCGTGGCGTGCCATGCAATGACCCGCGGGAGGCAATAGCCCAGCAGGACCCAGGCCGCCAGCCCCAGACACACAGCGACCAGCCAGGGCGTCCATTCCTTGGGGACGAGGGGTACGAACTTTGCGGGGCCGCCCTTGACGACCCAGGCGCAGGCGTACGCGGCCAGCGCGGGAACCACAACGAACAGCAGCGCCGGGACAATGAGCATCCTGGGCTGGGGCCGGGTCAGCACAATCACCTGCTCTCCCGGCAGGAGCACTTTACGCATAACCGCTTTCTGCCCCGCCACGGCCGGCGTCGCCGTGCCCGCCGGTTCCGGCCGGGTTCCACGGCCGCAGGTGCACGACGTCCCCGGCGGTCACCACGTGTTCGTGGCCCGTCGCGTCCACCACCAGGAGCGAACCGTATTCGTCCAGGCGGGTCGCGTGGCCAATGATCTCGTGGTCGCCGGGGAGCTGGGCACGGACCTGCTTGCCGAGGGTCGTCAGCAGGTGTTCCACCCTCTTGTGCAGCGACGGGCCGCCGGCCATGCCGGCGGCGGGGTCGCCGTCGGCGTTGCAGAAACTCCGGTACAGCGTGGCGAAGCGGGACAGGTAGCTCTTGAGGAGGTCGGTCCGGTCCACGGTGTCCGCGTTCTCGAGCAGCACGGACGTCGCGGTGGGCACCGGGAGCTCGGCCTCGGTCAGCGTGACGTTCAGGCCGGTGCCGAGAATCACCGGCGGCGTGCCTCCGCCGGCGAGCGGGCCGAGCTGGGCCAGGATACCCGCGATCTTCCGGCCCCGCACCAGTACGTCGTTGGGCCATTTGAGTTCCGCGGGGAGGCCGGCCGCTTCCGTCAGGGCCTCACGCAGGGCGAGCGCGGCGAGGAGGGAGAGCCACGAGTAGCTGTGGGTCGGCAGCGGCCGGCCGTCCGCGTTGACCGGGCGGAGCACCAGTGAGACGGAGACCGAACTGCGGGGCGGGGCCTCCCAGCGGCGGTCGAGGCGGCCGCGCGCGGCGGTTTGGTACTCGGCCGTGAGCACCGAGAGGTCCGGCCAGGCGCCGGGGTCCTCGGTCACGCCGCGCAGGAGGTCGGCGTTGGTGGAGCCGGTGGAATCCACCACCGTCAGGCGCGGAATCCCGTTGGCGGACAGGAACGCCTCATCGCTGAGGGCATTGAGGTCCAGGGGCGGACGGTCCGGGGTTTCCTGCAGGGCTTCCATGCTTGAATCCTACCGAGGAAAGCCCGGCCCGGCTCCGGCCCCTCCGCGCGGAAACTCCCCCTCTTTGGCCGGCATCTGCGGCGGGTCGGCCCGACATGCCGGGGATTTTCGGCGTCGGGCCCTCGAAGGTGGGGAAATTCCGCGGGGGCAGGCGGCCCAAAACACCCAGCAAGCTCAGAGGAAGATGTCAGGGACCAGCCGGTCCTCCGGCGCGCCGAGGCTGTACGGGCTGAAGTCCGTCACCCCGGCCGCCGCGAGGACCTCCTCATCAGTGTAGAAGTTCCCGCTCCGGCTGCCGTCCGGGGCGAGCACGTTGCCGCCAGTCAGCACGGCGTGGGCGGCATCGGCCATGATTTCGGGGCCGCGGGCGCCCTTGACGATCGTCTCGCCGCCGGGCATGTTGCGGATGGCCGCGGTGTCGATCAGGGTGCACGGCCAGAGCGAGTTCACGGTGACTCCGTCCGCCTTGAGCTCCTCGGCCAGCCCCAGGGTGGTCAGGCTCATGCCGTACTTGGCCATGGTGTAGGCCAGATGCATGCCGGCCCACTTGGGGTCCAGGTTCAGGGGCGGGGAGAGCGTCAGGATGTGCCCGGCGGATGCGCGCAGGGCAGGCAATGCCATCTTGGAGAGCAGGAACGTGCCCCGGACGTTGATGTCCTGCATGAGGTCGTAGCGTTTCATGTCCACGGCGTCGGTGGAGGACAGGTCGATCGCCGAGGCATTGTTGATGACGACGTCGATCCCGCCAAAGCGGTCGACGGCGGCACCGACGGCACCGGCGACGTCGACGTCGTTGCGCACATCGCCAACCAGCGGCAGCGCCCGGCCGCCCGCGGCCTCAATCTGTTCGGCGGCCGTATAGACGGTGCCCTCCAGCTTGGCGTGCGGCTGGCCGGTCTTGGCCATCAGGACGATGTTGGCGCCGTCCCGGGCGGCGCGGAGCGCGATGGCCAGGCCGATGCCGCGGCTGCCTCCGGAGATGAGGACAGTGCGGCCCTGAAGGGAACCGGCGGCCTGGTAGGGCCCGGCAGCGGTGCCCGAAGCATCATTGCTTGAAGTCATGAGCACACTCTAGCGGACCAATGTTACTGGTGGGTAACAAGGCGGTGCGGGAGCTTCGCCGCGGGAAAATTGTAGGTTCCCTACAGCGGCACCGGCCAATACCGTCACTAGACTTGCCAGCAGAGCCCTGCTTTTGTGGATTCCAGCCAAAGGAGCCAGCGGGCCGGGCACCGAATAACCTAGCGACAGAGCCGGAGACACTTGATGAGCCACGATCTGACCACGACTGCGGGAAAGCTTGCAGATTTCCGCGACCGCCAGGCCCGTGCCGAGCAGCCCTCCGGCCCGGAAGCTGTTGTCAAACAGCACGCACGCGGCAAGAAGACCGCCCGCGAGCGCATCGACCTCCTGCTGGATGCGGGGTCCTTCGTCGAATTCGACGCTTTGGCCGTGCACCGGTCCACCGCGTTCGGCATGGAGAAGAAGAAACCGCTGGGCGACGGCCTCGTCTCCGGCTACGGCACGGTGGACGGCCGCCCGGTGGCCGTCTACAGCCAGGACTTCTCCGTCTACGGCGGCTCGCTGAGCCAGGTCAACGGCGAGAAGATCGTCAAGGTCCAGGAGTTCGCGCTGCGCAATGGCTGCCCGGTGGTCGGCATCCTGGACGGCGGCGGTGCCCGCATCCAGGAGGGCGTGGCCTCCCTGGCGATGTTCGCCGACATCTTCCGCAACAACGTCCATGCCTCCGGCGTGGTCCCGCAGATCTCCCTCATCATGGGCCCCTCCGCCGGCGGCGCGGCCTACTCCCCCGCCCTGACCGACTACGTCGTCATGGTGGACAAGACCTCGCACATGTTCATCACCGGCCCGGACGTCATCAAGACGGTCACGGGCGAGGACGTGGACATGGAGACCCTGGGCGGCGCGCGCCAGCACAATGCCACCACCGGCACTTCAACCTACCTGGCCTCCGACGAGGCCGACGCGGTGGAGTTCGTCCGCGAACTGCTGGACTTCCTGCCCTCCAACAACCTCGCCGAAGCCCCGGTGCTCGAGCACCAGCAGGAGCTGGAAATCGACGACGACGACCTCGCCCTCGATGTCCTCATCCCGGACTCGGCCAACCAGCCCTACGACATGCGCAAGGTCATCGAGCAGATCGTGGACGACGCCCACTTCCTGGAGATGCAGTCCCTCTACGCCCCGAACGTGATCATCGGCTACGGCCGGGTCGAGGGCCACACAGTCGGCATCGTGGCTAACCAGCCCATGCAGTTCGCCGGCACCCTGGACATCGCCGCCTCGGAAAAGGCCGCGCGCTTCGTCCGGCACTGCGACGCCTTCAACATCCCCATCATCACTCTGGTGGACGTGCCGGGCTTCCTGCCCGGCAAGGACCAGGAGTTCCAGGGCATCATCCGCCGCGGCGCCAAGCTGCTTTACGCCTACGCCGAGGCCACCGTGCCCAAGCTGACCGTGATCACGCGCAAGGCGTACGGCGGGGCGTACATTGTGATGGGCTCCAAGAAGCTCGGCGCGGACCTCAACCTCGCCTGGCCCACCGCCCAGATCGGCGTCATGGGCGCCCAGGGCGCTGTGAACATCCTGTACCGCCGCGAACTCGCCGCGGTGGCCGAAGCTGGCGGCGATGTCGAGGCCAAGCGCGCAGAGGTGGTCCGCCAGTACGAGGAAGAGCTGCTCAACCCCTACCAGGCGGCCCAGCTGGGCTACGTGGACGCGGTCATTGCCCCGTCCGAAACCCGGGTGCAGATCATCAAGGGACTGCGCGCCCTCCGGGACAAGCGGGCCGCACTGCCCGCCAAGAAGCATGGGAACATCCCGCTGTGACGCCCATGGCAGAACCGGCTGTACCGGCTGTACCGGACGACGAAGCGGGCAGCGTCGCCGCGCCGGCCCTGCTCTCCGTAGTGAAGGGCGAACCGACGCCCGAAGAATTGGCGGCGCTGACCGCCGTCGTGCTGTCCCTGGGGCAGGCCGCGCAGGCAGCCCCCGAAAAGCCCGGCGTCCGGCACTGGGTCCGCCGGCAGCAGCTTCGGCTGGCCCCCCGGCCCGGCCCGGACGCCTGGCGCCGCAGCCTGGGCTAGGCGGCCCGGACTGACCGGACGGCCCGTTCACGCACCGGCGCCGGAAAAAGTTCAGTGACTCTTTCATAACCACGGCGGCCGGGCTAGTCTCGACGGGTGACTACCGAAACCATCGCTTCAGACAACACTGCCCCCGCACGCCAGCAGACAGCCATTGACGCCGTCGCCGACGCCTACACGGACACCCTCATCCGGCTCAACCCGAGCTTCGCCACCGAGCTCGGCCTGCCCGGGCACGAGACCGAATACCAGGATTTCTCCCCCGCCGGGCACGCCGAACACGCGGCCGCCACGCGGGAGGCACTCGCGGCGCTGGATGGTCTGGAGCCGGTGGACGACGTCGACGCCGTCACCCTCGACGCGATGCGCGAGCGGCTGGGGCTGCAGCTGGAAATCCACGAATCGGGCTGGGACACGGCCGATCTGAACAACATCGCATCCCCGTCCCAGGACATCCGCGCGATTTTCGACCTCATGCCGACGGACACGGCCGAGCATTGGGAGCACATCGCCGGCCGGGCTAAGAATGTCCCCGGCGCGGTCGACGGCTACATCGAGTCGCTGCGCTCGGCGATGCAGGACGGCAGGGTGGCCGCCGCCCGCCAGGTGTCAATCGTGATCGAGCAGGCCACCAAGCACGCCGCGGACGACGGCTTCTTCGCCAAGCTCGCCGCCGGCGCCAAGACCGCGGACGGCGCGCTGTCGCCCGACCTGCAGTCCGCGCTCGACGCCGGTGCTGCCGCCGCGCGCGTGGCCTACGCCCGGCTCGCGGGGTTCCTCGAGTCCGAGCTCCTGCCCGTTGCCCCGGCCAAGGACGCCGTGGGCCGCAGCCGCTACGCCCTGGCGTCCCGTTCCTTCCTCGGCGCCACGGTGGACCTGGAGGAGACTTACGCGTGGGGCGTGCACGAGCTCGACCGCCTCATCGCCGAACAGGAACGCGTGGCCGGGGAAATCCGGCCCGGCGCCACCATCGAGGAAGCCAAGGAGATCCTGAACAACGATCCCGCCCGCCAGCTCAAGGGCACCGACGCCCTCCAGGCCTGGATGCAGGAACTCTCCGACCGGGCCGTCGCCGACCTCGCGGGCGTGCACTTCGAGATCCCTGACGTCATGAAGACCCTGGAGTGCAGGATCGCCCCGACCGATGAGGGCGGCATCTATTACACCGGCCCCTCGGATGACTTCAGCCGCCCGGGCCGCATGTGGTGGTCCGTGCCGCCGGGCGAGGATACCTTCACCACCTGGGCCGAGACCACCACGGTCTACCACGAGGGCGTCCCGGGCCACCACCTGCAGGTAGCGACCGCCACCTACCGCCGCGAACTGCTCAACAAGTGGCGCCGGAACGTCTGCTGGACCTCCGGGCACGGCGAAGGCTGGGCCCTCTATGCCGAGAAGCTGATGCAGGAACTGGGCTACCTCAACGATCCGGGCGACCACATGGGCATGCTGGACATGCAGCGCATGCGGGCTGCCCGCGTGGTGTTCGACATCGGCGTCCATCTGGAGCTGGAGGTGCCCGAGCGTTGGGGGTCGGGCACCTGGACTCCGGACAAGGGGTACGGGTTCCTCAAGCAGAACCTCGCGATCAGCGAAGGCCAGCTGAACTTCGAGTTCACGCGCTACCTCGGCTGGCCGGGCCAGGCACCGTCCTACAAGGTGGGCCAGCGGCTCTGGGAGCAGATCCGGGCCGAGCTCGAATCCCGCCCCGCGTTTGATCTCAAGGCGTTCCACACGAAGGCGCTGAACATCGGCTCGGTCGGCCTCGACACCCTCAAGCGCGCGCTGCTGGGGTAGGGCGGCTCCCGGGGAGACCTGCCGTCCTCGGGCCGACGGCGAGTGTGCAGTTCGCGGCAATGTTTTCGAAAACGACTGCCGCGAACTGCCGCCTCGACGCAGCACCGGGAGACAATCGCCACATTCTGCCCGGGAATAACTTCACAAACGGGTGGTCTTCCGGCGTATTTCCGGGGATGAAGCGGCCGGACCCTAAAACAGGCCGCGTAACATTTCTCAACATCCGTTCGCCGTGCTATGGATTCCGGTCCTAGCGTGTTCCGGTGACCTCTCAGACAAGCACCCCCGCACCCGCTGGAAAGACCCGGTTCCGGCTGCCCACATGGGCCGGCTCGTTCGGCTTCCAGATCATCGCCGCCCTGATCGTGGGCCTCGGACTTGGCCTCCTCGCCAAATACACGGGCAGCACCAAGGCAAACCCCAACGCCCTCGGCACCACGCTGCAGACCATCGGCTCGAGCTATGTCTCGCTGCTGCAGACCGCTGTCGTCCCCCTGATCTTCACCGCCGTCGTCAGTTCGATCTCCAACCTGCGCGCGGTCTCCAACGCCGCCCGGCTGGCCTGGAACACGCTGCTCTGGTTCGCCATCACGTCCCTGATCGCCGTGCTGATCGGGATCGGGCTCGGCGTGCTGCTGCAGCCCGGAGCCGGCACCGGCATCAGCCAGGAAGCCAAATACGCCGGCAAGTCCGGTGACTGGTGGGCCTTCCTGACCGGTCTGTTCCCCAAGAACTTCCTCGGCCTGGGAGCGACGACGACCGTCACCGACGGCGTCGCAACCACCGCGGTGAGCTTCAACGTGCTCCAGATCCTGGTGATCGCGATCGCCGTCGGTATCGCCGCCCTCAAAGTGGGCAAGGCCGCCGAGCCGTTCCTGAACCTCAACGCCTCCGCCCTGGCCGTCATCCAGAAAGTCCTCTGGTGGATCATCCGGATCGCGCCGCTCGGCACCGTCGGCCTGATCGGCAACGCCGTGGCCGTCTACGGCTGGGACACCATCGGCTCCCTGGGCAAGTTCACCGTCGCGATCTATGTGGGCCTGGCCCTCGTGCTGTTCGTGGTCTACCCGGTCCTGGTCCGCGCCCACGGGCTGTCCGTCAGGCAGTACTTCTCCGGCGTCTGGCCTGCGGTGCAGCTGGCGTTCGTCTCCCGCTCCTCGGTGGGCACCCTGCCGCTGACCCAGCGCGTGACCGAACGCAGCCTGGGCGTCCCCCGCGCCTACGCCTCGTTCGCCGTGCCGCTGGGCGCCACCACCAAGATGGACGGCTGCGCCGCGATCTACCCGGCGATCTCGGCGATCTTCGTCGCCCAGTTCTTCGGCATCCAGCTTGATTTCACCCAGTACCTGCTGATCGCCCTCGTCTCCGTGCTCGGCTCGGCCGCCACCGCCGGCACCACCGGCGCCGTCGTGATGCTGACCCTGACGCTGTCCACGCTGGGACTGCCGCTGGCCGGCGTCGGGCTGCTGCTGGCGATCGACCCGATCCTGGACATGGGCCGCACCGCGGTCAACGTGGCCGGGCAGGCCCTGATCCCCACCATCGTGGCCAAGCGCCAGGGCATCCTCGACGAGTCGCTGTACAACGCGCCGCGGAACGGCGACCCGTTCAGCGACGAAGAGTTCACCGATGAAGAGTTCAGCGACGACGACGCGACCGCCGTCGACCGCTCCGCCGCCGCAGCTCCCGGACGGGAAGAGCGCGAACTCGCGGACGCGACGGCCTAGCCACCGAACCCAACGTCTGACGGAAGCGTCTTACAGGAAGCGCTGATGTGGAGAAGTCCCCGGGGAGCAGTTCACTGCTCCCCGGGGACTTCTCCCGTGTCACCGACGCCGGAACGTCCCCGCGCGGGCATTAACGCCCGCCGATCACACCCTTTTCCGCCGCCTTGGTGACGGCATCCGCCTCCGCCTGGGTCAGGACGCCGTCCTTGACGGCCCGGTCCAGCCGGGGCTTCAGCGCTGCGGCATGGTTGGCCTGCTCCGAGGTGCGCAGCTCCTCGAGGGCCGCGGTGACCTTGGCCTCGTCGATGCCGAGCGATTTCGCCAGGGAAGCGGCCAGGGCCTTCTCCATGGCGGCGCGGTCCGGTTTCTGTCCTTCGGCCGGCGGCGCTGCCGGCCTATTGGCGTCCCGGAAGGCCTTCAGCGCGTCGGAGACCTTGGCCTCGTCGACGCCCAGCTTGGCGGCAAGTTCCTTGGCACGGGCACCGAACTCCGCACCTCCGTGGCCGTGCCGGCCGCCGCGCATGCCGTGGCCGTCGGCGAAGGTGCCGCCCGGGGCGGCGGAAGTGGGCCCGGTGGAAGTGGGCGTCGGGGTGGGGGTCGGCGTCGTCGTGGCAGAGGCCATCCCGGCGACGCCGATCCCGGCCCCAAGAGCCACCGCCGCGGCCCCAAGGCTGAGTGCGATTCTGGTTGTGCGTGACATGTGTGTCTCCTGGGTCTGCCGTGCCGTGACGGCGCTTGAGGCTGCTGGTTCTTCCGGGGAAGTCTGCTCCACGACCATTTCCAGTCTGCACCTGCCCCAGCAGAGATAGCTGTTTCCCAGCTTTCACTTTCCTGTGAATCCCGCCGTGATGCCGCTGCCGCGGGGCCCCAGGGATGGAATAAATACTTGCCCAGAGTGCAAACATGCACGTAGTGTAAGCGCGTGGCCTCACCATCATCTTCTTCCCGCGAACCGAACCGGCGCGAACTAAACAAGGCGGCCACCCGGCAGGCCATCACGGACGCCGCCCTGGACCTGCTCAGGACCCGGGGCCCCGGAAACTTCACGGTGGAGGACATTGCCGAGGCCGCCGGGATATCGCGCCGCACGTTCTTCAACTACTTCGGCAGCACCGAGGCAGCACTGGCCTCGGTGACGTTCGGGTTCCTGGACACGGCACTTCAGCAGTTCCGGCTCCGGCCGGCCGAGGAGCCAATCCTGGAGTCGGCCCGTGCGGCCCTCGTTGAATTGGCCGATCCCATGACCGTGGCACCGGTGGCCGAAATCTACAGCCTGGGCCAGGCCAATCCCCAGCTCAGCCGCTCCGAGCTGGAAGCCTGGGACCACTGCACCGCACAGATCATCGAGGCCGCCCGCGAGCGCTTCGCCCGGCGCGCCGGCGGCGAGATCGACGAGCTGTATCTCCGCGCCCTCGCGGGCTCCATCATCTCCTGCGGCAAGGCGGCCATGGACGTGTGGTTCGCCCGCTGCGGCGGCGACCTCAGCCCGGCGTCCTTGTCCATCCTGCGCCAGCTTCTCATCGACTCCATGAGCCTCCTCGGCTCCGGCTTCGCTTCCCGCTCTCCCTCCGCCCCTTCCCCAGATCGGCACTGACATGGCCCTATTGCTCTACCGTCTCGGCAAGTTCTCCTACCGTCACCGCTGGCTCGTCATCTCCCTCTGGCTCGCCGTCATGGTGGCCGTCGGCGGCGCAGCGGCGGCTTTCCACGGCACCATGTCCAACAACTTCCAGATCCCCGGCACCGAGACCCAGCAGATGGCGGACAAGCTCAAGCAGGAGCTGCCCAAGTCCTCCGGCGGGTCGGCCGGCATCGTGTTCGAGTCCACGGACGGCCCGTTCACCCAGGCCGGCAGGGACGCCGTCTCGGCCGCACTGGCCAAGCTGAAGGCCCTCCCCGACGTTCAGGGCACGGTGGACCCGTTCGCCACCCAGGCCCAGCTGGACAAGGCCGTCACGGATCTTGCCGCCGGGGAGCAGCAGGCCTCCGCGGGAAAGGAGCAGCTGGATGCGTCGGCCGCCCGGCTGGCGGCAGGGAAGGCCCAGCTGGACGCCGCCGAGCAGCAGATGATCGCGGCAGGCATGCCCCCGGCGGCCATCGATGCCCGGCTCGGCCAGCAGAAGGCCGCCCTGGCCGCGGGCCAGGAAAAGCTCGACGCCGGGACCACGGAACTCGAGGCCGGCGCGGCAAAGCTCGCGCTCGCCAAGCGCCAGCTTGAGGCCTCGCAGGGTATGCGGTTCGTTTCCGAGGACGGCACCGCGGCGATCGCCCAGGTCCAGTTCAAGTCCTCCATCAACGGGCTGGCCCCCGCCGTGCGCCAGCAGGTCCAGGACATCGCCCACGAAGTCTCATCAGCCGGCGTGACCGCCCTGGCCAGCAAGGAAATCACCGAGGACGTCTCCGAGCTGTTCGGCATCTCCGAGATCCTCGGCATCGCGATCGCGGCCCTGGTGCTCATCGTCATGCTGGGAACGCTGATCGCCGCCGGGCTTCCCCTGCTGATGGCCGTCGTGGGCGTGGCAGTGGGCGTCGGGGGCACCTTCGCCCTCAGCGGCGCCGTCGACATGAGTTCCATCTCCCCGATGCTGGCCCTGATGCTGGGCCTCGCGGTCGGCATCGACTATTCGCTTTTCATCGTCAACCGGCACCGCGGCCAGCTGCTGGCCGGCATGGACGGGGAGGAATCGGTGGCCCTGGCCACCGGCACGTCCGGCAACGCCGTGCTGTTCGCGGGGCTGACGGTCATCATCGCCCTCGCGGCCCTCGTCATTCCGGGCCTTCCCTTCCTGGCGGTCATGGGCCTGTCGGCCGCCGCGACTGTGGCAGTCGCCGTCGTCGTCGCCCTGACCCTCACCCCTGCCGTGCTGTCCCTCATCGGCCCCAGGCTCATTTCCCGGCGCGCCTGGGCCAAGGCGGAGACGCACAACGCCGCCCCGGGCCACGAGACCGAGGACCGCGCCCGCGATGAACGCCGCAGCACCCGCGGCTGGGGCGGCCTCGTCACGCGGCACCCGGTCCTGGCGCTGCTGGCCGGCGTCCTGCTGCTGGGCATCGTGGCGCTTCCCGCCAGCCAGCTGCGGCTCGCACTGCCCGACGGCGGGTCCGAGCCCGTGGAGTCGCAGGCGTTCAAGGCCTATGACGTCACCGGCCGCAGCTTCGGCGAAGGCATGACAGGCCCGATCGTGGTGGTCGGCGACCTCCCCGCCGGCCTGAGCGACGCCGAGGCCGCGGCCAAGCAGCTCGACGTCGCCGATATCCTCCGCGGCACGGCCAACGTCACCGCCGCCGTCCCGGTTGCCCTGAGCGAGGACCGCCGCACCGCCGTGTTCCAGGTCATTCCCAAGGAGGGCCCGGCCAGCGCCAGCACCGTCAAGGTGGTCTCCGAGCTCCGGGCCGAAAAGGGCCAGATCAAGGATTCGACCGGCGTCAGCATCGGCCTCACAGGACAGACGGCCGGTAACGTCGACGTCTCCACGAAGCTCGGCGACGCCCTTCCCCCATACCTGGCCATCGTCGTCGGGCTCTCGCTGATTCTGCTCCTGCTCGTGTTCCGCTCGATCGTGGTACCGCTGCTGGCCACGGGCGGCTTCCTGCTCTCGCTCGCGGCCGCCTTCGGCGCCGTCGTCGCCGTCTACCAGTGGGGCTGGCTGGGGAACGTGTTCGGGGTCGAAAACCCGGGTGCGGTGCTGAGCTTCCTGCCCATCATCCTGATCGGCGTGCTGTTCGGCCTGGCCATGGACTACCAGGTGTTCATTACCTCGGGCATGCGCGAGTCCTTCATGCACGGCGAATCGGCCAAGCATGCGGTCCGCACCGGCTTCAGCCATGCCGCGTCCGTGGTGACCGCCGCGGCCATCATCATGGTCAGCGTGTTCTCCGGCTTCATCTTCTCGCACCTGAACATGGTCCGGCCGCTGGGCTTCGCGATGGCGTTCGGTGTGCTGGTGGACGCGTTCGTGGTCCGCATGACGATCGTCCCGGCCGTGATGTACCTGCTCGGCGACAAGGCATGGTGGCTGCCCGGGTGGCTGAACCGGATCCTGCCGGACGTCGACGTCGAGGGCGCCAAGCTCCGCCAGCCGGCACGCGCCCGGGTGAACGCAGCGGAGGCCTCGCCCGAAGCCGAGCCCGAAGAAGTCGCCTCCCGCTGACGTTCACCGCCTCCCGCACAAGCAACGCGGGGTCACCTGGCGCCCATTAATCCCCGGGCAAAGTCAATCAGTGGTAGCAACGCGGGGGGTTAGGCTGCGTGCAGCAGCTGGTTCAGCCGGTTGGCTGGGGTTTCCAGGTTCAGGGTGGGCCGGGGCCGGCGGTTGAGTTTCGCGGCGACCTGCCGGAGGTCCTCCGGGGTGTGAACGGAGAGGTCCGTGCCTTTCTCGAACCAGAACCGCAGGAGCCGGTTGGTGTTCTCGTTGGTCCCGCGCTGCCAGGGCGAGTGCGGGTCGCAGAAGTAGAGCGTGGTGTCCAGGGCGGTTTGGATCCGGGCGTACTCGGCCAGTTCCGTGCCGCGGTCCCAGGTGATTGAGCGGCGCAGGTGTTCCGGGAGGCTGGCCATCTCCCGGATCATCGCGGCAGCGACGGTGTCGGCGGTATGGTCCCCGGGAAGGTGGAGGAGGATCGTGAACCGGGTCGAGCGTTCCACCAGGGTGCCGATCGCGGTCCCGTCGGAGCCGATGATGAGATCACCTTCCCAGTGGCCCGGGACGGCCCGGTCCTGGACCTCGGCCGGGCGCTCACTGATCTTGAACGCTTCCTTGTAGGGGCTGTTCTTGGTCCGGTCCGCGGCGTGGGGAACCCGTTGCTTCCGCTTCAAGCTGAGCTTCTCGGCCAGATCTGCCCGCAGACTTCCGCGGGATTGGACGTATAACGCCTGGTAGATCGTTTCGTGGCTCACCTGCATAGTCTGATCGTCGGGGAAGTAGAAGGCCAACATCGCCGAGATCAGTTTCGGGCTCCACCCGTCATCCATCCACACCCCGATCAGCCGGCAGAGCGTCTCGTCCCCGGCCAGCTTCAGCGGTTTGGGCCGGCGCCGGCCCTGATGGGCCTTCGTGTGGGCGACCGAGGCGTAATACACCCCGTCCGCGCTGGTGTTCCGGTTCACTTCCCGCCAGACCACCGACTTGTCCCGGCCAATGGCCTCGCCAATTGCGGCGTAGCTGAGCCCGCTGCGCCGGCCCATCTGGATCATCCCCCGCTCAGCCAGATTCAACGCCCGGCCCCCCGGACCTTCCACCGTCGGTGCCGGATCCGCAAGACCGCCGACCGCCCCCATGTTCACAGCCATCATCTGGCCAGACTGCGCCCACCACCGCCTTCCGGTCCCATGCATGACCCCGACACGCCGGGCCGCGGCGACTATCGACATCCCACCGCACACCATGTCAACGAAGTCGGTGCGGGTATTCGGAGGAAACAACTTGACCATAAAACGCTCCATCGATCAGAGCGTTGCTACGACCATATGACTTTGCCCGTGACTTATGGGCGCTAAGTGACCCCGCGTTGCTTTGTTGGGGTGGATTAGGCTGGAACCGTGACCCGCCTGATTCTTGCCTCCCAGTCCCCCGCCCGCACCAAGCTGCTCAGCCACGCCGGAATCCGGCACGAGGTCCTCGTCTCGGACGTGGACGAGGACGCCGTCCAGGCCCGCTACGGCGTGACGGACCCGCATGACACCGCCCTCCTGCTGGCCCGGGCCAAGGCCGAGGCCGTCGCCTCGCTGCCCGAGGCGGACGGCGCCATCGTGATCGGCTGCGATTCGGTCTTCGAGTTCGACGGCGAGGCCCACGGCAAGCCCTACACGGCGGACGTCGCCCGCGAGCGCATGCTCCGCATGAGCGGCAGCATGGGCATCCTGCACACCGGCCACTGGCTCGTGGACTGCCGCGACACCGACGCCGGCGGCGTCACCAGCACCGGCGGCGTCACCAGCAACGACGGCGCCACCGACGGCGCCACCAACGACGACGGCGGCGTCACCGCGCGCGGTTCCGGCGCCACGCTCGGTTCGGTGTCCTCCGCCGAGGTGCACTTCATGGAGATGAGCGCCGCGGAAATCGAGACCTACATCGCCACGGGCGAGCCGCTCCAGTGCGCCGGCTCCTTCACGATCGACGGCTACGGCGGGGCGTTCATCCGCAAGGTCGACGGCGATCCCCACACCGTCGTCGGGCTCTCCATCTCGACGCTTCGCGCGCTGCTCGGCCAGGCAAATGTGGGCATCACGGAACTCTGGACCGCCGGCGCCGTGGACCCGGCGGACGTCAGGGCAGAGTAGAAGCAAAGCGGGAGCAGACGTGAGAGCAAACGGAAAGCCGGGAGAGCGCCAAGCCGGGGGCGAAGTGAGCCAATTCGCCGCTCTTTGTGGCAACCCTACAAAGGAGGGGCCGTTTACGCGCGGAATCCGCAAGTAATATCGGCGGAACCCTCAAAACCGCGCTAGGCTCCCTGAAGGAAAGAAGGAGACGCCTTGTCAGCAAATTCGGAGCAGTCCGCAACCACCGTGCCGGGATCGA
Organism: Arthrobacter sp. NicSoilB8; assembly: GCF_019977355.1. Lineage (NCBI taxonomy): Bacteria > Bacillati > Actinomycetota > Actinomycetes > Micrococcales > Micrococcaceae > Arthrobacter > Arthrobacter sp. NicSoilB8. The sequence continues at coordinate 1,431,459 of NZ_AP024655.1, read as the reverse complement.
CGCAGTCACTTGCAACCGCAGGCACCCGCCCGCTCAGCAAGGTGCTGATCGCCAACCGCGGAGAAATTGCGGTGCGGATCATCCGCGCCGCCCGCGATGAAGGCATCGCCTCGGTGGCCGTCTACGCGGACCCCGACCGCGACGCGCTGCACGCCCGGCTCGCCGACGAGGCCTACGCGCTGGGCGGCAACACCGCCGCGGAGTCCTACCTGGTGATGGACAAGATCATCGACGCCGCCCGCCAGTCCGGTGCGGACGCCATCCACCCCGGCTACGGCTTCCTGGCCGAGAACGCCGAATTCGCCGCCAAGGTGATCGACGCCGGCATCACCTGGATCGGGCCCTCCCCCGAGGCGATTTCCGCCCTCGGCGACAAGGTCCAGGCCCGCCACATCGCGGAGAAGGTCGGCGCCCCCCAGGTCCCCGGCACCGCCGACCCTGTGGAGTCCGCCGAGGAAATCCTCGACTTCGTGGACAAGTTCGGCCTTCCTGTTGCCATCAAGGCGGCCTTCGGCGGCGGCGGACGCGGCATCAAGGTGGCCCGCACCCGCGAGGAGATCCCCGAACTCTTCGAGTCCGCCGTGCGCGAGGCCACCGCAGCCTTCGGCCGCGGCGAATGCTTCATCGAGCGTTTCCTGGATGCCCCGCGCCACGTTGAGACCCAGTGCCTCGCCGACGCCCACGGCAACGTCGTGGTGGTCTCCACCCGCGACTGCTCGCTCCAGCGCCGCAACCAGAAGCTCGTTGAGGAGGCCCCGGCCCCCTTCCTCACGGAAGAGCAGAACCGGCGCCTCTACGAATCGTCCAAGGCCATCCTCAAGGAGGCCGGCTACCTCGGCGCCGGCACCTGCGAATTCCTCGTCGGCCAGGACGGCACCATCTCCTTCCTCGAGGTCAACACCCGCCTTCAGGTGGAGCACTGCGTCTCCGAGGAGGTCACCGGGATCGACCTCGTCCGCGAACAGTTCCGGCTGGCCCGCGGCGAAGAGCTCGGCTACGGCGACCCGGAAGTCCGCGGCCACTCCATCGAATTCCGCATCACCGGCGAGGACCCGGGCCGGAACTTCATGCCCGCCCCCGGCACCATCACCACGCTCAAGAACCCCACCGGCCCCGGCGTCCGCATCGATTCCGGCGTGGAGCAGGGCGATGTCATCAGCGGCAACTTCGACTCCATGCTCTCCAAACTGATCGTCACCGGCGCCACCCGCGCCCAGGCCCTGGAGCGGTCCCGGCGCGCGCTGGAGGAAATGGTGGTCGAAGGCATCCCCACGGTCATCCCGTTCGGCCTCGCGGTTGTTTCGAATCCGGACTTCGCACCGGCCGAGGGCCCCTTCAAGGTCCACACCCGCTGGATCGAGACGGCCTTTGTCAACGACATTCCCGCCTGGACCCCCACCGGCACCGAGGCTGAAGCGACCGACGGCGGCGACCGCCAGCGCGTCGTCGTCGAGGTCGGCGGCAAGCGCCTGGAAGTGGTGCTGCCGGCGTCCCTGGGCTCGGTCAGCACCGCCGGCGGCGGCAAGCCGGCCAAGGCCAAGAAGCGCGCCCGCAGCGGCGGCGCAACAGTCGCCGCGAGCGGCAACGCGCTGACCTCCCCCATGCAGGGAACCATCGTGAAGGTCGCCGTGGCGGAAGGTGACACCGTCTCCGAAGGCGATCTCGTCGTCGTGCTGGAAGCGATGAAGATGGAACAGCCGCTCACCGCGCACCGCGCCGGCATCGTGATCGGCCTCTCTGCCTCGGCCGGCGAGACCGTATCCGCCGGCGCCATCATCGCCATGATCGAGGACGGCGACTAGCAGGACGCAGCGCAAGCAAAACGCAGCGAGCGGTCTGCCCCCGCGGGCAGGCCACGGCAACGACGAAGACCAGGACCGGGAACAGGACCGGGAACAGGACCGGGAACAGGACCGGGAACAGGACCGGGAACAGGACCGGGACCGGGACCGCGACCATGACACCGCCGGTCACGGGCGCGCCTATGGCGCCCCCGTGACCGGCCGGTGGAAACTTGGTGTGTGAAGCCATTTCTGCTCCTCGCCTCGCGCGCGGAAGACACCGCCGCCGAGGACGAATACCGTGCCTATCTTCGCTACGCCGGCCTCCAGCCGGATCAACTGCACCGCATCCGGATGGAAGCCGCCCCGCTGCCCGAGCTGGAGCTCTCCCGCTTTTCGGGCGTCATTGTGGGAGGCAGCCCCTTCACCTCCAGCGACCCGGCCGAGCACAAAACGGCCACCCAGCAACGGGTGGAGCGCGAACTCTCGAGGCTGCTGGACAGGATCGTGGCCGAGGACTTTCCGTTCCTCGGCGCCTGCTACGGCGTCGGGACGCTCGGGCTGCACCAGGGTGCCGTGATCGACCGGACCTACGGTGAAGGGCTCGGCGGCGTGGCCATCAAGCTGACGGCGGAGGGGCTGCAGGATCCGATCCTGCGCGGACTGCCGGAGAGCTTCGTCGCCTTCACGGGCCACAAGGAGGCCTGCACCGTCCTGCCTTCCCACGCGGTGCTCCTGGCCAGCTCGGCGGCCTGCCCGGTGCACATGTTCCGGATCAAGACCAACCTGTATGCCACGCAGTTCCACCCGGAGCTCGACGCCGAAGGGCTCGTCACGAGGATCGACATCTACCGCCACGCCGGCTACTTCCCGCCCGAATCGGCCGAAATGCTGATGGCCGATGCGCGGCAGTTCACCGCGACGGAACCGATGAAGATCCTCAGGAACTTCGTGGAGCGCTACGCGGGCTGACGGCACCGACTGGCAGGACATGCCCCAACAGAGTCCCCCGCGGCGATCGCGGGAGAACCCGGCAGAAAAGGCCGCGAAAAAGCCCGGCGCGTTCACCGAACACGCCGGGCTTTTGGGTTGGTGGCGGACCCTAGGCCACGTTGTTCTCGTAGTCGAGGTCCCGGGTTTCCTTGCTGACAAACAGGGCGATCAGCGTCAGCACGGCCATGGCGGCGAGGTAGACGCCCACCAGCACGGTGCTGCCCCCGGCCAGTTCCCAGAGCCAGACGGCGATGAAGGGAGCCACGGCTGCACCGAGGATGGACGAGACGTTGTAGCTGATGGCGGAGCCGGTGTACCGGACGTTGGTCGGGAACAGCTCCGGCAGGAGCGCACCCATGGGGCCGAATGTCAGGCCCATAAGCGAGAAGCCGATGACCAGCAGCGCCATGGTGCCGACGAACCCGGCGCTGAACAGCGGAACGAACAGCAGGCCGAAGGCGAGGATGCCGAACGTCACGGCGATCAGCATCTTGCGGCGGCCGAACTTCTCGGCCAGCGGACCGGACACCAGGGTGAAGATGCCGAAGAACACGACGCCGGCGATCAGCATCCAGAGGAAGTCGTTCCGGGAGTAGCCCAGGCCCGGGACGAACGCTGCGGCAGCGGCCTCGGTCATCGGCTTGCCGGCCTTTTCGGCCGCGGCCTTCGCCGTATCCAGGCTGGAGGCCCGGGTGCCGTAGGTCAGTGTGAACGTGGTCATGAGGTAGAAGAGCACGTACGTGGCGAGCATGATGAACGTGCCCAGGATCAGCGGGCGCCAGCTGGTCTTGAAGACCCGTGCCAGCGGCAGCTTGGCGACCTCTTTGGATTCGAGGACCTTGGTGAAGGCGGGGGTTTCGATCAGTTTGAGCCGGACGTAGAGGCCGATGATCACCATGACGGCGCTGGCCAGGAACGGCACGCGCCAGCCCCACTCCATGAAGGCCTCCGGCGTCAGGGTGTAGCTGAAGACCAGGAAGATCACGTTGGCGATGATGAAGCCGATCGGCGCGCCGAGCTGCGGGAACGTGCCGTAGATGGCGCGCTTGTTCGCCGGGGCGTTTTCGGTGGCGAGCAGGGCCGCGCCGCTCCATTCGCCGCCGAGCGCAAGGCCCTGGGCGAAGCGCATCACGACGAGCAGGGCCGGTGCCCAGAAGGTCCAGCCGGGAACGGTCGCCGTCGGCAGGCACCCGATCAGGAAGGTGGCAATACCCATCGTCAGCAGCGAGGCCACGAGGGTGCCCTTGCGGCCGAACTTGTCACCGAAGTGGCCAAAGACGATCGAGCCGAGCGGGCGGGCGATGAACGCGACGCCAAACACGGCGAAAGAGCTCAGGAGCTGGGTGGTCTCGTTTTGCCCCGGGAAAAACAGCTTCGGGAAAACCAGCACGGCAGCGGTGGCGTACACGTAGAAGTCATAGAACTCGACGGTGGTGCCGATCAGGCTGGCGACTATCACGCGGCCGCGCGAGTTCACCTGCTTGGCGGACCCATGCTCCGCGGAGGTTGCAGTGGATGACATGTAGTAGCGCTTTCATGAAGACCGGACGGATAGTCCCCAAAAGCCCGTTGCCCGGGCCGCCCGGTAAGGATTCGTATATGTCTGATAATAGTTCCCAGCGTCCAGTCAATGGACAAATGGTCCACTATTTGGACCCCGTGTCGTTGTCTCACGTGGTGGTCGTCACAGCATTTCTCACACCGTCATAAATGCCCCGATAGGCAAAAGTCACAGCGCGTTAATAAACCGCGACCGTCCCTGAAACGCGAGATCCCTACCTTTGAAGGACAACACCCCCCAAGGAGGTCTCCCAAGTGACTGCTGAACGCACCGCCGAAATCGGCACTGCAGATGCCGGCGCCGCCCGCACTGCCGACACCCTTACCCTTGACCACCGGCCCGGCCGCTGGATCGCCAACTGGGACGCAGAAAACAAGGAGCAGTGGGAATCGGCGGGCCGCGCGATTGCCCGGCGCAACCTGAACTGGTCCATCTTCGCGGAGTTCCTGGGCTTCGTGGTCTGGCAGCTCTGGTCGATTGTGGTGGTCCAGCTTCCCTCCGCCGGCTTCAAGTTCTCCACCAACGAGATCTTCTGGCTGATCTCCATGCCGAGCCTCGTGGGCGCCACGCTGCGGATCCCCTACACCTTCATGGTGCCGCGCTTCGGAGGCCGTAACTGGACCATCGTCTCGGCACTGTTGCTGCTGATCCCCACGATCGGCCTGGGACTGTGCGTGGCCAACCCGGCCACCCCGTTCGGCGTCATGCTGTTCGTCGCGGCGCTGGCCGGATTCGGCGGCGGCAACTTCGCCAGCTCGATGGCGAACATCACCTTCTTCTACCCCGCACGGGAAAAGGGCTGGGCCCTGGGCCTGAACGCCGCCGGCGGCAACCTCGGTGCCGCCGTCGCACAGCTGGCCGTCCCGATCGCCATCACCCTGCTGGCAGCGGGCACCGTGAACCTGCCCGTCGCGGGCTTCATGTGGGTTCCGCTGATCCTGCTCGCGGCGTTCGGCGCCTGGAAGTACATGAACAACCTCACCAGCGCCAAGGGTGACGTCGCAGGCTCGCTGGCCGCGCTGAAGGAACCGCACCTGTGGATCATGGCGCTGCTGTACATCGGCACCTTCGGCTCCTTCATCGGCTTCGCCGGCGTCTTCCCCAAGCTCATCAAGGACTACTTCCCGGCGTTCTCCTCCATCTCCGTCGGCGCCGTGGCCCTGTCCCTGGCCTTCCTCGGCCCGCTGGTCGGCTCCCTGGCCCGCCCCTTCGGCGGACGCATGGCGGACCGGATGGGCGGGGCCCGCATGACCGTCGCCGCCTTTGCCGCCATGGCCGTCATCACCCTGACCATGCTCTGGACCCTGCCGCTGAAGAACTTCTGGCTCTTCCTGGTCCTGTTCCTCTTCCTCTTCACCGCCAGCGGCTTCGGGAACGGCGCCACCTACCGCATGATCCCGATCATTTTCGCCACGTCCAGCCGGGCCGCCCGCTCCGGGGCCAGCACGCTCACCACCCAGCGGCTCGCGTCCTCGGCCCTCGGCCTGATCTCGGCCATCGGCGCCTACGGCGGATTCATCATCCCCCAGGTCCTGAACGCCTCCAACACCGCCAGCGGCTCCTACACCTCTGCGTTCTACGGATTCGTCGGGGCCTACGTCCTGATGCTGGCCGTCTGCTGGTTCTGCTACATCCGCAACGCCAACCGAAACGCGATGGGACACGTCTAACATGACCACCGGCGCCGACACGCACTGCCCCTACTGCGCCCTGCAGTGCGCCATGACGCTCACATCTCCAGCGGCTCTGACCCCGGCTTCCCAGCCGGGGTCAGACCCCGTACACGCGGCGCCGGCACCCGCCGTCGGCCTGCCGGTCTTGACGGTCACGGGACGGGACTTCCCGACGAACCGCGGCGGCCTGTGCCGCAAGGGCTGGACCTCCGCCGCGCTGCTGGACCACCCGGGCCGCGTCACGGAACCCCTGCTCAAAGACGCCGACGGCGTCCACCGCCCGGTCAGCTGGGACGAGGCCCTCATGCGGATCGTCTCCGCCGTGAAGCGGACCCGCGTCGAGCACGGGGCGGACGCCGTCGGGGTGTTCGGCGGCGGCGGCCTCACCAATGAGAAGGCCTACCAGCTGGGCAAGTTCGCCAGGCTGGCGCTGGGCACCTCCCGGATCGACTACAACGGACGGTTCTGCATGTCCTCGGCGGCCGCGGCCGGCATGCGCGCCTTCGGACTGGACCGCGGGCTCCCGTTCCCGCTGGCGGACCTCGACGCCGCCAGTACCATCCTGATGCTCGGCTCCAACGTTGCCGAGACCATGCCGCCCTTCGTCCAGCACCTCCAGGGTGCGCGCGACGCCGGCGGCCTGATCGTCGTCGACCCCCGGCGCTCCGCCACCGCCGCATTTACCTCCGACGGCGGCGGCCTGCACCTGCAGCCGCTGCCGGGCACCGACCTCGCCCTGCTCCTGGGCATCTCCCACGCGGTGATCCACGAGGGCCTCGCCGACGCCGGGTACATCGCGGAACGGACCACCGGATACGACGCCGTGGTCCGCAGCGTCGGAAGCTTCTGGCCCGAACGGGTTCAGTCGATCACCGGCGTCCCCGCCGGACTGATCCGGGACACTGCCCGGCGGCTGGCCGACGGCGCCCGCAAGGGCGGCAGCTACATCCTCACCGGCCGCGGCGTCGAACAGCACGTCGACGGCACCGATACCGCCACCGCCGCCATCAATCTCGCCCTGCTGCTGGGCCTGCCGGGCTCCGCGCGCAGCGGCTACGGCACGCTCACCGGACAGGGCAACGGCCAGGGCGGCCGCGAGCACGGCCAGAAGGCCGACCAGCTCCCCGGCTACCGGAAGATCACCGATCCCGCCGCCCGTGCCTACATGGCCAAGGTCTGGGGCGTGCCTGAAACCCTGATCCCCGGCCCCGGCCTCCCCGCCGTCGAACTCCTCAAGTCCCTGGGACAGCCCGACGGCGTCCGGTGCCTCTTCGTGCACGGCGCCAATGTGGCGGTGTCCGCCCCGGATGCGAACGCCGTGATCGCGGGCCTGCGCAGCCTGGACTTCCTCGTGGTGTGCGACTTCTTCCTCTCCGAGACCGCCGCCGAGGCGGACCTGGTCCTGCCGGTCACGCAGTGGGCCGAGGAGGAAGGAACCCTCACGAACCTCGAGGGCCGCGTGCTCCGCCGCCGCCGGGCCCTCACTCCCCCGCCCGGGGTCCGCAGCGAGCTGTGGATCATGACCCGGCTGGCCGAGCTCCTGCACGCGCCCTCCACCTTCAGCGAGGATCCGGAAACCGTGTTCGAGGAGCTCCGGCTCGCATCCTCCGGCGGCCTGGCCGACTACTCCGGCATCGACTACGCCATGCTGGACCGCGGCGAGGCCGCCTACTGGCCCTACCCCGCCGGAAGCACCGGCACCCCGCGGCTCTTCCTGGAGTCCTTCGCCCACGCGGACGGCCGGGCTGTGTTAACGCCCGTCTCGCCCCGGCGTCGCACGCCATCTGCCGCCGCGGCCCGCGCCGGCGCTGATCGTGTCGAAGCGGACCGCGGCGCAAAGCCGATGACCCTCATCACCGGCCGCCTCATGGAGCACTACCAGTCCGGGGCGCAGACCCGCCGGGTGGCCGCGCTGGCCGAAGCCCAGCCGGAGGCGAGGCTGCAGCTGCACCCCGCCGCGGCCGCCGCCCAGGGCATTGCCGACGGCGACTTCGTCTTTATTTCCAACGAGCGCGGCGAGGTCAGCTGCCGTGCCGAACTCAGCACGGACATCCGCCCGGAGACGGTGTTCCTGCCGTTCCACTTCCCGGAACTCGAAAGCGCCAACCGGCTCACCGAGGCGGCCACCGACCCCATTTCCGGGATGCCCGAATTCAAGACCAGCAAAGTGTGGATCCGCCCGGCGGTGTCCGGAGACGCTGTCTCCGGCGGCGCAGCCGGCAATCACAGCGGTGTGCAAGCCCGCGTCCTTCAAGCAGAGGAGACCTCATGACTGAGCGGATTGTGGTGGTGGGCTTCGGGCCCGTCGCCGCGAGGTTGATCGACGAGCTGCTGCCCGCCGTACGGAGCGGCCTCGCGCACCTGACGGTGGTCGGCGAAGAGTCCGAAGCGGCGTACAACCGCGTCCTGGTGGCCGATCTCGGCGTCGGCCGCACGTCAGCGGCCGCCCTGGCGCTCGCCGATGCCGCCGCACTGGTGGCCGACGGCGTCGATGTCCGGCTGGGCGTGCGCGTCCGCCGCGTGGACCGCGCCCGGCAGCAGGTCCTGTTGAGCGACGGCACCTCCGCCGGCTACGAGCGGCTCGTCTTCGCCACCGGCTCCCGCCCGGTGATCCCCAACCTCACCGGGCTCAACCCGGACCCGGCAGCCCCCGTGCTCCCGCCGGGCGTGACCGCCCTGCGCGATCTCCGCGACGCGTCCGTGCTCCACTCGGCGGTGGCGGGCGGCAAGCGGGTCGTGGTCCTGGGCGGCGGCGTGCTGGGCCTCGAGACCGCCCTCGCCGCGGCCGAGGAAGGCGCCACCGTCACCGTGGTGCACAACGGCCCGCATCCCCTGGGCCGGAACATCGACCGCGGCGGCGGCGCCGTGCTCGCGGCTTCCCTGCGGAACTGCGGCGTGCGGGTGGCCGGCAACGCCCGCTCCGTCGGCGTGGAACACAACGCGCCCGACGGCGGATTCTCCGCCCTGCTGCTTGATGACGGTTCGGCGATCGACGGCGACCTCCTGGTCCTCTCCTGCGGTGTCCGGCCGCGGACCGAACTGGCCGAAGGCTGCGGGCTCTCCACCGGAGCCGGGATCCTGGTGGACCACAAGCTCCGCGCCCACCACGAGCCGCACATCTTTGCCATTGGCGACTGCGCCGAGGTCCGCTGCCCGGACCCCGAGTGCGTCGAGTGCCGGACCGCCCGCGGCCCGTCCGGGCTGGTTGGTCCGGGCTGGCGGCAGGCCGAATGGCTCGCCGACTACCTGACCCTGTTGGCGTCCGGCGCCGACGCGCAGGCCGAGGCACTGCCGGCGCTGCCGGCGGAACTGCCGGGCGTGATCGTGCTCAAGGCCCGCGGCATGAACATGGCCGTGGCCGGCGATGTGTCCGCCGAGCCGTGGGACGAGGAAGCCCTGACCGCCGGCGCGGTGAACGGCCGGGCCCGGCTGCAGATCGCCCAGTGGGCCGATCCCGAGCACGGCCGCTACGTGAAGATGACCACCCGCGCCGGCGTCCTGGAAGGCCTCGTGGCCGTGGGCATGCCCCGCACCTCCGCCGAGCTGGTGCAGCTGTTCGAACGCGGCGCCGAACTCCCCGCGGACCGGTCGCTGCTGCTGCGCCTGGACGGCCCGGACCAGGCCGCCGCCGCGGGGGCCGTGGACCCGTCGCGGACCGTCTGCCGGTGTGCCGGTGTCAGCGGGACGGCCATTGCCTCTGCTGTTGCGGAGGGCTGCGGGACGGTGCCCGAGGTATCCGCGGCCACCCGTGCCGGCACGGGCTGCGGCGGCTGCCACGACGACATCAAGGGGATCATCGAGGCCCACTTTCAGGGGGCCGTTGCTTGACGAGGTGCCGTTGCCTGACGACGTGCCGTGATGTGCCCCGTTGCGTGCCCGCTGCCTATGCCGCCTCGCGGGCCGAGCGGTGATGCGACTTCCGCAGCGCGCGGCGGAGCTTGTGGGAGATCGCGCCCACAGGGGCGCCGTCGGCGAACATCAGCTGCTGCTGGCGTGTCCAGCCCAAGGCCAGGAATGCCAGCTCAATGAGGGTCTGGTCCTCCACCTCGAGCGGGCGGCTATCCAGTCCCGCGGCGTACAGGAGATCGTCCTTGTATTCGCGGTAGAACTGCTGGTTGAGTGCCGTCCGATCTTCGTCGGCCGAGGCTGCGTCCCGGCTCATTGCTTGCTCCTGTTCAACTGCGCGTCTTTGGAGGGTACGCCTGCCAACGGCGCCGGACACGGGCCTTTCGGCACTAAAGAGAATCCCGGCGGCTCACCTCTGCGTTCTCCGTCACGTCCGACATGTGTGCGGACCGGCCGGGAAGCGCGCCCGCCGGCGGTAAGCTCGTCGGCAGAAACCACGGAGGAACCACCATGACTGAAACTGCCGCCGGCCAGCGCAATGCCGCCTGGGATGAGCTCGCCGACCGGGAAGACCGCATCCGGAGCCTGCGCCACCTCGCCGATGACGAGCTGCGCGCGAAGCTGCTCGACACGCTCCGGGAGGAAGAAGCCGCCGTAGGCCACTGGCTGGATGCGGGAGACTGCTTCGTGATGTCCGGGGCCGGGAGCGTCCACCTGCCGATTTGTCCCAGCATGTCCGCGTTCATCGACCGCGGCAAAGCCTGGGCGCCCTACCTTGATGATCTGGAGCGGGTGCGGGACTGGCACGGCAGCGACAACGTCCCTCCGATGCCGGCGCTGCTGACCCGTGCCGACGTTGAAGCCATGAGCGCCTATAAGGCGTGCCCTGTCTGCGCCCCGGCCCTGGACCACAGGGATAAGCGGGCCGGCGCCAAAGGCTGGACCGTCCTGAAGGCGGGCAGCCTGGACCGCAGGCACCTCGGCACTGCCTTCAGCCTGCCGGACGGCAGCGAAATCGGCGCCCTGGCGAAGATCACCACGGTCCATACACTGGCGGGGACGGACTTCCGGGCGGAGTTCGACGGCCTCGGCTCCCCCATCACCGGTCCGGCCACGGAGCTCATGTACCGGAACTGACGCACCGGAGCTGGATGGGAGCGGAGTCCGACCACCCGCCGCGCTGCCGGCTCCGGCGCAACGAAGCGGGCCTTTCTCCCCTTGGCACCGCCACAGGGGCGGCGATGCAATGAACGTAGGCTCCGTTCGTCAGCAGGAGGCATCCCATGAACGTTCCGGTTATTCTGGCGCTTGGCGCGATCATTGTGTTCGCCATCGTCATCATCATGACGCGCGAGAAAGATCCGCAGCAGCGGGCCACGGTACTGCTGCGGACCGGTGCAGTCATCATGGCCGTGTTCACGGTTCTCGCGGGAATCGTGATCGTCGGCGACGCAGTGCAGGACCCCGGCGGGACTGCAGCGCTGCTGATGACACTCGCCTGGGTGGTGCCGATGCTCATCCTCGCGGCCGCTGCCTGGTTCTGGCCGGCCCCCACTGCTCCCCTGCTGCTCGCCCTGTCCTCTGCCTTCATCGCGGCCTGCGTCTGGCTGGCGTTCGACCCCGCGGCCCTGCGCACTTTCATCAGTGACAACGGACCCGTGATCGCAGTCAGCGTCGTTGCCCTGGCGTTCCCGGCCGCCGTGCTCGGCCTGAAACGCACCGCACTGGGCGGCTGGCTGCTCGTCGCCTTGGGTGTGCTGCCGCTCCTGATCACGTTGATCGCACGGTCCGGCCCCGTCGGATCGCTTACCGCGGCAAGTGTCGTGCCCCTGATCGCGGGAATCAGCTACGTCGCCGCCGCCCGGATGGCCCACGGCAGCCCCGCATCCGGGGGACAACGGGCGGCCGCCGCCTGAAAACCCGCCCGTTACCCGGGGCGCGTAACGCGAATCGGGCCGGAAACAAACGGCAGGTAGCATCGGGGCATGAGCGCCGACGACGACGACATCACCGAAGAACTGCTGGCCGACGCCGGGAAACTCACCGGACTAAGCCTGGAACTGCTGGGCCTTGATCCGCACCCGGATGACATGACGGCCGAGCAGCGGCTCCAGTTTGATCCCGACGACCTGGCCGAAATGGCCGCCGTCGCACCGGTTGACCGTCGGAAAGCCGTGAGCCAGACGCGCCTGCTGGCCGGCCTCCTGTGGAACTCGTCGAGCATCCTCATCGATCAGTTGTTCCGCGATCTCGGCACGCTCAGCGCGCTGGACATTGTCTCTCCGGCCGACATCGCCGGGACCTCGGTCTTGTCCTCGTTGCCGCCGCAGTTCGCCGCCAGCTACGACGCGAAATTCACCCAGAAGTTCATCGTCGTCGCCGCGGACGTCACCGCATGCCTGGTCCGTGGCTGGACCGCCCCCGGCTGCCTCGCCGCGGAACTCGCCGTCCGCTGCCTGCTCGACCAGGCGGAAATCACCGAGGACATCTACGAGCTGGACCTGCCGGACGACTGGCGGGCCGACGTCGAGGAAGTCCTGCTGGAGGATGCTGACAGTGAAGCGCTGTACTCCGAGAACCTCGACGTTCTCGAGGACGATGCTGACAAGCTGGGCTTTGATCAGTGGTTCAAACCCTTCGCCCCCGGTGACACGGTTCCGCCCTACGCGTGCTCGTGAGCGCAAACCTGCCGCGACCTGCCTTTGAGACTTACTACTGGCCTGCCGGCTGGGCCAACCACGCCAGGTAGTCCTCGGTGAAGCGCTGGACGCCGTCCCACTCGGTATAGACGTAGTCACGCGTGGTGTCGGTGTCCTGGGAGCCCTTGTCGCTGGCGATCTTCTTCATCAGGTGTTTCTTGATGAACCCGTAGTGGGTATAGAGCAGAGCACCGGCGAACAACCCGACGTGTGTGGGCCGCCACCCCGTGTCCTCTTCAAACTTCTCGACGTAGCCCTCGGCGTTTTCCTCATCCCCGTGGGCGGCCAAGCTGACCGAAACCAGTGCGGAGCGCAATCTTTCGAGCTCGCCGCGGTTCTTCTTCACGAAGTCCTTGACGTGCCCCTCGTGCTTGCCCATGTGAACCGACGCCGCCACGATCACGCCGTCGTAGCCGCCCGGAAGGGTTTCGCCGGAATGTTTGAGGTCCGCCGTGTCTGCCTGATGCCCGTGCGCCCGGATCAGCTCGGCGATGTAATCGGCAATCTGGGCTGTCTGTCCTTCAACGGTCCCGTAAGGGATATAGATCTTGGCCATGTTCCATGGTGTTGGCACCCGGCCGGGAAGCGATACGGCCGAAGGTCCCCCGGATCCCCTCACGCCTCCGGCCCTTGAACACCGCGCCCTTGAACACCGCGCCCTTCAACACCGTGCCCTTGAACACCGTGCCCTTGACGACGGCGGCCCGCCGACATGAGATGGACCCAGGCCCGGTCCGGTTCTCATGCGGCCGGCGGGTACGCAAGCAAGAGTCCACGACGAAAGGACGCCCCCATGTCCCTGCTCGATTCCGCCCTGTGGGAGGGCAAGATCCATCTCAACGGCTGGCGGCCCGGCGGCGGCGGGACCGGCGACGCCGTCGAACCCGCCACCGGGGAAACCCTGGGCCACTATGGCGTGGCCTCGGTGGAGGATGTCCGCGAGGCCGCCGCCGTGGCGGCGACAGCGCAAAAGGAGTGGGCCGCCCGCAACCCGGAGGACCGCGCCGCCGTGCTGCGCCGCGCGGGGCAGCTCTGGGAGGAGCATGGGCCGGAAATCCAGGAGTGGATCGTCCGGGAATCCGGCGGTATCCCGCCCAAAGCCGGCTTGGAAACCCACATCGCGGCCAACCAATGCTACGACGCCTCGGCCCTGCCCGCCCTCCCGGCCGGGGACGTGCTGACCTCGAACGAGAACCGCTGGTCCTTCGCCCGGCGCCGCCCCGTCGGGGTGGTCTCGGTGATCGCGCCCTTCAACTTCCCGCTTATCCTCTCCATCCGCGCCGTCGCCCCGGCGCTGGCCCTTGGCAACGCCGTGCTGCTCAAACCTGACCCGCGGACGGCGGTCTGTGGCGGCGTCACCCTGGTCCGGGTGTTCGAAGAGGCGGGGCTTCCGCCCGGCCTGCTGTCCCTGCTTCCGGGCGGCGCCGAGATTGGTGCCGCCGTCGTCGAAGCTCCCGAGGTCCGCGTCGTCGCCTTCACGGGGTCGACGGCGGCGGGCCGCAAAGTGGGCGAGGCCGCCGGCCGGCTGCTCAAGCGAGCCCACCTGGAACTCGGCGGGAACAACGCGATGATCGTGCTGCCCGGCGTCGATCTCCCCAAGGCTGTCTCCGCCGCCGCGTTTGGCTCCTTCATGCACCAGGGCCAGATCTGTATGGCGTCCGGCCGGCACATCGTGCATGAGGACATTTACGAGGACTACGTCAGCGCCCTCGCGGAAAAGGCCCGCCATCTGCCGGTGGGCGATCCCAAGAGCGGAACGGTGGCGCTGGGCCCGGTGATCGACGGGAAGCAGCTCCACCGGGTCGACACGATCGTCCAGGACGCGGTGCAGGGCGGCGCGCGGCTGGCAGCAGGCGGCAGCCACGACGGCCGCTTCTACCGGCCCACCGTGCTCGCCGACCTCGATCTCGCCAGCCCGGCATGGAAGGACGAAATCTTCGGGCCCGTTGCCCCGGTGATGAAGTTCTCCACCGTGGACGAGGCTGTGGCCCTGGCCAACGACAACGAGTACGGGCTCTCGATCGGGATCCTCGGCGACGTGGGCATGGCCATGACGATCGCCGACCGGCTCGACTCCGGCAAAGTCCACATCAACGAACAGACCGTGTCCGACGAGGCCAACTCGCCCTTCGGCGGGGTCAAGAACTCGGGCAACGGCTCGCGGATCGGCGGCCATCACGCCAACATGGAGTCCTTCACGGAGATCCAGTGGCTGACCATGCGGCCGGACATCGCACCCTACCCGTTCTAGGATTTGAACACGGAGGAACCGACCATAAAGATGCCGCGCTGGGGGATCCAGAAGTCCCCCAGCCGGTCCTGGCGGGGAAGGGCCGCGGCCTGCCCCAGGCTGTGCCCCGACAGGCGTGCCGTGCTTTCGCGGACAAACCAGATCCGCCGCGGGCGCGCCCCGAAGCTTTGGCCGTTGGGCACCCTGCCCGTCAACCCGATGCGCCCCGCCCCCAGCGCCGGGCCGGCGGCAGCCCCCAGGGCGCGCAGGAACACCCGGCTGCGCCACAGCCGCTCCGGAACAGCACCGGACACTGCGGACATGACCCGGGTGACCGGCGTCGCCGCCAGCGTCAGGTCCCAGCTCAGGTCCACCCCGTCCCCGACCTCCACGCTGAAGGAGTAGCCGTCGCGCCAGCGGATCGAGATGCCGCCCGTCGACGCCGCTCCCAGGGCGCTGCCGAAGTAGCGGGGGCAGGAGGACCCGGGGTCCGTGGTGCTGTGCATCGTCCAGACACCGGCAGGGTCACGGATCCAGACCGAGCTGTAGCCCGGGCCGACGGAGGAGGCAGGAAAATGCCGCAGGGCCAGGATGTAACCGGAGCTGAACGGAACGCCCATCACGCCGTAGCCGGCAAAGCTTTCCTCCGCGCCGGCGGGCAGCACGGGGTTCTGTTCCACCGAGTCAACAACGGTGCGGGGACTCTGCATGGCTGCAACCTCCGTCTTTGTCACCTGTGAACGTGGAGCCGCCGGGCCGCTTCGGAGACGGAGCCGCTCAGGGACGGGTGCCCGGTGAAGGTGCTGGCGACGTCGTCGACGTGCGGTTTCTGGGTCACCGCGAGAGGCCGCGAAGAAAAGTTCCGGGGCGTAAAGACGACACCGCCCATCACGGGATACAGATCTTGGCCATGATCCATGATGTGCGCGCCCGGCCGGGCCGCGCCACGGCCGAAGGTCCCAGGGCCGGCGCCGCTCAAGGAAGTCCCAAAGCTCCAGCGACAGGTGTTGACCCCGCGGTGTAGCCCGCCGGCACGGCAACCCAAAGAGCGCATCCGCCGCTCATCTTGGCCACGGGAAGCAACGGCCTCAGCCTGTTTTCCACCGATCTTCCAAAAGACGATCTTCCAAAAGACGCAGCGCCGTCCGCGGTGCAGTACAACGGGCGCATCGTTTCCACCATCGCCCCCACCGGGACCTTCACCCTTCTCAGCACCTCCGGAACAAGGACAGATATCTGTGCGGCGCCGGCATAGTCGCCGGCATAGTCGCTGACATCCCGGAGACAGGCAAAGGGTCCAACGGCAACATGCCGGTGGACCCTTTGACGTGCAAAGAATCTACATGTGAACGTGGAGCCGCCGGGCCGCCTCGGAGATGGAGCCGCTGAGCGACGGGTACACGGTGAAGGTGCTGGCGACGTCGTCGACGTGCAGTTTCTGGGTCACCGCGAGGGAGATCGCGAAGATGAGCTCGGAGGCGTTCGGGCCGACGACGACCCCGCCGATCACGGTGCCGGAGCCCTTGCGCGCGAAGATCTTGACGAAGCCGTCGCGGTGGTTGCGCATCTTGGCGCGGGCGTTGCTGCGCAGCGACAGCTTGATGATGTCGGCCTGGTACTTGCCGGAGTCGATCTCGGCCTCGGAGACGCCCACGGAAGCGATCTCGGGCGAGGTGAAGATGTTGGACGCCACCTGGTGCAGCTTGATCGGCATGACGGCATCGCCCAGGAAGTGGGCCACGGCAATCCGGCCCTGCATCGCGGCCACGGAGGCCAGGGCGAGGACGCCGGTGCAGTCGCCCGCGGCGTAGATGTTCGGCGCCGTGGTGCGCGAGACGCCGTCGACCTTGATGTGGCCGCTCTCGGTGAGCGCGACGCCGGCTTCCTCCAGGCCGATGCCGGCGGTGTTCGGGATGGAGCCGACGCAGACGAGGCAGTGGCTGCCGGTGACCTTTGAACCGTCGCCGAGGGTGACAACGACGCCGTCGCCGGTGCGTTCCACGGTCTCGGCGCGGGCGCGGGAGAGGACCTTCAGCCCGCGGCGTTCGAAGACGCCCTCCAGGACCTCGGCGGCGTCGGTGTCCGAGCCAGGCAGCACGCGGTCGCGGCTGGAAATCAGGGTGACTTTGGAGCCCAGCCCGTTATAGGCCGAGGCGAATTCCGCGCCCGTGACACCGGAACCGACCACGATGAGCTCTTCGGGCAGCTCGTCCATGTTGTAGATCTGGGCCCAGTTCAGGATGCGCTCACCGTCCGGCCGCGCGGTGGGCAGCTCGCGCGGGTGGGCGCCGACCGCGAGCAGGATGGTGTCGGCTTCCACCAGTTCGGTGCCCTCGGAGGTCAGGACCTCGATGGTGTGGCTGTCCAGCAGCCTGCCGGAGCCGATCAGGATGCGGACGTTCTGGTGTTCCAGCCCGGCCTGGATGTCCTCCGACTGCTTCCGTGCCAGGCGGAGCAGGCGGTCGTTGATGTGCTTGAGGTCCGCGCGCATCGCCGGGGCAAAGTCGCCGCCGTCGACGTCGAACTTGACGCCCAGCTCTCCGGCCTCGCCGACGCGGGTCATCAGGTCTGCCGTCGCGATCAGGGTCTTGGAGGGAACGACGTCGGTCAGCACCGCGGATCCGCCCAGTCCCGCCCGCTCGATGATGGTGACTTGCGCCCCCAGCGAGGCGGCGACCATGGCGGCTTCGTAGCCGCCGGGCCCTCCGCCGAGGATTGCAATACGGGGTGAGCTGAAATCGGGATGCGTAGTCACAATCAACCATTGTCCACCATCCGAACCGGAGCAACCAAGAATCGGGGCCGCCGCGGGCCTCGGCCGACGCCGCAGTGCCCGGGCAGTACCGCGCGGGTGCTGGGCAGCAGGCCCGGCGCGCGATAGCTTGTACCAGTGAGCTATACAGAATTCCTGAATGCGGACCCCTTCGAGGCCGCCCGCGACGCCGCCGACTACATCGCCGAAGAGACGGGCGTGGATGCCCACGACGTCGCGCTGGTGCTCGGATCGGGCTGGGGTGAGGCGGCCGAACTGATCGGCGAGACCACCGCGACCTTGTCCGCGGCCGAAATCCCCGGTTTCACCGAGCCGTCAGTGGTGGGGCACGTGGGCACCATCCGTTCGGTGCTGACCAAGGAGGGCAAACGGGCCCTGGTCCTGGGCGCGCGCACGCACTATTACGAGGGAAAGGGCGTCCGCTCCGTCGTCCACGGCGTGCGCACCGCCGCGGCCACCGGCTGCAAGACCCTCGTGCTGACCAACGGCTGCGGCGGCCTCAACGAGGAGTGGACGCCCGGCACCCCCGTGCTGATCAGCGACCACATCAACCTCACCGCCACCTCGCCCCTGGAAGGCGCCACATTCGTGGACCTGACGGACCTGTACTCCTCCCGCATCCGCGGCCTGGCCCGCGAAGTGGACCCCTCCCTGGATGAGGGAGTGTACGCCCAGTTCACAGGGCCGCACTACGAAACGCCGGCCGAGGTGCAGTACGCCAAACGGATCGGCGCGTCTCTCATCGGCATGTCCACGGCGCTGGAGGCCATCGCCGGCCGCCACGCGGGCATGGAGGTTTTCGGCATCTCGCTCGTGACCAACCTCGCGGCCGGGATCAGCCCGACTCCGCTCAGCCACGAGGAAGTCCTCGAGGCCGGCCACGCCGCCGGACCGCGCATTTCCAAGCTGCTCGCCGGGATCATCGCCAAGCTCTGACCCTCCCCCTCCGCGGGGTGCCGGCCGGAGGGGCGGACACAGCGGAGGCCCTGGGCCGCCGGCTGCGGCTATTCCGCCGCCAGGTAGTCCAGGACCTTCACTTTGTCCGCCGGGAACCGCCGTTCCATCGAGTCCGCGATCCCGGCGATGCTCTGGCGTGCCAGCGCCTGCCGCCAGGCGAGTTCGGCCTGGCGCATGGTCTGGGAGATAAGGCACGTCCGGGCGAAGTTCTCCTGCCGAACCGGCTCCGGGACGTTTCCGAGGATCGCTTCACACCGGAAGGCCGGGTCCTGGCCCTCCAGCGCCAGGACGATGTCCAGCACGGTGATGTTCTCCGGCCTGCGCGCCAGCAGGAACCCGCCGTGCGGTCCCGACACCGACTCGAGCACCCCTGCCCGGACCAGCGACTGGAACTGTTTGTTGAGATAGGCGGCGGGCAGCTTGTAGAACTCCGCGAGCCGGGCACTGTTCACCGGTTCGCCCGGCGGTGTCCAGGCCATGTTGACGCAGCTGTGCACCGCCCATTCCACCCCGCGGCCCATCTTCATATTCCAGACGCTACGTGTCCGGAAATTTGGGTGTCAAGGCCTCACGTGTTCAGGGCGTTCGGGCCGGACGTGATGCAACTGAAACCCCGACTCCCGATTGCCGGGGCGGAATCGGACGCGATTGGCGATAGTTTGGTTCCTATGACGTCTTCTGATGCCGACCTCGGCCGACTCCTGAGCGATGCCCGCGACTGGGCAGACCAGGACCCGGACCCCGCCACTGCCGCCGCACTGTCCGAGCTGGTCCGTCTCACCGATGCCGGCGTCGCGGTGGCCCGGCAGGAACTGGCCGACAGCTTCAGCGGCACCCTGCAGTTCGGCACGGCCGGACTGCGGGCAGCCCTCGGCCCGGGCCCGAACCGGATGAACCGTGTAGTGGTGCGCCGCGCCGCAGCAGGCTTCACCGCCTTCCTCACCTCCGCGGTCGCGCAGGCCTCCCCCGGCACCCGGCCGCGCGCCGTCGTCGGCTTTGACGCCCGCTACAACTCCGATATTTTCGCGGCGGAAACCGCCGCGATCCTCACCGCTGCCGGCGTGGAAACCTTCCTCATGCCCGCCGCGCTGCCCACCCCGCTGCTCGCCTATGCGGTGCGGGCCCTGGACTGCGACGGCGGCGTCATGGTCACCGCCAGCCACAACCCGCCGCAGGACAACGGCTACAAGGTGTACCTCGGCCGTCATGCCGTCGAGGAGAGCGGCCGCGGCGCCCAGATCGTGGCGCCCTACGATGCGCTGATTGCAGAGCGGATCGACGCCGTCGGCGCCCTCGATTCAATCGTCCTGGCCGCGGACGGCTGGACCGTCCTGGCACCCTCCATCGCCGCCGAGTACCAGCGCGCCGTCGCGGCCCTGGCTGCTCGGGAGCACTTCCCGGCCCGCGGGCTGAAGATCGTCCTGACCCCCATGCACGGCGTGGGCGGGGAAACGGCGGTGGCGGTGCTGAACGCGGCAGGTTTCGCCGACGTCACGCTCGTCACGGAACAGGCACAGCCGGACCCCGACTTCCCGACGGTGAACTTCCCCAATCCCGAGGAACCCGGAGCCCTGGACCTGGCCCTCGAGACGGCAGCGCGCGAGGACGCCGACATCGTGATCGCCAACGACCCCGACGCCGACCGGGCCGCCGTGGCGGCGAAGGACCCGGCCACCGGCGCCTGGCGCATGCTGCGCGGCGACGAGGTCGGAGCCCTGCTGGGCGCCCATATCGTGGCCCGGCAGGCCGCCGGCGGTCAGGCACCGGCCGGCGTGTTCGCCAACTCGATCGTGTCCTCCCGGCTGCTGGCGCGGATTGCGGCCGCGGCGGGCTACGCCCATGAGGAAACCCTGACCGGCTTCAAGTGGATCGCCCGCGTGCCGGGGCTCGTCTACGGCTACGAGGAGGCGCTGGGTTACTGCGTCGCCCCCTCGCTGGTGCGCGACAAGGACGGGATTTCGGCCGCGGTCCTCATCGCCGAACTCGCGGCGGCCGCAAAAGCCGAGGGCAAGACCATCTTTGACACCCTGGATGAGCTCTACCTCGTGCACGGCCTGCACGCGAGCGACCAGCTGAGCATCCGGGTGGCGGACCTCGGCCTGCTGGACGCGATGATGAACCGGCTGCGGGTCAGCCCGCCCGAAGCCTTCGGCGGTTCCGGCGTCGAGACCGTCACCGACCTGGCGGTCGGCAGCGAGCACCTCCCGCCCACCGAAGGCCTGCTGTATCTGACCAAGGACCTCAGCCGCGTCATCATCCGCCCCAGCGGCACGGAACCGAAGCTCAAGTGCTACCTCGAAGTCATCCGCGGTGTCGACTCGGCCGCCGAACTGCCGGAGGCCCGGACCGAGGCCCGCGCCGCGCTGGACAGCGTCCTGGCCGACGTCCGTGAGGCCCTCGGACTCTAGCCGGCCGCAATCGGATAAGAGGCCTTTACCTGACCTCGACGTCGATGAAGCCGTCCACGACCCGGGTGCGGTAGGACGGCAGGCTCAGCTCAGGGTTGACGAGGCACTCCCCGGTTTCGAGGTCGTAGACCTCCTTGTGCAGCGGCGAGGCGATGGTCGGGCGCGAGCCGCGGGAACCGGTGATACCCCGGGCCATCACGTGCGCGCCGGTGGCGGGGTCCTCCTGGGCGACGGCGAAAACCTCACCGGTCACGGTCCGGAACAGCGCGATCTGGCGTCCGGAAATCAGTGCAGCCTCGCCCCAGCCGGGCTCCAGGTCCGCTACGGCGCACACACGGTGCCAGCCGGATACAACAGCCTGCCCGGCGGCCTGGTCCTCTACTGCGTCGTTGATTGCGGTTTCAAGTACGGCGGTCATCCCGGCCCCTCTCTAATACATCCCATACGGGCTCAACCGCTGTTGCGGCCACATATTCAAGCTAGGCGGGCGGTGTTTCATCGGGACGTGCCGGATGTGTCCAACGCGTAAAAGAGTGCTCACACGGCCGGAAATGCATTCGTGATGCAGAAGTTAAGATCACGAAACATAAGGGAAACTGAAGCGAAATTCCCGTTGCCTAGTCTGGAACGACAAGCTGCAGAGCACCGTCTGCGGCCCATGCGAAAGGCCCACCGTGACCGGACACCCTTCAAGCCACCCGAACCAGGGCGCAGCCAGCGCCGCCCCGCGCCGTATTGTGGTGGCCGGCGGCGGCCCCGCGGCGCACCGTTTCGCCGATGCCATGCACGCCCGCGGACTCGACGGCTGGCATGTAACAGTCCTCACCGAGGAAGCCCACCTCCCCTATGACCGCGTCGCGTTGAGCAAGGCGCTCACGGACAGCGACGTCGACCTCACCTTGGGCAGCGCCTCCATGTGGGACCACGAGGCGCTGAACCTGAAGACCGGCGAGCGCGTCGTCAGCATCGATGCCGCCGGCAAGTCGGTCAGGACCGCGGCCGGAACCGTCTACCCGTATGACGAGCTGGTCGTCGCCACGGGCTCGGACGCGGCGCGCCTGCCCATCCCGGGCGCAGAACTCACCCACGTGTACCGCACGCTTGAGGACGTCTGGTCCATTAACAAGGCGATCGCGGAGCTCACCGCGAAGCTTGGCCGCAAGGTCAACGCGGTCACCATCGGCGGCGGTCTGCTGGGCCTCGAATCGGCCGCGGGCACCGAACAGCTCGGCGCCACCCCGATCGTCATCAACGGCTCCCCCTGGCTCATGAACACCCAGCTTGACGAGGGCGCCGGTCAGGCGCTCGGCCGGCTCATCGAGGCCAAGGGCTTCACCGTCCACGGCGGCGTATTCCCCTCCGAGGTCCTCTCCGACGACGACGGCCAGGTCACCGGCGTCCTCATGGCCGACGGCCGTGTGGTCGAGGCCGACATCGTGATCGTTGCGATCGGCGTCCGGCCCCGCGATGAGCTGTTCCGCGCCGCAGAAGGTGAAGAGCAGCAGTTCCAGCTCGGCCAGCGCGGCGGCGTCGTCATCTCCGACGACTGCTCCACCGAGGTTCCCGGCATCTGGGCCATCGGCGAGGTCGCCAACTTCGGCGGCATGTGCCTGGGCCTCGTGGCCCCGGCCAACACCATGGCCGAAATCGTCGCGGACCGGCTCCACGGCGGCGACGCAACCTTCCCCGGCTTCGACACGGCCACCAAGCTCAAGCTCTCCGGCGTCGACGTGGCAAGCTTCGGCGACGCGTTCGCACGCACGGAACACTCCCTTGAGATCGTGTACGCCGACCCGGCCCGCGGTGTCTACCAGAAGATCGTCACCACGGACGACGCCAAGACCCTTCTTGGCGGCATCTTTGTCGGCGACGCCGCCCCCTACACTTCCCTGCGCCCCATGCTGGGCCGCGAACTCGCCGCCGAACCCGGCGCCTACCTCACCGCGGCCGGCGGCGGCGACGCCCCCGAAACCGAACTGCCGGACGACGCCATCCTGTGTTCCTGCAACAACGTGACGGCCGGAACCATCCGCGACACCGTCAACGGCTGCGGCGCCTGCGACGGCAACGCGCCCGTCCAGGAACTCGGCGAACTCAAGGGCTGCACCCGCGCCGGAACCAGCTGCGGCTCGTGCGTGCCGATGCTCAAGAAACTGCTCGAAAGCGAACTCACCAAATCCGGCGTCGAGGTCTCGAAGGCGCTGTGCGAGCACATCGAACTGTCCCGCCAGGAACTCTTCGACGCCATCCGCGTCCTGGAACTGACCTCCTTCGAGGAGATCATGGCCAAGTACGGCACCGGCGACGGCTGCGACATCTGCAAGCCGACCATCGCCAACATCCTGGCCAGCCAGAACAGCGCCTACGTCCTGGACGCCGGACGCGGCACCCTGCAGGACACCAACGACCGTGCCCTGGCCAACATGCAGAAGGACGGCACCTACTCGGTGGTCCCGCGCATCGCCGGCGGCGAGATCACCCCGAAGAAGCTCGGCGTGATCGCCGCGGTCGCCGAGCAGTACGGCCTCTACACCAAGATCACCGGCGGCCAGCGGATCGACATGTTCGGTGCCCGGCTGGAGCAGCTTCCGGAAATCTGGAAGCTGCTCGTGGACGCCGGGTTCGAATCCGGCCAGGCCTACGGCAAGAGCCTGCGGACCGTGAAGTCCTGCGTCGGCTCCACCTGGTGCCGGTTCGGGGTCCAGGACTCGGTGGCCATGGCCATCCAGCTCGAACTGCGCTACCGCGGCCTCCGCAGCCCGCACAAGCTGAAGATGGGCGTCTCCGGCTGCGCCCGCGAATGTGCCGAGGCCCGGGGCAAGGATGTCGGTGTCATCGCCACGGCGGACGGCTGGAACCTGTACGTCGGCGGCAACGGCGGGGCCACCCCGGCGCACGCCCAGCTGCTGGCCAAGGACCTTGACGATGAAACCCTCATCAAGTACATCGACCGCTACTTCATGTACTACATCCGCACCGCCGACCGCCTGCAGCGCACCGCGCGCTGGCAGGAAGAGCTCGACGGCGGCATCAAGCACGTTGAGGACGTCGTGGTGCACGACACCCTGGGCATCGCCGCGGACCTCGAAGCCGCCATGGCCAAGCACGTTGACACCTACATCGACGAATGGGCCGACACCCTGAAGGATCCCGAGCGCCTCCGCCGCTTCCGCTCCTTCGTCAACGCCCCGGACCAGAAGGACGATTCCATCACCTTCGTCCCCGACGAGCGCGGCCAGATGCGCCCCGCCACGGCAGAAGAAAAGGCCCTGGCCGGTCAGCAGCCCGTCCTGATCGGCTCTTCCATCCCGGTCCGTGCCACGACCCCTGAACTGCTTGACCAGAACGAGGTATAGCCATGCAGCTCAGCATTGATCTCACCGGACGCGAAGTCCTGGTCACCGGAGCCGACCACGCCGCGCGCCAGGCCGTGCGGCGCTACGAAGCAGCCGGCGCCGTCGTATACCGCCTCAGCACCCCGCAGGGCGCCGGCGTTGACGGCCCGCTGCCGGAGCGCCCGTTCCTGGTCGCGGCAGTCGAGGACGGCCAGCCCGGCTGGGAAGCCCTCCTGGACCGGTGCCGTGCCACCGGCATTCCGGTGGCGGCCGAGCCGGCGGCCGGACCGGCCGGACACGTCACGCTGGTCGGCGGCGGCCCCGGGACCACCGAACTGCTGACCGTCGCCGCCGTGGCGGCGCTGCGGGACGCCGACGTCGTCTTCTACGACCGGCTCGCCCCGTACCATGAGCTCCCGTCCCTGACCTCGGCCGAACTGGTGGATGTGGGCAAGAAGCCCGGCCACCACAAGGTCAGCCAGGGCGACATCGAAAAGCTCATGGTCGAAAGCGCGCTGGCCGGCAACAATGTGGTCCGCCTCAAGGGCGGGGACCCCTATGTCTTCGGCCGCGGCGGTGAAGAAGTCGCTTCCTGCGTTGCTGCCGGGGTCCCGGTCCGCGTGGTGTCCGGCGTCACGAGCGCCATCTCGGTGCCCGCGGCAGCCGGCATTCCGGTCACGCACCGCGAAGTCAGCCACATGTTCACCGTGGTCTCCGGCCACGCCCCGCTGACGGAGAACGAACTGACGCACTTGGCCGGGCTCGGCGGGACCATTGTGGTCCTGATGGGCATCGGCACCCTGCACCACCTCGCGGCCGGCCTTCGCCGGGCCGGGATGCGGGCCGACATGCCGATGGCCGTCGTCGAACGCGGCTACCGCCCCGGCCAGCGCACCACGATCGCCGAGCTGGGCACCATCACCACCGCAGCCGCGGGCTGCAGCAACCCGGCCGTCCTGGTGATCGGTGAGGTCGTCCGGGTGGCCGAGGCCAACAGGGGCTCCGCCGAGGCCACGGCCGAGCTTGACCGCCTGGCCGCATCACTGATGGAAGCATAAGGATTGTCATGAGCGCACTGAACGCCATCGCCGCAGCCTTCCCCGAGCCCGGCGCCGCCGCACCGCCCCACACGTCCGGCACCGCCGCACCGGAACCCGCCGAAGACGGGTCCGAGAAGGACCTGCCCTTGGACGGCTTCCGGATCGGCGTCACCTCGCACCGCCGCTCCCAGGACCTCATCGAGGCCCTGGAGCGCCGCGGTGCCGAGGTGCTTCACGCCCCGGCGCTGAAAATCGCCCCGGTCCGGGAGGACCAGAGCCTGATCGAGGACACCCGGGCGATTATCGATGCCCGGCCCGATCTCTGCATCGCTACCACCGCGTACGGCATGCGCCGCTGGTGCGAGGCGGCGGACACGTTCGGCATTGGCGAACAGCTGCTCGAGACCCTGTCCGCCACCCGCATGTTCGTCCGCGGGCCCAAGGCCCGCGGCGCTGTCCGCGCGGCCGGACTCGCCGACGTCGGGATCAGCAGCGACGAGACCACCTCCACACTGGTGGACATGCTCCTGGCCGAGGGCGTGCGGGGCAAGACGGTCGCGGTGCAGCTGCACGGCTACACCGATGTCCGGCAGCTCGAGCGGCTGCGCATGTCCGGCGCCACGGTCCTGACGGTCACCCCGTACCGCTGGGTCAAGCCGGACGGCGCCGACCGGCTGCCCAAGCTCATCGAAGCCGCGGTCAGCGGCAACCTGGATGTCCTGACCTTCACGAGTGCCCCCGCCGTCGATGCGATGTGGAGCACTGCGCACGAGATGGGCGTCTACAAGCAGCTCGTGGAGAGCCTGAAGACCACCGTGGCGACCGCCGTCGTCGGACCCATCACCGCCCAGCCGCTGCTGGACGCCGGACTCCACCCGCTGATCCCGGAACGGTTCCGGATGGGCGCCCTGATCCGGCTGGTCTGCGAGCACCTGGCGCTCAACCACGTCCGCCGGCTGGACACCGTGGCCGGCAGTGTGGAGCTGCGCGGCCGCTCGCTGCGCATCAACGGCGAACCGATCGAGATGGCACCGGCGCCCCTGCTGCTGCTGCGCGCGCTGATCGGCGCCGGCGGGGCCGTGCTGTCCCGCGAAGCACTCTCGGATCTCCTGGAACTGCGCGGCTCCGTGCATGCCCTGGACATGACCGTCAGCCGGCTGCGGTCCGCCCTGCCGGACACCCGGCTCGTCGAAACGGTCGTGAAGCGCGGCTACCGGATCCGGGTCTAACGCAACGCGGGGTCACTTAGAGCCCGTCCCGCCGTGACTTATGGGCGCCAAGTGACCCCGCGTTGCCTTGTTACCACCTTCGCGGGGTGTGACGCACGACATTACCGGCCGGTAAATACTGGCGAACAGAGAGGGCAAAAGCGGCAACGCCCGGGAAACACCCCGGAAAAATCGGCCGCCTACGCTGGGCTTATCAAGCACACCGGCCACATCATGGCCACCCCAGCGAAAGGGCCTGAACATGTCCGCTCCGGCATTGTCTCCCACCACGTCGTCCCCGACATCAGCCGCCTCCGGCACCGCCTCTGCCACGACGGCCACCACGGCCGCCCGGCCCAGGATCGTCATCGCCGGCGCCGGCCCGGCCGCCCAGGCCCTCGTCCGCCAGCTCACCCGGACCCCGTTTGCCGGTGCCATCACGGTCCTCAGCAACCGCGACGACGCACCCGAGGAACTCCTGGAACTCGCCGTCCTGCCCCAGGTGTCGGTCCGTTTCGGCCAGCCTGCCAGCTACATCGATGCGGGGAACCGCCGCATCACCACCGCCGACGGCATGGAATTCGCCTATGACGAACTCGTCATCGCCACCGGGTCCGCCCCCGCCGACGCTCCGGTGGAAGGCGCCGCACGGTGCCTGAGCTACTCCACGATCGACGACGCCGCCCGGCTGGGCGAAGCCGTCAAGGACGTCACCCGGGTCCTGGGCCGGCGTCCCCTGGGCATCCTGGTCGGCACGGGCTCGGCCGCGGGCCAGGCCGAGGCCGTCCTCCGGTCCCGCGGCGTCCGCCCCGTCCGCACCACCGTCCGTCCCGCCGCCGTCGTTCCGACCCTCGCCGGGTCCGTGCTGCCGGCGTCCGGCATCGTCTTCGAGGACGGCTCCAGCATGAGCGGTGACCTGGTAATCCTCGCCGAGGAGCGCATTGCCCGCGACGAACTGGCCGCCACGGCCGGACTCACCACCGCGCCCGGCGGCGGGATCGTCATCGGCCAGGACTTCCGCACCTCCGTGCCGGGCATCTGGGCAATCGGCGACGCGGCAGCCTACGACGGCGTCCGGCTGGGGCTGCTCGTGGCATCCGGTTCCGCCGCATCGGTGTGCGCCTCCCAGCTGCTCCAGGCCACCATGGCCCGGCCCCTGGCGGCGGCCGCCTGAGCGTCCCGGAACGGGCCCGGCGGAGGCATCCGGCGGGCCCGTTCCTATGGCAAGATGGTCACCTGATAAGCCGCGAACCAAGCGGCGCCGCCAGGGCCCGCAGGCCCACAAGGCCCGGGAAGGGACCGCCGCGTCCCGAGGCCCGCCAGGAAAGGGACCAGCATGAGCCACGAAGCCGCCACCGGAGGCACGCCCGACATCGCCTCCTACATCGACCACACCCTGCTCAAGCCCGAGGCCAGCGAGGCCGAGATCCTCAAGGTCTGCGCCGAGGCCGCCGAGTACCATTTCAAGTCGGTCTGCGTGAACCCGGTCTGGGTCAAAACCGTCAAGACCGCACTGAAGGGCTCCGGGGTGCTGACGTGTTCCGTCGTAGGATTCCCGCTCGGCGCCACGCCGAGCGACGTCAAGGCCTTCGAGGCCCGCGGCGCCGTCCTGGACGGTGCCGAGGAAGTGGACATGGTCATCAACATCGCCGCGGCCCGCGCCAATGACAAGGGCGCGCTGGTAGACGACATCGCCGCCGTCGCCGAGGCCGTCCACGAAGGCGGGGCCATCCTGAAGGTCATCATCGAAACGGCGCTGCTGAGCGATGAGCAGAAGGTGCTGGCCTGCCAGGCTGCCGTGGAGGCCGGGGCCGACTTCGTCAAGACCTCCACGGGCTTCAACGGCGGCGGGGCCACGGCCGGGGACGTCGCCCTCATGCGCCGCACCGTGGGCCCCGACGTGGGTGTCAAGGCCTCCGGCGGCGTGCGTTCCCTGGCTGATGCACAGGCTATGATTGCTGCAGGTGCAACACGTATTGGCGCCAGCTCCGGCATCGCGATCGTCACGGGTGGACAGGGTTCGTCCGCGTACTGATCCGTTTCGGCAGCGCCCACAGTTTTGAGCCCCCAGGGGCCGAGGAGGAACGTATGTCCAGCAACAACACCCAGTCCCGGCAGGTCGAGAACAGCCTCGGATCCAGCATCGCACTGTTCGTGCCGATGATCGTTCTGTTCCTGGGGGCGATCTACTCGCTGTCCTTCCTGACGCTGGCCAACCCGTGGCCGATGGCCGTCTGCCTGGTCCTCTTCGCCCTCGCCTTCTGGATCCCGCAGACGCTGCTGGGCCGTTCGGACTCGGCGGGCGAAAA
This sequence comes from Arthrobacter sp. NicSoilB8, assembly GCF_019977355.1. Lineage (NCBI taxonomy): Bacteria > Bacillati > Actinomycetota > Actinomycetes > Micrococcales > Micrococcaceae > Arthrobacter > Arthrobacter sp. NicSoilB8. The sequence continues at coordinate 1,402,646 of NZ_AP024655.1, read as the reverse complement.
CTAGGCTCTCCCATTCCTTAAATGACTGAAGCTCCGGAGATTTTCCGGAGCTTCAGTCATTTAAACAGGCACGCTACCCGGGCAGCAGCGCGAACAGGCCCCTGACCAGCCCCATGCCGAGCGCCAGGGCCGCCGGGAAGTGCGCCTTGGCCACGGCCAGTCCCGCGCCGAACATCCCCACCATCGCGTAGCCGCTGACCGGGATGAGGACGAGCCACTCCCGCCGCGAGCCTGCCCGCCCCAGCAGCGGGATGGAGAACGCCCCGTTGGCCTTCCAGACGTTCTTGAGCAACGGCAGTTTCCGCAGGACCTTCGGCGGCTTGATGACAATCGGCCAGAGCAGCGGCACTCCGCCGGTGGTGATCATGTCCCCCACGATGTGCACCAGCACGCCGGTGAGCATCGAGACCGGCAGCCAGGTCCACTGGTGCGGGGCAAACCATGTCACCAGGCCCGCCATGGCCAGCGCGAACACCCAGTTGCTGATCCAGCCGTACTTCGGGAAGAGCTTCAGGGCCTTCGCGGCGATGTTGATCATGAACATGCACAGCAAGCCCGCCCCGACGGACAGCAGCCCCCACTGGGTCTGCACCTGCAGCTGCCCGGCGATCGTGGCCAGCAGCACGAAGAACACCGCGCCGATCACCGAATGCGTGCCCTGCCGGTGGCCCCCGCTGACGTGCTCAATGCCGCGCGCCACCAGGTTCGACAGCGGCGGCAGCGCGTGCGCCACGGTGCTGGCGCGGTGGTCCCAGTCGCAGACCAGCGCGGTCCCCGCCGTCGCCATGGCGCCGATCACGATCCCGGTCGGATCCAGCGGATACCAGCCCAGCGCGTACGGGCCGGTCGAGGCAATGGCTACCCAGGCCGCGGCCCCCGACGCGGCATGATGTCCACCCATCATTCTGTTATTTCACCGCCGGTGTGACCGACAGCGGCGCGTCGGAGAAGATGTTGCGGATAACGCCGTTGGCCCACTCCAGGATTTCGGCGTCCTGCAGGTCCCGGCCGCCGATCCTGGCCGTTTTCGGTTTGGGGATGAGCACCGCGTCCAGGGCCGGTTTCGCCTGCGCGCCGGGGTACATCCGGGTGAGGCGCATGAGCTTGGACTCGGGCAGCTGCGCCGGGGAGAACTTGATGAAGTTGCCCTGCAGCGCGACGTCGGACAGGCCGGCTTCGCGGGCCCCCACCCGGAAGCGGGCGACGTCGATCAGGTTCGTTGCGGGCAGCGGCAGTTCGCCGTAGCGGTCCACGAGTTCGGCGCGGACCTCGTCGATCGCCTCGTGGGTGATGGCGCTGGCGAGTTTGCGGTAGGCCTCAAGGCGCAGCCGTTCGCCGGGCACGTAGTCGTGCGGCAGGTGCGCGTTGACCGGCAGCTCGATCTTCATTTCCGCGGCCTTCTCCTCGGCCTCGCCCCGGTATTCGGCCACGGCCTCGCCCACGAGCCGGATGTAGAGGTCGAACCCTACGCCCTGGATATGGCCGGACTGCTCGCCGCCGAGCAGGTTGCCGGCGCCGCGGATCTCCAGGTCCTTCATGGCCAGCTGCATGCCGGCGCCGAGCTCGTTGTGCGTGGCGACGGCCTTGAGCCGTTCCAGCGCCACCTCGCCGAGCGGCTTTTCCGAGGGGTAGAGGAAGTAGGCGTAGGCCCGTTCACGGCCGCGGCCCACCCGTCCGCGCAGCTGGTGCAGCTGGGAGAGGCCGTACTTGTCCGCGCCGTCCACAATCAGGGTGTTGGCGTTGGAGATGTCCAGGCCGGTCTCAATGATGGTGGTGCAGACCAGGACATCGAAGCGCTTCTCCCAGAAGTCCACGATGATCTGCTCCAGCCGGCTCTCGGACATCTGCCCGTGCGCCACCTCCACCCGGGCCTCCGGGACCAGTTCGCGGATCTTGGCGGCAGTGCGGTCGATCGTGGACACCCGGTTGTGGACGAAGAACACCTGTCCTTCGCGCATGAGCTCACGGCGGATCGCGGCGGAGGTCTGCTTGTCCGTGTACGGCCCCACGTAGGTCAGCACGGGGTGGCGCTCCTCCGGCGGCGTGGCCAGGGTGGACGTTTCGCGGATCCCGGTCAGGGACATCTCCAGGGTCCGGGGAATCGGTGTGGCGCTCATGGCCAGGACGTCCACGTTGGTGCGCATCTTCTTCAGCGCCTCCTTGTGTTCGACGCCGAAGCGCTGCTCCTCATCCACGATCACCAGGCCCAGGTCCTTGAAGCCAAAGTCCTTGGACAGGAGCCGGTGCGTGCCGATCACAACATCCACGGCACCCGATTTGACCCCTTCGGCCGTCTCCTTGGCCTCCTTCCCGCCCTGGAAGCGGGACAGCGGCTTGACGACGAGCGGGAACCCGGAAAACCGTTCGGTGAACGTCTCGTAATGCTGCTGGGCCAGCAGGGTTGTGGGCACCAGCACGGCGACCTGCTTGCCGTCCTGGACCGCCTTGAACGCCGCCCGCACGGCGATCTCGGTCTTGCCGTAGCCGACGTCGCCGGAAATGAGCCGGTCCATCGGGATCTCGCGCTCCATGTCGGCCTTGACCTCGTTGATGGTGGTCAGCTGGTCCGGGGTCTCCACGTATGGGAAGGCCTCCTCAAGCTCCCGCTGCCACGGGGTGTCCGGGCCGAAGGCGAAGCCGCGGGAGGCCATCCGGGCCGAGTACAGCCGGATCAGCTCCCCGGCGATCTCCTTGACGGCCTTGCGGGCCTTGGACTTGGTGCTGGCCCAGTCCGCGCCGCCCATCTTACTCAGGGCCGGAGTGTCCCCGCCGACATACCGGGTGACTTGGTCCAACTGGTCGGTGGGCACGAACAGCCGGTCACCCGGGGCTCCGCGCTTGGACGGGGCGTACTCCAGGACCAGGTATTCCCGCACCCCTTCGCCCCCGCCCGCGACCCTGCGCTGGATGAGCTCCACGAAACGTCCGATGCCGTGCTGTTCATGCACCACGGAGTCCCCGGCCACGAGCTGGAGCGGATCCACGGCGTTCCGCCGCTTGGACGGCATCCGGCGCATGTCCTTGGTGGACCCTGCGGACGTCCGGCCCAGCAGGTCAGCCTCGGTCAGCAGCGCCAGCTTGAGCGGCTCCAGGACAAAACCACGGCCGACGGCGGCGGTGGTCACCTCGATCAGTCCGGGCTGCGGCTCGTCGTCGAGCCTGTCGACCCGGGCGCAGGGGATGTTGTTGTCGTGGAAGAGCTCGGCGAGGCGCTGGGCCGGCCCGGGCCCCTCCGTGACCACCACGATCCGCCACTGGTCCCGGACGCGGGAGCCGATGAAGTCCATCATTTCGGCCACTTCGCCCTGGTAGCCGCGGGGCTCGCGGGCATGCAGGTTCAGGACGTCGACGTCGGGCAGGAGTTCCTCGTCGGTGGCGAGGGAGGTGATGGACCACCAGGAGACGCCGTGGGCGAGGGCGGTGGTGCGGGTGTCGGTCAGTGACCGGAAGCTGGCCGAATGCAGGGCCTCAGACGCCGCGGAACTCAAAACAGTATCCAATGCCAGAGGCACTGTTCCGCCATCGGACGCCGTCGACCAGGCCGCCTCGAGGAACTCCTCGTTGGTGGCGGCGAGGTCGTGGGCGCGGGTGCGGACCTTTTCCGGCTCGATCACCACGGCGACGGACCCCGACGGAAGCTGGTCCAGGAGCGGGACCATGGCATCGACGAGGACCGGGGCCAGCGACTCCATGCCCTCCACCGCGATGCCGCCGGCGATCTTTTCCAGCATGTCCGCGGCAGCGGGCAGCTGTGATTTCAGTGTCGCGGCGCGGGACATGACCGACGGCGTGATGAGGATTTCACGGCACGGCGGCGCGTGCAGCTCGGTGGGATGGTGTACACCGGGCGCGGTCAGCGATCGCTGGTCGGCGACGGCGAACCAGCGCATCTGTTCGACTTCATCGCCGAAAAACTCGACCCGGATCGGGTGGTCCTCGGTGGGCGGGAAGACATCCAGCATGCCGCCGCGGACCGCGAATTCGCCGCGGCGGGTGACCATGTCCACACGGGCGTAGGCGGCCGCGGCGAGGCTCTTGACGACGTCGCCGAACGGGGCCTCCTGGCCGGTGGTCAAGGTGACGGGGACAAGTTCGCCCAGGCCCGCCACGAGCGGCTGGACCACTGCGCGGACCGGGGCCACGACGACGCGCAGGGGGCCGGCGCCGGCGGCTTCGGGGTGGGCCAGGCGGCGGAGCACGGACAACCGGCGGCCCACCGTATCCGAGCGCGGGGAGAGCCGCTCGTGCGGCAGGGTTTCCCAGCTGGGGAACTCGGCGACGGCGTCGGCGGGCAAGTAGGCGCGCAGGGCCTCTGTCAGGTCCTCGGCCTCCCGGCCGGTGGCCGTGACGGCCAGGACGACCGGTGCCGTCCCGGTGGCTCCGCCCGCGCCCGTCTCGGCAGTGCCGGATTTGTTCGCCGCGAGAGTCATGAGTCCGTCTGCCATTTCCGCGAGCAGCGTGGACCGCATTCCGGCCGGAGCGCTGATCTGGTAGTCCTCGCTGCGGGCGCTGAATCCCCGGGAGGCCTCGGCCCGGACGCGGGCATAGTTTCGGTCCTCGGCCAGGACGCGGCGCAGACCGGTAAGAGAGGGGCCGTTGAGGCTCATAGCTGTTGCTCCTGAGATGATCACGGAAATGCAGGCAACACGAATAGCCGGAATTCGCGAGAATCCCGGGTCTTCCAAGCCTACCGCGGAGCCCGGCGCCGCCCGCACCCGGCCGGCACGTCCCGGCCCTCACGTCCCGGCCCTGGAACCGGCCGCGGAAAATGTGCGCGGGGTTAGGCTGGCAAAGGAGCGGGCGGCGGCCATCCGCTGCGGCCTGCGCTCCGAATCGCTGAGTAGGCCATTCGCCATCTTGCTGCATGAGAAGGAGTCACCATGAACGGCACCGCCGCAGCCTCTGACCCCGCGGGAACGCCTGTTCCGGCCCCGCAGGCGGCCCCCGCCGCACCTGCCACCGCCAAATCCGTGCTGGTCACGGGGGCCACCGGCTACATCGGCGGACGCCTGGTCCCCCGGCTCCTGGAAGCCGGGCACAGGGTCAAGGTCCTGGTCCGCACGCCGGCCAAGATCGCCGGCGTGCCGTGGCTCAACGACGTCGAGGTGGTCCAAAGCAGCCTCGACGACGGCGAGGCACTGCGGGAGGCGCTAAACGGCGTCGACGTCCTGTACTACCTGGTGCATTCCATGGCGGCCGGGTCCGGCTTCGAGGCCAAGGAAAAGGCGATGGCCGCGACGGCAGCCCGGGCGGCGGCCGCGGCCGGGGTGGAGCGGATTGTGTACCTCGGCGGCCTGCACCCGGCCGGCGCCGAACTGTCCACCCATATGCGCTCCCGCGAGGCTGTGGGGAAAGTCTTCCTGGACAGCCCGGTCGACGCAGTGGTCTTCCAGGCCGGCGTCGTCATCGGTTCAGGCTCGGCGTCGTTCGAAATGATCCGGCACTTGTCCGAGACGCTCCCGCTGATGCCCGCGCCGAGCTGGGTGCGCAACAAGATCGAGGCGATCGCCGTCCGCGACGTCCTGTACTACCTCGTGGCCGCGGCGTCGCTGGAAGGGAGCATCAACCGGACGTTCGACATCGGCTGCCGCCAGGTGCTCAGCTACGCGGGAATGATGAAGGAATATGCCGCCGAGGCCGGCCTGCCGCACCGGGTGGTCCTGGCGCTGCCGGTGCCCGCCCCGAAACTGGCCGGCATGTGGGTGGCGCTGACCACGCCGATCCCGCTCTCGATGTCCCTGCCGCTGGTCGAATCGCTCCAGCACGACGCCGTCGCCCGGGAGCATGACATCGACGCGTACATCCCTGTGCCGGAGGGCGGCCTGACCGCCTACCGGCGGGCCGTGGCCCTCGCCCTGGGCAAGGAACGCGATGGCCAGGTGGAGACCACCTGGGCCAGCGCCGGCGTCGACGCCGATCCGCTGCCAAGCGATCCGGAGTGGGCCGGCCACACGGTGTACGTGGACGAGCGCAGCTTCGCCAGCGATGTGGACCCGAAGCACGTGTGGACCGTCATCGAAGGAATCGGCGGCCGGAACGGCTGGTACTCCCTGCCGCTGGCCTGGCAGGTGCGCGGCTGGCTGGACAAGCTCACCGGCGGGGCGGGTTTGCTGCGCGGCCGCCGGCACCCGCACCTGCTGGCGGAGGGTGAGGTGGTGGACTGGTGGCGGGTCGAGCGGATCGACCGTGGCCGGCTGCTCCGGCTGCGGGCCGAAATGCGGGCCCCGGGCCGGGCCTGGCTCGAACTTTCGGTGGAGCACGACGGCACGGGCAGCCGCTACCGTCAGCGTGCCATCTTCTTCCCCAAGGGCCTCAGCGGCCGCCTGTACTGGCTCGCCGTGTTGCCGTTCCACAGCGTCATATTTCCCGCCATGTCCCGGAATATCACCGCCGCCGCCCGGGATCTGGAAAACCTCGAATCGGCCCCTGCCAGGTACACCACGTAGGATGTTGGAGCCCGAATCGTCCACTTCCTTACAACGGAGGACCCCCCATGGCCCTGAGTGCATCCACCACCGTTCCGCACAGCGTCGACCGCGTGACCGCGGTTTTCGTCAATGAAGACTTCCTGCGCCACACGAGCGAACTCGTCGGCGGCACCCTGGAATCCTTCGCCGTTGACGGAGATCCTGCCGGCGCCTTCAGCACCACCACCGTGCGGACCATCCCCACCACGCGGATGCCCGACATCGCCCGGAAATTTGTCGGCGAAAGCCTGAAGGTGACGCAGCTGGAGGCCTGGGAGGCCCCCGCCGCCGACGGCTCCCGGCAGAGCAAGATCTCGCTCAAGGTCGCCGGCGCACCGCTGGACGTCAGCGCTGTCCAGCGTCTCGTGTCCGACGGCGGCGGCACCCGGATCGAGCTCGAGGGCAACGTAACGTCCTCGGTGCCGTTCCTTGGCGGCAAGATCGCCGATGCCGCCGAGCCGATGGTCGGCAAAGCCCTGAACCTGCAGTCCCAGCAGGCCCAGGCCTGGCTCGAGAGCCACTAACGCCGTGGAACTGCCCGCGTTCCTCGCCGTCGTCCTGATCGTCGCCGGAGTCTGGTCCCTGGTGGTCTGGCCGCAGTTCCTGCGCCGGGTCATGAAGGACCCGCGTGCCCGCGACGCCGACGGCAAGGCCACGCGCTTCCTGACCGTCCATGTGGTCCTCGTGAGCATCTCCATGGTGCTGGGGGCCGCGACGGCGGCGATCGGCATTGCCGGGCTGCTCGCCTAGCAGCCGGCACGGCCGGCAGCCCGCACAACCGGCAGCCCGCACGACTGGAATCCGGCCCGCCGGCGGTTACCTCCGCCGGCGGGCCGTATTGCTGCCCGCGCCCGTGCACTCCGCGGCCGTGTACGAAACCCGGACCGGGCACGTACCCTGTGAACTATCCACGGCAGGGAGGACGGCAGCCATGCGGATTTCGGTGATCGGTTGCGGATACCTTGGCGCGGTCCACGCGGCTTCCATGGCAGCCCTGGGGCACGACGTCGTCGGCATCGACACGGACGGGCACAAGGTGGCGCAGCTGTCCACCGGCCGTGCCCCGTTCTACGAACCGGCCCTGGATGAACTCCTCGCCGAACTCGCCCACTCGGGCCGTCTGCAATTCACCAGCGACATGGCGGCCGCCCGCGGCGCTGAGGTCCATTTCATCTGTGTCGGAACCCCGCAGAAACGCGGCGAAAACGGCGCCGACCTGCGCTACGTGGACGCCGCCGTCGCGGCCCTCGCCGCCCATCTCTCCCCCGGCGACGTCGTCGCCGGAAAGTCGACGGTGCCGGTCGGAACCGCCGCGCGGCTGGCCGAAGTGCTGGCGGACACGGAGCCCGGCGCCGCGCTCGTGTGGAATCCCGAATTCCTGCGCGAAGGCCACGCGGTGGCGGACACCCTGGACCCGGACCGGTTCGTCTACGGGACACCGGACGGCAGCGAAGACCATCCCGCAGTGGCCGTCCTGGACCGGGTCTATGCGGCGCCGCTCGCGGGCGGGACGCCCCGGCTCGTGCTCGACTACGCCACGGCGGAGCTGGTGAAGACGGCCGCAAACTCGTTCCTGGCCACCAAGATTTCGTTTATCAATGCCATGGCCGAGGTCTGTGAAGCCACGGGGGCCGACGTCACCCGGCTGGCCGATGCGATCGGGATTGACGAGCGGATCGGCCGGAAGTTCCTCAATGCGGGCATCGGGTTCGGCGGCGGCTGCCTGCCCAAGGACATCCGGGCGTTCATGGCCCGGGCCGGCGAGCTGGGGGCCGACCAGGCGCTGACGTTCCTGCGGGAAGTGGATGCCATCAACATGCGGCGCCGCACCCGGGTGGTGGAGCTGACGCGCGAACTGTGCGGCGGGTCCCTGCTGGGCCAGCGGATCGCTGTGCTGGGCGCGGCCTTCAAGCCCGAGAGCGACGACGTCCGGGACTCCCCGGCGTTGAGCGCCGCGGCGCAGCTGCAGCTGCAGGGCGCCGTCGTGACCGTCACCGACCCCCAGGCGCTGGCCAATGCGGCCAAGCGCTTCCCTGAGCTCCCGCTCGAACCGGATCTGGACACCACGCTGCGCAGGGCTGACGCCGTGCTGCTGCTGACCGAGTGGCAGGCTTATCGCGAGCTGGATCCGCACGCCGCTAAGGCGCTCGTGTCCGCGCCGCGCATCCTGGACGGCCGCAACGTCCTGGATCCAGCGAAGTGGCGGGCCGCCGGCTGGATCTACAAGGGCTTGGGCAGGCCGTAACGCCGTTCCGTCAGACTGGAGTCAGGCGGCCGCTGCCTGGCCGAGGGCGTCCTCCGCTGCCACCCAGGAGAGCATGGCGCACTTGACCCGGGCCGCATAGCGGGACACGCCCTCGAACGCCGCGGCGTCGCCCAGCACCTCCGGATCGGCCGGCACCTTGCCGCGCGAACGCAGCACCTCGCGGAAACTGTCAATCACGGCGCGGAGCTCCGCGACCGTCATTCCCTCGGCAAGGTCCGTCAGCACGGAGGCCGAGGCCATCGAGATGGAGCAGCCGTCGCCGTCCCAGCGCAACTCGCTGACCTTCCCCCCGGCCACGGACACCCGGACGGTGATCTCGTCGCCGCAGGTCGGGTTCAGCTGGTGGGACTGGCCGCTGCTTGCACCTTCGGGTGCGGCCGCTGCGGCCAGGCCGCTGCCGTGCCGGGCCTTGGAGTGCTCCAGGATGATCTGCTGGTAGAGCTGGTCAAGACTCATGGATGTCCGTCCTAGGCTTTGAAGTAGGCACGGACATCGGCGACAGCGTTGAGGAACGCGTCCACGTCGTCCGTGGTGTTGTACAGGTAGGTGCTGGCCCTGGTCGTCGCCGTCAGCCCGAGCCGGCGGTGCAGCGGCTGCGCGCAGTGGTGGCCGACGCGCACGGCGATGCCCCGGCTGTCCAGGAACTGGCCGACGTCGTGCGCGTGGACGCCCGCGACGTCGAAGGCCGCCAGACCGATCCGCTCCTCCCCTGCCGCAGGGCCGAGCACACGGATTCCCGGAATGGCGCCCAGGCCCTGCACGAGGCGCTGGCCGAGTTCGGCTTCCCAGGCGTGGATGCGGTCCATCCCGGTCTCGGCGAGGTAGTTCACCGCCGCGGCGAGTGCCACGGCCTGCGAGATGCGCTGCGTTCCGGCTTCGAAGCGCTGGGGGCTCGGCAGGAAGCCGGCCCGTTCCATCGTGACGGTGGTGATCATGGAGCCGCCGGTCAGGAACGGCGGCATCGCGTTCAGCAACTCCGAGCGGCCGTAGAGGGCGCCGATTCCTGTGGGGGCGAGCATCTTGTGGCCGGAGAACACCGCGAAGTCGACGTCGAGCGCCTTGACGTCCAGGGGCAGGTGCGGCGCGGACTGGCACGCGTCGAGGACCACGAGTGCCCCCGCGGACCGGGCCAGGGCGACCAGGGCGGCCACCGGGTTGATCGTGCCCAGGACGTTGGACGCGTGGGTGAACGCCAGCACACGGGTCCGCGGGCCGATGATGCCCGCGGCAGCCGCCAGGTCCAGGGCGCCGGCGTCGTCGATCGGGATGAACTTCACGACGGCGCCCGTCCGGGCCGCGAGCTCCTGCCAGGGGATCAGGTTGGCGTGGTGCTCCATCTCGGTGACGACGAGTTCGTCCCCCGGGGCCAGGGCGAACCGGGCTGCCTCCGGGGCGGCGCCGGGCAGGGACGCGTTGAGGAAGGAGTACGTGAGCAGGTTCAGGCCCTCCGTGGCGTTGGAGGTCCAGATCAGTTCGTCCCACTCCGCCCCGACAAAGTCCGCCACGGTTTCCCGGGCGTTTTCGAACGCCTCGGTGGCCTCGACGGCGAGGTGGTGCGCCCCGCGGTGGACCGCCGAGTTCCGCTGCTCGTAGAACTCCTGCTCGGCCTCGAGCACGCTGAGCGGGTTCTGCGAAGTGGCCCCAGAGTCCAGGTAGACGAGGGGCTGGCCGTTGACGTGCTGCTGCAGGATCGGGAAGTCGTTGCGGATCCTCAGGACCTCTTCGTTTCCGAGCGCGGCGGCAGAGCGGCGGAGGTGGGCTGGGGTGGCAACCATGGCGGAGACTCCTGGATCGGCGTTCGCTGCGGCGTCCCCCGCCCGCCGGGAAGCCGGCAGCGGGAAATACGTCACACACATTAAGCCTAATTATCCCACGTTCCCGCAGTCTTCCCGCGCGGCCCTCCTCCGGACGCTCCTGCTAGTAGGCGCCCACGGGATGGAGAACAACCCGGAGCGTCCGCCACAGGATCATGATGTCGCCGGTCAGGGACCAGTTTTCGACGTAGTAGAGGTCCCAGCGGACGCTCTCGTCCCAGCCCAGGTTGGACCGGCCGTTAATTTGCCACAGACCCGTGATGCCCGGTTTGATCAGGAGCCGCCGGCTCACGTACCCCTCATAGCCCTCGACTTCACACGGCAGCTGCGGCCGCGGCCCCACGAGGCTCATGTCGCCCTTCAGGACGTTCCAGAACTGCGGCAGTTCGTCCAGGGAGTACTTCCTGAGCCAGCGTCCGCAGGTGGTGATCCGCGGATCATTCTTCAGCTTGAACAGCAGCCCCGCCCCCTCGTTGAGGTCGCGCAGCGCCGCCAGGTCCTGTTCCGCCGTGGTGACCATGGAACGGAATTTGATCATCTTGAACCGCTCGCCGTTGAGACCGACCCGCTCCTGCCGGAAAAATACCGGCCCCTTGCTGTCGCGGACAACGATCCAGGCCAGGGCGCAAAGCAGGGGTGAGAGGACCAGCAGGGCCGCGGCCGATGCCACAATGTCCACGAGCCGCTTGAGCATGTGCTTGCCGCCGGTGAACCGGGGCAGCTCCACGTGCATGAGGGGCAGGCCTTCGACGGGCCGCCAGTGGATCCGTGGACCTGCGACGTCGGTAAGGCTCGAGGCCAGGACGAGTCCGGCCTTGGTGCCTTCCAGAGCCCAGCCCAGCTGCCGGATGGACCGGTTGCCGCCGTGAAGGCGCCCGGCCACCACCACCGCGTTCGCGCCCGTTTCGGCGACCTTGCCCGCGACCGAGTCGACGTCGCACAGGACAGGAATCCGCTCGGCGGAGATTTGCAGGTGGTTTTCGGTGTAGCCGGAAGGCAGGGCCGCGCCCACGACTTCGTAGGCGGCTCCGGAGACTTTGCCGAACTGCCGGATCACGTATTCGACATCGGCCCGTTCACCCACGACGATCACTTTGGACAGGTAGTGGCCATAGACTCTTTGCCGGTTCAGCCAGGCCCGCCATTGCCAGCGGTTGACCAGCAGCAGCAGGGCCCCTGCCGGGAGTGCGAGCGCGAAGTGGCCGCGGACCACATCGATGCCCAGGAGGATCACAATGATGGCCATGCCGCCGAAGACACCGAGTGTGGCGTCAAGGACCCGTTTGTATTCCTCGGAGCCGATTCCGAGGACGGTCTCCTCGCGCGTGCGATGCACTTCAAGAGCCAGGAGCCAGGCCAGGACGATGGCGATGCTCACGGCCAGGTAGGAACCGCCCGCACCGCCGCGGGTCAGGATGGGCTGGCCTTCCTCGAGGCGGAAGGCGTAGGCGGCGGCGACGGCGATCGCGACGATGGCGGCGTCCGTGATCCGGAGCCAGCGGCGGTAGCGTTTCGCCCAGGATGTACCGGAGTCCACTCCGGCGGCCGGAACGGCCTGGCCCGGAGCTGTGTCGGCGGTGGTCCAGTGCCTGCCGAGCGGTCCGGCGCTTGAGGCCAGGACCGGCGCGGTTCGTCGCGCCCAGCGGCTTCCCCGTGTCCGATATCCCCTGCGGCGCTCATCGATGGCGCTCATGCCGGGTCCGCGTTTCTCAGTGGCGCGGACCCGGTTGTAGACCGTTCTAGGGAGCCGGCGGCGGCTGGGGGGAGAGCCTCGGTCTCAGAAGGCTCTGACGCCGCCGGCTCCGACCTTGGCGCACGGCTGCCGGTTAAGGCACCGTACGAATCCAATGAAGGAGTTCGGTGAAGGGAGGTAACGGCACGACCACCTCTAATGGTGGCAGTGGCTGCTTCAGCAAGCAAGAGGGTCTTTGGGACCATACTTTCCTGCAGGTCATGCCCGCGGCCGATTACCGCCCTGAAGTTCCTCATTTTGAGACCTTTGTGAGTTGTTCGTGGGACTGACTTAAGTCAATCGTCCGGACCGGATCTGCACACGAGTAGCGTTTACCCGACTTCTGTCGGCCTGCTTGCCATGGCACTACTTGGGGATACTCCCGCCGGTCCGCCGGGCCACCCGGGATGTACCCAACTTCGGCCGCCACGGCAGCCGCGGGACCGGAAGGCGGAGGAGAGCGGGGCTCACCGCCGCAGGAGCGGAGCCGGTCGGGGTGCAGGGTTCACGATTGAGGAGTCAAGGTGCGGGGTTTGGGGTCTAAGGTTCGGGGTTCAGGATCCTGGGTGTCCTGGCCGGAAATTCAGAGTCCAGGAGGTCGGCGCGCCGGCCGACGCCGAGCTTGGTGAAAATCCGGGACAGGTGTCCTTCCACGGTCCGATGGGATACACAGAGGGCGGCGGCGATCTCGGCGTTCGTTGCCCCGCCGGATACCAGGTCCAGGACCTCGGTTTCCCGGGCGGTCAGCGCGGCGCCGTGGTCGCTGTGGACGATCTCCAGCTGCGCGGACATGCCGGCCTCCACGAGGCGGTGATGGACCCGGCGCTGGACCGCGGTAAGCCTCCACCGGTCCGGGTCGTCGGCCAGGATCCGTTCGGCCTGCTGCGCGGCCTCGAGGGCCAGGAGCAGGTGCCCGCCGCCGAGCGCGTCGTCGCTGATGCCGATGAGGTCGACAGCGTCGGACGCCGAAACCGCCCTCGCGTAGGACTCCAGCAGGCGCGCCTCCGGCCCGTCTACGGCGCTGCTGCTGAGGGCAAGGTCCTCCGCCCCGGAGGTGTCGCCGCTGCGGAACGCGAGCCGCCTGATATCCGTCTCCACGCCCCGCAGGCCCTCGTGCAGCGCTTCGTCCGCCAGCCGGGCCAACGCCTTTGCACCGCTCCCGTCGGGTCCGTCCCCGGGGTCCGCCGCCCGGCAGTAGGCCTCCGCCAGCAGGCGAAGGGTTTTCGGTTCCCGGTACACCGACAGCCGGTAGGCCAGCGAATGCTGGCCGGCCTCGTGCTGGCGTCCGACGGCGGCAGCCGCGTACGCTGCCACGGCGTGGGCAAACGGCAGCAGGTGCAGGGGGTCGGCTATGGTGAGCTCTTCCACGGCCAGCCGCAGTTCGGCCAGGCTCTCGCGCATCCGGCCCTGGCGCAGCCGCGAGTATCCGCGCATGAGGTGGAGCATGCCGCCGCTGTACAGCAGCCGCCCGGGCTCCCGGGCCGCGTAGTCGTCCAGGACGTTTCCGAGCCCTTCCCAGTCTCCGGCCCGGATCAGGTTCAGGCAGTGGCGCACCACGAGGTCCTCGTACACCAGGGGAAGCTCCAGGCTCGCGCTTCGGGCTCCGTCCCATGCTTCGCCATCCAGCCGCAGCCCGGTCCGCAGCCGGCCCTGGGCGGTCAACAGTTCGGCGACGACTGACACGGCCGGGACGCGGATTTCAGGAGGGATATCGGCCCTATCGATGAGGTCACGCAGCCCGGACCCGACTTTCATGTCCCTGCCATCCCACGCCCGGCTCAGAGGACCGGTCAGCTCCGCAGCCGCAGTCCCGTCCCGCAGCGGTTCCTCCGGGGCGCGCAGCGGCGGGGCCGGTGCCGGGGAGCCGAGCCGGGTGGCGAGCATTGCTGCCAGATAGGACGGCCGCCCGGCGCGCACCGGCTGCGCCGACTCCAGGCACGCCAGGGCGGCCTGCGGGCGTCCGGCGATGAAGTGGGAATAGGCCAGCTGGATCCGGGCCTCGGAGAGGAACCGGACGTCCCGGATGGCGCCGGCAGCACGGGCCGCCGTCGCAGGATCCAGGGCCGTGTTCGCGGCGACGGCGGCCTGCAGCAGCTGGACGGGAGGGATCTCCACGCCACAGTCCAGGGACCAGCGCAGCCGGTTCAGGGCCGCCCCGGGCACCGCGGCACGCGCTGAGGGGAACGCCAGCACGCTCGAGCGCAGGGCCGAACTGCGGCCGGCCGGGACCCGGTGGCGGATGATCTCGCCAACGATCGGGCTCGCGGGCCGGACGAGCCGGTCGTGCCCGGCGGAGACGGCGATGATTCCTGCCGTGTCCAGCGCGTCGACGGCTTTGGGACCGCTGATCCGCAGGATTTGGGCCAGCGAGAGCGGTCCTGCCAGGGCAACGATCGTAGCTGCCGTCTTTTCCTCCGGCGTCATGGAACGCAGCTGCCGGTCAACGACGTCGGCGGCCGGCACCCGGGCCATGTCGGGGTTGGCCAGGAGGAACCACACGCCGTGCCGGAAGCCCAACGCGCCGCTGGCACGGGCATGGTGGATCAGGGACATCAGCATCAGCGGGTTCCCGTCGGCCGCGTCGTGAAACAGCGCGCTGACCCACGGTGAAACGTCGGCCCGCAGAACCTGTTCGCACAGCTGGTGAGTGCCGGTCCGGCTAAGCGGGGCAAGATCAAATTTGCCGATGATCCCGTCGTCCCACAGCGACAGGAATTCGTCCGGGATCATCGGCCCGGGCCGGCAGGTCGCCAGGATACCGGCCGCGCCGGTGGCCGCGGCCAGCGCGAGCTGCCGGACGGTCCCGTGGTCGAGGCAATGCGCGTCGTCGACGACGAACAGCGGGCGGTCGGGCTCGGACTTCAGGCTGCCCGCCATCGCCTCCACGACCGCGGCATAGGAATCGAGTTCGCGGTCGGGAAGCCGCGACAGGTACGGCGCCAGTGCGCCAAAAGGTACGGCGGACAGGGCCGGCGTGGCCGTCAGCCGTATCAGACGGCTGCGGGACCCGAGTTCGCGGATGGCGGCCTTGACGACGGCGGTCTTGCCCGTGCCTGCCCCGCCGATGACGAGCGCACCTGACCTGGTGTCGTCGCGGAGGCAACGCACCAGATCCCTGATCAGCGCTGACCGCTCGATCAGCGGGGCGGTCTCAGCCAGGCTTTCCATTGCCGGTTCTTCCTGCCGCCTTTTGCCCGTCCCGAACACCGTCCCCGGAAGCCGCCCGGAGTGTGCCGGGGTCAGCCGAGCCGGGCGCTGTCTGCCGGAGTTGAGATGACATCTTTGAGTTCCGATCGGCTCGCGACGTGCAGCTTCGAATACACCTGATAGAGGTGTCCCTCCACCGTGCGGACCGACACGTGCATCTGTTCCGCGATCTTGCGGTTTGATGTGCCGGCGGCGGCGCGGACGGCCACTTCGCATTCCCTCGCCGTCAGGGTCGAGGTTGTCAGCGAGTGCAGACCGTTCTTGGGACTGCCGAACTTGTCATCGAGTGACTGCTGCGCCCTTTGGGCGATCCGCAGCGCGATCCGGTTGCCGGCGTCGTTCGCGCAACTGACGGCCTTCCGGGCCGTATCCCGGGCGAAGACGGCATTGCCGGACGCTTCAGCGTCCTTGGACGCCGCCAGCAACCGTTCGCTGTCGGCCTCCCGCATGCCCTCGGCCAGCCGCGAGCACAGGGCCGAGAACTGCCCGCTCACCCGGCTGCTCAGGCTGCCGAGCTTCTGGCCCGTCTGGCGGTCGCCCAACCGGGCGGCGGCGGACAGGAACAGGAGCGCCGGGGCCAGGGCCACGGCGTCCGTGTCGTTGTCGGCCTCGGTCATGAGGGCGCGGATTGACGCGGCCCGCTGGCCAAGCTCGGCCTGGGCCGAGAGTTCGAAATAGCGCGTGAGCCGTTCCACCAGCCAGGCCGCAGGGGGCCCGGGCTGGGCCAGGTCGTCCAGCAGGAGGCCCGCGGTTTCCTCTTCGCCTTGGAGTGCGGCGGCATAGGCACAAACTGCCGTGGCGAGGCCGGCCAGGGTGTCGGGGTCCTGGGCCCGGAGCTGCCACCTGCCCGCCTGAAGCCGGGACACGGCGTCGTCGAGGTGTCCGGCGTGCACGTCAAGGACGCCCTGCCCGATCTCGAACATCCCCCCGAGCCGGGTCTGGGGCTCCCCGCCGGCGTAGGTCTCCTCAAGGTAGACGGATGCCTCCCTGAATTTGGCCGAGAGCAGCAGCAGGAGCAGGAACCTGCCCCTGATCTCCCGGACCGCCCGGTCCGTGAGCCGGACGTTGGCCGTCGCCGCCAGGACCTGCCTGCCCAGTGCCAGCGCCTGCACCACGTTGCCGCTGACCGCCAGGGCCTCACAGCGCACGCTGGCGGTCAGAATCCGTGATTCGCTGCCCAGGTCTGTCGCGTCCAGGCCGTCGGTCGCGGCGAGGACATCGGTGTAGCGTCCCTGGAAACCGGCGAGCCCGGCCTCGGCCAGGCGCAGTTGGTCCCGGGCCGCTGCCAGCGCGGAGCTGTTCCCCGCAGGTTCTGCTGCGAGCCGGTCCGCGAGTTCCCGCAACCTTGCCTTGGGATCGGCGCCCGGGGCGGCGCTGCGCTTTTCCAGTTCCGCGCGCAGGAGCTGCAAGGCGGCCCATTCGGCCAGCGGACGCTCCCGGCAGGCCGCCTCATCGAGCGCCTCCAGGACCCGGCGCGCGGACTCCTCGTTGTTCACCGAGATATGGGCACTGACTGATTCGATGGCCATCGGGACCGCGGGTTCGCTGCCTTCGATCTCCTGGATGAACCGGAGTGCGGCGGCGGGGTCGGAGGCGCTGTTCGCGGTGCGGGCCGCGGCCAGGGCCACTTCCGGGCTGACCTGCTCTCCACAGTCCAACGCCCAGGCGACGCCGGTCGCGCCCCCGGCGTCCAGGGCGTCGGAATCCTGGAGCACGGCCGTGAGCCGGCGCCGGAGTTCGGCGCTGCGCCCCGGCGGGACAACGCTGGCGACGATTCCGGCCGTCACCGGGTTGGCGACGCTGACCATCGGCGGATGATTATGGGTGACCCGGATCAGGGCCCGTTCCTGGAGCGCGTCCATGTCCTGGGGGTTGGCGATGAGCATAAGGGTCTGCAGCGGGACCGCGCCGGCAAGTGCCAGCAGTTCAAAGACGTCACGCTGGCCGGTACCCAGCCGGTTGAGGCGTGCCTTCACGACGTCCCGGATCTCGCCGGTCAAGGCGATGGGGCCGTTGCCCAGGAACCACACGCCGTCCTGGCGGACCACTGTGCCCAGCTTGATCTGTTCCCGGGTCAGGGAATGGAGGAACAGGGCGTTGCCCCCGCTTGCGCTCCAGAGCGCCCGGGCCGCGGTCAGGGAGAACCGGCCGCCGTATTCGTTGTGCAGCGTTGCTGCTGTCTCGGCGAAGTCGAACGGTCCAAGGTCCACCCGCCGGAGCAGGTCATCCTTCCACAGGCCCATGATGTCGCCGCCCACGTGGGGCATGTCCACGCATGCCGCCAGCAGAGTGACGTGCGCCCCCGCACTCAGCTGGGCCACCATCATGCTCGAGAGCTCGTCGAGGTCGTGGGCGTTGTCCACGAAGAGGACGATTTGCCGGCCCTCGGATTTGTTGCGGAGCAGCTGGGTCAGTCCGCGCAGCACCATCAGGGGGTGTTCGAGGTGGGATGCGTCGAGGTCGTTCAGCAGGACGCTCAGGGCTCCATAGGGAAGTTTGGAGGAGATGGAGCTGCCCCTGACCTGGACCACCAGGTACTCGTCGCCGAGCTGTTCGAGGGCGCGCTGGGCGATGAAGGACTTGCCGGCCCCGTGGTCACCCACGAGGACGATGCCGCAGCCGGAACCCGAGGTCAGGGTTTCAACTACCTCGGCCACGACCTGTTGCCGGGTGAAGGGTCTGTCTTTGTTGCGGCCGTATCCATTTCTTGGCGCCGGAAGGATGGCTTCTGTCTGGCCGCTGCCCGCAGGCAAGCCGGCGTCTTGCTGGAACATATGAGAGACCTTCGCAATCAAAGTGTGAGCGGTGATACATCCACCGTATGGACTACGCGAATTTTCGGTATGCGTAAGTAGTACTCGAATACGCAACGAGTATTCGGCCCGCTCTACGTAGCTGTACTCAGTTGGCCCCGCCCTGCCGCAGGGTCAAAACCAAGTAGTCCGAATCGGGTGCCACGTGACCCCGGCCGTAGTATCCCGGACGCCCGGAAAATGGGCTGCCCGGCCGCCCGGCTGGCCGCCCCGGCATGCCCCAGCAACCGGCAACCGGCAACCGGCAACCGGCACGACCGAATGCCCGGCGGCTAGCGTCCGCCGATACCGGGCAACTGTTCACGGCCCTTGACGTTCAGCTTGGCGTAGCTGCGGTAGAGGTGGCCCTCCACCGTGCGCACGGACACCTGGAGTTCGGCAGCAATCTGCCGGTCCGTGAGGCCGCGCACCGCGAGCGCCACGATGTCGCGTTCGCGGCGGGTCAGGATACCCAGCGAGTCATCGCTCTTGGCAGTGCCCTCGCCGGGGAGGTCGTCGGCCCGGTCCAGGCACCTCTTACGCTGGGAGTTCGCCATGCGCTCCCTCAGCGTGTCCCCCGCGGCCCGGTAGGCGTGCGCCGCGCCGTCATAGGCCAGGGCGGCAAAGGTCCACAGCTCCGCTGCCTCACAGGTTTTCGCGGCCTCCAGGTGGTCGGCGGCATTGTCCGTGCCGAGTGCTGCGGCGTAGGCGCAGATCGCGGCGGGCCTTGGCCCTTCGAGCCGGTCCCGGAGTTCCAGCAGCCTCGGCGCCGAGTCCGTGTCCCCCAGGGCCAGGCAGAATGCCAGCGAGTCGAGTTCGAGGCCGGAGGTGTCCGTTCCCGGGTCGTCCGGGCGTCCGAGCCGCTTCAGTTCCTCGATGGCGCCGGGGTAGTTCCCGAGCCTGGCCTTTCCATAAACCACGGCCATCGCGGCCAGGGCGCGCATGTACCGCGGCAACGCCGCAGGGGCGTTCTCGAAGTCGGCGAGGAAAAGCTCTGCCTTTGTTTGGGCGCCGACTTCGGCGGCGGCCGCAAAGGCCATGGCCGCCGTGAAGGCGAAGAGCTGCTGGGGGTCGGTCAGGCGCAGCGCTTCGAGCGCGGCACTGAGGGTGTTCAACGCCTGGGCGGCCTTGCCCTGGTACAGCAGGATGATGCCGTGGGCCGCGTGGACGCCCCCGCCGAAGGAAATCAGGCTGGGTTCGGATCCGGCGACAACGCCGGTCAGGAGGGTTTCCGCGGCCTGCCAGTCCCCGGCCTGGATCGCGGGCGCGGCCGCACGGACCACCAGGAAGTCGGCGAGGAAGTACAGCTCGTCATGGTCGGCTCCGGCGGCTTCGATTGCCTGGGACATCACGGCAAACGCGCTCAGTCCCTTGCCGGCGGCCAGGAGCCGCTCCGCGTCGACGCAGAGCCGGAACGTCGCTTCAAGGTTGTTCGCCGGACGGGTCCCGGCGGCCACCCCCGCTGCGGCAGGGGCGGGCAGGTACTCGCCTGCCAGGGCCATGACCATGGCTTCCATGGTTTCCATTCGCTCCGCTATGGCGGCGCGAATGGCTGCGGCGTCCTCCGGCCGGGCCTGGGCCAGCCGTTCCCCGGCGGGCTGCAGCACCCGGGCCCGCTCCATGATGTCTGCCGGCGTGTGGCCCAGGGCGGACAGCACCGCGGCCCACAGCAGGGTTCCGGCCAGCAGGCTGGGGAGGGTGGTGCCCTGGCCGAAATCCGCGTCGAGGATTTCCCGCGCCGCAACGTAGTCGGAGGCGTTGTAGCGCGTCCGTGCTATCACGGCACGGGCCGCCATCTGCAGTTCCGGATCTTTCACCAGGCCGGCAGCCTTGCGAGCAAGGTCGTCCTCGTAGAGTCTGCTGGCCAGGACCGCGGCCCGCAGGAGCTGCCGGTCCTCGACCTCCGCACCGCATTCGATCGACCAGCTCACGTGGCGCAGCAGCCCTTCGGCCGACGTCGGCTCGCTGTCCATGCGGCGCAGCAGGCTCTGCCGAAGCTGGAGGCTCCTTGCCGGCGAGATCAGGTTCCGCAAGGTGTCGCCGTAGACGGTGTGCCACAGCCGCAGCTCACCGGTGGCCGGGTCCGTCACCCGGATCAGTTCGCTGTCGATCAGGGACCCCACGGCCCCTTCGCCGACCACAGACTCGATCAGTTCCCTGGACACGGGTTCGGCCAGCGCCACGAGGTTTAGCGCCTGCCGTTCTTCCGGCGAACGCAGCAGCAGCTGGCGCCGCACGACGTCGGTCAGCCTGTCGCCGTGGCTGTTCAGGTGCCGGGTGAACAGCCACACGCCGTTGCGCCGGAGCAGTGTCCCGTCCTTTCGGGCATCGTCCAGGAGCCCGTTGAGAAGCATCGGGTTGCCGCCGGAGGCTTCCCACAGGATTTCGGCGACATTGGGCAGCACCTGCGAGCCGAGCTCGCCCTCCAGCATCTCCGTGGTCTGCGCGAGGGTCAGCGGCCGGAGGTCGTGCCGTTCGGCGATGCCTTCAAACCAGAGCTGCAGGAGCGGTTCCGGCAATCCGGGGCGGGCGGCCGCTCCCACGAGCAGCTTCGCCCAGCCGGCCGCGGCCAGTTCCGCCAGGATTCCCGCCGTCGCCTCGTCGAGGTCGTGGGCGTCGTCGACGATGAGCAGCAGGGGCTTCTGCGTGGCGCGCTTCTGCTCTTCCAGGTGCGACCACAGGGTCCTGAGCACGGCCAGCTGCGACGTCGCCTCCTGAACCGGCAGTCCGACGATGAAAGGGCCAAGCACACCGTATGGCACCTTGGACAGCGAGGCACTGCCGTGGATCCGCACCGGAGTCACCTCGGATCCCAGTTCCGCCACAACGGCTTCGATGAGCCTGGATTTGCCCATGCCGCTGTCGGCGAGAATGAACACGGCCACGTGGCTGCCGCCCTGGAGGGCCTCGACCGCCGACATCAGGTCATCCGACCTCCCGGTCAAGGCGCGGGTCGCCTCGCTGCCGGGGACTCCCCCCGGGCCCCTAGATGAGTCCAAGCAGATCACTTCGCGAAGAAACACCGAGCTTCGTGAACACCTGGTACAGGTGGCCCTCCACCGTCCTGACCGAAATGCCCACCTCCAGGGCGATATCCTTGTTGGAGACCCCGTTTCCGGCAAGGGTGGCGATCTGCCGCTCCCGTTCCGTGAGCAGCGGGCCCTTGTTGCGGGGCATGATGGGCAGGGCCGGAACAGACTCCGAAAGGCTCTCGAGCATGCTGTACGCGGCGTTGGCGCTGGCAGTCAGCCCGGCGCCCTTGGCGAAGTCGAACGCGAGCGCCGCGCACCTGGCCTGCACGGCGTCCAGTTCCAGGCCGGCGGCCTGCTCGGCGGCCTCCAGCATGATCGCGGCATCCTTCTTCCGGCTGCCGATGGCCACCGTGCGGGACATTTCGGCGAGGGGGCCCTGCCTCAGCCCGGCCAGCTCCTCCAGGAAAAGGAAATCCTTGACGGTTCCGTTCACGGTGGCCCCGAACACGCAGATGCCGGCAAGGGTGTAGCGGCCCTTGCGGAAATGCGCCTCCCCGGCCCGGATGAGCCGGTCCTTGGCCTCGGGGTCACCGAGCCACCGCGAGGCCATGTCCATGCAGAATTCCGTGGAACTGCTGACAGCGAAGCGGGCCGGGCCGTCCGCGGAGCGGGCCCGGTCCAGGTAGATCGCGGCCTGGACCGAGTTGCCGGTCTGCGCGTAGGCGAAAGCGGTGGCGGCGTAGGCCTGGCGCAGGGACTGCAGGCTCGCCCGGACCTCAAGCTGGGCGATCGCGGCCAGTAGCGGGTCCAGGGCCATATAGCCGCGGCCGGCATAAACGTAGGCCAGTCCCACGGCGAGATCGGTTGCGGCGCTGCCGGAATGCAGCCCGTGCCCCGCCCGGCCGCTGGCGTCCTTAAGCATGTCGATGGCTTGGCGCCACAGACCGGACAGCAACAGGACGTTGTAGGAACGCCAGGCGAAGTTTTCGCGGATGCGCGGCACGTTGGACCATTCGCCCAGCTGCCCGCCGATTTCCCTCATGAGCTTGCGGGCATCGAGTTCCCGTCCCGTCATGGACAAGGCTTCCATCAGGATGATGGCCGACCGGAGCCGGTGCACGGGATCGGAGCCCGGCACGTCAGTGGTCGCTGCCGCGGTGAGCCGCTCCATCATGGGCTCGAAATCCCCGATGAAGGAGAAGTAATTGAACTCGCACAGATCCAGGCACAGCCCGGCCCGGGAGAGCGCGGCAGGATCGGCTGGCGGATCGTCCAGGCTCAGGTCCTGGAGCCGGATCCTGGCCTGCCGGAGGAGTTCCGGGACCTTGCCGGAGCGGTCTTCGAGCCAGGCCATGCAGTCGGCCTTCGCCGCGATGAATTCGGCAAATCCCTCGGCCGCGAGCTCGTTGACCTGCTGGTCGGAGACGTCGTCGAGCGCTGACATGGCTTGCAGGGGCAGGCCGAGTTGGAGGTAGGCGGCCGACTTCTGGAGTTGCCCCTCGGCCCATTCGGCGTCCGAGGGAGACAGGCTGCCGGCGCATTTGAGCGCAAACTTCGGGTCAAAGAGCCTGACGGCGGCGCTGGCCGCGGCCAGCGCGTGGGCGGGCGCCAGCTGGGCGTGGCAGTCGTGGGTCCACGCCGCGTAGGCGAGCAGGTCCTCGACGGTCAGTTCATCAAGCTCATGTTCCTGATGCCCGGGAACCTTGTCCCGGAGCTCCAGGCGGCGCTCCACGCTCATCCAGTTGCGGACAATGTCGCCGAGGTAGCGGTCGCCCAGCGTGACCAGGTGCCGGTCCGTGCGGTCGACGACGATCTGGCCGGCTTCTTCCATGTCGGCGATGACGCCGGGGCTGTACATCCTGGCCAGCCGGGACAAAGGCAGTGTCCGGGCGCAGGAAAGGACGTCGATGACCTCCCGCGCCTCGGGCGTCTCTCTGGCGTACCGGGCCCTGACGATGTCTTCCAGCGCGGTGCGGCCGTCCAGCACGACTTCATCGAGCAGGGTCCACACCGATCCGGACAGGACGAGGTTTCCGCGTTCGATCTGTTCAGAAACGACCGCCTGCAGGAGCGTCGGGCTCCCGCCGACCAGTTGGTGCAGCTGGCTTGCCAGGGCAGTCGAGACCCGGTGGCCCAAGGCTGACTGCAGGACCTCCAGCGTTTCGAGTTCGGTGAGGTTGGCGAGCCGGACTTCGGCGAGCTGGCCCGAGGTGATGAGCCAGTAGAAGTCCGGCGGAAGATCGGTGGTGCGCTGGGCCGTGGCAATCAGCCGGGCGGTCCTGGTCTGCAGCAGGTTCAGCAGGACGCCGGTGCTGAGTTCGTCGAGGGCCCCGGCGTTGTCGAGCAGGATCACGCACTGGCGGCCGGCGGCGTCGTCGCGGATCAGCGAGGTGATGCCGTGCAGGATGGCGGTCGGCGAGCCAAGGGAACTCTGCGGGAGCCGGGCCAGGGTGAACGCGAGGCAACCGTACGGTGTTGCCGAACCCGGTCCTGTGCTCCGGAGCTGGATGGTGTAGACCTCGGGGCCGAATCCCGAGAGGGCGGTCCTGCCGACGAGCGTCTTGCCGACGCCGCGGTCACCGGTGATGACGACGCCCATCCGGTCCTGCGCAAGCAGTTCCGTCCGGACACGCTCGGCATCAGCGTTCCGCGCCAGACCGGACCAGCCGTGCCTCGCGACCGGACCTGCTGCTTGTTCTTCTTCGGCGGGTGCCAATGTAGTGGAAACATTCCCCCAGCCCAGCGAATCCCTCGACATGTAGTTTCCTTCGTACCGCTTTGTAGACAGCAACCCCAACTGCCCACTTAGAAGTAGCGTATCCCTATCCCCCGACATGAGAGTAGACAGATCATAACTGGAATGCCGAAAGCTTGGAAAGGAAACCCGTCATGTGGACGAAACCGGATCTTCCGGGGCCTGTCGGGGAGCCGGCCGGTGAGCCTGGCGGGGACCCTGCCGGTGCGCGGTTAGGGGGCCTTGGCGGGGTGGAACTTTTGCTGTGCGGTGAGGAGCCCGTCCTTGACCAGGACTTCGACGGCGTCGGCCGCTGAGTCGATGAGGAAGGGCAGTTCCTTCTTCTCCGGGGCGGAAAAGTCGCGCAGGACGAAGTCCGCGGTGTCCATCCGGCCGGGCGGGCGCCCCACGCCTACGCGCACGCGCAGGTAGTCCTTGGTGGCGAGGGCCTTGGAGATGTCACGCAGACCGTTGTGGCCGCCTTCGCCGCCGCCGATCTTGAGCTTCACGGTGTCGAAGGGGATGTCGATCTCGTCGTGGACGGCAACGACGTGGGCGGGGTCGATCCCGTAGAACTGCGCCAGGGCCGAGACCGGGCCGCCGGAGACGTTCATGTAGGACTGCGGCTTGGCCAGCACGATCCGGGGACCGCCGATGCCCAGGCGCCCTTCCAGGACCTGGGCACGGGATTTGTGCGACTTGAAGCGGCCGCCGACACGCGAAGCGAGTTCGTCCAGGACCATCTGGCCGACGTTGTGCCGGTTGTGGCTGTACTCGGGTCCGGGGTTGCCAAGGCCTACGATCAGCCAGGTGTCGGTCATGGATCAGTCCTTCGGTGGGCCAGGTTCAGACGGGGCGTTGCAAGCGGGCGTCTCAGGCGGGCAAGCTGCGGGCCGGTTCCGGGGCAGCGGGGCACCGGAGACGACGGCGGCCGGGCCCCTGAGGGACCCGGCCGCCGGAAAATGCGCCGGAATTACTCGGCGGCGACCGAGGAACCTTCGGTGGTGTCGGCCGAAGCCTCTTCCTCAGAGACCTCCGTGGCCTCGGAGATGTGGACGACCAGAGCCTCGGCGTCGGCCAGCAGGACGGAGCCCTTCGGAAGGACCAGGTCGGAAGCGTGGACGTGCTCGCCGGCGGTGCGGCCCTCGATGCTGACCTCGATGGCGGTCGGCAGGTGGGTTGCCTCGGCCTCGAGGGAGACGGTGGTCATTTCCTGGTTGTACACGTTGCCCGGAGCCAGTTCGCCGGTCAGGTGAACGGGAACGTCAACGGTGACCTTCTCGCCGGTGCGGACGGTCAGCAGGTCGAGGTGCTCGATGATCTGCTTGATCGGGTTGCGCTGGATGTCCTTGACGAGGGCCAGGTGCTGCTCGCCGTCGATGTCCAGGGTCAGCAGGGCGTTGGCGGTGCGGACGGCCAGGGTGGTGGCCTTCGCCGGCAGGGTGATGTGGATCGGCTCGGCGCCGTGGCCGTAAATGACGGCCGGGATCAGGTTGGCCATGCGGGCGCGGCGGGCGAAGCCCTTGCCGAATTCGGTGCGTACTTCTGCTGCGAGCTTCTGCTCAGACATGGATATCTCCTGGTGGGATTTCAAGCGGCGGGACTAAACGGTATTCAGCAAGGGCGGAGGTCTGTTTACGACCTTCAACGCCGGGCTGCCGTGCAGCTGACCTTCAGAAGGAGATTCAGACCCAGTCGATAACGGAGACCAGCAGTCCGGTTTCCCGTGCATACGGTGTACGTAGACGGTCTGCCGGCGCTCTCCCTCGCCAAGGTTTCGGTACAAGGCTACCAGCGCGGGCACGCATTCGTGAAAACGTGCCCGCACGGGCCTTATTGATGCGTTTTCTATGCGTTGCCGTCGAAGAGACTGGTGACCGAGCCGTCGTCGAACACTTCGCGGATGGCGCGCGCGATCAGCGGCGCGATGGACAGCACGGTCAGCTGCGGGAAGTGTTTGTCCGAGGTGATCGGCAGCGTGTTGGTGACCACGACCTCGCGGGCGCCGGACTCGGACAGCCGGCGGGCCGCCGGATCGGAGAACACGGCGTGGGTCGCGGCGATGATGACATCCTTGGCCCCGGCGTTCTTGAGCACCTGGACGGCGCCGGAGATGGTTCCGCCGGTGTCGATCATGTCGTCGATCAGGACACAGGTGCGGCCCTCGATCTGGCCCACGACGGTCTTGGAGACGGCCTGGTTGGGCACGGTGAGGTCGCGGCTCTTGTGCACGAAGGCCAGCGGCGCGCCGCCAAGGCGCTCGGCCCACTGCTCGGCGACGCGGACGCGGCCGGTGTCCGGGGAGACCACCGTGACCTTGTCCGAGCCGACGCGGGTGCGGATGTAGTCGGCCAGGAGCGGAATGGCCATGAGGTGGTCCACGGGGCCGTCGAAGAAGCCCTGGATCTGGGAGGTGTGCAGGTCCACGCTCATGATGCGGTCGGCGCCGGCGGTCTTGTACAGGTCGGCGACGAGGCGTGCCGAGATCGGCTCGCGGCCGCGGCCCTTCTTGTCCTGCCGGGCGTAGGGGTAGAACGGGGACACGACCGTGATGCGCTTGGCGGAAGCCCGCTTAAGCGAATCGATCATGATCAGCTGTTCCATGAGCCAGTTGTTCAGCGGGGCCGGGTGGGCCTGGATGACGAAGGCATCGGTACCGCGGACGCTCTCGCCGGCCCGGACGTAGATCTCGCCGTTGGCGAAGTCGTAGGCGTCCAGGGGCAGCAGCTCGGTGCCCAGCTCCTTCGCGATCTCCTTCGCCAGCTCAGGGTGCGCGCGCCCCGCGGCCAGCACCAGCTTCTTCTCGCCGTGTGCCGTAATTTCGCTCATGATTGCTAGCCCTCTTCTGTCGGTGCCGGAGTAGTGGAGGAAGTCGGGGCGTCCGCGTCAGCGGATTCGGCCAGGGCGGATTCGGCCAAGGCGGCGGATTCGGCCAGGGCGGCAGAAACGGACCCGGGGCGGTTGGCCGCAACCCAGCCCTCCGCGTTCCGCTGCCTGGCAAGCGAGACTGCGAGGGCACCGGCCGGGACGTCCTGGCGGATGATCGCACCGGCGCCGCTGTAGGCGCCGTCCCCCACGCGCACCGGAGCCACGAACACGGTGTTGGAACCGGTGCGCACGCCGGAGCCGATCACCGTGCGGTGCTTCTTCTCGCCGTCGTAGTTGGCGGTGATGTTGCCGCAGCCGATGTTGGTGTTCTCGCCGATTTCCGCGTCTCCCGCGTAGCCAAGGTGGGACAGCTTCGAGCCGCGGCCGATCGTGACGTTCTTGGTCTCGTAAAACGCGCCGATCTTGCCGGTCTCGCCCAGGACGGTGCCGGGACGCAGGTACGTGAAGGGACCGACGCTGGCGCGGGCACCGATCGTGGAGCCGGAGCCGTGCGTGCGGAGCACCGTGGCTCCCTCCCCCACCGTGACATCGGTCAGGGTGGTGTCGGGGCCGACGACGGCGTCGCGCGCCACCGAGGTGGCGCCGTGCAGCTGGGTGTTGGGCAGGAGACGGACGTCTTCGTCGAGCGTCACCGTGGAGTCGATCCACGTGGTGGCGGGATCCACGACGGTCACGCCCGCGCGCATCCAGGCCTCGACCGTGCGGCGGTTGTGCTCGGCGCCGAGGGCCGAGAGCTGGACGCGGTCGTTCGCGCCCTCAACCTGCCAGCGGTCTTCGGTGACGACGGCGGCAACGCGGCCGCCCGCAGCGCGGGCCAGGGCCAGGACATCGGTGAGGTACTTTTCACCCTGGGCGTTGTCGGTGGTGATGTGCACCAGCGCCTCCCGCAGGACGGCGGCGTCGAAGGCGTAGATGCCGGAGTTGATTTCGCGGATTTCGCGTTCAGCCTCGGTGGCGTCCTTGTGCTCGCGGATGCCGGTGACGGTGCCGTCGCCGGCCCGGAGGATGCGGCCGTAACCGGCGGCGTCCTCAAGCACGGCGGTCAGGACCGTGACGGCGTTCCCGTCGGCCTCGTGGACGGCGACGAGCTCGGCAAGCAGTCCGCCGGTGAGCAGCGGGACGTCTCCGTACGTGACAACGACGGTGCCGCTCAACAGTCCTTCGGGGTGAAGGGCGTCGAGGGCCTCCAGTGCGGCTTCGACCGCGCGGCCTGTGCCGGGCACGTCGTCCTGGTCCACGATCAGGGCTTTCGGATCGAGGGCGGCGACGTGGGCGGCCACGAGGTCGCGTTCATGCCGGACCACCAGGGCAAGTTCGCGGGGGTGCACGCTGCGGGCGGCCTGCAGGGCGTGGCCGACCAGGGAGCGGCCGCCGATTTCGTGGAGAATCTTCGGCGTACGGGATTTCATCCGGGTACCGGCCCCTGCGGCTAGGACGATCACGGCGGCTGGGCCAGTGTTCTCGGGGCTCACGTATTGGCTCTCCTTGCTTGGTTGCGCAGTGTGTCTCGCCAGTTCCGCCCATAGGACTCGAACCTATACTCCACGGCTCCAAAGGCCGGGGTGCTGCCATTACACCAGAGCGGACCGTGCCGGGCATGACCTGTGGCACGAGAACCAATTCTGCCACGAAGGTCCACGCTCGTGCGACTCAGCGCCCCGGGACGGGCGGCGGCCCGGCGCGGGTGCGGGTGCGGGGCACAGGCGCGGGCTCAGCGGCCGCGGGTCGCCGGGCGACGCGGGCCTCGGGGCGAGAGTGCGGCCTCCGGGCGAGGGTACGGGCCGCGGGCTCTGCGGGTGCGGGGCGAGGGTGCGGCCTCGCGGTAGGGCATGATGGAGCTGTGAGCAAGAGTGGAGGCGCATCCGGCGGGGCGGACGGCGGCAACGGCAGGCCCGTGCGTGCCCCCGGCTACGTTCCCCGGCTCCGCATGACCGGCCAGCAGCGCCGCACCCAGTTGATCGGCATCGGCCGCGGGCTTTTCGCCCTCCGCGGCCTGGACGGAACCACTATCGAGGAAATCGCCGCCAACGCCGGCGTCTCCAAGCCGGTGATCTACGAACACTTCGGCTCCAAGGAGGGCCTGTACACGCAGGTGGTGGACCACGAGTTCCACATCCTGCTGAACTCCATCAACGATGCCTTGGCCGAGGACGCCAAGCCGCGCGTCCTGGTGGAACGGGCCGCACTGGCCCTGCTGACCTACATCGAGGAAAGGACAGACGGCTTCAGGATCCTCATGCGCGATGCACCGCCGTCGCAGCCCGAGGGGGCCTTCTCCTCCCTGCTCTCACAGGTGACGGCCCGTGTGGAACACATCCTCCAAGACGAACTCGCCCGCCGTGGCTTCAGCCCGGCCGACGGTGCCATGTACGCGCAGATGCTCGTGGGGATGGTCGCGATGACCGGCCAGTGGTGGCAGGACAGCCGCACCCCGGACAAACGCGAGGTTGCCGCGCACCTGGTGAACCTGGCCTGGAACGGCCTCACCGGCCTGCAGAAGGACCCGGAGCTCCGCGGCGAGGATTGAGTTCCGTTTTCCGGTAAATGAGTTCCGTGATCCGAAAAATGAGTTACGCGGTCCGATGCGGAGCCGGTTGCTGCGGCGGGGCGGAGAGCCTCCGGCGCTTCCCGGGGACATGCTCTCCCCTGGCCCCGAGCGTTGGACATAACACCACTATGTCCATCCCAGGCGCGCACCACGGGGCATGTCCCCAGGAATTTCAACTCTCCGGGGGACATGCCCATTGCTGGCAACCTCCACCGCGGAACATGTCCGTCCTTAGCCTGAACCCGCGTCACTCAGAGCTCCGCGGACATGTCCATTGCAGGCCCGCCCCGCGGGACATGGCCCCAGGAATTCTGGCTCACCGAGGGACTAGTCCGCCGGGCTTCCTCCGGGCTTCAATGGCTCCGCGGGACATGCCCTCCCCTGGCCCCGAGCGTTGGACATAACACCACTATGTCCATCCCTGGAGTGCGCCAAGGGGCAAGTCCCCAGCAATTTCAACACGCCGCGGGACATGTCCATTGCTGGCAACCTCCACCGCAGAACATGTCCGTCCTTAGCCTGAACCCGCGTCACTCAGAGCTCCGCGGGACATGTCCATTGTTGGCAACCTCCACCGCGGGACATGCCCTCAGGAATTCTGGCTCACCGAGGGACTAGTCCTCCGGGCTTCCTCCGGGCTGCAATTGCTCCGCGGGACATGCTCTCCCCTGGCCGTGAGCGAGGGACATAACACCACTATGTCCATCCCAGGCGCGCACCACGGGGCATGTCCCCAGGAATTTCAACTCTCCGCGGGACATGCCCATTGCTGGCCGGCTCCGCGGGACGTGTCCTCAGGGTTTTAAGTGGTCCGTGGGACATGTCCAGCCGTGCCGCACGACACTGGGCATGTCCCACCCGGGGCCACGGTAAGACTACTCCCCCAGCACCTCGAGGGCCTCGAGCCATTCGAGTTCGAGGGCTTCGCGTTCCCCGGCGAGCTCCTGGAGCTTCTTGTTGAGCTCGGCGAGCTGGTCAAACTTGCTCGCGTCTCCGGCACCGGCCATCATCTGGGCGTGGATCTTGTCTTCCTGCTGCTTGAGTTTGCCCAGCTGGCGGTCGATCCGGTTCTTGGCCTTGCGGGCGTCGCGCTTTTCCGCCTCGGAAGGTCCGGAGGCGGCCGGCGTGGAGCCCCCGCTGGCGGCCGTGACGGGGTTTCCGCCGCCGGTGATGGTGGAGCCCGCCAGCGCGGCCTCGCGCAGTTCGAGGTACTGGTCCACGCCGCGCGGCAGGGCCCGGATCTTGCCGTCGCCGAGGAGCGCCATCTGGTGATCCGTGACGCGCTCCAGCAGGTAGCGGTCGTGGCTGACGACCACGAGCGTGCCGGGCCAGCCGTCGAGCACGTCCTCCACGGCGGCCAGCGTGTCGGTGTCGAGGTCGTTGGTCGGCTCGTCAAGCATCAGTACGTTCGGCTCCCCCACGAGCAGGCGCAGAAGCTGCAGGCGCCGGCGTTCGCCACCGGAGAGATCCTTGACCGGAGTCCACTGCTTCTCGTTGGTAAAGCCAAGCTGCTCCACGAGCTGGCCGGCGGTGAATTCCTTGCCGCCGACGTTGAAGGAGCGCTTTTCGCGCTCGATCACTTCGATCACGCGCAGGTCCGAGACGTCGTCGAGCTCCTTGACCTCCTGCGTGAGGACCGCGGTGACCACAGTCTTGCCGCGCTTGACCTTCCCCGAGGTCGGCTGAATCTCGCCGTTGAGTAGCTTCAACAGGGTGGTCTTGCCGGCGCCGTTGACGCCCACGAGGCCCAGCCGCTCGCCGGGTGCAAGCCGCAGCGTGATGTTGTCGAAGAGCTTCTGCCCGGGGGCGCCGCCGCGGAAGTCGAGCGAGACGTTTTCGAGGTCCAGGACGTCCTTGCCGAGCCGGGCCGTGGCCATCTTGCTCAAGGCCGTCGAATCGCGCGGCTCGGGGACATCGGCGATCAGGGCGTTGGCCGCCTCGATCCGGAATTTGGGCTTGGCGGTGCGGGCCGGGGCGCCGCGCCGGAGCCAGGCGAGTTCCTTCTTCACGAGCTGCTGGCGCTTGCCCTCCGTGACGGAGGCGGCGCGGTCACGTTCGGCGCGGGCCAGCACGTACGCGGCGTAGCCGCCGTCGAACGGGTCCATGATGCCGTCGTGGATTTCCCACGTCTTGTTACAGACTTCATCGAGGAACCAGCGGTCGTGGGTGACGACGAGGAAGGCGCCCTGGTTGGGCCGCCAGCGGGTCTTCAGGTGCCGGGACAGCCACGCGACGCCTTCGACGTCGAGGTGGTTGGTGGGCTCGTCGAGCATGATGACGTCGTGGTCCTCGATCAGCAGTTTGGCCAGCGCCACGCGCCGCTTCTGCCCGCCGGAGAGCGCGTGGACATTGGCGTGCCAGTCGACGTCGGACACGAGGCCGCCCATGACTTCGCGGATCTGGGGATTGCGGGCCCATTCGTAGTCTGCCTGGTCGCCGACGATCGCGGCGCCGACGGTGAGGTCGCCGTCGAGCACGTCGCTCTGGTCCAGGTAGCCGATGTTGACCTCGCTGCGCTTGGTCACCCGGCCGGAGTCCGGGGTGGAGCGCATCGCCAGCAGCCGCATGAGGGTCGACTTGCCGTCGCCGTTGCGGCCCACCATGCCGATCCGGTCGCCCTCTTCAAGGCCGAGGGTAATGCCATCGAGGACGGTACGGGTTGCATACGAAACCGTGAGGTTTTCGCCGCCGAGCAGGTGTGCCACTGGGAACTGCTTTCTTAGGTGTATCGGTGAGGTGTTTCGATGAAAAGTCGGGTGGGGAGCGCAAAAGCTCCTAAAGGAGCGTATCGGAGATGATGCGGGCCCCGTGCACCGGGCCGTGGACGGCCATGGCGTCGAGGCCGTGGTGCCGGAGATCGCCGGCCAGCCCCTCGGCCGCCGCCGGGCTGTGCGCAAGGAACGCGACAGTGGGTCCGGACCCGGACACGATTCCGGCGATCGCCCCGAGGGATTCGCCGAGCCCGAGCGTGTCCCGCAGGCCAGGCGCCAACTCGATCGAGGCGCGCTGGAGGTCGTTGACCAGGACGCGGCTCAGGGCGTCGGAGTCGCCGCTGCGCAGTGCCGTGAGGACGCCGGGGTCGACGGCGACCGGTTCCTCCACCGGCACGCCCTCCGCCGCGCGCAGCCGGTCCAGCGTCCGGAAAACCTCCGGCGTGGACAGGCCGAAGTCGGCCGTGACCAGCACCCAGTCCGTCTGGGCCTTGACGAGGGCCGGCGAGAGGTCATCGCCCACACCCAGGCCGACGGCGGTGCCGCCCAACAGCGCGAACGGAACGTCGGCGCCGAGTTCGGCGGCCAGATGGGCCAGCTCATCGCGGGAGAGTCCGCTGTTCCACAGCGCGTCACAGGCCAGCAGGGTGGCGGCGGCGTCTGCGGACCCGCCGCCCATGCCGCCGGCCACGGGCACTCGTTTGGTGATCTCCAGATGGACGCCGGTGGCGTGCTCGGAGACGTCGGCCATGATCGCCGCCGCCTTGTGCGCCAGGTTACGGTGATCGAGCGGGATGTCCACGCTGTCCAGGTCCAGGGTGCTCGCATCGCTGATGCTTACGGTGATTCCGCCGGTATCAGTGCTGGTGGCGGCGACTTCCTCGTAGAGTGAGACCGCCAGGTAGACGCTGGCCACGGAGTGGTAGCCGTCCGGCCGCAGCGGTCCGACATCCAGTGAGACGTTGACCTTGCCTGGAGCCTTGACCCGAACGGTCCTCGCGGCAAAGCGCCCTCTCACTGCGTTCATGGCTCCACGCTATGGCATCCCGGCCCCGGCTCCAAGCACGGGACGGCACCCAAAAGACTCACAAGCGACTCACAAGCGACTCACAAGCGGCCCGCAAGAGACTCGCGAGCGGCTCGCGAGCAACCCGGCAGGAAGCTCAGGAGTCCGGCTGTGCGTGGGCTTCGGCGATTCTGGCGAACGCCGCAATATCGATTACTTCACCGCGGGCGGACGGATCGACGCCGGCGGCCCGCAGGCAGCGTTCGGCCTCGGCGGCGCTGCCGGCCCAGCCGGCCAGCGCCGCGCGCAGCGTCTTGCGGCGCTGCGCGAAGGCGGCGTCGATCACGGCGAAGACCTGTTCCCGGGTGGCGGTCGTGACAGGGGGTTCCCGGCGGGTGAACGCGACCAGTCCGGAGTGGATCTTGGGTGCCGGCCAGAAAACGTTCATGCCGATCACGCCGGCCTTGCGCATGCTGCTGTACCAGGCGGCCTTGACCGAGGGCACGCCGTAGGTCTTGGAGCCGGGCCCGGCCGCGAGGCGGTCGGCGACTTCGTCCTGGACCATGACGAGGCCGTGCTGCAGGCTCGGGAAGTGCTGCAGGAGGTGCAGCACCACAGGAACCGCGACATTGTAGGGAAGATTCGCCACGAGTGCGGTCGGTTCCGCGGGCAGTTCCGTGACCCGCATAGCATCGGCCAGGACGAGGTGGAAATTCCCGACGGCGTCCGGCCGCCACTCACCGACCGTGGCCGGCAGCCTCCCGGCGAGGACCGGATCGATTTCGACGGCGACCACGGTCCGGGCGGCGTCCAGCAGGCCCAGGGTCAGCGACCCGAGGCCGGGCCCGACTTCGAGGACTGTCTCGTCGGCCCGGATATCCGCGGCGGCCACGATCCGCCGGATGGTGTTGCCGTCAATGACGAAGTTCTGGCCCAGGGTCTTGGTGGGCCGCACGCCGATCTCCTCTGCCAACCGGCGGATATCGGAGGCGCCCATGAGCGGTGCGGGCGCCGCTGACGGCAGGCTTTCGGGGGCGGAGGGGCTCGGTTCAGTCACCTAGGTATCCTATCCCGGCGCCGGTACGCCACAGGCCGGGCCCGGAGGGACTCCGGACCCGGCCTGTGCGGTCACCGCGGATGTGGTCAGCGGCCGGCGGTCAGTGGCCGGCGGTCAAAAGCCGGCGGGGCGTGCTAGCTGGAGGCTGCCCAGCCGCAGCCCCACGGGCCGAGGCCGCGCTGCGCGTAGACGCGGTTGGCGATGTCGATCTGCTGGGCCTTGGTGGCCGCAGCGGCGTTCGGGGCATAGGCGCCGCCGCCGGAACCGAGCCAGGTCCGGACGTCGAACTGCAGGCCGCCGTAGTAGCCGTTGCCGGTGTTGATGGACCAGTTGCCGCCGGACTCGCACTGGGCGATCTTGTCCCACATGGCCTGGTTCATCATGGCGGGGGCGGCCGTGCTGGCGGCAGGCTGGGGCTTTTCCTTGGTGCCCACGGTGACCTTCTCGGTGACCGGCTGGGCACTGACGGTCTCGGACACGAGCGTGCGGGAGGCTTCGCGGCCGTCGACGAGGACCAGCTTGAAGCTCTTCTTGGTGGTGCCGGCGACACCGGCCTGGGTGACAGTCTTCTCACCCTTGAACATGTCGGCGCTTTCGGTGGTCAGCGTCTCAAACGCGACAGGCTCGGTGGTGTCGGCCGTCTTGCTGACGTCCACCCGGGAGACCTTGATGACCATGTCGTTGACCACCGGCGCGTTCCCGGGCTGGGAGACGCGGTCGCTGGCGCCCAGCGAAAGGCCGGCATCCGCGAGGACGTTGGCCACGGTGGCCGCCGTCGTGGTGGTCGCCGCTGCCTTGCCGTCCGCGACGATGCTGACCTTCTTCGGCGTCGAGATGGAAACGTAGGAACCGGAGACCGCCAGCTGGGCGTCCTTGGGCACCGACACCTGCGAGGCGCTGGCCACGCCGAGTTCGGTCACGAGCCCTTCGACGGTGGGCGAGGTGGTGTTGATGGTCCGTTCGGCGCCGTCCAGGCTGACCTTCACGGCCTTGGCGAGGTTGACGTTGATGACTGATCCGTCCTGCACGTGGGCGTCCACCGAAGGCGACACCCGGTCGGAGGGCTGCAGTTCAACCTTGGCACTCTTGACGACCTGTCCGACGGTCCCGCCGAAGATCTGGACGGAGCTGACTTTGCCGTCCACGTTGAGTGTGATCGTCTTGTTGTTGCCGACGAAGGCCACGAGGCCCAGCACCAGAGCCACCAGCACCACGAGCTGCGTGCCAACCTTGACGAAGCTGATCTTGCCGTCCGATGTGAAGAACTTGACCACGATTGCCCGAATCTCTTAGACCTTCCGGGCACGGGGATAGGTGCACGTTTTCACCCTCCGTGAGCGCGCCAAGGGCGGCCCCGGACGGGGTCCGGGGCGTCACAGATTGTGTGTGCACTGCCTCACCCAAAACGAGAGCGCGCATGTGGTTCGTTTGCCACGATGCACGCCCTGCTTGAGTGAAATTATCCGTAGGCCTTCCCCGACCCCGGCTAATAGTTGACCACTGTAACCGTAGCGTTATAAAGCAACCAAGAATTTGTACATACCCGGTATTCTCGGGGAGGCGCCGGACGGGACCGTTTCAGGCCCAGGATCCGTACGCCCGCAGGGAATTTTCGGCGATCTGCGCGCACAGTCCGGAAAGGTCGCTTCCCGTCACATCGGCCATGGCCCGAACCGTGTACGGAACGAGGTAGCTTGCGTTCGGGCGGCCGCGGTGCGGGTGCGGGGTGAGGAAGGGCGCGTCGGTCTCGACCAGGACCCGGGCCGGCTCCGCGATGGCGAGCGCCGCCCTCAGGTTTGATGCGTTCTTGAACGTCACTGTCCCGGCGAAGGACATGTACCAGCCCTCCGCGTTGCACGTCCGGGCGAGCGCCTCGTCGCCGGAGAAGCAATGGAAGACCACGCGCTCCGGGGCCCCTTCTTCGCGCAGCACCTGGACGACGTCGTCGTGGGCGTCGCGGTCGTGGATCTGCAGCGTCAGTCCGAGCCGCTTGGCGATGTCGATGTGGCGGCGGAACGAATAGCGCTGGTGGGCCAGGCCCTCCCCTTCGGTCCGGAAGAAGTCGAGGCCGGTCTCACCGATCGCCCGGACCCGCGGGTGGGCGGCCAGGGCCTCGATCTCGGCCAGGGCTTCCTCCAGTTCGCCGC
This sequence comes from Arthrobacter sp. NicSoilB8, assembly GCF_019977355.1. Lineage (NCBI taxonomy): Bacteria > Bacillati > Actinomycetota > Actinomycetes > Micrococcales > Micrococcaceae > Arthrobacter > Arthrobacter sp. NicSoilB8. The sequence continues at coordinate 1,366,304 of NZ_AP024655.1, read as the reverse complement.
GCCGGGCATAGTCCGGGGCATCGTTGGGGTGGAGGGCGACGGCGCCCAGGAGCCGGGAATCGAGGTCCACGGCCTGGACCGTAAACCGGGACGATTCGAGGTCGCAGCCCACCTGCACAGCACCCTGGACCCCCACCGCGGCGGCGGCGTCCAGGGCGTCCTTGACGCTCACCGACAGTTCCGCACCGGGAAAGTCCAGATGCGTATGGTTGTCCATGACCGGGACGGGCAGCGGTTCAGGTGCGGGCGGATACCCGGTTCGTCCGGTACCGTCAGTTCCGGGCGACCGGAACGGGACGGGCGTGTGGGGATTGAACATTCATCCACCCTATCGGGCGCCCAGAATTCCCCGGAACTCTCTGTCAGGCCCGGCAGTTGTGTTAGTAGTCTGTTAATACTCTGATATTTACCCTTGAGGAAACAGGCGAACCCCACTGCGGGGCCCGGCGGCCGTTGCCGGTCCGTTCCGGGACCCACCAGTGCTGAAAGGCTGCCGATGGATTACCACCGCACTTCCTTGGATGAAGTCCTCCCCGAAGGACAGAGCTTCCCGGGCCGCCCCGCCATGGATGCAGAGCCTGCCGCGGCACCAACAGCCGGCCAGCGGCCCTCGCCGCATGAACCGGCCGCCATGGATGCAGAGGCCTTCCACTCCGCCAGCACCCGCATCCTCACAGCCATCAATACGGTCATCGACGGCAAGGCCGAAGCGGCAAGACTGGCGCTGACCGTGCTCCTCGCCCAGGGCCACCTGCTCCTGGAAGACGTCCCGGGAGTGGGCAAGACGTTGCTCGCCAAGACCCTGGCCCGGAGCATCGACTGCACGGTCAGCCGGATCCAGTTCACCCCGGACCTGCTCCCGTCCGACGTCACGGGCGTGTCCATCTACAACCAGGCGACCCGGTCCTTCGAGTTCCGGCACGGCGCGGTATTCGCCAATATCGTCATCGGGGACGAAATCAACCGCGCCTCGGCCAAGACGCAGTCAGCCCTGCTGGAGTGCATGGAAGAGCACCAGGTCACGGTGGACGGCACGTCCTACCGGCTGGATGAGCCGTTCATGGTGGTGGCTACCCAGAACCCCATCGAGATGGAGGGCACCTATCCGCTTCCGGAAGCCCAGCGGGACCGTTTCATGGCCCGGATTTCCATGGGTTACCCGGACACGGAGTCCGAGATGGAAATGCTTGAAACCCACCAGGCCTCCTCGCCCCTGGCCCGCGTGACGGCAGTGGTCACCGCGGCGGAAGTGGCCGCGATGATAGCCACGGTGCAGCGGGTCTACGTGTCCCGCTCCATCAAGGAGTACACGGTGGCCCTGGGACGGGCCACGCGGGATAGCGGGCTGCTCCGGCTCGGCGCCAGCCCCCGATCCATGCTGCAGCTCCTGCGGGCGGCGAAGGCCACGGCCGCGCTCGAGGGCCGGGACTTCGTGATCCCGGACGACGTTGTCAGCGTTGCTGAAGCCGTGCTCGCCCACCGGATCATCCTCGACCGCAAGGCGGCCAGCACGGGCGAGACGCCGCAAAGCGTCATCCGGGCCATCATCGCCAAAACCCCCGTCACCCCGGAGGTGACGGCCTCGGCCAACGGGGCCGGCCGCCCTGGCCGGAACAAGGCCCCGGCCGCTGCGGCACCGCCGCCCCGCCAGCCGAATCCGCGCTAGGAAACGGTTCCGCCGTGGCGTTGAGGGATCGGTTCCCCGGACACATCTTCAGCACCCGCGGCTGGGGCCTGCTCGGCGCGGGTGCGCTGTCCCTGCTCGCCGCGCAGATCATGGGGCGCCGGGATTTGCTGGCGCTGGCCGTCCTGCTGCTGGTCCTGCCGCTGCTGTCCCTGGCCGGAACCCGGGTCCTGAAACCGAGGTTCCGGGTCTACCGCGAGTTCAATCCGTCGCCGGTGGAAACGTCCGCGCGCACCACGGTGCGGCTGGCCGTCGCGCGGACCGGGCCCGGAACGGGCCATGCCGTCATGGAAGAGCATCTGCCGGCACGGTTTGGCGAATCCCCCGTCTTCCGTTTCCCGGCACGTGCGGCCGCCGGCGGCACCAGCCGCTACGAGTACCACCTTCGCTCGGCCAAGCGCGGCCAGTTCCTGATCGGGCCCGTCACCGCGGAGTTCAGCGACCCCTTCGGGTTGTCCTTCCACCGGCACGCGATCGACGACGGCGACCTCCTGACTGTGACGCCCGCCGCCGTCGAGCTCCCCGAGACGGGGCTGGCCGGCGCCCGCGGACACGACGGCGTCACGGCCACGCGGGTCCGGGCGAATCCGAGCGACGACGACGTCATGACCCGCGAATACCGTCACGGGGACCCGATGCGCCGGGTGCACTGGGCCGCGACCGCCCGCCACGGGGCCCTCATGGTGCGGCAGGAGGAATCCGTCACGACTCCCGAGGCGACCATCATCCTGGACCACCGGCTCTCGGCCTACCCGCACGGCGTGTTTGGTCACGGCGCCTTTTCCTCCGGCGGCCACCACGGCCCGGCAGGAACCGGGGACACAGACGGCCATGAGCTGCTGACGTGCGACGCCTTTGAATGGTCCGTCACGGCGGCGATGTCGATCGGCGCGCACCTTGCGGAACGCAACTATTCCCTGCGGTTCCTGGACAGCGCCGGGGCCCCCGCCTTCCGGCACTCGCCGTCCGCCCCCGATCCGGAGGCCGAGGAGTACACCGGAGCGTCGGGCCTGCAGTCCGTCGCGGAAAGCCTGGCCGCCATCCAGCTCACCGGACCGCACAACGCCCATGCGCACCGCCATCGCACCCCGCAACCCGGCCGGCAGCCCCGGCCGGCAGCCGATCCGGGAGCCAAGGCCGCACCGTCCGGCCAGGAGGCCGCCCGTTCCGGGGCCGCCGCAGGGTCCGGGACCGCGCCGCAGGCCTTCGACGACGTCCTCATGGACAAGCTCTCCGCCCACCGGCTGCGGGGACCGATCCTCGCGGTCCTGGGCCACCTGACCCCGGCCGAGGCCCGCGCGCTGTCCCCGGCGGCCGGGTTCGGCGCGAACGCGTTCGCTCTGCTGGTCACGGACCAGGCACCCGGTTCCGGCGAGATGCCCGAGGTCCTGGAGGTGCTGCGGCTGGGCGGATGGCGGGCCGTGGCGGTATCCGCCAGGAGCCCGCTGCCCGCCGCGTGGGCCGCCTTCGACGAGGCAGACCCGGCCATTGCCGCTGCCGCCGATGTCCGCCGCGGCGCAGGTAGCCGGCCATGACCCTCACCCCGCACCGCAGCAGCGGGTCGTCCTCGGGCGCCGCCGGCACCGAAAAACCGACAGTCCTGACCCCGGGCGCGGAGTCCCGGCGGGACGGGCCCGGGGCCCAGCCGTGGGTGATGGGTACCGCCGTCGCGGTGGCCGTCGCGGGTGCTGCCCTCGGCTTTAACGGCGTCCTGCGCGGGTGGGCCTGGTACTCCCCCGTGTTCACCACTGTCCTTGCCGTGGCGTTCTCCATGGCGATGCTCCGGTCACTGCGTGCCCGGACATGGCTCGTGGCGGCTGGCGGGCTGGCAGCACTCGTCCTGGTCCTGACCTTCACCTTTTTCCGGCAGCACAGCATCGCCGGGTTCATCCCGTCACCGGACACCCTGAGCTACCTGGGAAAGTTCCTCCGGCGGGCCAGCGAGACCGTCCTGGCCGAGAGCACCCCGGTGGCACCCAACGCCGGAATCGTCATGCTGATCTGTGCCGTCCTTGGGCTGCTGGTGATCCTCATCGATGCCCTCGCATTCCCGCTGGCGCTGCCCGCCACGAGCGGGCTCGCGATCCTGGCAATCCTCGTGGTCCCTGCCATGATCAAACCGCAAAGCGTAGGGGTGCTCGGGTTCGTCGGGGCCGCCGTCGGCTATCTGTTGATTTTGGGGTGCAGCCACTGGTTCACCCCGGATGCCCGCACCCGGGCCGACACTGCACGGAACCCCGGGCAGCTCCGGCGCGGCGCGGTCACGGCCGTCCTGGCACTGGCCATCACACTGCTGCTGCAGCCGGTGATTCCGGGCTTCGACCAGGGCACGTTCCCGCAGGGTTCGCGGCTGAACCCGTTCGGCGGCGCCACCGGCCTGAACCCGATGATCAGCCTGGGCAACAGCCTGCGCAGCCCCTCCGGTGACGGCCGGATCACCTTCGCGACAAACGCATCGACGACGCCGTACCTGCGCTCGGTGACGGTGGACAGCTTTGACGGCGATTCCTGGGCACCCGATGACCGCGAGTCCACACGGCGTTCGGGCACCGTCGGGATCGATTCCGGGCTGGAAACCGCCGCGACGGAGTTCCGCGTGATCACTGCCGTCAACACGGGCCAGTACACGAGCCCCTACCTCCCCGCACCCTACGCCCCGGAATCGGTCAGCGGCCTCACAGGACGCTGGAGCTGGGATCCGGCCACGCTCAGCATCAAAGGGGTGGACACGAACACCCGCGACCAGCAGTACGTGGTCACGTCCATCACCCCGCAGCTCACGGCCGGGCTGCTGGCAGGCGCCTCCGAGCCGGTGCGCGGAGTCCCCGAGCAGTTCCTCCGGCAGCCGTCGAACGTTCCGGAGATTGTGCGCACCACGGCCGATCGCGTGACCGCGGCGGCCGCCACGCCGTATGCGCGTGCCATGGCCCTCCAGAAGTACCTGCGCTCCCTCGAGTTCAGCTATTCCCTGCAGTCTCCCGTGCAGGGCGGCTACGACGGCAACGGCTTGTCCGTGCTGGCGGACTTCCTGACCCAGAAGAGCGGCTACTGCATTCATTTCGCCTCGGCCATGGCCGTGATGGCCAGGCTTGAGGGCATTCCCAGCAGGATCGCTGTGGGCTACGCCCCGGGGCGCTCCACCGGGGCCACGGTGTCCGTCGCCGGCCAGGGCCCGCTTCCGGAGTTCGAGGTCGATGCCCGGGACGCCCATGCCTGGCCGGAGCTCTATTTCCAGGGCGTCGGCTGGGTCCCCTTCGAGCCGACGCCGTCCCGCGGCGTCGTCCCGGCTTACGCCACGGAACCCTCCACGCCCAGTGGTGCCAGCACCAACGACCGCAACGACGCCCTGACACCGGGCGACGGTTCCACCCCGGCGCCGGCCCCCACCGCTGCGCCGGTTCCGCTGCCGGGGTCCGGGGCAGCGGCGCCCGGGAATGCGCATCCGGCGCAGGTGCTCTACGGTGTTGGAACGGTGCTGCTGCTGGCGCTGCTCGTGGCCACCCCCCGGCTCGTGCGCAGCGGCGTGCGGCGCCGCAGGCTGCGGACGGCGGAACGCGGCGAACCGGGCGCGGCGGCCCTGCCGGCCTGGGCGGAACTGCGGGACCTGGCCACGGACTACGGCGTGGCGCCCGGTGCGAGCGAGACGCCACGGCACTTCTCCCGGCGCTTGCGGGCCTCGGCGGCGCTGGGCGAACCCGGCGGCGCGGACGGGGCCGGACAGCGGGCCGCCGCAGCCCTGACCGAAGATTTTGAACGTGAGCAGTACGGCCGCCCGGCCGGTGCTGCCCGCACCGGGGGGTCAGGCGAAACCGGCGGGAACGCAGAATCCGCGGACCCGGCGGACTCCGCCGCGGCCAGGATCGCCCTGGTGCAGGCCTCGCTGCGGGCCAACGCGAAGCCGCTGGTCCGGCTCCGCGCAGCCTGGCTGCCGCCGTCGGTCCTGTCCGGCTGGCGGCGGGACCTGCCGCTGCCCCGCCGGGTCCTGTCCCGGACAGCACAACGCACCCGGCGGGGGCTTGCGGGATCCTGGGGGAAGATCCGCACTGCCGTCCGCCGGGTGCGCCGGAGCTAGCGGGCCGCTGTCAGCGGACGCGCGCAGCGGCCCCGTAAACGGGGCCGCTGACGAGGTGCCGCCTAGGCCTGGCCGGCGTAGGGGTCGGCGATGCCGATGTACTGGGTGTAGAGGTATTCCTCGATGCCCTCGAGGCCGCCTTCGCGGCCCAGGCCGGACTGCTTGACGCCGCCGAACGGTGCGGCCGCGTTGGAGACGACGCCGGCGTTCAGGCCGAGCATGCCGGTCTCGAGGCGTTCGCCCATCCGGATGCCCCGGTTCAGGTCGCGGGTGAAGACGTAGGCGACCAGGCCGTACTCGGTGTTGTTCGCGAGCCGGACGGCCTCGTCCTCGGTGTCGAAGGTGATGATCGGGGCGACGGGGCCGAAGATTTCCTCGGAGAGGATCCGGGTGCCCTCGGTGACGCCCTTGAGGATGGTCGGCTGGTAGAAGTAGCCCGGGCCCTCGACGGCGGACCCCCCGGTCACCGCGACCGCTCCGGAGTTCAGGGCGTCGGTGACGAGTTCGTGGACCTTGTCCCGGCTCTTGGCATCGATCAGCGGGCCGACCTTGGACTCGGCCTCGGTGCCGCGGGCTGTGGTCATGTCGGCCATCTTCGCGGCGAACTTCTCCGCGAACTCGTCAGCGACGGACTCGTGGACGATGAACCGGTTCGCCGCGGTGCAGGCCTCGCCCATGTTCCGCAGCTTCGCCAGCATCGCCCCGGCGACGGCGGCGTCGACGTCGGCGTCCTCGAACACGACGAACGGTGCGTTGCCGCCGAGTTCCATCGAGGTCCGCAGCACGGTTTCGGAGGCGTCGGCGAGCAGCCGGCGGCCGACCTCCGTGGAGCCGGTGAAGGACAGCTTCCGCAAGCGCTGATCCTTGATCAGCGGACCCGTGGTGGCGCCCGCGGTGGAGGTGGGGATGACGTTCAGGACACCGGCGGGCAGGCCGGCTTCCTGCATGACGGCGGCGAACAGCTGGGAGGTCAGCGGGGTCAGGTTCGCGGACTTGAGCACCATCGTGCAGCCCGCGGCGACGGCCGGGGCGATCTTGCGGGTGGCCATGGCCAGCGGGAAGTTCCACGGGGTGATCAGCAGGCACGGGCCCACCGGCTTCTTGGTCACCAGCAGCCGGGACTTGCCGTCCGGGGAGACGGAGTAGCGGCCGAACGCGCGGACGGCTTCCTCGGAGAACCAGCGCAGGAATTCCGCGCCGTAGGTGACCTCGCCGCGGGCCTCGGCCAGCGGCTTGCCCATCTCCAGGGTCATCAGGAGCGCGAAGTCCTCGGCCCGCTCCGTGACCATCTCGAAGGCGCGGCGCAGGATTTCCCCGCGTTCCCGGGCCGGGACCTTGGCCCAGGACTCCTGTGCGGCGGCGGCCGCGTCGAGGGCCGCCTTGCCGTCCTCGGGACCGGCGTCGGCGATGCTCAGCAGCGCCTTGCCCGTCGCCGGGTCCTCGACCTCGAAGGTCTTCCCGGAAGCGGCCGGACGCCACTCGCCGTTGATCAGCAGGCCCGTCGGGACCGAGGCCAGCAGGGCGCTCTCCCGCTCCGCGGAAACAATGGGCTGGGCAGTTACAGTCACAACGACTCCCTCGTCAGCAATTCGGTTGGCCCCAGTCGGCTGGGGCTGGTTTTTGATACTAGTTTGTCGGCACTGTGTGCCGGCTTTAGGCGCTCGTTCCCGCAGGACCGGACGTCTGGATTACTGCCACGGTACTGCCGTGCCGACAGGCAAGTCTATGCATGCGCGCACTACCCGATCCTGACTACGCTGTGCAGCTGCACAACACATGGCGGCCCCGGCTTCGGGCCGTCAGCGGCGGGCCGAAGCCGGGAACCCGCCGCCTGGATCAGCGCGCGGCAAGCACCGCTGAATAGAGTTCGCGCTTGCTGACCTTCGCGTCGTCGGCCACCGCGGCGACGGCCTCCTTCAACCGGATGCCCTGGGCTATCAGCCCGTTGACGGCAGCGACGTGGTCCTCCGGGCGGCCGGGCTCGCGTTCGGGGGCGCCGCCCACCACCACGGCGATTTCGCCGCGCACCTCATTGGTCTCGGCCCATTCGAGCAGGTCGCGCAGGGTGCCGCGGATGACCTCTTCGTAGGTCTTCGTAAGTTCACGGCACACGGCGGCCCGGCGGTCGGCACCGAAGCGTTCGTGCAAGGCCCGGAGCATCGGTTCCAGGCGGTGCGGCGCCTCGAAGAACACCATGGTGCGGCGCTCGGCGTCGAGGTCCGCCAGCCGCGAGGAGCGTTCGCCGGCCTTGCGGGGCAGGAATCCTTCGAAGCAAAAGCGGTCGGTCGGGAGCCCCGACAGGGCCAAAGCGGTCAGCACGGCGGAGGGTCCGGGCGCCGCGGTGACGGTGAGGCCGGCCGCGACGGCGCCCTCCACCAGGCGGAACCCCGGGTCCGATACGGACGGCATGCCGGCGTCGGTCACCATGACCAGGGTCTTGCCGGACCTGACCTGGTCGAGCAGGTCAGCGGTCTTGGCTGCCTCATTGTGCTCGTGGTAGCTGATGATCCGGCCGGCCACGGTGATCCCGAGGTTCTGCACGAGGCGGTGCAGCCTCCGGGTGTCCTCGGCGGCGACGATGTCCGCCGTCGTCAGCAATTCCACGAGACGGGCGGAGGCATCGCCGGCGTTCCCGATCGGCGTTGCCGCGAGCACGATTCTTCCGGGGCCGCCAACGGCGGAAACAGCGGCGGAACCTGCGGCGGCCGGCGCACCCTGTCCGGCCCCCGTGTCCACATCGTTTGCTTCATCGGCAGCCTGGGCGGCGGGATCGCCGTCGGGCGCGTTGTCGGTCAGGGGAAGTTCGGGGGAAGTGCTGGGTTCGTGGTCCACAGGACCAGCCTACTGCCGCCGGGGCGCGGCCCGCCGAGCACAGCCGCGAAAGGTAGCATGGGCAACGTGACCCAGACCCCCACGCGGACGCCCGAGGCAGGACCCGCAGCATCGCCGACGTCAGGCCCGAGCGGCGCGCACGGCAGAGCCGGCAGCCAGGGCCGGTCCGGTACCGGCCGCAATCTTGAGGGGCACCGCTGGATCGGCCGCCCCGCCGAGGCCAACACCGCCGAAGCCCTCAGGGAACGCCTGATCGGGAGCCTGCAGAGCTGGCGGGACTACCCGGCGTCGCTGCGGCTCTGGTACTGGCTCATTCCCGCCCTCACCGCGGCACTGGGCGGAGTCCTGCGGTTCGTCCGGCTGGACACCCCGCGAAACCTGGTCTTCGACGAGACCTATTACGTGAAAGACGCGTATTCGTTCCTGGTCAGCGGCTACGAGCGCAGCTGGCCCGACCGGGCCAACGACTCCTTCATCGCCGGCAACCCCGGAGTGCTCCTGAACACGCCGGAATACGTGGTGCACCCGCCGGTCGGCAAATGGATGATTGCCGCGGGCATGTGGCTGTTCGGCGCGGACAATCCGTTCGGCTGGCGGTTCGGTGCCGCGCTGACGGGGACCCTGTCCGTCTTCCTGCTGGCACTGATCGCGCAAAAGCTCTTCCGCTCGCTGACTCTGGGGGCGGTAGCCGGCGTCCTGCTCGCCGTGGACGGCCACCACCTCGTCATGTCCCGGACCTCGCTGCTGGACATCTTCCTGATGTTCTGGATCCTGGCCGCCTTCGGCGCCCTGCTGATGGACCGCGACGACGGCCGGCGGCGGCTGGCGGCCCGGCTCGGCAGGCAGGCCGCAGCTTCCCCCGCGGGCCGCCCCTCGGCGCTCCAGCTCACCACCGGGCCCTGGCTCGGCATCCGCTGGTGGCGCCTCGCCGCGGGCGTCTGCCTGGGCCTGGCGGTCGGCACGAAATGGTCCGGCCTGTTCTTCCTGGCCGGCTTCGGCCTGCTGAGCGTGTTCTGGGACCTCAGCGCCCGTCGCATTGCCGGCGTGCATGCCTGGATCAGCGGCGGCATCCTCAAGGACGGCATCCCGGCTTTCCTGAGCATCGTTCCGGTGGCCGCCGCGGTCTACGGCGCCACGTGGACCGGCTGGTTCCGGTCCACGGACGCCTACTTCCGGCACTGGGCCGAGACCAACCCCTCCGCCGAGTGGGGCTGGCTGCCGGATGCCGTCCGGTCCCTGGCGCACTACCACCTTGAGGCGTACAAGTTCCATCAGGGACTGAGCTCCGACCACCCCTACGAGGCCAGCGCCTGGAGCTGGCTGGTCATGGGCCGGCCGACGTCCTTCTTCTACGAATCCCCCAAGCAGGGCACCCCGGGCTGCGATCTCAGCAACTGCACCACCGCCATCCTCTCGGTCGGCAACCCGCTGATCTGGTGGAGCGCGGCCGTCTGCCTGGGCATCCTGCTGTTCTGGTGGGCGGGGCGCCGGGACTGGCGCGCCGGAGCGGTCCTGGCAGGGGTGGCCGCCGGCTACCTCCCCTGGTTCATGTATCCGGAACGCACCACGTTCTTCTTCTACGCCGTGTCCTTTGAACCCTTCCTGGTGCTGGCGCTGGTCTACTGCCTGGGCCTTGTCCTGGGCCAGCGCAGCGACCCCCTCTGGCGCCGGCGGTCCGGGTTCTACATTGTGGTGCTGTTTGTCGTGGCGGCCGTGCTGCTGTCCGCGTTCTTCTACCCGGTGTGGACCGCCGAGGTGATCCCCTACCAGGAATGGCGCCTCCGGATGTGGATGCCTTCCTGGATCTAAGGCAGGATTGCAGGGACAGTCCGCCGAACTCCGGGCGGACCAGGAATGGAGACTCTGCTGTGAGAGAAGCAAGCACCGGACTGCTCGTGGAGCTGGACCCGGAGAGCAACGTGACCGACCTGCTCCTGGAGCAGCACGCGAAGGACCCCGTGCACGCCCTCTACTCCCGCAAGGGCCCCGGCGGCTGGACCGATGTCTCCGTCCAGCAGTTCCTGGAACAGGTCACCGCCCTGGCCAAAGGCCTGATTGCCGGCGGGCTGACCCCGGGCGACACGGTCGCTGTCATGTCCGCGACCCGGTATGAGTGGACAGTGGTGGATTTTGCCATCTGGTTCGCCGGCGGCGTCACGGTGCCGATCTACGAGACGTCCTCCGCCAGCCAGGTCGAGTGGATCCTCCACGACTCGGGCGCCCTGCGCGTGTTCGTCGAGGACCACGCCAAGGCTGCCCTCGTCCAGGGCGTCCTGGATTCCTCCGCCGTCCTCCGCGACCGGCTTGTCGCCGTGGTCCGGATGGAGCACGGCGGCGCCGCACCGAACCTGGCGAGCCTGGCCGCCGCCGGCACGGGGGTGACGGACGCCGAACTCGAACGCCACCGGACCACCGCGTCCCTCGCGGACGTGGCGTCCCTCGTGTACACCTCGGGCACCACCGGAAAGCCCAAGGGCTGCGAGATCACGCACGCGAACTTCGCCCTCGTCGCCAAGAACATCGTGCTCTTCCTGCCCGAGATCCTCATGCAGCCGCGCTCCCGGACGTTGATGTTCCTTCCCCTGGCGCACGTCCTGTCCCGGGCGGTGCAGGTGATCTGCCTGAGCTCCGGGGCAACCCTCGGCCACACCGCAAGCGCCAAGGAACTCCTGGCGGACCTGGCGAGCTTCAAGCCGACCTTCCTGCTGGTGGTCCCCCGGATCTTCGAAAAGGTCTACGCCGGAGCAGCCCACAAGGCTGCCGCCGCCGGCAAAGAACGCGTCTTCACGGCCGCCGCGGACACAGCGATCGGCTACTCCAAAGCTCTTGACGCCGCCTCCCGGGGCAACGGCAGGGGCCCCGGACTGCTCCTGCGGGCCCGGCACCGGCTCTTCGACCGGCTGTTCTACCCCAAGCTGCGGCAGGCCTTCGGCGGCCGGCTGCAGTACACGGTCTCCGGTGCAAGCCCGCTGAGCTCCAACGACGCCCACTTCTTCCGCGGCGCCGGCATCCCCGTCCTGGAGGGCTACGGCCTCACGGAATCCACGGCGCCGTGTACGGCCAACACTCCGGCACGGACCAAGGTGGGGACAGTCGGCATTCCCGTGCCGGGAACCACCATCCGGGTGGCGGACGACGGCGAGATCCTGGTCCGGGGCATCGGCGTCTTCAAGGGCTACCACGCCAATGAGGCCGCGAACGCGGAGGCGTTCGTGGACGGCTTCTTCCGGACCGGGGACCTCGGCTCCCTCGACGAGGACGGCTTCCTGACCATCACGGGGCGGAAGAAGGACCTGCTGGTCACCGCCGGCGGCAAGAACGTCGCCCCGGGCCCGCTCGAGGAGAAGATCCGCGAGCACCAGCTGGTCGGCCAGGCCGTGGTAATCGGGGACGGCCGGCCGTTTGTCTCGGCACTGATCAACCTGGACGCCGATGCACTCCACGACTGGTGCGCGGCCCGGAAAATGCCCCACCTGAGCCCGGCCGAAGCCGCCGCGGACGGGACGGTCCGGGCTTCCATCCAGGGCGCCGTGGATGAGGCGAACCTCTTGGTTTCCAACGCTGAATCCATCCGCAGCTTCGTCATCCTGGACGCCGACTTCAGCGTGGAATCAGGGCACCTGACACCCTCGCTCAAGCTCAAGCGGGCCGCCGTCGTGCGGGACTACGAGGAGCACATCAACGCCCTCTACGGCTGAGCCGGCCGAAAACTGCCGGCACAGGCCATAGCGGAACAACGGGCGCAGCGGAACAAAGGGAACAGCGCAACTGGCTCAGAGCAACGGGCACAGCGAAGCCCAACGGGAACAGCGAAGCGGCCGGCACGAAGGTGCCGGCCGCTTCCTTGTTCAGACGGTGTTGCGGGTGCGCACCGTGCCCTCGGCACCGGTGCCGGCGCTGCCGGTCGTCCCGGCGGCGCCCGGCGCATCCGCAGCCGCGGCATTCGCCGCGGCATTGGTCTTGGCGCCAGTCCCGGTACCAGCCGGGTCCGCCTCTGCGCCCGTCTCTGTGGCTGTGCCGTTCGGCTGTGAGGCGTCGGACGCTTTCCGGCCCAGGCCGCGGCGCCGGCGCGTAGGCCAGGTCAGGATGAGCGTGACAATGGACGCAAGCAGGACGAGGCCGCCGATGACGATTCCGGCGTCCATCCAGAACTGGCCCGGGAACAGCCGGATCAGGGTGTCCTGGAGCGAAAAGGTCCAGGTCCCGTTGGCGAAGAATATGCGGTGGAACTCGGTGAAGAACTGCTCCCAGCCGAGCACGGCCAGGGTTCCGAGGCCGATGATGATCGCGAGCGTGACGATTGAGCCGGCGAACAGGCCGCGGCGGACTCCGCCGTTGTGGCGCCGCTTCAGGTAGATCACGGCAACCAGACCCAGCAGGATCAGGAGGGTGCCGGCGCCGAACGTGGACAGGATGACGGCCTTGACGTCGGCCATGTGGCTGACTTCGCCGTCCTTGAACAGCCGGTCCCCGCTTTGGTCCACAAGATCGCCGAGGTAGCGCGGACCCGACCAGTTGCTGAGGTAGTCCACCGCGTAGGAGCCGTAGGTCATGCGGTCATCGGTGCTGAAGCCGTAGCCGTCGCCCGGGAAGCCCGGACGGTTGTATTCCACCCAGAGGAACAGGGGGCTGGTCACGGCGCGGACGGCCAGCACCAGCAGGATGACCGGATAGAACACGGCAAGCAGCACCTGCATCACCCGCGGAAGAACGGGCTTGGCCTTCGCCGCCCGTTCCCGTTCGGCATTCCGGCGTTCAACGTCCTCCTGTGCGGGACGGATCTGGAGGGCCGAGGTCTGCGGCGGTTCCGCGGAGGCGGCATCAGCGGGTGCCCCGAACAAGTCAGCGTCCGGCCGGACGACGGCGGCCTCCGCCGCCTTGCGGTCGGCCCGGCTCCCCGGCTGGCCGGGTGCGGACGCTGCCGACGGCGCTGCTGCGCCAGTCGCCCCGGCCGCTGCCGTGGAGGCGTCCTTCGTGGCGGCGGGCATGGCCGCTGCGCCGTCTTCCTTTCTGGCTGGCGGCGTCGCTGCTGCTCCGGCAGCTGGTGTGGCTGCTGCGGGCTTGGCGGCGGAGGCCGGCTTCATCCAGTCGAAGGCGGGCTCGTCGGTGTCATCGCTCGGATCCAGGTGAGGATCCGGCCGGTCGGGAGGGGTAGGACTTGTGTCAGTCACGTGGAGCTTCGCTTCCGTAGGCTTCTGCGCTGCCCGGCCTGCGCCCGGCTGCGCAACTTATCTGGCTCCGAGCCTACCGTCAGAGGTTTGGGCTCGGCGAGGTGCCACCCCGTCAGTTGGCGTATTGCGCCCACGGGATGTTCCAGTCCCCGAATCCGTCATCGTAGTTGGCATAGTCCCCGTCGGTGTTCACCACCTGGACGACGTCGCCGGTGGTCATGTTGTCGAAGACCCACTGCGCGCCGTCCGGGCCCAGGCCGATGCAGCCGTGGGAGAGGTTCGCCTTGCCGACGTAGGGCATTGCCGAGTCGGTGGCCTGGTGGATGAACTCCCCGCTGGGCGTCAGCCGCGTGGCGTAGTTCACGTCAAGCTGGCCGTAGTAGGCCGGGTCCCCCGGTTTGAGCCCGATGGTGGAGGCGTCCATGTGCTCCACGCGGTGCTTCTCCATGAAGACCAGGAAGCCCCGGGCCGAAGGGAACCGCGTGTCGCCCATGGTCGCCGTCCATTTCCCGGCCGGCTGGTCATTGATGCTGACCGAGAAGGTATGGGCCTGGGCGTCGGCAACCGCCACCTTTTTGTCCCCGATGTGGATGGTCACCGTCTTGTTGAAGTTGCCGACCTGCCCGTTGCCCAGTTCGACGCCGAACAGCTTCATGTCCATGGTGATGGTGCTGTTGGCGGCCCAGAAGGTTTCCGGCCGGTACCTGACGGTGTTCTTGCTGAACCAGCGGAAGTCTCCCTTCTGGCCGGAAGTGGAAGTGATCTTGATGGCCTTTTCGACCGCGTCCCGGTTCAGGACCGGCTCGCTGAAGGTGATCTGCAGCGGCTGGGCCACACCCACCTTCATCCCGTCCAGCGGGTAGATCGCGGCATCGGCCTCGTTGGCCGTGGAGACGGTGGTGAAAGCACGGGTGCTGTGGGTTTGGCGTCCGGCGCCGTCCAGCACGGAGTACGTGTAGTTGTACCGGGTGTTGAATTTGAGGTCCCCGGACGAGGTCCAGGCGGATCCGTCGGCGCTGAGGGTGCCGTCGACCGAGTCCCCGTCGTCGCTTGTCAGGGCCACCCGGTCAATGCGCCCGTTGGTCACCTTGAGCGACACCGGGGCCGCGGGGTTGACCTGCTTGGCGCCGTCGGCGGGGGCGACAGCAAGTTCGGCGGGAGCAACCACCGGGACGGCAAGCCCCGGCGTCGTCCGTGCCGGCGATCCCGCCTCGGAGAAAATCCCGGACTGGGCCAGCCCCGGAGCCGCCGCGGCGAAGGCTCCGCCGCCGGCTGCCAGGGCGCAGACCACCCCCAGCAAGGCAATTTTGCGGCCGGTACTCCAGGTCTTCAGGGCCATCACAGGACCCGGGCGTTTCCACACGTCATCCTGCCAGCATAAAGGAGTTACCTTGGAAGCCCTGGCCGATTGGACCACGATCCGGTTACAAAAGGGCCCCCAAATCGGTCACAACAAAGGGCCCCGGACCTTCGTCCGGGACCCTTTGGGGGGGGTCCTAGTAGCGGTAGTGCTCAGGCTTATACGGCCCGGCCACCTCGACGTCCAGGTACTCGGCCTGTTCCTTCGACAGCTCGGTCAGCTCCACGTCGAGGGCACCAAGGTGCAGGCGGGCGACCTTCTCGTCCAGGATCTTCGGCAGCACGTAGACCTGCTTGTCGTATTCGCGCTCGCCCTCCGCCTGGCCGGCCTTCGTGAACAGCTCGATCTGGGCGATCGTCTGGTTGGCGAAGGAGTTGCTCATCACAAACGACGGGTGTCCGGTGGCGTTGCCGAGGTTCAGCAGGCGGCCTTCGGAGAGGACGATGATGGAGCGCTCGGCCTCGGTGCCCTGGTCGAAGACCCACTCGTGCACCTGGGGCTTGATCTCGACCTTCTTGATGCCGGGGATCCGCGCGAGTCCGGCCATGTCGATCTCGTTGTCGAAGTGGCCGATGTTGCCCACGATCGCCTTGTCACGCATGCCGGCCATGTGCTCGGCCATGATGACGTCCTTGTTGCCGGTGGTGGTGATGAAGATGTGGCCCTCGCTGAGCACGGACTCGAGCTTGGCCACCTGGTAGCCGTCCATGGCTGCCTGGAGCGCGCAGATCGGATCGATCTCGGTGACGATGACGCGTGAACCCTGGCCGCGGAAGGCCTCGGCGGCACCCTTGCCGACGTCGCCGTAACCGCAGACGACGGCGACCTTGCCGCCCATGAGGACGTCGGTGGCTCGGTTGATGCCGTCCGGCAGGGAATGGCGAATGCCGTATTTGTTGTCGAACTTGCTCTTGGTGACGGAGTCATTGACGTTGATCGCCGGGAAAAGCAGCTTGCCCTGCTCCGCGAGCTGGTAGAGGCGGTGCACACCGGTGGTGGTCTCCTCGGTGACGCCGAGCAGGCAGGAGCCGATGCGGGTCCACTTCTGCGGGTCGGCTGCCAGGGAGGCGCGCAGCACGTCCAGGAACACCCGGCCTTCGTCGGACTCATCCTCGGCGGCGGCGGGCACGGCACCGGCGGCCTCGAATTCGACGCCCTTGTGCACCAGCATGGTCGCGTCGCCGCCGTCGTCCAGGATCATGTTCGGACCCAGCTCGGGGTTGGCGTCGGCGCCCGGCCACGTGAGAATCTGCTGGGCGGTCCACCAGTATTCCTCCAGGGTCTCGCCCTTCCAGGCAAAGACGGGAACGCCCTGGGGGTCCTCTGCGGTGCCCGTGCCGACCACGACGGCGGCCGCGGCCTCGTCCTGGGTGGAGAAGATGTTGCAGGAGGCCCAGCGGACCTCGGCGCCGAGAGCGGTGAGGGTCTCGATCAGCACCGCGGTCTGGACCGTCATGTGCAGCGACCCGGCGATCCGGGCGCCCTTGAGCGGCTGGCTGGCGCCGAATTCCTCGCGCAGGGACATGAGTCCGGGCATCTCATGCTCGGCGAGGCGGATCTGATGGCGGCCCGCCTCGGCCAGGGAAATGTCCGCAATCTTGAAATCGAAAGTCATGTGAATCCTTTGTTGTGGCCGGTGGCGCTGCGTGTCTGGAGCCGGTGTTTCTTGGTATGTCTTGGTATGTATTGGTGTTTTTCTGATGTTTCTGGATCGAAAGTCATTCGGTGCCGGGGGCGTCCCCGATGGGTGCCTGGCAGGATTGCTGGGCGGCCGTTGCGGGTCGATGCTCCCGGGGCCGCGGTTTGGCGTTATTCCGCCGCGTGGCGCGGGGCTGCACTGGGCTGACCGGCGTCGTGTTGATCGGAGGGGGCCGCCGTGGCGGCCGGCAACAGTTCCGGCGGCAGGAGCAGCGGGATGCCGTCCTCGATCCGGTAGCGCAGCTTGGTCCCGGATTCGTCCGCCGTGACGGTGACGAGCTCCTCGCCCTCCTGCAGCAGGCCGGACCCGGTGACGGGGCATCGCAGGACAGACAACAGTTCGGGACTGAGCTTGGGCATAGTGAACGCTCCCTGATGGGCGCCGCGGTAGGCGCCGGTGGCTGACGGCTTTTTGCAGTTTCCACCCTACCGCCAGTTGGCGCCTTAGGAAGGTTCGCGCAGGACGCGCAGATGCCCGCGGCGGGTGCCCTCGGCCGGGGCCGGTGCTTCCAGCGCCGGGTGCAGGGTCCGCTGCCCCTTGGCCGGTTCCGCGGCGGCCGGACGGGAGGCAGCTTCGCGGACGGCGTTGGCGAGGGCCAGGAGGTCGTCCGGGCCAGGTCCGGCCGGTGTCGCCGGCATCGCCAGCCGCATGACTTCCCAGCCGCGCGGAACGGTCAGCGAGTCGGCGTGTTGTTCGCACAAGTCGTAGCAGTGCGGTTCGGCGTACGTGGCGAGCGGGCCCAGGACAGCGGTGGAGTCCGCGTACACGTACGTCAAAGTGGCCACCGCAGAATTGCGGCAGGCAGACCTTGAACAAAGACGAATTGCACCCACGACATCACAGACTACTCCCCCTGCGGCCGGGGACCCTGTATTGAATCGCCCGTGGTTCAGCCGGGGCCGGGCCGCGGCGGATCGCCGACGGGTCTATATCGCGTAAATCATTCCGCGGGTTTAGAGTCAAGATATGCAGTCATCGCACCACGATTCGGGTTTCACGGTCCGGTTGGCTGACCCCGACGCCGGACACTCAGGCGCCGGCCCCGCCCCCGCCGGCGCACCCCTTGCCGGGTCGACCGGTGCTGTCCAGGGAAAAAACTTCCGGCAGCGCCGCAGGAACCGGCACGGCCGCGGGCTTCGCGGCGAGCTCATGCTGCCCACGCTTCCCGGCTACCGGACCCGTTCGGACCGCTTTGATGACCTGGTCCTGGACTCGGCGCAGCGGCTGCACGACATCTGGGGCAAACCCCTCGACGGCGTGCGCTTCGCCGTCGACGAGATCCCTCCGGGCCTGGAGCAGCTCGTGGCCGACCACACGCCAGCGCCGATGGGCTCGTTCACGGCTGCGACTGCCGAGGACGGGCCGGTCATCACGCTGTACCGCCGCGTGGTGGAGCAGGCGTGTGGATCCCGGGACGAGCTCCAGGACCTGGTGCACGACGTCGTCGTGGAATACACGGCCGAGATGCTCGGCGTGCCGCCGGAATCCCTCGACCCGGTTTACCGGCGCCGGTACTAGCCGGCCTAGGAATTAGGCCGGCCCCGCCGGGGCCGGCCGCCTAATATCCCAGCGTAACGGGGACTTGTTGCGCTCCTGCCGCCTCCGGCGCCACAGCCACCGTGGAAATGTCCTGCCGGCCGTCCCGGCCCAAGAGCAGGGCGCCATAGGCGGAGTCGCCGGCGGCGGAGACCACATAGCCCACGAGCGGCGAGCCGCCCGCCTCTGCGGGGACCTTGATAGACATGGTGGTCCCGGCGGCAAGTTTCGCCGTGGCGGCGGCCCGGATTTTGCCGTCCGCGGTGATGGGCGTGTAGGACACCGTCGCGGGGCCGTCGGGGGCGCCGAACACGAGCTGCCGGTCACCTGTGCTGGGAACCGGGACGATGTGCTGGCTGCCCAGCCGGGCCGAGGCCGCCGAATATGCGACGTCCGCCGCATCCTCCGGCTTCAGTCCCCGGGTGAGCCGGACAGCGGCCGCGAACGAGATATCCGAACCCGCCGCGACGGTGTACGTCCCGGCGGGGACCCCGGCCAGGGAAACTTCCGTGACCGCGCCGGCCTTGGCCGTGACCACTCCGCCGCCAGGCAGCGCCTTCTGGCCGTCACGTCCGTACAACTTGATCTCGACCACGGCGTCGGCCGCCCCCGGGACGGCGATCTCCAGGGCCGGTCCGGCGTCGGCGAAGCCAGGCTTGGCCGTGAGCGCGGCCACGCCTGCCGGATCCTGGAGGTCCAGCCCGGAGACCACCTGGCGGACTGACGGGGCGGTGCCAGGGGTAATGAAGTCGACGCCGCCGGGCGTGAGGCCGCGGAGCACGCTTTGCTGGATGACGGCAGCCACCGGCCCGCCGGCGCTGCGGACCCGCACGCCGAGCCGCTCCTGTCCCGGGGCGAGCCCGGCCAGGATGATGGAGCGCGTGCTGCCGGGGGCCACGAGCAGGCCGCGGCTTCCTGGTGCCTGGATCGGGCCCTCGGACCCGAAGAGGTCCAGGCTCACCGTCGCCGGCGTGCTGGAGGCATTGGTCAGGTTCAGGACGGCAGACCGGCCAAGGGACGTGTTGGCGCCGACCAGCCAGAGATCGTTGCCCGGTTGCTGGCAGGCGGCGGCAGCAGTGCCCTGGAGGTCCCCGTCCTCGGCTGAGTAGCTCAGGACGGCGCCGGCTGCGGCCTGGCGGTTGTCCTGCGCATCGGCGCGGAGCACGCTGACGTTGTCCACCTCCCGCTGGGCCACGACGCCGGCGAGCAGCACGGGCGTGCGGGCCGCCGGTGCCGTGGCTGCGGGCGTGGCGTCCTTGGCGATCTCCACGAGCGGGGCGCCCTGGAGCGGGGCCAGCCGGCTGGCGGGAACGACGCCGGCGCTTGAGCCGAGCACCGCGGCGCTGACTGCGGTCTTCGCCGTGCCGGATTCGGGGCTGAACTGGGGGTCTGTGCCCACGGGAGTGCCGTCGAGCAGCCGGGCGGGGCCCGGGCAGACCCCGATGCTGCTTCCGCCGGGCACCGAGGCCAGCGGTGCTTCGAGCGTCCGGCTGGCCGGGCTTTGCGGCGCCAGTGACGCCGCCGAAACCAGGCCTCCGCCCGCGGCCACGAGCGCGACAGCGGAGAGGATGCCGCCGATCACACCGCCGCGGGGTACGCCCCGTCTCCGCAGCCGTGACCCGGCGGCCGCGGTGGACGTGGCCCCGGCCGACGTTTCGGCCGTGGAGGGTTCAGCGGGGGATCCGGCGGCCGCATCGGCAGGGTTTTCGATTTCGTTGCCGTTGTCGATTTCGTTGTCGATTCCGTTGTCGCCCTTAGGCATGCTGATGTTCCTTACGCAGGGAGGCTTCGTCCCTGGACAGGCCGGTGTTGGACCGGCGGGCAGGCATGGGCACGGCCAGAAGGACGGTCAGCCCGATCACGATGGCCTGCGCGATTCCGGCCAGGACGGCCCAGGGCGCTTCGTAGCGGATGCTCAACTGGCCGCCCTGGGCGGGCAGCGTGAACGCCTGGGCCCATCCCGACGTCGTTGAGGTCAGGCGCCGCCCGTCGAGCCAGGCGCTCCAGCCCGGATCGGCCCGTTCGGCGAGGACCACCAGCCGGCCCTCGGGGCCGGCCGGGACGGTGCCGGCAGCCGAGACTTCCTCCGCGGGAAGCAGCGCCACGGTTGCCCCGGCGCCGTCCACCACGCGGACCCGGTGCGCGACGTCGGAGGCCGTGATGCCCGGCTGCTCCAGCGGGCTGACCCGCCAGAGCCAGCCCGTGCCGGTCTGGCCGACGGCGACCAGGCCGGGGACGGCGTCCATGCGGCTGGCCGTCAGCTCCGAGGCGGAATCGGCAACGCGGAGCACCACGAAGCCGACGCCGAGCTGCTCGAGATCTCCCCTCGGGTCCACGCCTTCGCCGGCCACAATGGTGGCCACGACTTTCCGGAGCGATCCGGCGACGGCGTCGTCGTCGCGGACCGTCTCCTGGCCCGGCTCCCCCATGATGCTGCGGGCCGCAGCGATCGTGGACAGCCCGTCCAGGGTGGTGCCGGCGCCGCGCATGAGTGAGGCGTCGAAGCTTCCGTCCTCGTTGCTGGAGATCAGGAGGGTCCTGGATTGTTCCGGCCCCTGGCCGCGGTCTACCGCCGTGGCCGGGAGGGTGCGTGCCTGGGCCGGTTGAATGAGCCTCGGGGTGCCGAGTCCGGCGGCCACTCCGGTGGCTGCCGGCGACAAGGCCGGCGACAGGCTCGGTGACAGGGCCGGGGAGGGTGCCGCGGACTGCAGCAGGTTTTGCGCGGTCCACACTGTGAACCCGGCCAGCGGTGCCGCCAGCAGCAGGGTCAGGGCTGCCGCCGCCGTGGTGCGGATCAGAACCTTCCGGGCCAGCCCGGCGCCGGCTGCCCGGTCGGCGGCGTCCAAGAGCCCTTCCGCCGCGATGAGGGCAGCTCCCAGGAGCGCGAAGGCGGCCGCCGACACTGCGGGGCCGGGGAAGGGCGTGACCAGGACGTCGGCGCCGGCGGCGGAGGCGACATGCCCGGCGAGCCAGCCGCCGGCCAGGATCAGGACCGCCGCGGCCCACAGGCAGCGTGCCGTCCAGGTGCGTCCGGCCAGGACCAGCCTGCGCGGCATGAACAGTGCGGCGAGGGCCAGCAGCAGCACCGGAAGCCCGAGCAGCAAAGCCAGCACCAGGGCCCACGGCAGGCCGGAGAGTCCGGCGGAGCCCGCCGCGGACCCGCCGAAAGCGCTCAGCCCGGTCAGTCCGCCGCCGGCGTCGAATCTCAGCGGCTGGCCCAGGGCCTGCTGCCACAGCGGGGCCGCGTCAAAACCGAGCGGCAGGCCCGGATCGGCCAGGAGCGCCCGGGGCCGGTCCAGGACCGAGAACGCGAACGGCACGAACAATGCAAGGCTCGGCAGGAGTGCCCACCACACGGTGCGGCCGCGGCGGCCCAGGAGCACCCCGCACAGGGCAACGATTGCCACTGAGGGCACCAGCAGCGACGGCGCCGCAGCGGTGACCACGGCCAGTGCGAGACCTGCCGCGGCGGCTGCCGTCCACGAGGGCATGCCGTTGATGCCCGGGCGCGCGGCAGGTTTGGGTGTAAGTCGCCGCTGGCCGGGCGCCGGGACGGCGTGGACTCCGTGCCCCGCAGCCGTGCCCGTGGCCCGGAGCAGCGCCAGCACGAGGACCGGGATCATGACGTGAGCCAGCAGTGCGCCGAGCCGGCCCTGGTTCAGAGCCACTTGGAGTGCCGGCGCGCCGGCCCAGACCAGGGCGGCCGCGAGGCGCAGTCTCCGGCGCCGGGTGAGGGCGCCGGCAGCGAACCATGCGCCGAGCGCGGAGAGCGGCATGGCAAGGATCAGCAGCCAGCCGACCGCGCCGTTCGCATCGCCGGCGCCAAGCACGCCCAGCACCCACAGAAGGTAGCCGAAGGGGTCGCCGTGGCCCGGCAGGCCCGCGCCGAGACTGATCCACCAGGTGGAGGCGTGGTTCCAGATTTCGGCGAGACGCACGGAAACGGGGATAAGCGCGCCGCCGGAAACAGCCGGGGCACGGAACAGGCTGAGCAGTCCTGTCAGGGACACCGCCGTCGTGAGCAGGATGGCCAGCAGGGCACCGCTGCCCACCCACCCGCGGTCCGGGGTGGCGATGGCGGCGAAGTCGTCGGCGTCGCCGGTGGGTTGTTCCGCCAGCGAATCGGGGCCGGTGAGGCCGTCGCCGGAGTCGTCCGCGCCCAGCGCCTCGATCAGGGACCGCCGGTGCGCCCAGACCTCACGGCGCGGCGTCTGCAGGCCTTTCATGACGGAGCGCCGGATCCGGCGGGTGCGCGCGGCATTGCGTCGTCCGCGGATGACCGCGGCGGGCCGGCCCAGCGCGGCAAAAGTTGCCAGCAGTTGGGAGAACCCGTGGCCCGGGTCCTTGACGGCAATGCTCAGGACGAGTTTGAAGAGGCTGCCCAGGAGGGCGCCGGCAGCGTGCAGCGGGACTTTCCAGCCGGCCGCGTGCTTGAGCCGCAGATGGACCTGTGCCTTGCGTGCTGCGGTCGCGTTGCCCAGGGCGTGCGGGCGGTGCGAAACATGGAACATCCTTGCACTGGGAACCACTACCACGCGGTGCCCTGCCAGGCGGTTGCGCCAGCAGAAGTCGACGTCGTCGCCACTTCCGGGAAGTGCCGGGTCAAAGCCGCGGAGCTTCTCCCAGATGTCGCGGCGGACCAGCATACCGGCGGAATTGACGGCAAAGGTATCGCTGCGGCCGTCGTACTGGCCCTGGTCGAGTTCGTCGGCGTCGATGAGCGTCAGGCGCTCGGCCCAGCGGCTCGTGGAGAGGCCGACGTCGATCAGCCGCCGCTCGGCGTGCCAGTCCAGCTGTTTGCAGCCTGCCACCGTGACCGACGGCGCGCGCTCGACGGCGTGGAGCAGTTCCGCGAGGGCTTCCGGTGCCGGCGCGGCATCGTCGTGCAGCAGCCAGATCCAGTCGGCGCCTGGCGCGCGGCCAGTGTCACCGTCCCCGTCCCCGTCCCCGTCGCCGGTGGCGTCCGGTTCTGCTGCGCGTTCGGTTCCGCCAACTCCGACACCGCGCACTCCGTCCGCAGGCCACGGCGCGAGGGCCTTGAGCCCCGCCGTGACCGCTCCGCCCATGCCGGACCTGGGCTGGTCGAAGACGGTGACGTTGGCCTTGCCCAATGCTTGCTCGAGGAGGGCCGCGGAGTGGTCGCGGGATCCGGTGTCGACACCAATGACGGCGTCGGCGGGCCGCGTTTGGGCCGCCAGCGCCGCTAGGGTCCTGGGGAGAAAATCACCGCCGTCGTGGGAGACCACGACGGCGGTGACTCGTACTTCTTGAAGAATTAGACTGCTCGCTTCCTAAGCCGGCGCCGCTCGCGCTCGGAGAGGCCTCCCCAGATGCCGAACCGCTCGTCGTTGGACAAGGCGTATTCGAGGCACTGTGAACGCACGTTGCAGGCGCCGCAGACCTTCTTGGCGTCGCGTGTGGAGCCGCCCTTTTCGGGGAAAAAGGCTTCGGGATCTGTCTGGGCGCACAGGGCATCGGTCTGCCAGCCAAGCTCGCCCTCATCGTCAAAGTCCTGGCGCGACGGCAATCCGATCCAGACCGGCTGCGCGAGGGTATCGGCGCCGGGCGAATGGAGCTCCATCGGCGGATCGAGGGGATCGTTGTCTTGATCCGGGCCGGCAAGAAGTTCATCGTGCGCTGCGAGGAAGGCTGTTGCCGCTTCCTGCAGGGAATCCTGGGTGTGTTCGTTGTAGCGGTCAGCTGCGTCCGGATCGGCCGGATCTACATACCAGTCACTCGGCACCCCGCGTGAACGGTATTTCGCCGTGGCCTGGCCGGCAACTACGGCATCTTCATGGATACGCTCTGCTAGCCCCATGGCGTCCCCCTCCTGATTTACAGCCACTGCAAGACCCCCTTGGACACTCGGTTGAGTGCCGGTTTATGCGCAGTGACTTTAGATAACTAATTACACGTGTGTAAGTATCCGGGAGTCAAGCCGCGGCGGAGATAATAATCAACCCGAAACACAAAGTGCAGGCACGCCACGCCCGGGATTTTTTTCGCCCCGCCCGCAAGAACCCGCGGAATAATCAGGGTACTGACTACTTTTGGGGGTTTTCATTGAATTTTCGGGAAATTTTCCGAACCCCCGCCCGACGGGGACCGGATGCCAGGTCCCGGAGCATGACGGACATCACATCGCCGGGCGCCGGGCAGCCCGTGGCAAGATGAAAGCATGAGCATCCCGGCAATCGAATTGATGACAGCGCTGCGGTCCGGGCAGTCCACGGCGCCCCGGCTGACCTGGTACGGCCCCGACTCCGAGCGGGTTGAACTGTCCGGCCGCGTGCTGGACAACTGGGTGGCGAAGACTTCCAACCTGCTGCAGGACGAACTCGACGCCGAACCGGGAATGCGGCTGCGCCTGGACCTGCCCGCCCACTGGAAGTCCGTGATCCTGGCGCTGGCGGCCTGGCAGCTCGGCATGGAGGTGGTCTTCGACGACGCAGAGGCCGAACTGCTGGCCACCGATGACCCGGGCCCGGGGGCCGCGGCGGGCGGGTTCGACGCCGTGATCGCCGTGTCGTTGCCGGCACTGGCCATGAGATGGCCGGGCGAGCTGCCCACCGGCGTCCTGGATTACGCCGCGGAGGTCCGCTCGCACGGGGACTTCTTCATGCCGCACATCGATCCGGAAGAAGAACGCCTGGCCATCCGAACCGCGGATGGGTCAGCCCATGCCCACGGGGCGCTGCTGGACGACTTCGCCGCGGTCAGCGATGCCGGGCTGCGGCTGCTTGTTCCGGCGGCGGACGGCCTCGAAACTGTCCTTGCCCAGTCGCTGGGAACCTGGAAGGCCGACGGCTCCGTCGTCCTGGTGCACCCCGAGGTCGAGGTGACCGGCAAGTTGCGGGCCGCCGAGCGCATCAGCGGGAGCTGAGGCTCAGCCTCAGGCCGGCGGGCCGGGCAGTTCCGGGTCCGCCACGGCCTCCCTGACAGGCGTTCCGGAAATCCGGGCACTGGGCTGCTTGTCATGCTGGGCATGCGGGTGCCGTTCGATGATCTCGTGGTCGTGCGAGAACTCCGGCTCTGCGTCGAGTTCCTGGTTGAACACCAGGAAGCGGTAGGCGAAGAACCGGACCACGGTCGCGACCAGGATGCCGACCACCCCGGCCAGGAAGAGCATGTTCTTGTCGGTAATCCCCATGCTGTACTTCGCGATGGCAGTCAGTCCTGTGGAGATGCCGATGCCGATCCCGTTGATGATGACGAACATCACGAACTCGCGCAGCACATTGGCCTGCCGCCGGTGACGGAACGTCCAAAAACGGTTCGCGATCCACGAGAACACGGTGGCCACACTGGCGCCGAAGAAACGGGCTTTGGCCTCGCTGTCGGTCATGGGACCGTGCATCAGGTAGAACGTGAGTCCGTTGTCAATGACGAACGCGATGCCGCCCACGGCGCCGAACTTGGCCACTTCGCGCCAGAACAGCGAGGCCAGCCCGCGCATGCGCTCGTTAAGTGTAGTAATCATGACCCTCCATGGCCTTCTGGAACTGTCGGCCATTGGGCCAAACGCCCATTTTAGCGCCGTTTCCCGGGAGTCCGCCCTCGGGAGAGCGTGAGATGGCTCGCTGCGCACCGGGTGCCGGGAAGCGTCGGAGGGGGCATCGAACCGCCGCCTCGGCTTTGTTCGCGCGCCTGCCAAGCCGAAAAGCCGGGTTCCCGTGAGGTTTTCGGTAGGCTGGGACTTGTGACTTTTCCTGTAATCGGTGTTGTTGGCGGCGGCCAGCTTGCCCGCATGATGGCTCCTGCCGCCACCGCCCTGGGCTTTGAGCTCCGTGTTCTCGCCGAAAGCGAGGACGTCTCTGCCGTCTCTGCCGTGGCCAACGCCCCGGTTGGTGACTACACGGACCTTGACCACTTGCTCGAGTTCTCGCGCGGCCTGGATGTGCTGACTTTCGACCACGAACACGTGCCCACGGCGCACCTGCGGTCCCTGATCGAGGCCGGAGTCAACGTCCATCCCGGCCCGGACGCCCTGGTCAACGCCCAGGACAAGCTCGTGATGCGCGCCGCGATCGACCGGCTGGAGCTGCCCAATCCCCGCTGGGCCGCCGTCGCGAATGTCGCGGACCTCGTCGCCTTCGGCGAGGAGACCGGCTGGCCGGTGGTGCTGAAGATGCCCCGCGGCGGGTACGACGGCAAGGGCGTGCGGATCGTGGCCTCCGCCGCGGACGCAGGCGACTCCGCCGGCTGGTTCGAGGCCATGTCCCCCCTGCTGGCCGAAGCCAAGGTGGAATTCAGCCGCGAACTTTCGGCCATGGTCGCACGCACCCCGGACGGCGAATCCCGGGCCTGGCCCGTGGTGCACACCATCCAGGTGGACGGCGTGTGCGATGAAGTCATTGCCCCGGCCCTGGACATCCCGTTCGAAGTCGCCGTGGCCGCGGAGGACGCCGCTGTCCGGATCGCCAACGAGCTCGGTGTGACAGGTGTCATGGCGGTCGAGCTCTTCGAGACCCCGGGCGTCGGCGCGGGCTTCCTGATCAACGAGCTCGCCATGCGCCCGCACAACACCGGGCACTGGACCCAGGACGGCTCGGTGACGAGCCAGTTCGAGCAGCACCTGCGGGCCATCCTGAACCTGCCGCTCGGCGCCACGGACCTCCTGGGGCCCGTCGTCGTGATGAAGAACTTCCTTGGCGGGGCCAACCAGAACCTCTATTCCGCCTACCCCGCCGCCCTGGCCAGCGAACCGGCCGCGAAGGTGCACTGCTACGGCAAGGCGGTCCGGCCCGGCCGGAAGATCGGCCACGTCAACCTCGTCGGTAGCTCAGCGGCCGACGTCGACTCCGTGCGGCAGCGGGCCACCACTGTGGCCGACATCATCAGGAACGGCCGGGCCCAGGCCGGCACGACGCCGTCAACCTCCGAGGAGACCGCATGAGCACCGCACCCGAGAACGCAAAAACCCCGCTGGCCGGCGCCGCTCCGGACGCCCCGATCGTGGGCCTCGTCATGGGCTCGGACTCGGACTGGCCGGTCATGGAAGCCGCCGCTGAAGCCCTCGCCGAGTTCGGGATCCCGTTCGAGGCCGACGTCGTCTCCGCCCACCGGATGCCCACGGAGATGATCCGCTACGGCCAGACCGCCCACGAGCGCGGCCTTCGCCTGATCATCGCCGGCGCCGGCGGCGCGGCTCATCTTCCCGGCATGCTCGCCTCGGTCACGCCGCTGCCCGTGATCGGCGTCCCCGTGCCCCTCAAGACCCTGGACGGCATGGATTCGCTGCTGTCCATCGTGCAGATGCCGGCCGGTGTCCCGGTCGCCACCGTCTCGATCGGCGGGGCGCGCAACGCCGGCCTCCTGGCCGTGCGCATGCTGGCCTCCGGCACGGACGACCTCGCGCGCCAGCTCCGGGCGGACCTCCTGGACTTCGCCCAGGAACTCAACGACGTTGCGACCCGGAAGGGCGCGAGCCTGCGGCACAAGGTCAGCGAAGTGTTCGCCGACGGCAACGTGGCCCCGCGTAGCAGCAAATAAGGCAGCCATTAAGGATCCCGGCATGAGCAACAGCTTCGCCCCCGCGCACCGTCCCGAGCAGTCGGGACTGGCGCCGAGCGACCCGGTCCGGCACCCCTCCGGCGCCCCGACCCCGGTGCTGGCCAAGCGGGCGTTCCTCCTGATCCTCATGACGCTGCTGGTCCCCGGCAGCGCCCAGATCGTCGCGGGCAAGCGCCGGCTGGGGCGGGCTGCGCTGCGCGTGACCTTCACTGTCTGGGCGCTCGCCCTGCTGGCTGTGCTGCTGCTGCTCGTATCACGTCCTACGCTGATCAACCTCCTCACCGGGACGGTCCCCTCCCTCCTGCTCGTGCTGGGCCTCGCCGTGCTGGCGATCGGCTGGGCCGCGCTGTTCCTGAACACCCTGCGGCTGATCCGGCCCGGGCTGCTCGCCCCCAGGATCCGTCCTGCGGTGGTGCTGGCGCTCGTGCTCGCCATGATCCTCAGCAGCGGCTCCCTGGGCTACGCGGCCTATCTGCTCAACGTCAGCCGCGACGCCATCGGCAGCATCTTCTCCGGTTCCGGCCCTACCCTTGAGCCCTCCGACGGCCGGTACAACTTCCTGATGATGGGCGGCGACGCCGGCGCCGACCGCACGGGGCGCCGGCCGGACAGCCTCTCCGTTATCAGCGTCGATGCCAAGACCGGCAGCACGGCGATCATTTCCGTGCCCCGCAACCTCCAGAACGCCCAGTTCAGCGCGGAATCACCGATGCGCCAGGTGTATCCGGACGGCTACAACTGCGGCGACGAGTGCCTGATCAACGCCATCAACACCGAGGTCACCAACAACCACCAGGACCTCTACCCCGGGGTTGCCGATCCCGGGGCTCAGGCAACCCTGGAAGCGGTGTCCGGCACGCTGGGCATCAAGGTCCAGGCGTACGTGCTCGTGGACATGGACGGTTTTTCCAAGCTCATCGACGCCATGGGCGGCATCCGGATCAAGGCCGGCGGCTGGGTCCCCATCAGCGGTCCCATGGTGGATGAAGCCAACGGCATCCACGGCATGCCGGACGGCTGGATTCCGGCGGGCGACCAGACCCTCGACGGCTTCCACGCCCTCTGGTACGGCAGGTCCCGGGAATTCGTCGACGACTACGCCCGCATCCAGCGCCAGCAGTGCGTCCAGCAGGCGATGCTGAAGCAGCTCGACCCGGCCACCCTGCTGGCCAAGTTCGAGGACATCGCCAAGGCCGGCACCAAGGTGGTCGAATCGAACATCTCCTCAGGGCAGCTCGGCAGCTTCGTGGACCTGGCCATGAAGGCCAAGGGCCAGGACGTCAGCCGCCTGACCATCGGCCCGCCCGACTTCGACGCGGCTTTCTCCACGGCACCGGACTTCGACGTCATTCACGCGCGGGTCGCCAAACTGCTGGCCGGCCCGTCCGCCAGCGCCCCCGGCGGCTCAGCTGGTGAGGACACCCTCCAACAGGCCGGAACGGCCGCCGGGCCGGTATCCTCAGCGCCGCTGTCCGCCGCCGGGCCGGTATCCTCAACCCCGGTGTCCTCAGCGCCGCTGTCCTCAGGGGCCGCGCCGGCCACCCAGCCGTCGCCGTCGTCGGACTTCACCCCGGTGACCACCACGCCGGACGGGGAGCCGATCACCGAAGAGATGCTTAACCAGTTCAAGCGCAACGGCGACGAACAGTCCATCCGCGACCTCGTCGCCACCAACGGCCAGTGCGCGCCGCTCTAGGACCCGGGCGTCCGCGCCGCGGGCGGCCGAATCAGAGCGGCCAAATTAGGCCGGCCAGGGCAGACCGGCCCGAGCAGACTGACCAGATCAGAGTGACCACATTTCAGTGACCAGACAGGGACCAGGCCATGTACGAACTTGAGAACGTCCTCCGGCCCTATGCCTGGGGCTCCCCGACGGCTATCGCCGACCTGCTCGGCCGGCCGGCTTCCGGCGGACCCGAGGCGGAGCTTTGGATCGGCGCCCACCCGGACTCGCCGTCCGTGGCCCTGACGCCGACGTCCGGCGGTGCGGGGCGGCACACGCCGGACACGCACGACGGCGGACGGCTGGCGCTGGACGCGCTGATTGCCGAGGATCCGGAGCATTATCTGGGCGGCGCAAGCGTGGCCGAATTCGGCCCGCGCCTGCCGTTCCTGCTCAAGGTCCTCGCCGCCGAGTCGCCCCTGTCCCTGCAGGTGCACCCCACCATGGCCCAGGCCAGGGAGGGCTTCGCGCGCGAGGAAGCGGCCGGTGTCTCCCCCACCGCCCCGGAACGCAACTACAAGGACGCCTTCCACAAGCCGGAAATGATCTTGGCGCTGACCCCGTTCGAGGCGCTCTGCGGTTTCCGGCCGGCGGCGGAATCCCGTGCGGTCTTCGAGCATCTGGCGGCATGCTTCGACCGTGCCGGGCTGGACCTTCCCCCGCTGGTTCCGCTGCTGCTGCAGGACTTGGCGCTGCCGGACGAGTCCGCGGCGCTCCGCTCCGCCTTTGAACGGCTCATCACGGGCGGTGAGGACGTCTCCGATGCGACCGCCGTGATCGCCGCCGCGCTCGTCTCCGGTGCTCCCATGGGCGGGCACGAGGCCGGGCTCTCCACCGTCGTCACGCTTAACGCCCAGTACCCGGGCGATCCGGGTGTCCTGATCTCGCTGCTGCTGAACAGGATCTCCCTTGCCCCCGGGCAGGCCGTCTACCTGCCGGCCGGAAACGTCCACGCCTACCTGCACGGCCTCGGGATCGAGGTCATGGCGTCCTCGGACAATGTGCTCCGCGGCGGGCTCACGCCGAAATTCGTGGACGTGCCGGAACTGCTCAAGACGGTGGCGTTCGAAGCCGTGGCAGTGCCGATGCTTCCGGCCGGGACCACGATGCTGGGCCAGGAGCTCTTCCGGCCGCCGTTCCGGGAATTCCAGCTCCAGCGCATTGAGCTGGCCCCGGAGGCCGAGCCCGTTCCGCTGGCGCAGTCCGGTGCCGCCGTCGTGATCGTCACGGGCGGCTCCGTCCGGCTCGACTCGCCGAAGGGCGAGCTGCGCCTGGACCGCGGCGCCAGCGCCTTCCTGCCAGCCGCCGAGGCCCCGGTCAATGTCCACGCCGTCTCGGGCGCCACCGGCACCGCCCTGGCATTTGCCGTCACCACCGCATTGGAGGCCTGACACCATGGATTATTTCCTGCAGAGCCCGCAGTGGGCGCAGTTCCAGCGCGCGCTCGGACGCACGGTCCACGAACAGTCCGGCCCCGGGTGGCGCTTCCTCGCGATCGAGGAATCCAATCCGGCCGGCAAACTGCTCTACTCCCCCTACGGGCCCGTCGCCGAGTCGCTGGCGGCGTTCGACGCCGCGCTGGCGGCGCTGACGGACCTCGCCCGGACCAGCGGGGCAGTGTTTGTCCGGATCGAGCCGGTCACCGCGGGGTTCACGGCCGCCGAAGCCGGCACCGTGCTGCGCGGCCGCGGCCTTCAGCCGGCGCCGGTCAGCCAACAGCCGGAGCTTAGCTGGATCGTCGACGTCGACCGGGACTTCAAGGAGGTCCTGGCGGACATGAAGCCGGCCAACCGGAACCTCTACCGCAACATCCACAAGAAGGGCGTGACTTTCCGCTCCAGCCAGGACCCTGCGGAGATCTCGATCCTGCTGGAGTTCCTGCGCATGACGGCGGCCCGCAACGGCTTCAAGCCGCAAAGCGACGACTACCTGAGCCAGGTGGCCCGCTCGCTGATGCCGGCCGGCGCCGCGACGCTGT
This sequence comes from Arthrobacter sp. NicSoilB8, assembly GCF_019977355.1. NCBI lineage: Bacteria > Bacillati > Actinomycetota > Actinomycetes > Micrococcales > Micrococcaceae > Arthrobacter > Arthrobacter sp. NicSoilB8. Next base: position 1,334,736 of record NZ_AP024655.1, on the reverse strand, counting down.
TCATCGCCGAACTCGACGGCCACCCCATCGCCGCCGCCCTGGCCTATGACTCAGCCGACACCCGGACCTACGCCCATGCCGCCGTGGACGACACGCACCGCAAGCTCAGCGCGGGCATTCCGCTGCTGGTGACCCTGATCGCGGACGCCCAGGCGAAGGGCCTGAAGCACGTGGACCTGTGGGGCGTGGCGCCCACGGACCAGCCGGAGCACAAGTGGGCCGGATTCACGGCTTTCAAGAAGTCGTTCGGCGGACGCGAGATCGCCTACCCGGGAACGTGGGACCTTCCGGTCCGGAAGGTCCGCTACGGCAGCTACCAGCTGGCCCGCAAGGGTGCCCAGTTCGCCAGGACGCTGCGTGCCCGGTCCAAGGCCCTGACCAGCCGTTAGCCGGCAGCGGCAATCGCGTGCCGCTGGGCATCGTAGGCGCTGGCCACCATCTGCTCCACGGAATGCCGCATCTTCCAGTTCAGGTCGCGGGCGGCCAGGGTGCCGTCAGCCACGATCCGGTCAGGATCCCCTGTCCGGCGCGGCCCGATCTCGGGTTCGAAGTCGATGCCGGTGACCTTGGCCATCGCGGTCATGATCTGCCGTACGGACAGCCCGTCGCCCGATCCAAGGTTGTAGACGCGCTCCAGCGGCCTGCCCGCGGCGAGGGCCTGCGCGGCGGCTACGTGCGAGGTAGCCAGGTCGGCCACGTGCACGTAGTCCCGGACGCAGGTTCCGTCCGGGGTGTTGTAGTCGACGCCGTTGATGCGCGGGGTCTGGCCCGCCGTGAGCGCCCGCAGCACGATCGGGAACAGGTTATGCGGGCTGGTGTCGTAAAGTTCGGGCGCGCCGGAGCCGACCACGTTGAAGTAGCGCAGCGAGGTGTGCTTCAGGCCCCGGGCCCGGCCCTGGTCCCGGATCAGCCACTCGCCGATGAGTTTGCTCTCGCCGTACGGTGATTCCGGGTTGGTGGGCGTGTCCTCGGTGACGACGTCGCCGGCGGGCGTGCCGTACGTCGCCGCGGAGGAGGAGAAGACCAGTTTGTCGACACCGGTGAGCTCCATGGCCTTGAGCAGCTCGGCCGTGCCGGTGACGTTCTGTTCGTAGGTCAGCAGCGGCTCCTGGACGGACACACCGGCGTACTTGAACCCGGCGAGGTGGATCACGCCGGTCACGTCGTGGTTCCGCAGCGTATGGGCCACGAGGTCGGCGTCGAGGATGCTGCCGTGGATGAACGGCACATCGTTCGGCACGAACTCGCGGTGCCCGCTCGAGAGGGAGTCAATCACCACCGGCTGGATCCGGGCGCCGCGCAAAGCGGACACCACATGAGAACCGATATATCCTGCACCGCCAGTTACAAGCCACGTCATGGCTCCACCCTATCGAACGCGCCGGACCTGCGGACGCCCGGCGGCAATAGACACGGCATCAGACTCCGCGATTAACGCGATTAAGACGACGAATCCCGGGGCACGGATGCGGCCCCGGGATTCGTCATGTTCAGTGAGTGGTGCTCAGTGGATGCTGCCTACTGCGCAGGTGCTAGCTCTTGCGGGCGTAGCCTTCCCACTTGCTGGCCTGGTGCTCGCCGTCGACAAAGCGGATGGTGCCGGACTTGGAGCGCATCACGATGGACTGTGTGAGGACCTTGTCCTTGGAGTAGCGCACGCCCTTGAGGAGGTCGCCGTCGGTGATGCCGGTGGCCGCGAAGTAGCAGTTGTCGCTGGAGACGAGGTCATTGGTGGACAGCACCCGCTCGAGGTCGTGGCCGGCGTCGATCGCCTTCTGCTTCTCGTCGTCGCTCGTGGGCCACAGCCGGCCCTGGATGACGCCGCCGAGGGACTTGATGGCGCAGGCCGCGACGATGCCTTCCGGGGTGCCGCCGATGCCCATGAGGGCGTCGACGCCGGTGCCGGCACGGGCAGCGGCGATGGCCCCTGCGACGTCACCGTCCATGATGAACTTCGTGCGGGCGCCGGCTTCGCGGATTTCCTCCACGAGGGGGCGGTGCCGGTCGCGGTCCAGGATCATGACGTTGAGCTGGTTGACCTTGACGCCCTTGGCCTTGGCGATGAGGTGCAGGTTCTGCTTGACGGGCAGGCGAAGATCCACCATGTCGGCCGCTTCCGGGCCGGTGACGAGCTTTTCCATGTAGAACACGGCGGAGGGGTCGAACATGGAGCCGCGTTCGGCCACGGCCAGCACGGCCAGGGCGTTGTTGATGCCGAGGGCCGTCAGGCGGGTGCCGTCGATGGGGTCGACGGCGACGTCGCACTCCGGGCCGGTGCCGTCGCCGACGCGTTCGCCGTTGAAGAGCATCGGGGCTTCGTCCTTCTCGCCCTCGCCGATGACCACCACGCCGTTGAAGTGCACGGTCTGCAGGAAGGAGCGCATGGCGTCCACGGCGGCGCCGTCAGCCTTGTTCTTGTCGCCGAAGCCCACCCAGTGACCGCCGGCGATGGCCGCGGCTTCGGTGACGCGGACAAGTTCCAGTGCGAGGTTGCGGTCAGGCTCGTCGATCCCGACTGCGAGCGAGGGGGAAAGCGTTGAGTACTTCTGGGACATGGGCGCTGGTGTCACGTGAACCTCTTCTTCGAGTGGCGGTCGTTGAACCCGTACGGCCAGGATCGATCCGTCGCGGTGATTCGTCTGATATTGATCATAGTCGTGGCAGCCGCGCCAGGTCATGGGATGACCGGTGCGTGACGTACTTCACCTCCGGGCGGCCGCTGCGCCGCGAATGTGAGATCAGACCGGATATGGGCGACTATAGAGGGGTGAGTGAATTGCAGGACGCCTCCCCCGCTGCCCCCGGTTCTCCGGCTGGCAGCGCCCCCGCGGCAGACCCGGAGACCTCCGGACAGCCGCCGGTCCGGCCCGTCATCGCCGCTGCAGCGGCAAAACGCGCCAACGCCTCCGTGATGGGCATGCTCATCGCCCTGGTGGTGAGCATCGCCGCGTTTCTGCCGATCGTCCTCATGAACCCGTCCCCCAAAACGGACGGCTACCGGCCAAACATCAACGTCAGCGCCACCGCGCAGAACGCGGCGGATGTGGCGGGATTCACACCCGTGGCGGCCGATACCGGCGACACATTTCGTGCCAACTACGCGCGCTGGGAGTCCGGCGCCGGCACCGGCGTCCCTGTCTGGGAAGTCGGCTACCTGACGCCCAAGGAATCCTTCATCGCCCTCGTGCAGACCCGCCAGGCCAACCCCACCTGGCTCCTGCAGCAGACCAAGAACGCGCCCGTGACCGGCACCCGCAACGCCGGCGGCCGGGACTGGGAACTGCGCGACGCCGGCAAGGGCGAGAAGTCCATGGTGCTGGCCGACCGCGGCACCACCGTCATCCTGTCCGGGTCCGCAACGCTCGACGAGTTCTCCGCCCTCGCCGCAGCCGTGGTGAAGTCGCTTGAAAGCAACCCTCCCGCAATTGCACCGAACAGCGCACCAAGCAGCGCACCAAACAGCGCACCGGCGGTCACGCCGGGCGCAACAGTTTCCCCTTCGGCCGCAGCGACACAGTAAAGTCGGGGGCGTGGCCACCTATCTCACCCCTGCACTTGCCTGGCGGCGTCTCCGCGAAGGCAACGAACGTTTCGTCTCCGGCGCGTCCTCGCACCCCAACCAGGATGCATCGCGGCGCTCCTCGCTCGTCGAGAACCAGCACCCGTTCGCCGTAATCTTCGGCTGCTCCGACTCCCGTCTCGCGGCCGAGATCATCTTCGACCTCGGCCTGGGCGATGCGTTCGTCGTCCGGACCGCGGGACAGGTGATCGACGACGCCGTGCTCGGCTCCCTGGAATACAGCGTCAGCGTCCTTGGCGTGCCGCTGATCGTGGTCCTGGGGCACGACCGGTGCGGCGCCGTCACCGCCACGAAGACCGCCGTGGAGACCGGCCAGATGCCGGTCGGATTCATGCGCAGCCTGGTCGAGCGCATCACCCCCTCCGTGCTGACCTCGCTCCGTAACAATCAGGAGGATGTCAACGACATGGTGGTCGAGAACGTGAAGCAGACCTCGCAGCGACTCGTGGACAGCTCCCGTGTGATTTCGGACGCAGTGGGAAGCGGCCGCGCCGCCGTGATCGGCCTCGCGTACAGCCTGGCAGACGGCAAGGCCGACCTCGTGTCCGGAATCGGCGAGCTCTAGACCCGGCTCTCCGGCCCCATCGCTCCGGACCCGGCACTCCTGGCCCTGATCCCCCGTCGCGGCTGCCGCGGCGGGGGCCGTTCACGGTTTTCGGTGCAACGCCTACTCCCAATAAGCTAGGCCCATGACTTCCACAGATGAGTTGAACACCGAAGAGTTCCGCATTGAACACGACACGATGGGCGAAGTCCGCGTTCCCGTGAACGCCCTATACCGCGCACAAACGCAGCGTGCAGTCGAGAACTTCCCGATCTCCGGCAAGACGCTGGAGCGCGCCCACATCGAGGCCCTGGCCAGGGTCAAGAAGGCCGCAGCCCAGGCCAACGCCGAACTGGGGGTGCTCGACGGCGAGCTCGCCCAGGCGATCGCCGACGCCGCCGACCAGGTTGCAACCGGCAAGTACGACGGCGACTTCCCGATTGACGTTTTCCAGACGGGGTCCGGCACGTCCTCGAACATGAACACCAACGAGGTCATCGCCGAGCTCGCCTCGCGTGCCCTCAAGTCCGCCGGGAGCGACAAAGTTGTCCACCCCAACGACCACGTCAACGCCTCACAGTCCTCCAACGACGTCTTCCCGACCTCGGTCCACGTGGCCGCCACGTCCGCGCTGATCAATGACCTGATCCCGGCCCTGGGCTACCTGGCCGAGTCGCTGGAGCGCAAGGCTGTCGAGTTCAAGGACGTCGTGAAGTCCGGCCGCACGCACCTCATGGACGCCACCCCGGTCACCCTGGGCCAGGAGTTCGGCGGCTACGCCGCGCAGGTCCGCTACGGCATCGAGCGCATCAATGCCTCCCTCCCCCGCGTTGCCGAGGTCCCGCTGGGCGGCACCGCCGTGGGCACGGGCATCAACACGCCGGCCGGTTTCCCGGAGCGCGTGATCGAGCTCCTCGCGGCCGACACCGGGCTGCCCCTGACCGAGGCCCGCGACCACTTCGAAGCCCAGGCCAACCGCGACGGCCTCATCGAAGCGTCGAGCCAGCTGCGCAACATTGCGATCTCCTTCATGAAGATCAACAACGACCTGCGCTGGATGGGTTCCGGCCCCAACACCGGCCTCGGCGAAATCGCCATCCCGGACCTGCAGCCGGGTTCCTCGATCATGCCCGGCAAGGTCAACCCCGTCATCTGCGAAGCCTCCATCATGGTCTGCGCCCAGGTGATCGGCAACGACACCGCCATTGCGTGGTCCGGCACCAACGGCGCCTTCGAACTGAACGTCGGCATCCCGGTCATGGCCGCAAACCTCCTTGAGTCTGTGCGCCTGCTGGCCAACACCAGCCGTGTCATGGCCGACAAGATGATTGACGGCATCACCGCCAACGTGGAGCGCGCCCGCTTCCTGGCCGAGGCCTCGCCGTCGATCGTGACCCCGCTGAACAAGTTCATCGGTTACGAGAACGCTGCCAAGATCGCCAAGAAGGCGGTGGCCGAGGGCCTGACCATCCGCGAGACCGTCGTCTCCATGGGCTTCCTCGAGCGCGGCGAACTGACCGAGGAGCAGCTGGACACTGCCCTGGACGTCATGTCCATGACGCGCCCGCCGCACAAGGCCTAGTCCGGCGGCCCAGCCCACCGGACCCGTCACACGGCCGGCGTCTTTCCTCCGAAAGGCGCCGGCCGCGGCCGTGTCCGGCCTAGGACACGGGGCCATCTCCCCCGGCCGCCGCGCGCTCCTCGGGCGTGTAGGCGGCTGCCGCGGAGGCCTCGTCCATGCTGGCACCGCCGATCCGCGCCTCCCGCAGCCGCCGGGTCTTGGCGGACTGGACGGAGAAGGCAGCGTCGACGTTTCCGGCGGCGTAGGTCAGCGCGTCTTCGGCGCGGATGCCCAGGCCGCCGGCCGTCAGCACGGCATCCTGGTTGGCGCCCAGATAGGTGAACTGCCAGCCCCACTGGCTCTGCTGCCGCTGGACCAGGGCTTTGACCAGATCACCGGTGGCCTCGCGCGAAGAGTTCTCGTGGCCGTCCGTCAGCACGGCGACGAGCACGGTGCCGGGGCGCTGGCCCTCCGGGAGGGCCGCGAGTTCGGCGCCCGCTTCCCCGATCAGCCGGACCATGGCGTCGTGGAGGGCCGTGCTGCCGCGCGGCTGCAGGTCCAGGGCCGGGACGTCCTGAATGTCCACCGAGGCGTAGACGCGCTCGTAGGTGTCATCGAACTGCGCCAGCGACAGCTTGCACCGGCCCGCGACCGCTTGCTGTTCACGGACGAAGGCCGCGAACCCGCCCACGGTGTCATCGGCGATGGAGCTCATGGAGCCGGAACGGTCCAGGAGGACGTACACGTGCGTCAGTGCTGAATCTGTCATGCTTCCCCATTTCCGGTCCGAGACGGTGCTTCTGCCTCGTCCGGGACCACGCGTTGCCAGCTGAAGGGCTGGACAGGAGCAGGCTACGGCGGACCAGTGACACTATTGCGATCTGCAGCACCCGATCTTGCGATCTGCCGCACTCGATCCAATTTTGCACTAATCGTGATTTGGTGCAAAAATACACTCCATGGATGACAGTGCAATTAGTTTGGGCGGTCTCCGCGAGCGCAAGCGGGCCGCGACACGGGCGGCGATCACCGCCGTCGCGCGTTCCCTGACCGCCGAACGGGGCCTCAACGGCTACACCGTGGAGGAAGTCTGCGAGCAGGCCGGCATTTCCCGCCGGACCTTCTTCAATTACTTCCCCGCCAAGGAGGACGCGATCCTCGGCCATGTCGACGACGACTTTCCCGAAGAGGTGGTCGCCCGGTTCATGGCGGGAGGCGCGGACTCGCCCGCCGGTGAAATCTCGGCCTCACTGCTCTCCGACCTCGTGCGGCTCTCCCTGGACCTGTCGGAACGGATGAGCACGTCCGAGGAAGAGACCCGCCAGCTGATCGGGGTGATCAAGAAGGAGCCCCAGTTGATGCTCCGGATCATCGGTGCCTCCGAGGAACGCGAGGCTGAATTCGCGCGCATGCTCGCGGCCAGGGAAGGCGTCCCCACCGACCACCCCGTGGTCCGCATGGCCGTGGTCCTGCTAGGAAATATCGCCCGGAAGACCAGCGCCGAATACTTCTCCGAAGGCAATACGCGCCCGTACAAGGACATGCTGCTGGAAAACGTGGCCGCCGCCCGCACGCTCTTTTCGATGCCGTTCGACGCGTCTCCGGCCGGTACACCCAGGGCCAGCACGTCGCCCTCCAGCTCTTCCCTTCCCAGCACCTCCCAGTCCAGCACCTCCCAACCCAATTCATCCGAAGGAGCGCAATGAGCGCCGCCGTCAGCATCAAGCCAGCAGCCGAGCCGCTGCTGCTGACCCAGAAACGCATCTGGATCATCTTCTCCGCCCTCATCGCGGGCATGCTGCTCTCCAGCCTGGACCAGACCATCGTCTCCACCGCCATGCCCACCATCGTCGGCAAGCTCGGCGGTGTGGAGCACCAGGCGTGGATCACCACGGCCTATCTGCTGGCCACCACCATCGTCATGCCGATCTACGGAAAGTTCGGCGACATCCTGGGGCGCCGGAACCTGTTCCTCGTGGCCATCGGGCTCTTCACCCTTGCCTCGGTCGGCTGCGCCCTCGCCACGGACTTCTGGGGCTTCGTGGTCTTCCGCGCCATCCAGGGCCTGGGCGGCGGCGGCCTGATGATCCTCTCGCAGGCCATCATCGCCGACATCGTCCCGGCCAAGGAACGCGGCAAGTACATGGGACCGCTGGGCGCAATTTTCGGCCTCTCCGCCGTCGCCGGCCCCCTCCTGGGCGGCTTCTTTGTGGACCACCTGACCTGGGAATGGGCCTTCTACATCAACATCCCGATCGGCATCGCCGCCTTCACCATTGCCTGGTTCACCCTTACGCTGCCGAACAAGAAGGCCGAGAAACGGATCGACATCCTGGGCGTGCTGCTGCTCTCCGCCGCCACCACGTGCCTGATCTTCTTCACCGACTTCGGCGGCAAGAAGGACGAAGGCTGGGACTCGCCGCTGACGTGGGCTTTCGGCGCCGGGCTGGTGCTCGCCGCAGCAGCCTTCGTCATGGTGGAGCGCCGGGCCGAGGACCCCATCATTCCGCTGAGCCTGTTCAAGAACCGGATCTTCGTGAACTCCACGGCCATCGGCTTCACTCTCGGACTCGGTATGTTCGCTGCGATCGCGTTCGTTCCCACCTTCCTGCAGATGTCCTCCGGGACCTCCGCCGCGGAATCCGGCCTGCTGATGCTGCCCATGATGGTGGGTCTCATGGGCATGGCCATCTTCTCCGGCATCCGGATCTCCAAGACCGGCAAGTACAAGATGTTCCCAATCCTCGGGGCCGCCCTGACCATCGCGGCGATGCTGTGGCTGACCACGCTCACGGCCGCCACGCCCATCTGGGTGATCTGTGTGCAGCTGTTCATCTTCGGCGCCGGGCTGGGCTCGATCATGCAGGTGATTGTCCTGGTGGTGCAAAACTCCGTGCCGGCGGACCAGATCGGCACGGCGACCAGCACCAACAACTACTTCCGTGAGGTCGGAGCGTCCCTCGGTGTGGCAGTTTTCGGCTCGATCTTCACCACCCGGCTCGCCGAGTCCCTGACCAACGCCTTCACCGGAGCCGGCGCGTCCGCGGAGCAGGCGTCCCAGTCCACCCGGACGATGGACCCCCAGACCCTCAGCCAGCTCCCGGCCCAACTCAAGGACGCAATCGTCAACGCCTACGCCGATTCGCTCGCTCCCGTCTTCTGGTACCTGCTGCCGTTCCTGGGCATCGCCCTGATCCTGGCTTTGACCCTGAAGCAGATCCCGCTCTCGGACACCGCCGGTATGGTGGCCCGCGGCGAGGCCGTCGGCGGCGAGGAGGCCGAGCGGCTCGAGGCGGAACGGGCAGCCCACCGGTAAAGACCAGGGGCGCCGCAATCTTTGGGGGTTGCGGCGCCCCTGCCGCATGCCGGACGGCTGGTGCCGGCAGCCTGGCGCCGGATCAGGGCCATGTCAGTGCCGGTAGTGGACCTCGCCGGCGGGGTCAGCGGCCCGGCGGATCATCTCCAGATGCCCGGGCATGAGCTCGGGGAACTCCGCCCGCCGGAACCAGCCGACCTCGAGGGATTCGTCGTCGTTGACCCGGGCCTCTCCCGAAACGAAACGGCAGCGGAACACCAGGGTCAGGAAATGACACACGTCGCCGTTGGGGTAGCGAGTGGGCCCGACGGCGTCCACCGAAACCAGCCGCTCGGCGGCGGCCACCACACCGGTCTCTTCGAGGATTTCCCGCAGCAGGCCCGGCGCGGGCTCCTCGCCCGGTTCCAGGATTCCGGTGATCAGCCCCCATTGCCCGTTGTCGGCCCGCCGGCCGAGCAGGACCCGGCCGGCGTCGTCGAACACCACTCCCCTGACGCCGGGCAGCCAGAGGGCCTCGTGTCCGATTTTCTCCCGCAGCTTCAGGATGAATTCCGGGGTCGCCATGCCGCCAGCCTAACCGGCCGGTATCAGAAGCATCGCGGCCGCGGCTCCGGCCAGCATGAACGGCCCGAAGGGAATGGCCGACTGCAGCGTGCCGCGCCGCAGGGCGAGCAATCCGAGGCTCCACAACCCGCCGAACATGAATGCGGCGAAGGTCCCGGCAAAGACGTGCCCCCAGCCCAGGAACCCCAGATACATCCCCAGGACGCCCGCAAGCTTCACGTCGCCGAAGCCCATTCCCGGCGGATACACCGCGTGCAGCAGGAAGTAGAAGAGCCAGAGGGCCGCCCCGCCGGCAAGGACGCCCAGCCCCGGCACACCGAACAGCACGGCGTCCGGCGTACCGGCACCGTCCTGCCCGGCGGGCAGCAGCTGGCTGGCGGCCGCGCCCAGCAGGAGGACTCCGGCGATCGCATAGGACGGAAACACGATCCGGTCCGGCAGCAGGTGGTGCCGGACGTCGATCACGGTGAGCCGAACGGCCATGAGGGAAAAATAGGCGCACGCGGCCACCACGAGCCAGAAGGCCAGCGGGTTGGCGGCGCCGAGGGTGCCGAGTCGTTCGATCACTCTCGGATGCTACTGGATATTCGTCCGGCCCGTGGGGCCCGCGCGTAAACTGTGGATATGGCCGGATGGGACAGCAGGAACGGGCGCGGGCCGCTCGCGCCCCGCGGCCCGGCAAATCCGGCTGCGGCCTTCCGGCACCTGTGCCGGTCCTCGCCCTGGAAGTGGCAGTCGCTGAGGTTCGAGTACCTTGACCGGCCCCTCACGCGTTCCGCAGGCTCCCCCATGGCTTCTCCGGAGGGCCTCGTCAGGGCGTGGCTGCGCAGGCCCGGCGCCTTGCGGCTGGAGACCGCCGACGGGCTGGTGATTGCCAGCACCACCGGCATCAACGACTCACGCGGCGGCTTCTATGTCAGTTCCACGCGGAAGACCTGGCTCCTGCCGCCACACCTGGTCACCCCGGTGTACGACGACGACGGGCTGGTGCGCCGCCGTCCGGAGGCAGCCTACGGCGAACCGTCGTTCGGGAACGGCCGGTTCGCGGCGGCCCTGGACCCGGTGGAGCTCGCAGGCAACTCCCCCGTGCCGCTGGAATTCCCCAACGCCAACGCCGTGGAACTTGGCCCCGTCACGGAAGTCGACCACGAGGGCCGGGCCGCCCTGGAAACCACGGTCAGCCCGAACCCTTCGTACCGTCCCGCCGATCCTGCCGCCCCGCTCTGCCGGCCGGGACACACGCTGCTGAGGATCGACGCCGGCACCGGCGTCTGCGTTGCGAGCCGCTGGCTGGACGCGCCGGGGGCTGGCGACGATGCCGCCGGCTACGGCCACTGGATCAGGATCCTGGGCGTGGATGAGTACATGCTCGATGACCTGTTCCTGGCCGAATCCATGAACCTCACGGACGTCCGCCGCCACATCAGCTGGGATGTACCAGCCGAGTAAACGGGGACACCAGAAGGGTGCAGCGGCGTGACTGGCGTCCTGGGGCCGGCGCCGCTAGGATTCCCCGATGATTGAGCCCGCCACATATTGGCCTCCTTTCGGCCTGACTCTGACCACGCCGCGCCTCAAACTGCGGCCCATCCGCGACGGGGACATTCCTGCCGCGGTCGAGGCCGCACTGAGCGGCGTGCACGAGCCGGGCCGGAGCCCATTCAGCAACCCGTGGACCGAAGCCCCGGCCCACGAGCTCGCGACCAGCATGGCGCAGTGGTACTGGCGGTGCCGCGGTGCCACGGCGCCCGAGGACTGGGCCCTCCTGCTCGGCATCTGGCACAAGGACGAATTCGTCGGTTGCCAGGACATCGGGGCCAAGGACTTCGCCACCATCAGGACAGTCACCACGGGCTCATGGCTCCGCCGGAGCGCCCAGGGCCGCGGCCTTGGCAAGGAAATGCGTGCCGCCGTCGCACTCTACGCCTTCGACCACCTCGGTGCCGACCTCGCAACGTCCGAGGCCGCCGTCTGGAACCGCCAGTCTTTGGGCGTCTCGCGCTCCCTCGGCTACGAATTCAACGGCATCACCCGGGCCATCTGGGGCGGCAAGGCCCAGGAAGTCCAACACGTCCGCCTGACCCCCGCAACCTTCAAGCGCCCGGACTGGAACCTCCACGTAAAGGGCCACGAAGCAACGGCAAAGTACCTGGGCATCCAGAAGTAACCCGAAACGTCGCCGCGGCGACCCGCGGGCTTAGACACGTCCCGCCGCTGGGTTGCCGTGGTTGAGTTCGCGGTGCAGCGGCGCCCCGCCGTCGCTTAGACACCTCCCCTCGCTGGGTTGCCGTGGTTGGGTTCGCGGTGCAGCGGCGCCCCGCCGTCGCTTAGCCTCGATCCACCGGTCGGGTTTGTTGGGCGGGGTCGCCCTGATCTTGGTCCGGGTTTCGGCCGGGGGCGTGACTGAGTTGCCGGCCTTGCTGCCGGTGGTGTTCCGTGGTCCTGGTTGCGCCGGATTGGCTGGGTGGTCAGATGGCGGCGGCCCGTGGCGGCCCGCAGGCCGCTTCGAAGAGCTGTGACCATCCGGTTTCCCAGGGCCAGTGCGCGGGCAGGTGCAGGACGATTTTCCGTGCCGAGGTCGAGATCCGGGCCGGGATGGTGATGAGTTTTCGGCGGATTGTGCCGCTGCGTGCTTTGCCCAGGTCGGTGCCGGCGAGGGTGCCGATGGCGCGCGAGAGGTTGAAAGCGATGCTCGCCAGGACTAGCCAGGCTGCGTTGGCGGTGAACTTTCCCGAGGGCAGGTGCGCGAGGGCGCTGTCTTTGAGGTCCGCGTTGACCTGCTCGATGACGGCGTGTTGGCGGTGGGTTTTATCTGCCGTGACCGTGTCCAGTTCGCTGGTGGTGAAGAAGGCGTGGAAGCGGTGGGTGTCGAACAGGGTCTGTTGCCCCGTGCCTGCTTCGGCATTCAGTTCAGGGATCCGCCGCACGACCAGGCGCCCGTGGACGCGTTCGGCTTTCTTCCGGCCCACGAAGGCGGTGAAGGCAGTCTCGGCGACTTCTGCCGAGGAAATCCAGGCCCCGGTGGTTTCATCGCGGACCGCGTCGGTGTACTGGATGGTGGTCCAGGCATCCTCATCAATGGTGGCGATGGCGCGTTTGACGGCCGGGTCCATCCGGGCGGTAATGGACACTTTCGCGCCGGCGCGGTGCGCGGCCGTGACGACCGGGTGGCCATAGAACGCGCTGTCGGCGCGCAGCAGCACCAGCCCGGTGGCCCCCCTGCCGCGCAGCCGTTTCACGGTAGCCAGGACGTCACCGATGAACTTCCCTGCCCCGCGCGGGGACCCGGCGCTTCCCTTGCGCAGCCGGGCGCCGATGATGACCGGCGCCGCGGTCGCGGTCGAGAGGATCCCGATCAGCGCGTTCAATCCCCGGACCCCGGAGTAGCCGTATCCGGAGCCCTGTTTCCGGTAGCCGTGGACTTCCTTGATGGTGTCGTCGATATCGACCAAGGCGTAATCATCGATACCGGAGGCGATCGGGGCCACCGCGGCGACATTGACCAGCCACCGGGCCGCGAGGGCATCGAGCTGGCGGACATGGCCGAAGGTGAACGCCCGCAGGAACGATCCCAAGGTCGACGGGGCATACGCGCCGGCGAAGAGTTTCTTCATCCCACCGTGACGCAGCAAGGCCATGTCATCGATGGAATCGGCGCCGGCGACCATGCCCGCGACCAGCGCGGTGACTTTCAGGCCCGCGTTGGCGCCGAAGTACCCGGGCAGCGTCAGCCACTGATCAGCGAGTTCGCCGAGGCAGGTTTTCACCGCCAGTGCCATCGCCGGGACCAGCCCCGAGGCCGACACGAGATTGGAATCATCGAACGTGGCTGACACGTGCGTGGATCTATGGAAAAGTTGCATCTACGAGATGCCTCTCGGACTGGCCAAACGGAGTTCTAGACAAACCCCATTTTTCCCGATCCGGCAGGCATTCTCCGTTTAAAACGCCGCAACAACATCAACCCGACCGGTGGATCGAGGCTTAGACACCTCCCGTCGCTGGGTTGCCGTGGTTGGGTTCGCGGTGCAGCGGCGCCCCGCCGTCGCTTAGACACCTCCCGTCGCTACGCTACGGTCGGCGATGCGCTCCTTTGCTGGACACCGCAGCCCCGCGGAGGCGAGACGCTCACCAAGCCGGGACGCGGTCTTTCGTAAAGGAGCGCATCGCGGCGCATCGGACCCCGGAGGTCGCCCCGCGACCGCAGCGGGTCCCATGCGCCGTGTCTAAGCGACGGCGAAAGGCCGTGACCCGGCGAAACCGACAACGACAAACCCAACCCGGCGAAACCGACAACGACAAACCCAACAACAGCGAACGGCCGCGGCCCGGCTAACCGGACCACGGCCCCACGCCAGGACGAGCCTAGATCTCCGCCCCCTCCAGCAGGTCCGTCACCAGGGCCGCGATCGGCGAGCGCTCCGAGCGGGTGAGGGTGACGTGGCCGAACAGCGGATGCCCCTTCAGCGTCTCCACGACCGCGGCGACGCCGTCGTGCCGTCCGACCCGCAGGTTGTCGCGCTGGGCGACGTCGTGGGTCAGGACGATCTTGGAGTTCTGGCCGATCCGGCTCATCACGGTCAGGAGCACATTCTTCTCCAGGGACTGGGCCTCGTCGACGATCACGAACGCGTCATGCAGCGAGCGCCCGCGGATGTGGGTCAGCGGCATGACTTCGAGCATGCCCCGGTCCATCACTTCCTCCACGACTTCCTGGCTGACCAGCGCCCCCAGGGTGTCGAAGACGGCCTGCGCCCACGGGTTCATCTTCTCCGCCTCAGAACCGGGCAGGTAGCCCAGTTCCTGGCCGCCCACCGCGTACAGGGGGCGGAAGACGATCACCTTGCGGTGCTCCCGTCGCTCCAGGACGGCTTCGAGGCCGGCGCAGAGGGCCAGCGCGGACTTGCCCGTGCCGGCCCGGCCGCCGAGGGACACGATACCGACGGACGGGTCCATCAGGAGGTCGATGGCGAGCCGTTGCTCGGCCGAGCGGCCGTGGAGTCCGAAGACGTCGCGGTCGCCCTTGACGAGTCTGACCTGTTTGTCGGCCCCTACGCGCCCGAGCGCCGAGCCGCGGCTGGAGAGCAGGACCAGCCCCGTGTTGGTCGGCATTTCGGCCGCGGCCGGAATGAAGACCGGCTCGTGCCCGTAAAGGGTAGCGACCTCGTCCTCGCCCGCGTCGAGCTCGGCGACGCCGGTCCAGCCGGAGTCCTTGACGAGTTCGTTGCGGTATTCATCGGCCAGCAGCCCCATGGCCGAGGCTTTGACGCGCATCGGCAGGTCCTTGGACACCACCGTCACGTCGCGGCCCTCGTTGGCCAGGTTCTTGGCCACCGCGAGGATGCGGCTGTCGTTGTCCGCCCCGCGGAAGCCTGCGGGCAGCACCTCGGCGGAGATGTGGTTCAGTTCCACCATGAGTGTGCCGCCGTCGTGGCCGAGCGGGATGGGACGGTCCAGGCCGCCGTGCTCGAGCCGCAGGTCATCGAGCAGGCGGAGCGCCTTGCGAGCGAAGTAACCCAGTTCCGGGTCGTGGCGCTTTCCTTCGAGCTCGGTGATAACGACGATCGGCAGGATGACTTCGTGCTCGGCGAAGCGCAGGAGGGCCCGCGGATCGGAGAGCAGCACGGAGGTATCGATCACAAAACTGCGGGCCGTGCCCCGTTTTCCTGTTCCTTCCCCGGAAACAGCAAGACCGGCCGCGGCGGAATCCGCTGCACCGGTCTTTGAGGTGGCTCGCTTGGCGCGAGAGGTAGCTTTCTGTCCCTGGTCGGAAATGACGTCGGGCAGTTGCTCAGAAGTAGCCACATCGACTCCAGCCCCGGGGCAATGCCCGGATTTGTTATTGGTGAGGCGGCTCGGCCTGAAGACCGCACGCGGCCTCCCATACACCCGGTGCGAAAATCCGCTCCATGTACTGGCCTCCCCGATCGGCCGGCGAATTGCCCGCCGATGGGATTAACGTACGTCTCCGGAGGCGGGTTTGTCCGTCAATTTCCCGGCGATTCTTGTTGCATTCTTGTGAACTCCGCGTGAACGGCTTCAGGCGCCGAAGCGGCGCTGCCTTCCGGCGTAATCGCGGAGGGCGCGCAGGAAATCGACCTTGCGGAACGCCGGCCACAAGGCCTCGCAGAAGTAGAACTCACTGTACGCGCTTTGCCACATCAGGAACCCGGAAAGCCGCTGCTCGCCGGAGGTCCGGATCACGAGATCCGGGTCCGGCTGGCCCCGGGTGTAGAGGAACCGCGAGATGTCGTCCACGGTGAGGTCATCGGCCAGTTTTCCGATGTCCGCGCCCCGGGCGACGGCGTCGTGCAGCAGTTCCCGGACGGCGTCGACGATTTCCCGCCGTCCGCCGTAGCCGACGGCGACATTGACGTGCAGCTTTTCGTGCGCGGGCGTGCGGGCCGTGAGTTTGTTCAGCCGCTCGGCGAGGTAGTCCGGCAGCAGCTCGGGGGCGCCCATGGCGTGCACCGAGATGTCGGCGTCGTCGTCCAGCCGGTCCAGGGTGTTGGCAATGATGCCCATCAGGAGATCCAGCTCTTCGCCGGAGCGGTTCATGTTGTCCGTGGAGAGCATGTACAAGGTGACCACCTTGATGCCCAGCTCCTGGCACCAGCCGAGGAATTCGTGGATCTTATCCGCGCCGGCCTGATGCCCCTGGCTTGTGGGGGCGTTGAACTGGCGGGCCCAGCGCCGGTTGCCGTCGACCATGACGCCGACGTGCCGGGGGATCCGTTCCGGGTCCAGGGAGCGCTGGAGTTTGCGCTCGTAAAAGCCGTAGAGGAACCCGGGCATTTCCATCCGGAGATTCACCTGGCTTCCTTGAGGTCCTTTGTTCAGTGCACATCCTAGGGTACCTGCCGGAGCGCGCTGCCGCGTGCAGGACCGCCGCCGGACAGCGCCGGAACGCTTGTTACTCGCGGGTAACTTACTAGTGCGTAGGTTATTATTGCGGCATGGAAAGCAACAGTCTGGAGCCCAGGCCGGAGCCTGCGGCAAGGAAGGGCACGCCGGTGGACGACGCCGCCGTGAGGCTTGCCGAGCTGCTGATGATCAAGCCGAAATGGCGGGGCTGGATCCACACAGTGACCGCCCCGCTGGCCTTCGTCGCCGGGCTGGTGCTGGTCATCCTGGCGCCGCCGGACCTGAAGATCGCCTGCGCCGTCTATGCCGTCACCGGGGTCCTGCTTTTCGGCGTCAGCGCCGTCTACCACCGGGGGAACTGGTCTCCGCGCGTCAAGATCGTCCTGAAGCGGCTGGACCACACAAACATCATGCTGGTGATCGCCGGAAGCTACACGCCGCTCGCCTGGGCCCTCCTGGAACGGCCGCAGGCCGAACTGCTGCTGTGGGTCATCTGGTCCGGGGCCATCCTCGGCGTCCTGTTTCGCGTGCTGTGGACCAACGCCCCGCGGTGGCTCTATGTGCCGATCTACATCGCGCTGGGCTGCGGGGCGCTGTTCTACCTCCCGGACTTCTTCGCCGCCAATGTCGCCTCGGCCGTGCTGATCTGCGTCGGAGGCGCCCTGTACATCACCGGAGCCGTCTTCTACGCCCTGAAGAAGCCGAACTTCAGCTACAAGCACTTCGGCTTCCACGAGCTGTTCCATGCCCTGACGGTGGTCGCTTTCGCCGCGCACTACATCGCCATTGCCATCGCGGTCCTGAGCTGACCCGGTCGGGCCGCCGCTGCTCCCCGGACCACCGCTGCCCCGGCGCGTGCCTGCGCGTACTCTCCCCACCTTTGTGACCGCGAGGCCGCGACTCACCGGCTCTTGTGCCCGACACTCCGGGAGTGGCCCGCAAAAGTGGGGAATGTCCGGCGCCAAGGGCCGGGTCAGGCGAACCGCGCAGGCCGCCCCGCCGTGATGAGCCCGGGCAGCCGGCGCATGTCGGAAAAGACGGTGGTCCCCGGACCGGCCAGCCGCTCGGCCGGGGTCACGCCGCCGGCATACGCGAAGACGTGCATTCCGGCTGCCCGGGCGGCCTGGACGCCGTAGGCACTGTCCTCGACGACGGCGCACCGCTCCGGCGCGGTGTTGAGGCTCGCTGCGGCATGGAGGAACAAGTCCGGCGCCGGCTTGCCGTTGGCTACCTCCGTGGCACTGAAGATGCGGCCGTGGAAGCGGTGCAGCAGCCCGGTCTTGCCCAGGGTCCGCTGCATCTTGTCATGGCTGCCGCTGGACGCGACGCAGTGCGGCAGGCGCAGCCGGTCCAGGGCGTCCTCGATGCCGTCGACCGCCTCGAGGTCGCGTTCGAACGCCTCCTGGTACCACCGCCCGTACTCCCGGTCCAAGCCGTCGGCCAACCGGACACCCAGCTGCTGTTCGACGGCGGCAACAAAGTGCGCCTCGGACTTACCGACGAACCGCTCCACGATTTCATCCAGTTCCAGCTCCCAGCCGAGATCGGCCAGCACCAGCTGGTCCACCCGGATGGCGATCACCTCGGAATCAACCAGGACACCGTCGCAGTCGAACACCACCAGCTCAAAGCCGTCCCGAGAAGTCGCCGGAGAAGTCATCAGCCCATCCTAGCCAGACGCTCCCGCACCCCTTCCACGGAATCCGTCGGGCTGTCGCAGACCATGCCGCGGCACAGGAACACCTGCGGGGAGCCCGCCGGACCCGCGCCCCGGCCCAGCAGCAGCGGCACGGGCCGGACGGCGTCGTTGTCCTGGACCGCGACCACCAGCCCCGGGCTGGCCGAGAGCAGCAACTCCCGGTGGAGTGCGGCCCGCTCGGGCGTGTCCGGCCCCGCGACGGCGGCCTCGACGGGCCCGGCGAGCGCGGCCTGGGCGGTCGCGAGCAGCCAGCCGGCCACGCGGGGCACCCGGCTTGCGAGCGGGGGCAGCAGCGCGAGGATGTTGGCCGCCAGGGCGCGGTGCTCCGAGGAGCCGGACAGGGCCGCGTGGGTCACCAGCGCCCCGGCCAGCGCGGCGGCGCCGCTCGGGGTGGCGTTGTCGAACGGATCCAGCCCGTCCCGGCCGCCCTGGGCGGCCGTGACCTGCGTCGATTCCCCCGCAGCGTCCTGCAGGCCGCCGTCGGCCGCGAAGCGTTCGCAAGCAGCGTCCAGCATGGCCTCGGCCAGGTCATACCAGCGGGTGTGCCCGGTAGCCCCATAGAGGGCGAACAAGCCTTCGGCGCACAGCGCGTAGTCCTCCAGCAAGCCCCCGATCCCGCGCGCTGACCCGCCGTGGGACACACGGATGAGCCTGCCGGGGCCGCCCTCGGCCGGACGCCAGTGCACGCGCTCCAGATAGGCCGCAATCCGTTCCGCGGCGTCAACCAGTTCCGGCCGGGCCAGGGCGGCCCCGGCGTCGGCGAGCGCCGCGACGGCCAGGCCGTTCCACCCGGCCACCACTTTGTCATCCCGGCCGGGCTGCGGCCGTCCGCTGCGGGCGTCAGCCAACAGTGGCCGCACCCGCCGCCACAGCTCGGCCTCCCGCCCGGTGATCGCCCGGCCCGGATGCAGCGGCGAGCCGTCGGCGGTCACGGTCCCAGGCGTGTGGATGTTCATGAGGGCCGCCACGGCGGCGCCGTCGGCCGGCCCCAGCAGTGCCTCGAGCCCGGCCGGAGTCCACAGATAGGTGGCGCCCTCGGCGTGCACGCCGTCGACGACGGTGTCGGCGTCCAGCGAGGACGCCAGGGCCACGGCCACCCTGTCCGGGGCCGTGCCCGATGCCGGGTCCGGGTCAGCCGACGGCGCCGAGCCTGGCGCCGTCTCAGGGGGCAGCCCGAGGCGGCCCAAGAGCCAGTCCGCGGTGCGCCCGGCGACTTCTGCGGCCTCTGCGGCCGGATACTCGGCGGTGCCGCCCAGCCGGAACCAGTGGGCGTAGACGCGCAGCAACTGGGCGTTGTCGTAGAGCATTTTCTCGAAGTGCGGAACGGACCAGTCCCGGGTCACGGAATAGCGCGCAAAGCCGCCGTCGAGCTGGTCGAACAACGCCGACCGGGACATCGCCGCCAAAGTGCGTCCCGCCATGTCCCGGGCCGCCGCGGCGGTGTCGGGGTGACCGGCATCAGAGGCAGTGGTGCCAGGGGCAGCGGCTGCCGACGGCACGGCAGCGTGCCGGATCAGGAATTCGAGCACTGCCGAGGGAGGGAACTTCGGTGCGCTGCCGAAGCCGCCGTGCGTCTGGTCTTCGGAGCGGGCCAGGGCGGCAACGGCTTCGCCCAGCAGGCCAGCGTCCAAGGGCTCGGGCGGCCCGTCGAGCCGTACCGCGGCGGCCGGCTGGGACGCGGCGATGCCGCGCGCCAGCGTGGCGGCATTGGCTTCGACGGCGCCGCGGCGCTCCGTCCAGGCCTCGCTCACGGCTTCCAGGACCTGCCGGAAGGAAGGACGGCCCGGCATGGGCCGGGGCGGGAAGTATGTGCCGGCGTGGAAGGCCCGGCCGTCAGGGAGGAGGAAGACGGACATGGGCCAGCCGCCTTCGCCGCTGATGGCCTGGGTGGCGGCCATGTAGACGGCGTCGACGTCGGGGCGCTCTTCCCGGTCCACCTTGATGGAGACAAAGTGGGCGTTCAGGTAGTTGGCCGTGTCCGGGTCTTCAAAGGATTCGTGGGCCATGACGTGGCACCAGTGGCAGGCCGCGTAGCCGATCGAGAGAAACACGGGCACGTCCCGGTCGGCCGCGGCGGCGAAGGCAGGGTCGCCAAACGGCTGCCAGTGAACGGGGTTGCCGGCGTGCTGGCGCAGGTAGGCAGAGGGTTCCGCCGCCAGGGCGTTCGAGGCCCCTGCCAGCGGATCGGGGGAACCGCCGTCAGCGGGTTCCGGGTCCCGCATCGCCGTTGACCTCCGGCCGGGAAACCCCGCCGTCGGCGGGGAAAGCGCTGCCGTCGGCGGGGAAAGCACTGCCGTCGACGCCGGCGGTCCCCGCTCCGGCGGTTCCGGCGGTTTCCTCGGCAGCCTCACGCTCGGCCTCCACCTGGGCACGGTAGCGGACCCGGCGGATCCGCCGCACCATGTCCACGATCAGCAGTGCCGTCAGAATCACGATGAAGGCTGTCAGCAGGAAGCCCAGCAGACCCGGGGTGACCTGGTCCTCGGACAGGCCCGGGCGCAGCGACGGCGTGGGGGTCGGCGCCGGGGTCGTTGCCAGGGCGATGAGCAAGGAGTGCACGGTAAAACCTTCTGTGGAACTGGTGTCGTTTATCTGGGCATCTTCTCGATGGCGTCTTTTCTACACCGGATAGAAGAGCCCTTTCCCGTCTATCTTAGCCCGGCAAACAGGTCCGTTTCGGGCAGGTCGACCGGGATCCGGGACTCGATCAGGGAGTAGTCCTCCCACGGCCAGACCTTGCGCTGCATGGCCGCTGATACCGCGAAGAAGAATCCCTCCGGGTCTACCTGCGTGCGGTGGGAGCGGAGCGCCGCGTCGCGGGCTTCAAAGAAGTCCCCGCACTCCACCTGGGTGGTGGTGGGGTGCGTCGGCATTGGCGGGGTGTGCCCTTCGGCATCCGCCTCCAGCCAGGCGGCCAGCCGCTCGGCATACGGGGACTGCAGGCCGGCTTCCTCCAGTGCGAAGTGCAGCGCGCGGAAGCGGTCCGGGCTGAACGCTCGGTCGTAGTAGAGCTTGCTGGGCGCCCATGGCTCCCCGATGCCCGGGTACCGTTCGGGGTCGCCGGCGGCCGCGAAGGCCTCGACGGCCACCCGGTGCGCCATGATGTGGTCCGGGTGCGGATAGCCGCCGTTTTCGTCATAGCTCAGGATCACGTGGGGCTTGAAGTTCCTGACCAGCCGGACCAGCGGCGCGGCCGCCCGCTCGAGCGGCTGTAGGGCGAAGCACCCGGCCGGCAGGGGCGGCAGCGGGTCACCCTCCGGGAGTCCGGAGTCGATGAATCCGAGCCAGCGCTGCCGGACGCCGAGGACCTTCGCGGCGGCATCCATCTCCAGCCGGCGCGCCCCGGCCATGTCGCGTTTGGGGTGCGGCTGCCCCTCCATCGCGGGGTTCTGGATGTCGCCGCGGGAGCCGTCGGTGCAGGTGGCCACGAGGACGTCCACGCCTGAGGCGGCATACATGGCCATGGTGGCGGCACCCTTGCTGGACTCGTCGTCGGGATGAGCATGGACCGCCAGCAGGCGAAGCGGTGCTGACGGGCTGGGGGATGCTGTCATCGTGGGACGGCTCCTCTTTCTGCTGTTCTGCTCTGTACGGGCGGGTCTGTTCTGGTGGATATCTTGTGGCGGATATCTTGTGGCGCATAGGTGGGGCTGGCCGGGAGGCGGGACCGTCCTGCAGGTTGGCCCTGCAAGTTTGCCCTGCAGCCTCAGCCGCCGCGGAAACACCACGGTCCGATCCACACTAAACTGGACTGGTGACTTCCGAGGATCAGCCTGCCGCGCCGGCAACTACCAGCCTAGCCAATCGTTACGGCGGCCAAAAGCGCGCGCTGACCCGCAAGGGCAAGCGCAACATCCTGATCGCCGCCCTGGCCGTGGGTGTCGCCTTCTTGGCGTGGGTTTCGATCTCGGCGGCCACTTCCAGTGTCAGTTTCAAGGACATCGGCTACAGCACCGTCGACGCCACCTTGACGGAGATCGACTTTCAGGTGACCAAGGACCCCGCAGCGGACGCGAAATGCGCCGTCAAGGCCATGGACTCCAAGTTCGCGATTGTCGGCTGGAAGGTCGTGGACATCGGGCCGAACGCTGCCGACGTCGGCACGGACGGCGGGCACACCACCGCGCACCGCGCCCAGCTGCGCACCGAGTCCCAGGCGGTGTCCGCCGTCGTGGACAGCTGCTGGATTCCGGAGACCGGAAAGTAGCCCGCAGCATCCGCCTGAGCCCGCGGCGCTCTGCGGCAGGGGCTGCCGCGCCGGGGTGCGGAGGCTGCACCAGCCTGGACCCGGGCGGCAACACGGTGTGACCTGCGCCGCAGTCCTCTTTGGTTTATCCACAGGATTGACTACAATGGATCAATACCTTTCCCCCGCTGAGCTGGTTACTGCGTCATAAAAGTGGCCACCGTGGCGGGGTCTTTGCTTGTATGACCACCCAAAGGAGAAGTCCGTGTCTACCACCAACAGCGCAACTGCGGCTTGGCTTACCCAGGAAGCTTTTGACCGCCTGAAGGCAGAGCTGGACAACCTTTCCGGCCCCGGCCGGGCAGAAATCGTCCAGAAGATCGAAGCTGCGCGCCAGGAGGGCGACCTCAAGGAGAACGGCGGCTACCACGCCGCCAAGGAGGAGCAGGGCAAGATCGAGGCCCGCATCCGCCAGCTCACCGCGCTGCTCCGGGACGCCCACGTCGGTGAGGCACCGGCCGACGACGGCATCGTGGAGCCCGGCATGATCGTCGTGGCCAAGATCGCAGGCGACCAGGAATCCTTCCTCCTCGGCTCCCGCGAGATCGCCGGCGACTCGGATCTGGATGTCTTTAGCGAGAAGTCACCCCTCGGCGCGGCCATCGTCGGTCACAAGGAGGGCGACAAGCTCAGCTACACCGCCCCGAACGGCAAGGACATCACGGTGGAGATCATCTCCGCCAAGCCGTACGCCGGCTGACACCGCAGCACCGCACCTGTTCCGTATCGAATCTGTTCCGTATCGAATCTGTTCCGTATCGAATCTGTTCCGTATCGAATCTGTTCCGTATCGAATCTGTTCCGTATCGAATCTGTTCCGTATCGAATCTGTTCCGTATCGAATCTGTTCCGTATCGAATCTGTTCCGTATTGAATCTGCTCGGTATTTGAATCTGCTCCGTCACGGAAACAACGACGCCGGCCTCCCCTTCGCGGGGAGGCCGGCGTCGTGCTTACCGCTGTTTGCCGGAGCCGCTTTGAGGGCCGCGTGGATGATCAGCGTCCCGGGGGCAGCGCCTGCTGGCGCCTGGTGCTTAGCAGCAGTGCCGCGGCGACCCCGCCGATCGCCCCGCCGAGGTGGGCCTGCCACGAGACGAAACTTGCCACGGTGGGCAGGACGCCGAACAGGATGCCGCCGTAGGCCATGAACAGCACCACGGACAGCGCAATCTGCCACCAGTTCCGGTTGAAGAAGCCGCGGACCAGGAGGAACGAGAAGAGGCCGAACACCAGCCCCGAGGCACCCACCGTGACGCTGGCGCCGCCGATGAGCCACACCACCAGCCCGGACGCCAGCCAGCTGGCGGCCAGGGCGGTGATGAACACCCTCCTCCCGGCCAGGAACACGAGGAACCCGAAGATGATCAGCGGGAGCGTGTTGGACATCAGGTGGGCGAGGCTGGAGTGCAGGAGCGGAAAGGTCAGGATGTCCAGGATCCCGTCCAGGCTGCGCGGCCGCAGCCCGAAGGTGCGGTTCAGGGAATGGAACAGGGCGGTGTTGAGGATCTCGATCAGGTACAGCAGCACCACGAACGAGCCAACCACCAGCAATCCCGTGCGCGCCCGTGTCCCTGGGCTGTCCTCCGTTCCCGGCCGGCCGCTCGGGGACGCGTCCGTCACCACGGCCCCTAGTGCACCACGATCGGCTGGAATCCCTCGGCCCGCAGCGCTGCAAGGACCTGGCTGCAGTGCTCGTGGCCTTTGGTTTCCAGGTTGACGGTGATGGAGACGTCGCCCATGCTGATGGAGCCGCCCACCCGGGTGTGGTCCAGGCCCGTGACGTTGGCGTCGTTTTCGGCGATGATGCGGGCAATCGTGGCCAGCGAGCCCGGCCGGTCATCGAGCATCATCCGGACGGTCATGTAGCGGCCCGCGGCGGAGAGGCCGCGCTGGATCACCTTGAGCATCAGCATGGGGTCGATGTTGCCGCCGGAGAGCACCACCGCGACGGTTCCGGGGTTTTCGATCTTGCCTTCCATGAGCGCGGCCACACCGACGGCCCCGGCGGGCTCAACCACCATCTTGGCGCGCTCCAGCAGGAAGATCAGGGCCCGGGCCAGGGCGTCTTCGCTGACGGTGACGACGTCGTCGACGAGCTCGCGGATGATGCTGAACGGCAGCTGGCCGGGCCGGCCGACGGCGATGCCGTCCGCCATGGTGGAGACCTTCTTGAGCGGGACGAGGGCGTCCGCGGCGAGCGAGGGCGGGTAGGCGGCGGCGTTCTCGGCCTGGACGCCGATGATGCGGATGTCGCGGCCCAGTTCCTTGGCGCGCGCCTTCACGGCGACGGCAACGCCGGCGAGGAGGCCGCCGCCGCCGACGCCCATGAGGATGGTGTCGACGTCGGGGACCTGTTCGAGGATTTCCAGCCCCACGGTTCCCTGGCCGGCGACGACGTCGACGTCGTCGAAGGGGTGGACAAAGACGGCGCCGCTTTCGTCGGCATAGCGCTTGGCTTCGGCCAGTGCCTCGTCCACGTTGTGGCCGTGCAGCACCACCTCGGCGCCGTGGCTGCGCGTGGCGGCGAGCTTGGGCAGGGCGACGCCGAGCGGCATGTAGATGCGGGCCTTGATGCCGAGGCTCTTGGCTGCGACGGCCACGCCCTGGGCGTGGTTGCCGGCCGAGGCCGCCACCACGCCGCGCTTCTTCTCGGCGTCGGAGAGCTTGGCCATGCGCACATAGGCGCCGCGGACCTTGAAGGACCCGGCGCGCTGCAGGTTCTCGCATTTGAGGAAGACCTCGCCGCCCACCATGCTGCCGAGGGCCCGCGAAGACTCCACGGGGGTCCGCGTAATAATCCCGTCGAGCAGCTTCTGCGCCTCCAGGACATCGTCCAGCGTGACGGGCAGGCTCTCAAGGGTATTCACGAACTGTTCTCCTTCTTCGGATCAGGCGTCGGTGCCCCGTCCGGCATCGCTGCCCGGAGCACCGCTGTTGGGTGCGGCGCCCTCGCGGCCGGGCGTTCGGCCCGGCAGGTGGACGTCTGTGAAGGTGGTGTCTGCGCCGGGTTCGGGGGCAAGGCTGCCCTCTGGTCCGGCGGTTGCCAGCACTTCATCATGTTCCCACGTTCTGCCGGCAATGTAGCGAATCGACGAGTTTGCTACGGCCAGTATCGGAACGGAGAACAGCGCGCCGGGGATTCCGGCGAGGTACGAGCCCGCCGCGACGGACAGGATCACGGCCACGGGGTGGAGGGACACCGCCTTGCCCATGACCAGCGGCTGCAGGATGTGGCTTTCGAGTTGCTGGACGGCGAGCACGATCGCCAGCATGATGAGCGCATTGACGGGCCCGTTGGCGACAAGTGCCAGCAGCACGGCGATGGCGCCGGTAACCAGCGCGCCGACCACCGGGATGAAGGAACCGAGGAACACCAGCACGCCCAGGGGCAGGGCGAGCGGAACGCCAATGATGGCGGCGCCGACGCCGATTCCGACGGCGTCCACGAATGCGACGAACATTTGGATGCGCGCGTAGCTGACCATGGAGGCCCAGCCGCGGCGGCCCGCTCCGTCCGTGGCGCGGCGTGCCTTGCGCGGCATGAGGCTGACCAGGAAGGCCCAGATCCTGTCACCTTCCAGCAGGAAGAAGATCAGCACGAACAGGGCCAGCACGAGGCCGGCGGCGAAGTGCCCGGCCGTGCTCCCGAACGTCAGGGCACCGCTGAGGATGCTGCTGCTGTTGTTCTGCAGCGCGGCGGTCCCCTCCTGGATGTATTTGTCGATCTGGGCGGCCGTCAGGTGGAGCGGGCCCTCCGACAGCCAGGTCTGGACCTGCTGCACCCCGGTGAGCGCCTGGGACCACAGCTCGCCGAAGCCCTGCATGAGCTGGCGCCCGACCAGGGTCAGGGCACCGACGATGAGACCGATGAAGCCCACCACCGTGATGGCAACGGCAAGCCCCTTGGGCACGCTGCGTTTGGCCATCCAGCGCACCGCAGGGCTGAGGAGACCCGCCAGGAGCGCAGCCACCATCACCGGGATGATGAGGAAGCTGACATGGCTCAGCAGCCAGACCAGGCCGCCTAGCACGAGCAGGATGAGTCCGGCGCGCCACGCCCAGGCGGCGGCGATCCGCACGCCGTAGGGAATGTCCTGGTCAATCTCGCGGTCGGTCCGTACCCGGGCCCCGGCACGGGTTCCGGTGCCGGCCGCGGAAAGGGCGGGGCTTGTGGCGGGTGCGGCGTCCTCAGCTGGCGTCATAGCCCCATGATTCCCCAGCGGCCGGTTAATAGGAAACCAGCAAGCCGGCCGGCAGCGAGCAGAAACCAGCGACCAGAAACCAGCCCCGTGCGCCAGCCGCGTCAGCCGGCAGCGGCCCCGAGGGAGGAGGCGATGCCCCACGTCATGGAGAACTGCTCCCCCGGCGCGAGCCAGCGCAGCCCCTCGCCGCTGTTGAACGCGTTGGCGGGTCCGGTCATCGGCTCGATCGCGACCGCCTTCGACCGGCCCGGAAACTCGGTGGTCACGAAGACGTGGACGTAGCCGCAGCCCTCGTCCTGCCACAGGCTCACCGTCCGCCCGTCCGGTGACCGCAGCGTGTGCCGGGCGATGCCGCCGTCGAACTCCAGGTCCGTGTAGGCCGAATCGAGGTCCAGGGTTCCCACCAGCCGCCCGCCCCGGAGATCGAAGTCGCCGCTGACCGGCTCGGAGCTGCGCGGAATGAGGCGGTCATCGGCGACCAGCCGGGTCCGGGCGCCCACGCTCACCGTGAGCTCCTCACTGGGCACGTCCCCCAGCCGCAGGTACGGGTGCGCGCCGAGCACGAACGGCGCAGGATCCTGGGAGTCGTTGATGAGGCTCTGGCGCACCACCAGCCCGAGGTCCTCGGCAAGTTCATAGCGGACCCGGTGCCGCAGCAGGAACGGGTAGCCGTGCTGCGGGAAGATGGCAGCCTCGAGGGTGACGGAGAACCCGTCCTCGTCCACGAGTTCGTAGGAGGAGTTCCGCAGCAGCCCGTGGCTGGCGTTGTTGCGGGAGACCTCGGTGATGTCGAGCTGCAGTTTCTTGCCGTTGAGGTACCAGACGCCGTCTTCCACCCGGTTGGCCCAGGGCGCCAGGGTGATCCCGGTGGCGCCGGGCGGGATGTCGCCGTCGCCGTAGCTCTCGGTCAAGGCAATGCCGCCGCGGCTGTAGAGCCGCAGGCCGGCGGCGAGTTCGGTCACGACGGCGAGGGCGTCGCCGCGACGGAGTTCGTACTGCCGCCCGGACGCGTAGCGCCGCACGGCGCCATTGGCGGCGGGTACAGGGCCGGCTGCGGAAGGTGTCGCTGTGAGATCCATGGTGACCACCGTACAGACCGCCCGCCAACCCGTATACCTTGGACCCATGACTTCCAGCACCGCGGGTGAGCGACCATGACCACTTCCCTGGACACCAGCGGGCTCGCCGCCCGGTTTGCGGCGGTCTTCGGTGCCCGGCCCGACGCCGTGTGGCGGGCACCGGGGCGCGTCAACCTCATCGGCGAGCACACAGACTACAACGAGGGCTTCGTCCTGCCGTTCGCGATCGACCGGGCGGCCCGGGTGGCCGTCCGGGTCCGGCCGGATTCGGCCGTGCGGATGCTTTCGACGTTCGGGAACCAGGGGCTGACGACGGCGGACACCGGTTCGCTGGTCCGTGCCAGTGCCCGGGGCTGGACCAAGTACCCGCTCGGCGTCATCTGGGCCTTGCAGCAGCAGGGAGTCCCGGTTCCCGGGGTGGACCTGCTGCTGGATTCCGATGTCCCGCGCGGGGCCGGGCTTTCCTCCTCCCATGCCATCGAGTGCGCGGTGATCTCGGCGCTGAACGAGCTCGCGGGCGCCGGCCTGTCCGCGCAGGACATGGTCCTGGCCACCCAGCGGGCCGAAAACGACTTCGTCGGCGCACCCACCGGCATCATGGACCAGTCCGCCTCGCTCCGCGCCACGGCCGGCCATGCCGTCTTCCTTGACTGCCGGGACCAGAGCGTCCGCCAGGTGCCGTTCGACGCCGGCGCCGCCGGGCTGGTGCTCCTGGTCATCGACACCCGGGTCTCCCATTCCCACGCCGACGGCGAGTACGCGGCCCGGCGGGAATCGTGCGAACTCGCCGCTGAAGTGCTCGGCGTGCCGGCCCTGCGCGACGTCGGGCTGGAGGACCTCGAGGAGGCCAGCGGGCTCCTGGATGGGGAGACGTTCCGGCGGGTGCGCCACGTGGTCACGGAAAACGACCGCGTGCTGCAGACGGTGGAGCTGTTGGAGACCCTGGGCCCGGCGGCCATCGGCCCCCTGCTGGATGCCTCCCACGCCTCGATGCGGGATGACTTCGAGATCTCCTGCGCCGAACTGGATCTTGCCGTGGAAACGGCGCGGTCGGCCGGCGCGATCGGAGCGCGCATGACCGGCGGGGGCTTCGGCGGCTCGGCGATTGCCCTGACGCCGGCAGGGTCCGCGCAGGAGGTGCGTTCCGCCGTCGAACGGGCCTTCGCCCGCGCAGGATACGCCGCGCCCGAGATCTTCGCCGTCCGCCCCGCGGCAGGGGCGATGCGGCTGGCATAGGCGGGGCGTAGTCTGGGCGCATGCCAGAAGCAGTCATCGTTTCCACCGCTAGGAGCCCTATCGGACGGGCCTTCAAGGGCTCGCTGAAAGACGAGCGGCCGGACGATCTCGCCGCCGCCATGGTCACGGCGGCCCTCGCCGCGATTCCGGGGTTCGACGCGGCTGCGGGCCCAGGCCCCGGCCTGGACGACATCTACCTGGGGTGCGCCGAGCCGAGCGGCGAGGCCGGCTCCAACATGGCCCGCGTGGTCGGCATCCTGGCCGGGCTGGACGACGTTCCGGCCGCCACCATCAATCGCTTCTGCGCCTCCAGCCTGCAGGCGCTGCGGATGGCGTTCCACGCCATCAAGGCCGGCGAAGGTCAGGCGTTCGTCGCCGCCGGCGTCGAGGCGGTGTCCCGCTACCGGGACTGGGCCGGCGCGGGCGAGACCGACGCGAGCAACCACAACCCGCGGTTCGAGGCGGCCCGGAAACGCACCGAGGCCCGCGCGGCCGCCAACACGCCGTGGACCGACCCGCGCCTGGGCGGCCGGATGCCGGACGTGTACATCGCCATGGGCCAGACCGCGGAGAACGTCGCCACGAGCTATGGCATCACCCGCGCGGAGCAGGACGCCTGGGCCGTCCTCAGCCAGAACCGGGCGGAGGCGGCCATCGCCTCCGGGTTCTACGCCCGCGAGATCACGCCCTACACCCGCGCGGACGGCTCGGTGGTCGACCGCGACGATTCACCGCGGCCCGGGGTGACGGCCGATGCCGTCGGAGCCCTGCAGCCGGTCTTCCGCAGCGGCGGCACCGTGACGGCGGGCAACGCGTGTCCGCTCAATGACGGGGCCGCCGCCGTCGTGGTCATGAGCGACGTCCGCGCCCGCGAGCTGGGCCTCGAACCGCTCGCCCGGATCGTCTCCACCGGTGTCAGCGCGCTGTCCCCGGAGCTGATGGGCATGGGACCGGTGGAAGCGACGCGCCGGGCGCTCGCGCTGGCGGGTCTGACGATGGCCGATATCGACCTCGTGGAGCTCAACGAAGCGTTTGCTGTCCAGGTGGTGGCCAGCGCGCGGGAGCTGGGCATTGCTCCGGAGAAGCTCAACGTCCACGGCGGCGCCATCGCCCTCGGGCACCCCTTCGGCATGACCGGCGCCCGCATGACCACCACCCTGCTCAACGGGCTCCGCGCCCGCGACGCCTCGCTCGGCCTGGCCACGCTGTGCGTCGGCGGCGGCCAGGGCATGGCGGTGGTGCTGGAGCGGCTGGGCTGACACTGGGCCGACTTTACTGGGCTGACTTTACTGGGCCGACTTCACTGGGCCGATAATTGCCGCCGAAACAGCCAGGAGCCCCGCCGTTTGGCGGGGCTCCTGGCTGTTAATTCTCGTCGTTCATCCTCGCTGTTGAAGCGAGCCAACAGGTACGACGGCGGTCAGTCGTCGCCGCGGAGGATGGCCAGCAGGCGGATGATCTCGACATAGAGCCAGACCAGGGTGACCGTGAGGCCGAAGGCGGCGGTCCAGGAGAAGCGCTGCGGCGCTCCGGCGCTAATGGCCGCCTCGATGCTGGTGAAGTCCATGATCAGGGAGAAGGCCGCCAGGCCGATCGCCAGGACGCCAATGAAGACGCCGAGCGGGATACCCATGATCTCCACGCCGGTGCTCAGGCCGAACGGCGTGGTCACGGCCCCGGTCATCATCATGACCATATTGACGAGCGCGAACACCGCATAGCCGATCAGGGCGATCATGAAGAACCGCATGAGCTTGGGCGTCGCCCGGACCTTGCCGCTCTTGAACAGCACCAGCGTCACGGCGAAGACGGAAAGCGTCCCGACGACGGCCTGGATGCCGACGCCCGGGAACAGGTTGTCCAGGATACGGGTCAGGCCACCGAGGAAGAATCCTTCAAGCAGCGCGTAGGCCAGGATCAGCGCGGGCGACGGCTGCTTCTTGAAGGTGTTGACCATGGCGAGGGCGAAGCCGCCCAGCGCACCGAGGATCATGAGCATCGATCCGGTCCCCTGCGGGACGGCGAGCGCCACTGCGGCGCCGACAACCAGGACGCCGAGGCATCCGGCAGTCTTGACGATCACGTCGTCGTAACTCATTCGGCCGATGTCAGCGGGGCCGGCCGCCGGACGGTTGTACAGGTCCTGCAGTTGTTCCTGGGTCATGCCCTGCTGCGCTGAACTCCACGCGCCCTGGGCGTTCATGACCTGGGGAGCCTGGCCGTAAGCGTTCTGGCTGTAGGGGCCTTGGCCGTAAGAGCCTTGGCCGTAGGGGGCCTGCGGGGCCTGGGTGGCTTCACGGAAATTCTTTCCGCTGAAGATCGGGTTTCCGCCAGGTGCCATTGCGGGTGTCCTCCAAGATAAGGGGGTGGGTGATGATGCGGTGCGAATCGGACAATATAAAGCGGACGATATAGTCACGCTACCAATTCCCACGGCCGGCGGGGAGGGATAGTTCCCCCTTGCGGCCGACGCAACCTAACCGTGACCTAAAGCTGCGGGGTCGACAGGCCCGGGATGCGGGGCCGGCCGCGCCTGGCGGCGGTGCCCAGGGCCAATACGGCTTCCTGCCCGTCACCCCGGAAATCGTTGAATCGCTTCGACGGATCGCCCCGCGGCTCCGGTAGCGGGCCCGGAACCGGCGCCGGCGTTTGCGTGCCGCTGTTGACAATGACGTCGTCGATATAGATGTCGGCCATTTGCTGATCGTGTTCGGAACCGAGCTGCACCGTGTCCACGGTGGTGGCCGGGATGCTGACCGTCCCCACGTAGACGGAGCGCCCGTCCCACCAGATCTGGACGTTAGTCTCGGGACCGTTGGGCACCACGTGCATGACCAGGCGGTGCCAGGTGTCCGTGGGAACGTCGTTCCGCAGGGTGGTGTAGGTGAACCCATCGGGCGTCGACGTCCGGAGCACCACCTCATGGGAGATGTTTTGCCGGAAGACATCCATGACACGCATGCCGCCGGAGAAGAACCGGAAGTACGGCACGTTGTTCCCCGCCATGCCCTCCCCTGAGACGTTGAACCAGCCGTCCGCGTACGCTTCGGTCGCCCCGGGCGTCAGGACCGCGGTCAGCTTCGCCATGGAGCCGGGCGTCGCGGTGGTGTGAAGGACGGCGGCACAGTTTCCGGAGCGCGACTGCGCGGTGGACACCGCGGCCCTCCCTGTCCCGGAGGTGGCGACGCCGAACCCGTCCAAGGTGCCCGATTCGAAGTTGGATGCTGCGGCCGTGGTCCCAGGATATGGGTCCGCGGGGGACGCCACAGAGGGCACGCATGCCTGCGCCCTGGCAGTCTCGGGGCCGAGGCTGAGCGCCGGAACACCCAGGATCGCCAGCACCAGCGAGCCCGCGAGGCACAGCTTGACCACCCGGTTCATCGGTCGGCCCTCCAAGATCGGCCCCTACTGTCGGCGGCGGGCGAGGTCCCGGACTGTGGGATCCGGACTGCGGTTCTGGACTGCTGTTCCGGGCTCCCGCAGGGGGACTTCGGCACGTCGCTCTTCGCACCATAGCGCCGGCGTACTTGGAAAAAGCTTGGAATTTCGGCAGTAGTCCCGGGGTGGCCGGACGGATGGTAGCCCGGCCGGACCACTGTTTAGGCATACTCGGAATCAACAAAAGTTTTCTTTAGCCCTACTAAAGGAAGGTGCTGCCGCGACTACACGGTCGTTACCCGATCGCGACGTTCTCCCTGCTCGGAGCGGCATTCTTTAGGCCGTCCGGGCTGTAGCATAGGCCACACAGGGTGACGGACATCACAAGCCCGTCCCCTGACCGTTCGCAGCGGTTGCAAAGGCGCAACCCACAGCACCCCCATGTGGAGGTTTTCAATTTGAGAAGCACAACGAGCGGCCTGTCGCAGAGACGGCGCGGCAGACTATTGAGGGCCGTGGGGGCTGTATTTGCCACCATGGCTGCGCTACTGCTCATCGTTGCCCCGGCATCCAACGCCACGACCCCATCGCCGATACCATCCCCGTCGGCCACCCAGTTCACGAACAGCATCAGCGGCTTCCTGCGTGGCGACGACCGCGCACCGATCCCCGGGGTCACCATTTCCGCCACGAACGGCGACTTCACGGGAACCACCAAATCGGGAGCCAACGGCGCCTGGACCATTGGAGTCCCCACCCAGGGCACATATGAGGTCAAACTCGATGAGTCGACGCTTCCTAAGGGCATCAAGCTCGCCGAGGGCCAGGAGAACCCCCGCAAGGTCACCTTCAGCCAGACCTCCAACCTCTCGGTGATCTTCGCCTTCGGCAAGGGCATCGTGGTGGAGCAGCAGAACTTCGGGCAGAACCTGCTCAACCGGCTGGTGGCGGGCCTGAGCTTCGGCCTCCTGCTAGCCCTCGCGGCCGTGGGCCTATCCCTGATCTTCGGCACCACCGGCCTGACGAACTTCGCCCACGGTGAGATGGTCACGCTCGGCGCGGTCCTGGTGTTCGCCTTCAACGCCATGCACCTGCCGTTCTGGCTGGCCATCATCCTTGCCATCATCGGCGGCGGATTGTTCGGCTACGTCCAGGACGCCGGATTGTGGAAGCCGCTGCGGCGCCGCGGAACCGGGCTTGTTCCCATGATGATCGTCAGCATCGGCCTCGCCTTGGCCGTGCGCTACGTGATCCAGTTCTACTTCGGCGGCGCCACCCAGCAGCTGCCTTTCGCCCAGAGCGCGGAAATCCTGATCGGTCCGATCTCCATCTCGCCCAACAACCTCTGGTCCCTCCTGATCAGCGCAGCCGTGATTGCGGCCCTCGGCGTTGTCCTGCTCAAGACCCGCCTCGGCAAGGCGACCCGCGCCGTGGCCGACAACCCGGCCCTGGCCGCGGCCTCGGGCATCGACGTCGATTCTGTCATCCGGATCGTCTGGGTGGTCGGCGGCATGCTCGCCTCCCTCGGCGGCATCCTCTGGGCCTACTACCGGCCCGGCGTCACCTTCGACATGGGCTCGCAGATCCTGCTGCTTATTTTCGCCGGCGTCACGCTGGGCGGTCTCGGCACAGTCTGGGGCGCCCTGGTCGGTTCCATCATCGTCGGCATCTTCGTTGAGCTGACCACCGTGTTCGGCCTCGCCGCCGACCTCAAATACGTGGGAGCGTTGTTCATCATGATTGTTGTCCTCTTGTTCCGGCCTCAGGGCATTTTGGGCCGCCGCGAGCGCGTGGGTTAGGAGACAGCCATGGATTTCGGATTCATCTTTTCCAGCGCCGCCGGCGAACTGTTCAGCCCGACGACGGCTGCCTACGCCCTGGCCACCCTTGGCCTCGCGGTCCACTTCGGCTACGCCGGCCTGCTCAACTTCGGCCAGGCCGGCTTCATGGCGGTGGGAGCCTACGGCTTCGCCATCTCCACCCTGACGTTCCACGTGCCGTTCTTCATCGGACTGCTCGTCGCCGTCGTCTGTTCGACCATCTTCGCCCTGCTGCTGGGCATCCCGACGCTGCGGCTGCGGGCGGACTACCTTGCCATCGTGACCATCGCCGCGGCGGAAATCGTCCGCTACGTCGTCACGACCAACCAGCTGACCGCGGTCACCGGTTCGGCGAACGGCCTGGCGGCCTTCGAGGGCGATTTCTACGCCATGAACCCGTTCCCGCCCGGAACCTACATCGGCATGAACAACCGCGACTTCTTCATCCGGGTGGTTGCCTGGGCCGTCGTCGCCGTGTTCTGCACCCTGGTCTGGCTGCTGATGCGCAGCCCGTGGGGCCGGGTGCTCAAGGGCATCCGCGAAGACGAGAACGCCGTCCGCTCGCTGGGCAAGAACGTTTACGCCTACAAGATGCAGGCCCTCATCATCGGTGGCGTGCTCGGTGCCCTGGCAGGCATGATCTTCACGATCCCCCGCGGCGCGGTCCAGCCGGCCAACTACGGCACGGAACTGACGTTCTTCCTCTACACCTGCCTGCTGCTGGGCGGCCTCGGCACCGTGCTCGGCCCGGTGGTAGGCGCCATGATCTTCTGGGTGGTCCTCTCCCTCACCCAGGGCATCCTCTACGGCCTGATCGAGTCCGGCACAATAACGTGGCTGAACACGGTCCAGGCCGGGCAGCTGCGTTACATCCTGGTCGGCGTGGCGCTCATGCTGCTGATGATCTTCAGGCCCCAGGGCGTCCTCGGCAATAAGAAGGAGCTGGCATTCGCATGAGCATTCCAAGCGAAGAGTCGCGCGGCGAACCCCGCATGTCGGAAGAGATCGACTACATGACGGACACCCGTCCGATCGCCGCCGGAGAGATCGCGCCCGGCTGCAAGAAGCGTGATCCGATTGTGGTGGCGGACAACGTCACCCGCAGCTTCGGCGGCATCAACGCCGTCGACGTCCAGCACCTCGAGATCCCGCGGCACAAAATCACGGCACTGATCGGTCCGAACGGGGCCGGCAAGACCACCTTGTTCAACCTGCTCACGGGATTCGATACGCCAAATTCGGGCAGCTGGCAGTTCGAAGGCCAGAGCATTGCGGGTGTCTCCTCGTACAAGGTCGCCCGGATGGGGATGGTGCGCACCTTCCAGCTCACCAAGGTCATGGGCAAGCTCACCGTGATGGAGAACATGCGCCTGGGTGCCTCCAGCCAGTCCGGCGAGCGGCTGTCCAAGGCCTTGTTCAAGGGCATCTGGGGCGGCCAGGAGAAGAAGATCACCCAGGAAGCCAACGTGCTGCTGGAGAAGTTCAAGCTGGACGCCAAGAAGGACGACTACGCGGCGTCGTTGTCCGGCGGCCAGCGCAAGCTGCTTGAAATGGCACGCTCGCTCATGGTCCGGCCCAAGCTCGTGATGCTCGATGAGCCCATGGCCGGCGTGAACCCGGCACTGACGCAGTCGCTGCTGGACCACATCAAGAACCTCAAGTCCGAGGGCATGACCGTCCTGTTCGTGGAGCACGACATGCACATGGTCCGGCACATTGCCGACTGGGTGGTCGTGATGGCTGAGGGCAAGATCGTGGCCGAAGGGCCGCCCGCCGAAGTCATGAAGAACCCCGCAGTGATCGACGCCTACCTCGGCGCCCACCACGACGTCGATCTCGGAGAGGCCGAGGGCATCAAGGAACTGGCTGCCGAACTGGTCGCCGACGAGGAATCAATCGTCGGCACCGAAAACGCGGGCATCATCTCCGCCGATGTCCTCGCCGCGGAAGCCGCGGAAGCGCAGGAGCCAGGGGCGAACGGGACCACACGCGGCCGCCGCAGCGCCGGCGAGCCGGACCGTGACGAGCAGAACCGTGGCGAGCAGCCGAACAGCACAGGGAAGGACACAGAATGAGCGCCACCAGCGCGGCACCTGCCGCCCAGCCAGCCTTCGACGGTGACTCGGTCGTCAAGGTCACCGACCTGGTGGCCGGGTACATTCCCGGTGTCAATATCCTCAACGGCTGCAGCATCGAGGCCCGGAAGGGTGAGCTGATCGGCATCATCGGCCCGAACGGTGCCGGCAAGTCCACGCTGCTGAAGGCCATGTTCGGCCTGGTCAAGGTCCACTCCGGCTCGGTGGTGGTCCGCGGCCAGGACATCACCGGGCTCAAGGCCAACAAGCTGGTCAGCAAAGGCGTCGGCTTCGTGCCGCAGACCAACAACGTGTTCGCCGCCCTGACCATCGAGGAGAACCTGCAGATGGGCATGTTCCAGCGGCCCAAGGACTTCTCGCAGCGCTTCGACTTCGTCACCAGCCTGTTCCCCGAGCTCGGAAAGCGGCGCGCCCAGCGGGCGGGCTCGCTCTCAGGCGGCGAACGCCAGATGGTGGCCATGGGCCGGGCCCTCATGATGGATCCGGCCGTGCTCCTGCTCGACGAGCCGTCCGCCGGACTCTCACCGGTCAAGCAGGATGAGACGTTCCTGCGGGTCCACGAGATCAACCGCGCCGGAGTCTCCGTCATCATGGTGGAGCAGAACGCGCGCCGCTGCCTGCAGATCTGCGACCGCGGCTACGTGCTGGACCAGGGTAAGGACGCGTACACGGGCACCGGCCGGGAGCTCATGAAGGATCCCAAGGTCATCCAGCTCTACCTCGGAACGCTCGCAGACACCGTCGAGTAGCGTGCCGGGAAACACCCGCTAGGACGCAGGAGGGCCGTCACCAACCGGTGGCGGCCCTCCTGCGTCCTAGCGCATTTCCCGGTGCGTAACGGGGCGCCGTGTGGTGCCGTCCGGGCGCCTCACGTGCCGCTCCCCCGACGGGACGGCGACGGCGTCACCGACGGGACGGCGACGGCGTCACGCGGCGCGGAGTTATGGGCGGGCACCTTGCGGGCCTAGCTGAAATTCCGGCGTTTAGCTGTCCAATGCCGGCCTAAGTCTGCTGTGCCTGACACTTTGCCCCGCTCCCTGCACACAAGAAACCCCCGTCCAGTGAGGACGGGGGTTTCTTGTGTGCAGGTGGGAAGCGGCTTACAGCTTGCCGAATTCTTCCTTGACCGGCTTGTAGTTGTTGTCATCCTGGTACTCGTAGATGCCGATGTAGGCTTCCGTCGGGTCTCCGGCGTCGGAGAACGTCACGGGGCCGGACTGGCCGTCGTAGTCGATGTCCTTGCCGTTGCGGAGCAGGGTGACGCAGCTCGGGAAGGTGTTGCACTTCTCGCCGCCTTCAGAGACTGCCTTGAGCTGGGCTGCGATGTCGGTTCCCTTGGTGCTCTTGGCCGCCTCGGCAGCCAGTGCGATCAGGTTCGCGGCGTCGTAGGACTCGCCTGCGTAGCTGTAGTCCTTCAGCGCGGGGTCGATCGCCAGGAGCTTCTTCTTGAAGTCATCCTTGGCGAAGGTTCCCGGGATGGTGCCCTGGGCGCCCTTCAGGGTACCCGGCTGGAAGTCCTTGCTGTAGTCGGACATGTTGCCGTCCACCATGAAGATCTGGGTCGGCTTGACGCCCTTGCCCGTCATCAGCGGGACGATGCTCTTGGCCTGGTCGAAAGTGATCAGGGCGATGGCATCCGGCTTGGCGGCAAGGACCTTGTCTACCTGGCTGCTGAACTGGGAATCGCCTTCATTGAAGAGTTCCTGGGCGACAACCTTGCCGCCGGCTGCCTCGAAAGCGGCCTGGACGTTCTTGGCAAGGCCGGTTCCGTACGCATCGTTCAGGACGATCATGCCGACGGTCTGGGCGCCACACGTGGCCATGTAGTTGCCGAGGACCTTGCCCTGGAGCACGTCCGAGGGAGCGGTGCGCCAGTAGAGGCCCTTGTCGTCCCACGTCGTGAAGTCCGGCGAGGTGTTGGCCGGGGAGAACTGGACGACGCCGGCACCGGTGATCTGGTTGATCACGGTCTTGGAGACGCCCGAAGACGCGGCGCCGATGATTGCGCTGACGCCCTGTCCGAGCAGTGCGGTGGTGGACTGGGTGGCGATATCGGTCTTGGTGTCGCCGGAGTCGCGGTGGATGACCTCGACAGGCTTGCCCAGGACGCCGCCGGCGTCGTTGATCTCCTTGATGCCGAGGTTGACACCGGCGATTTCGGGCGGGCCGAGGAAGGCCAGGGAACCTGTCGTCGGCAGGAGCGAGCCGATCTTCAGGGGCGTCGGGGTGGTGGTGGTCGAAGCGGGGACGGTGCCGCCCTCGCTGGCGGCGGTGGTTCCGGCGCCGGTGGCGCTGGGTGCCGGGCAGGCGATGCCGGAGGCCGCGGCCGAGCTGGAGTTCGTCGAACTCGGGGTGGACGAGCCGCCACAAGCCGTAGCCAAGAGGGCGACGCCGAGGCTAAGCGCTGTCAGCTTAGCGATGCGGGGCGCCACCTGGGGGAGTGAAGTCATGTACAAGCTCCTCGATCTAAAGGTGCGAACGGCCTTTGACGCGAAAGATCAGGTGTTCCTGATTCCACTTCAAGCTAGTGCAATTTTGGCGTGAAAATAAGTGACTACGGTCACATCCTTATAACACTCGTTGCATAGAGGAAATCTGGACGGCTCCCGCGGCCCTTCGGCCCACGCCCGCGCCGCGCGGCCGGAGGGGATCCCGCAGCTGTCGACACATGCGTGACCGCTGGCGGGAACATGCCGGAAACATGCCTCGGGCAGAATCGCTTCCGCGCCACCCGGCGTCGCCGGACCGGCGAACTCAGGCGGCCGTCGTCTGCCTCATGACGTCCCGTCGTCCGCACTGCTCCCCTGCACTTGCTCCACCCATGTGAAAGGCAGCTTCATGTCAACGGATCTACAGCCCGGCAGCGCCCAGGCGCCGCCCTCAACCGATTCCGACACCAAGACCGCCACGAAGGAGAGCCTCGAGGACTACACGCTCCGGTTCGCGCCGCGCTCCTACCGCAAATGGGGTACCGGCGTGGTCGCAACCAGCGCCCTTGGCGGCATCGCCTACCTGGCCGACTTTTCCATCGGCGCGAACATCGGCATCGCCCACGGCACTGGCAACGCGCTGCTCGGCATTGCGGTCGCCGCCCTGATTATCTTCGTGACGGGATTCCCCCTCGCCTATTACGCCGCCCGCTACAACATCGATCTGGACCTCATCACCCGTGGATCGGGCTTCGGCTACTACGGTTCGGTGATCACCAACATCATCTTCGCCACGTTCACGTTCATCTTCTTCGCCCTCGAAGGCTCAATCATGGCGCAGGGGCTCGAAATCGGGCTGGGGGTGCCCCGCTGGGCCGGTTACGCGGTTTCGACGATCCTCGTCATTCCGCTGGTCATCTACGGCATGAAGGTCCTTTCCAAGTTGCAGGTCTGGACCACACCCCTCTGGCTCGTGCTCATGGTGCTTCCGTTCGGGTTCCTCGTCGCAACCCACCCCGATTCGATCGGCGGCTTCTTCGCGTACGGCGGGGGCGACGGCGACGGCTCGATCAGCTTCGCCTCGGTCATGCTGGCAGCCGGCGTCTGCCTGTCACTGATCGCCCAGATCGCCGAGCAGATCGACTACCTGCGGTTCATGCCGCCCAAGACCGCCGAGAACCGTGTGGCGTGGTGGCGCGCTGTCATCCTTGCCGGACCCGGCTGGGTCGTGTTCGGCGCGATCAAACAGGCGATCGGCCTCTTCATTGCCGTCTACCTGATAGCAACCCTGGACCCGGCGGCATCAGCCTCCGCCAATGAGCCCGTCCATCAGTTCCTCGGCGTATACACGGAGATGATGCCTGCGTGGCTCGCCATGACGCTGGCAGTCGTGTTGGTCGTCATCTCCCAGATCAAGATCAACGTCACCAACGCCTACTCCGGCTCACTCGCCTGGACCAACTCGTTCACCCGGGTCACCAGGACCTACCCCGGGCGCCTCGTCTTCGTCATCGTGAACCTCGGCATCGCCCTGGTGCTCATGGAGTCGAACATGTTCGACTTCCTGAACACCATCCTCGGTTTCTATGCCAACATCGCCATGGCGTGGATTGTCACTGTCGCGACGGACATCATGGTCAACAAGTGGCTCCTGAAGCTCTCGCCGATGCGCCCGGAATTCCGCCGGGGCATGCTGCACAACTGGAACCCGGTCGGCGTCGTGTCGCTCTGCCTCTCCGCCGGGGTCTCCATCGCGATGTTCTTCGGCGCCTTCGGCCCTGCTGTCCAACCGTTCTCGCCGGTCTTCGCGGTGACCATCGCCGTCGT
Source organism: Arthrobacter sp. NicSoilB8 (assembly GCF_019977355.1). Classification (NCBI taxonomy): domain Bacteria; kingdom Bacillati; phylum Actinomycetota; class Actinomycetes; order Micrococcales; family Micrococcaceae; genus Arthrobacter; species Arthrobacter sp. NicSoilB8. Next base: position 1,294,295 of record NZ_AP024655.1, on the reverse strand, counting down.
CGCAACCCCGATCATGGCGATCGTGACGAAAGGCCGCTTCTACCTGCGGCGCACCGACGACGGCATCGATCTGCCCATGGTCGACGCCGACGGGAATCCCAGCGGCGTGACGCTGCTCTGCCACGTCAGCGGCATGCACTTCGAGCGGCCCGACATGATGCTCTCTGCGGAACGTGGACCGGACGGCGGGCCGCAGTACATCAGTTCGCTGGCACTGGCCACCGACAAGAGCGGGCGGTACGTGCTCCCGGCAAGCCCCGCGTAGGAGGCCGGAACGGATAAGGACCAGATGGCGAAGGACCAGCGGAAGCCGCTTCCGCTGGTCCTTCTCCGTTTGTGCCCCAGGTGGGACTCGAACCCACAACACGCGGATTTTAAGTCCGCTGCCTCTGCCAATTGGGCTACTGGGGCGCCCGGTCAATGGTATCCCGTCATGAGCCGGATCAGTCCGAAAAGGGGCCCGCGTAACGGAAGGTTCCGCTGACGCCGCCGGGCCAGACGGCGAGCGGAAGCAGCTGGAAGTGGGCTCCCCAGCTTGCCTCAGGCGGTGCCACCCCGAGCGAGGTGGAGGGCACGAAGCCGAAGCGGGAATAGTAGTCGGGACTGCCCAACAAGGCGATTCCCCGCTCCCCCGCGGCGTTGGCGCGCGCCACGGTCTCGTTCATGAGCGCGGAGCCGATGCCGTGGCGCTGCAGCCGCGGCACCACTCCGATGGGTCCGAGCCCCAGCAGTTCCAGCTCCCCCACCCATCCCCGGGTGCTGATCGCATGCCCCACGATCTCGCCGTCGAGCTCCGCGACGATGCTAAACCCGGGCAGATACTCCGGGCAGTCGAAGAGCCGTCGAAGCAGCCCCACTTCCTCCGGCTCGCCCTCCACGGGCAGCCCGGTCACCGGCGAGACGGCAAAGGCCGCTGCCGTCAGGGCCAGGATGGCCGGGCGGTCCGCCGGCTCTTCGGTGCGCATCCGCAGCGTCGGGACGGGGCCCTCCCGCCCGCTGTCCTCGGCCAGCTCGTGGAGGACTTCCAGCGCCCGGTCGGCATCCGCCACGGGCACCAGCAGGTGGTCATGGTGGAAGCCTGCCAGGACATTGCAGCTGATCTTCGCCTCGGTCAGGGCGGCGCCCACGGCGGCCGTCAGGCCCACGGCCTCCAGCGAGGAATGCACCTCGAGGGTGATCCAGGCCCCGACAAAGTCGTACGGCAGCCCCAGGCTGTCCGCGTCGGCCCGGGGCATCACCACGGTCAGCCCCTCGGCCTCACGGACGGCGGCCATGATTCCGCCGGCCAGCGGCCTCCCATGGGGCCAGAGGACGTAGACGAACTCGCCGTCGCGGCGCACGGGATGCATGGTTGCCAGAAGCGTCTGCAAATCCTTTTCACCGGTCATGAAGCCAGTCTAGGCGCGGGCGGGCTGCCGTCCGCGGACCGCGCCACAAACAACGGCGGCTGCTCCCCGCAGAGGGGAACAGCCGCCGTCGTCGAATAACCGCCGGATTCGCCGGCAGTTTACCGGCAGGGACTATTTGGCGTCGGCCGGAACCGATTCCTTGGAAGCTGCCTTAGGGTCGGCCTTGGTTTCAGGCTTGGCTGCTTCCGGGGCCGGGGCCGCGGCCGGCTTCGGGGCCGGAGTCGCCGCGGCCACGAAGGCGCCGCGCGGGTTGTCCAGGTCCATCAGCTGCGTGGTGTCGCGGCCCAGGAAGAAGGCCCAGAACCAGCCGGAGATCACGCGGATCTTGCGCTCCACGGTGGGCATGGCCATGCCGTGGTAGCCGCGGTGCGCCAGCCAGGCCAGCGGGCCCTTGAGGCCGATGCGGCCGATCAGGTTGATGTTCGCGACACCCTTCCATTCGCCGAAGCCGGCGACGGCGCCCAGGTTCTTGTGCTTGTAGTCCTTGAGCGGCTTGTCCCAGCGGGAGGCCCACAGGTTCTTGGCGAGGAGCTTGGCCTGGCGCAGCGCGTGCTGGGCGTTCGGCACGCAGGTGCCGTCCGGCAGGCCGCTGCCTGTGAGGTCGGGAACGGCGGCGACGTCGCCGGCAGCCCACGCGTTGTCGATGATGCCCTCGTCGCCTGCAATGCGCAGGTCGGCCAGGACGCGGACGCGTCCGCGCGGCTCGAGCGGGAAGTCGGTGGAGCGGACCATCGGGTTGGCCTGCACACCGGCAGTCCAGACCAGGGTGTCCGACTCGAATTCCTGGGCCGGGGACTTGTCCGGCAGGTTGATGAGCTTCAGGGAGCCCTCGGCGTTGTCGAGGGAGGTGTTGAGCAGAACCTCGATGCCGCGGCTGCGGAGGTGCTCCACGACCCACTCGGCCTGCTGCGCCGTGACCTCGGGCATGATGCGGCCCATGGCCTCGACCAGGACGAAGCGGACTTCCTCCTGCTTGACGCGCGGGTTGTTCTTGACTGCGGCGCGGGCGAGGTCTTCCATCTCGGTGATGCACTCGATGCCGGCGAAGCCGCCGCCGACGACGACGAACGTCAGGGCGCGGGCACGCTCGACGGGGTCCGTCATGAGCGAGCCGGTTTCGATGCGCTCGAGGACCTTGTTGCGCAGGGCGACGGCCTCTTCAATGGTCTTCAGGCCGATGCCCTTGTCCGCGAGGCCCTTGATCGGGAACGTGCGGGTGATGGCGCCGGCGGCCAGGACGACGTCGAAGTACGGGATCTCGAAGGTGTCGCCACCGTCGGAAGGGGCCACCACGGCCGTGCGGTTGGCGTGGTCGATCGAGGTGACGCGGCCCTGGATGAGTTCCGTCTGCTTCAGGTGCTGGCGGTGCGAGACAACCGCGTGGCGGGCCTCGATGTTTCCGCCGGCAACTTCCGGCAGGAAGGGCTGGTAGGTCATGTAGGGCAGCGGATCGACGAGGGTGACGATGCCACCGGCATTCGCGATCTTTTTCTGAAGTTTGAGGGCTACATACAGGCCGACGTACCCGCCGCCGACGACGAGTACCCGGGGACGGTCCTGGAGCTGAAGGGAGGATGCCATGCGTCAAGAATACAGTAGTTTGTGAAAACCTTCACTAACTATGTCGGGGTGCTGGAATCCAACGAATTAACGGACCCGGGCTCGGCCCCGTCAGGTCCGTCGGGGCCGTCCTTGGGTGGCGTCCGCATGGCGGCCCGCAGCTGGAGCGCAGCGGCAACAACGATGCCCACGAACAGGCAGGCGAAGCCCAGGACCACCACGGCGGGGACGGCGCTGTCCAGCTGGGACGGCTTCTCCGCGACCGGGACGGTCGCCTCGGGCAGGGTGGGCACCGCGCTGGAGGGCGCGGGCGCCGCGGCAGGTGCGGTGCTGGCCAGGTTTCCGCGCCGGTGGACCCGGATCCACTCCGAGATCGACCCCAGCGGATTGACCTTCGTTTCCGGGACATCGGCCTTGAGGGCGGCCTCGGCGTTGAGCACGCCGAACCCGTACAGCGGATCCTTGCCCGGCACCCCGGCGTCCTTGGCCGTGGTGACAATCCTGTTGATGACCTGGCTCGCGGACATGTCGGGCCATTTGGACCGGATCAGGGCGGCGACGCCTGCAACGATCGGGGTGGCGCCGGACGTGCCCGCCCAGTCGGCATAGCCGCCGGCAGGCATGCCGCCCACAAGGTCTTCGGCCGGGGCGGCAACGCCGATGCTAATGCCCTGGGAGGACGAGTCGATGCTGGCCGTTCCCGTGCGGTCCAGGCCCGCGACCGTCAGGACACCGGGAATCGTGGCCGGAGCGCCGACCTGGACGTTTCCGCCGACGCGGTTGCCCGCGGCGGCGACGATCACCACGTCTTTCTGTTCGGCGTAGAGGAACGCCGCATCCCAGCTCTGGGGCCACTCCGGCGACGTGCTGCCAAGGGAGATGTTGATGACGCGGGCGCCGTTGTCGACGGCCCAGCGCACCGCCTCCGGAATCTGGTCCTGGTCGCTCTTGCCGCCCGGGTTGGCGGAGCCGAGCCAGGTGGAAACGGACAGCAGCTGGGCCTCCGGGGCGACCCCGACGATCCCGTCGGGTCCAACTGCAGCACCCGCGGCCGGGCCCGAGGCAGAACCGGCGCTCGGCTTGGCAGTCGCGTCGGCAGGCTGATGCCCGCGCCCGGCGAGCATGGTGGCGACGAGAGTCCCGTGTTCGGGTTTGGCGCCGATGCTCTCCTGGCCGTTGGCGCTGCCGGCGCCGGAGATGTCGGCGCCGCCGGCGAGCACGCCCGCCAGGTCCGGATGCTGGCCGTCCACGCCGCTGTCGATCACGGCCACTTTGACGCCGGCGCCTTTGGAAACGTCCCAGGCTTTGGTGATGCCCGATTCGGCAAGCCAGTATTCCTTGTCGCGCCAGGAGTCGGCGTGGGCGGGCGCGGCCACGGTCAGCGCCGCCGTGGACATGCCGCCGGCAAGGGCCAAGGCCATCAACGCGGAGGCGGTCCGGCGGCGCCGGGCTGTTGCTCTGGTCATTCAGGTCCTATCGGCGGATGCGCCAGCGGCACGGGCGCGGTGCCGGTGTGGTGCTGGTGCACAAACTGCTGGTGCGGGATCAGCTGATGCTGAGGGCAATTCCGTCAAGAATATCGTGTTCGCTGGACACTGCCGTGGTGATGCGGCCGGCCGTGACGTCGGCCAGGCGCTGGAGCACGCGCCGCCACACGAGGCCGCCGGCGCCGATCACGTCCACCCGCCCGGGGTGCATGTACGGCAGCGCGGCCCGGTCTTCCCTGGTCATTTCGAGCAGTTCGGTGCACGCCTTCCGGACCGCGTCCAGGTCCAGTTCGGTGCCGTGGATCGCTGCCGGCGAATACTCCGGCAGGCGCAGCGCGTGTGCCGTGATGGTGGTGACGGATCCGGCGACGCCGACGACGGCGGTGGCGCGGTCCAGCGGAACGGTCCGGGCCGCCTCGCTGATGGCGGCGTCGACGTCGGCCTCGGCCGCCGCGATCTGCTCCGGCGTGGGCGGATCGCTGCGCAGGTGCCGTTCGGTCATCCGGACGCAGCCGACGTCGACCGACCGGGCGGCGATGACGCCGTCGGCGTTGCCGAGCACGAACTCCGTGCTCCCGCCCCCGAGGTCCACCACCAGCACGGGGTCGTCCCCTCGGGAGGGCAGGACACTGCTGGCACCGGCGAAGGACAGCGCGGCTTCCTCGTCCCCGGTGATCACCTCGGGCTCGACACCGAGGATGTCGCGGATGCCGTCGACGAAGACCTGCCGGTTGCTGGCATCGCGGGTGGCGGAGGTGGCCACGAAGCGTACCCTTTCGGCGCCGTGCTCGCGGATGAGGGCGGCGTAGTCCCTCGTGGCCGCGAAGGTGCGGTCGAGCGCTTCCCGGGCCAGTTTGCCGGTGGAGTCCACGCCCTGCCCCAGGCGGACCACGCGCATTTCGCGCACGACGTCGGTCAGCCGCGGCGTGGGCTGCCCGGTGGCACTGTCCGCGCTGGCATCCGTGTTTACAGCTGCATTTACAGCTGTGTTGATATCTGCGATCAGCAGGCGGATCGAGTTGGTGCCGCAGTCCACGGCCGCGACCCGGGTCACTTGGACTCTCCCGTGCCGGCAGTGCCTGCGGTGTCTGCGCCGGCACGCGACTTGCGGACCGGGGCCGGCCGGCCCACGATCTCCGGCAGGCCCTGCGGTCCGTGGCGGCTGAGGTCCCGGGAGGGGACCTCGCCCCCGGTGTCCCAGGCGCCGTCGCAGTAGCAGCGGTCCGCCGTCCACCATTCATCGATGGCGGCGATGGCCTCGTCGCCGAGCGGGTTCACGCCGGGCCCGGCGGCCAGCGACTGGCCCACGAGGACATGCAGGCACTTGACCCGGGTGGGCATCCCCCCGGCGGAGATACCGTCGATTTCCGGGACGGCACCGATGCCGGAGCGTGCGCCGATCTCGGCCCGGGAGGCCAGATAAGCCTCGTGGGCGGCGCGGTACCGCGCCGCCAGGTCAGTGTCGGCTTCGAGCCGGGCGTTCATCTCGTTCATCAGCCCGGCAGCTTCCAGCCGCGACACCGCGGACGTGATCACCGGATGGGTGAGGTAAAACGTGGTGGGGAACGGCGTACCGTTGCTCAGCCGCGGCGAGGTGGCGGCCACGAGCGGGTTTCCGCAGACACAGCGGGCAGGGATTTCGACGACGTCGCGCACCGGCCGGCCCAGCTGGCGGCTGAGGACCTCAAGGTCATGCGGCGACGGCTGGCGGGAGGCGCCCGCAGCAGGTGCGGTGTGAAGCGACGCCCGGGCCTGCGCTGTGTTCGAATTCTCGTCCGCCCGGTCTTGGTCGGCCCGGTTCTCGTCCACTCGGTTCTGGTCCACGGGAGTGGCACCTTCCTGCCCTGTTCTCGCGTTGTCCGTAGGACAACCTCGGCGGCGGGCGCCGCTTCTAGTCTGTTGCCGATCGCCTGATGGATTCCCAGAGGGCGTCCACCCAGGGCAGGTTGGCCGGGTCTTGTGCTGCTGCTGCACCCGCCGTGCCACTGGACTGCGCGGCAGGAAGATCGCTGCCGAATACCCAGTAGCCCGTCTCTCCGGGCATAACCATGTTAATGCGGTCACGGGCCTGCTGTTTGACGTAGTTGGGATCCTGCCACCGCGAAACCTGTTTTTTGAGGTCCTCCTGCTTGGCCTGCTTGGCCGCGATATCTGCCTGGAGCGCCGAGATTTCGGCACGCTTGTCCAGGAAGATCTTGACCGTGGGCGCCAGCAGGATGGTGATGGCAATCATGACGACGCCGAGGGCGAGCAGCCGGCCCGAGAACGCCTTGGCCGGTACGGGGTCGAGGGATTCGTCCGCGTCCGCTGCGGCCGGCCGCCGCGGGTCCTTGCCGCCGGCTCGCCCGGCAGCCGCCCGGGCCGTCTTCCCGCCGGTCTTCCCGCCGGCCTTCCCGGCCGGGGGCCGGGTTCCGGATGCTGCCGCGGGACGGGGTTTGCCGGCTGCGGAACCGGAGGCGGACGGGTTGGAGGCTGAAGTTTTGGGGGTTGCTGTTTTGGGGGCTGCCGCACCTGGTGCGCGGGGTGACGTGGCGGGCGCCGGCGTGGCCCCGCTGCTGCGGGAGCCGCCGAAGTCCGCCCGGATGACATCGCCGCCGTCGACTGCTGCCCCCAAGCCTCCGGCCGCAGGCTGAAGGGCCTCAGCCTTGGGAGCCGCGGGCGTAGCCCTGGGAACATTGGGGCGTCGGGTGGCCATGTCACTCCTTCACAAGCGGACCAAAAACAGAACCGGTGGCCATGGTCTTTCAACCATAGCCACCGGTCAGCGGTTTTCGCGGCTAACTAGCCTTTGAAACGCGGGAAGGCGCTGCGTCCGGCGTACCGTGCGGCGTCGTCGAGTTCTTCTTCGATGCGCAGGAGCTGGTTGTATTTTGCGACGCGCTCGGAACGGGCCGGGGCACCCGTCTTGATCTGGCCGGCGTTGGTGGCAACGGAGATGTCGGCGATGGTGGTGTCCTCGGTCTCGCCGGAGCGGTGCGAGGTGATGGTGGTGTAACCCGCGCGCTGGGCCAGGGACACTGCGTCCAGGGTCTCGGTCAGGGAACCGATCTGGTTGACCTTCACGAGCAGCGAGTTGGCGGTCTTGGTGTCGATGCCGCGCTGCAGGATGGACGGGTTGGTGACGAAGAGATCGTCGCCCACGAGCTGGACCTTGTCGCCGATGCTGTCGGTGAGGGTCTTCCAGCCTTCCCAGTCGTTCTCGTCCAGCGGGTCTTCGATGGAGACCAGCGGGTAGTCGGCAACGAGTTCGGCGTAGTAGGCGCTCATTTCGGTGGCCGTGAGGGCCTTGCCTTCGAACTGGTAGGCGCCGTCCTTGAAGAATTCCGAGGAGGCGACGTCCAGGGCCAGGGCGATGTCCTTGCCCGGGGTGTAGCCGGCGTTCTTGATGGCTTCCTGGATCAGGTCCAGGGCGGCACGGTTGGACGGCAGGTTCGGCGCGAAGCCGCCCTCGTCGCCCAGGCCGGTGGACAGGCCCTTGGCCTGCAGGACGGACTTGAGGTTGTGGTAGACCTCGACGCCCCAGCGCAGGCCTTCGGAGAAGGTCTCGGCGCCGATCGGAACAATCATGAATTCCTGGATGTCGACGTCGGAATCGGCGTGCGATCCACCGTTGAGGATGTTCATCAGCGGCACCGGCAGGACGTGGGCGTTCGGGCCGCCCAGGTACTTGTACAGCGGCAGGTCGGCCGACGCGGCGGCGGCGTTGGCGACTGCGAGGGACACGCCGAGGATGGCGTTGGCGCCGAGCTTGCCCTTGTTGGCCGTGCCGTCGAGGTCGATCATGGCCTGGTCGATGCTGCGCTGGTCGGTCGCGTCGAAACCGATCAGGGCCGGGGCGATCTGGTCGATGACGGCGTCGACGGCCTTCTGGACGCCCTTGCCAAGGTAGCGGCCCTTGTCGCCGTCACGGAGTTCAACGGCCTCGTGTTCGCCCGTGGAGGCGCCGGAGGGAACTGCTGCGCGGCCGATCTGGCCGTCGGAGAGCAGGACTTCAACTTCTACGGTCGGGTTGCCACGGGAATCGAGGATTTCGCGGGCGTGGATGGCATCGATAAGCGCCATGGATATGCTCCTTTGGGTGAAGCGATCTGCAGGGAATCTGACTGCTTGGAATCTTGCTGTACATCAAGCTGAATAGCCGACGTCGTCGTCGCTACTAGCCTAGTCGAGAGTGGCGGAGGTTACGGAAACCTATCCAAACCCCGGACGTCATCATGCCGACTCTATGGCGCCTGCTGCTGATGCGCCTACTGCTGGTGCTGCTGTTGGGCCGACGTTGTGCCTACGGCAGTGGGCCGGGGCTGTCCTGGAAGCGGCGGAGGGCTCCGCGGAGGGCGCGCTCGGCGTCGAGCCCTCCGGCCCGGGCACCCGCGACGATCCCGAACAGCAGCTCGCCGAGTTCCTCCTCGGTGGCCGGGAGTTCGACGGCGGTGCCGCCCGCCGCCATCGCCAGGCCCGCGCGTTCGGCCCGGTCCAGGAGCTTCTGCGCCCGTGCGAGGGCCGGAAGCGCGGCGGGAACACCGTCGAACGCGTGGCCGCGTTCGGGCTTCTCGGCCTTCTTGACGGCATCCCATTTCAGGACGATCTCCTCCACCGTTGCCGGGAAGGAATCCTGCAGCGAGCCGTCCGGCCGGAACACGTGCGGGTTCCGGCGGACCATCTTGGCTGTGAGGCCCCGGGCGACCTCGTCGAGGTCAAAGGCGCCGCGTTCCTCGGCGAGCCGGGCATGGAGAACCACCTGGAGCAGCACGTCCCCCAGCTCGGACTTCAGTTCGGCGTCGCCACCGTCCGTCTCGATGGTTTCGGCGACCTCGTAGGCCTCCTCGAGGAGGTACTCCACGAGGGACCTGTGGGTGAGGGCACCCATCCAGGGGCAGTGCTCGCGCAGGGCGGCAATTTTCCCCACCAGCTCGCCAAACTCGCCGGCTCGCTGGGGGACCCCTGCTGGTGGGGGCCCACAAGTGAGCCCCTGGACGGGTGGCGTGTCCTCTTTAGCCAAGGTCGGCGTAGGCCTCGTTGATGTATTCCACCAGGGCTTCCTTCTCCTCCAGCGGGAGGAACGCAGCCTCGGCCGCGTTCAACGTCAGCTCCAGCAGGTCGTCGAGATCGTAGTCGAAAGTCTCCACGAGGAGCTCGAACTCGTCCGTGAGGGTCACGCCGCTCATGAGGCGGTTGTCGGTGTTGATGGTGACGTTGAAGCCGAGCTGGTAGAGCATGTCCAGCGGGTGGCTTTCGATGCCCTCGCCGAAGCCGGAAATCGCGCCGGTCTGCAGGTTGGACGACGGGCAGATTTCCAGGGCGATGCCACGGTCGCGGATCCAGCTGGCGAGCTCGCCCAGGGTGACCATGCCGATGGTGTCGCTGACTTCGTCGTCGAAGATGCCGGCGTCAGCGCCGGCGTCGTCGGCCTCTTCGAACTCGATCGTGATGTCCTCGGCGATCCGCACACCGTGGCCCAGGCGCAGGGCCCGGCCGTCGACGAGGGCCGACTGGATGCTGTCCAGCCCGGCGGCCTCGCCGGCGTGGACGGTGGCCGGGAAGTTGTGCTCGGCGAGGTAGGTGAAGGCGTCCCGGAAGCGGGACGGCAGGAAGCCGTCCTCGGCGCCGGCGATGTCAAAGCCCACTGCACCCTTGTAGCGGTGCCGGACCGCCAGTTCGGCGATCTCCTGGCCGCGGTCGGCGTGGCGCATGGCGGTGATGAGCTGGCCCACCTGGATGTCGCGGCCGGTTTCGGCGACGGCGTCCACGCCTGCTTCCAGTCCGGCCTGGACGGCCTCGACGACGTCGTCCAGGCTCAGGCCCTTCTGCAGGTGCTGTTCGGGGGCCCAGCGCACTTCGCCGTACACGACGCCGTCGTCGGCCAGGTCTTCGACGAATTCCTTCGCGACGCGGAACAGCCCTTCCCGGGTCTGCATCACGGCAATGGTGTGGTCAAACGTTTCGAGGTACCGGACCAGGGAGCCGGAATCGGCGGATTCACGGAACCACTCCCCCAGCGCGACGGGGTCGGTGGACGGGAGTGTGTGGCCCACAGCTTCGGCAAGTTCAATGATGGTGGCCGGGCGCAGTCCGCCGTCCAGGTGGTCGTGAAGGGAAACCTTGGGGAGGACCTTCAGGTCGAAGTCGAGGTCAGGGGCAGCGTCAGGAATAGTCTCAGTCACGTTCCAACCATAGGGTCGCAGGGCGCCGGATGCTACTTTCTGGATACCCCGGCCTCAGTGGCCGGCCCGGCAATCATCGCGCCGCGCTCCTGGGCGGCCTGAGACTCGGGAGCGTGTTCGTGGGGAGCGTGTTCGTGGACCGGTCCGGCGTCGGCCGGGACGGTCCGGGCGTCGTTGCGTCCCAGGCGTTTGTGCCACAGGCGCAGGAGGTGGTCGATCAGGACTCCGAGCACGATCGCGAACACCACCGCAATCCCCGCACTGAGCAGCGGGTTGTGGTGCAGCCACGGGAAGGAACTGGCCAGGACCCCGATGCCCAGCGAGTAGGCGACCCACGTCAGGCATGCGAAGGCGTCCAGGAAGAAGAACCGCCGGTGCGGGAACGCCGTCGTGCCCGCGACGTAGTTGACGGCGACGCGCCCCCACGGGATGTACCGGGCCGTGAAGATCAACACGGCGCCGCGTTTCTCGAGTTCGTAGTGCGCCCACCCGAAGACTTTCTGGACCTTCGGCTTGCGCATCCAGCGGAACCGCTCGAGGCCGATCTTCCGGCCGAGCATGTAGGCCATGTTGTCGCCGGCTATGGCTCCGACGAGTGCCGTGAGGCCGAGGATCCACAGGTTGGGCTGGCCGCTGTGCAGGGAATACGCCGCAAGGGCAACGATGAGGGTCTCGCTGGGGACCACCATCGCGAAGCCGTCCACGAAGAAGAAGACCAGCAGAAGGGGGTAGATCCACCACTGGCCTGCGGCATGGAGCACGGCCTCGTTAATGAACTCCATGCGGGCGGTGCTCCTTGATGAATAGGACCGGACAATTAAGCCGTAACGAACCTGCGACAACAAACGGGTGGAACCTGGCACGACGTGCGTCCGGCAACGTGACGCAAATCGCTCCTAAGTGTCCCATGGGCGGGGCGCGGTCCGCTACGTTCCGGGCGGTGGATGTTCGCCCGGCTGAACGGCCGGCGTCGGCTCCTCCGGGATGCGGCCGCGCAGCCTGCTGATGACGAAGTCGACGGCGATGCCCAGGACGATTGCGCAGACGATCGCGATGGCCGCGCCCAGCACGTGGTTTTCCTCAAACCACGGGCCGACGAACAGGCCGATCCCCACCGAGTAGCTGGCCCACAGCAGCGCCGAGAGTACCGTCAGGCTCATGAACCTGGACCGCGGATAGTGTGTGGCGCCGGCGGTCAGGTTGACCGCCACCCGCCCGATCGGGACGAAGCGTGCCACGAGGATCAGTGAGGCCGGGCGCTTCCGCAGCTCCCGTCCGGCCCAGAGGAAGGCCCCCTGCATCCGGGGGCCGCGCATCCATGCCCAACGCCGCGTTCCCGTGCCGCGGCCTATCAGGTAGGCGAGGTTGTCACCCAGGAAAGCGCCGGCGGCGGCGGTTGCGATCAAGAGGACCGGATTGGGAACATCCGCGGTGGCGGCGACGGCGGCCAGCCCCACCACCACCGATTCGCTCGGGATCGGCGGGAAGAAGCCGTCGATCACGCAGCAGGCAAAAACGAGGACAAGCACCCAGGGTTGCCCTGCGGCGGCGAGGATGAAGTCGTTGATTGCCTGCACAGCTTCCTAACGCACGGCGGGTCCTGATATATCCCTCAGGCGCAGATCCTTTGACAGCAGGTGCTGCAGCCGGGCCCGCGCTGAGGGGTACTGCTGTGCAGTCAGTGTATCGCCGGCCGCGCCCGGCGCTGGCCTATTCACCTGTGGCGCCGAAACCAGGTTTCGGCGCCACAGGTGACGGGCCAGCGTGCGTGGGTGGCGGCTGGACGGCGCTTAGGCGATGCGGTCGATGATGAGCTTCTGGGCCGGCCGGGAGCCCTCCGGCGCGATCACGGCGGCGTGTTCCAGCGCTTCCTTGGCCCGCTCGAACTTCTCCGGTGTGTCCGTCAGGAGGGTCATGAGCGGTTCGCCGGCCCGGACCGTGGCGCCCGGCTTGGCGTGCATCCGCACCCCGGCCCCGGCCTGGACCTGGTCCTCCTTGCGGGCTCGTCCGGCACCGAGGCGCCAGGCCGCGACGCCGACGGCCATCGCGTCGAGCTCCACGAGGACGCCGTCGGCGGGGGCGTAGATGACCTCGGATTCCTTGGCGACCGGGAGCTTGGCGCGCGGGTCGCCGCCCTGCGCCTCGATCATCCGGTTCCAGACGTCCATGGCCCGGCCGTCCCGCAGGGCGGCCCGGGGATCGGCGTCGCGGACGCCGGCGCATGCCAGCATTTCCTCCGCGAGCCGGACCGTGAGTTCGACGACGTCTTCCGGCCCGCCGCCGGCGAGGACCTCCACCGATTCCTCGACCTCGATCGCGTTGCCCGCGGTCAGGCCCAGGGGCGTGTTCATGTTGGTCAGCAGGGCCACGGTGTTGACACCGGCGTCCTTGCCCAGGGCCACCATGGTCTCGGCCAGTTCGCGGGCCCGGGCCTCGTCCTTCATGAAGGCGCCGCTGCCCACCTTGACGTCGAGCACCAGCGAGCCGGTGCCTTCGGCGATCTTCTTGCTCATTATCGAGGACGCGATCAGCGGAATGGCCTCCACCGTTCCGGTGACATCGCGGAGCGCGTAGAGCTTCTTGTCCGCCGGGGCCAGCCCGGCGCCGGCGGCACAAATGACCGCGCCGACGCCCTGGAGCTGGGCCAGCATTTCCTCGTTGCTCAGGTTCGCACGCCAGCCCGGGATTGATTCGAGCTTGTCCAGCGTGCCGCCGGTGTGGCCCAAGCCGCGGCCCGAGAGCTGCGGTACGGCGACCCCGAAGACGGCCACGAGGGGCGCCAGCGGCAGGGTGATCTTGTCCCCCACCCCGCCCGTGGAGTGCTTGTCCGACGTCGCCTTCACGCCGCCGTCGGGCCGCCGCAGGCTGGAGAAGTCCATCCGCTCGCCCGAGGCAATCATGGCCGCCGTCCAGCGGGAGATCTCGGCCCGGTCCATGCCGTTGAGCAGGATGGCCATGTTCAGGGCGGCCATCTGTTCGTCGGCGATGGCGCCGCGGGTGTACGCGTCGATCGTCCAGTCGATCTGGGCCGGGCTGAGGACGCCCTTGTCCCGCTTGATGCGGATGATGTCGACGGCGTCGAACGCTTCGGAGCGGCTGTTGGTCTGCGTTGCTTGTGTCACCGGGGTTCCTCCAGGTGTTGGGGGCCAAAGGCATCGGGAAGGACCTGGTCCATGGTCTTGATTCCCTGGGTGGTCATGAGCTCCATGTTGGGAGCCCGGAATTCGTAGAGCAGCTGGCGGCAGCGCCCGCAGGGCATGAGGACGTTGCCGCCGGCGTCAACGCAGTAGAACGCGCGGAGCAGTCCCCCGCCGGTCATCTGCAGGTTTCCCACCAGGGCGCACTCGGCGCACAGGGTCAGCCCGTAGCTGGCGTTTTCGACGTTGCAGCCGCTGACGATCCGGCCGTCTCCGGTGAGGGCCGCGGCCCCCACCGGAAACTTCGAATACGGCGCATAGGCATTCTTCATGGCGGATACTGCCGCGGCTTCCAGCGCTGCCCAGTCGACGTCGGTGCTGTCCATTCTCAGCCCTTGACGTACGGTATGCCGTCGGCGGCCGGCGGCCTGGAGCGTCCGACGAGCCCGGCCACGGCAAACACGGTCACGACGTAGGGCAGCATGGCCATGAACTGGCTCGGCACCGGGGTGCCGATGATCGTCACGATGCTCTGCAGGTTGTCGGCGAAGCCGAACAACAGCGCGGCGAAGAACGCCCCGATCGGATTCCAGCGGCCCAGGATCATCGCGGCGAGGGCGATGAAGCCGCGGCCGCCGGAGATTTCCTTGGTGAAGCTGTCAATCGCCACGAGGGTGAAGAACGATCCGCCGATCCCGGCCACGGCGCCGCCGAGCGTGACGTTCCAGAAGCGGGTGGCGTTGACCTTGATGCCCAGGGTGTCGGCGGCCTGCGGATGCTCACCGACAGCACGGACGCGCAGGCCCCACTTCGTTTTGAACAGTCCGATCCAGATCACGATCACAGCCACGTACATCAGGTAGCCCACCACGGACTGCTTGAACAGGATGGGTCCGATCACGGGAATGCCGGACAGGACCGGGATGTCGATGATGGGCAGCCGGCCGGGCGAGTTGTACTTGTCGGGGTCCGACTGCATCACGGTGCTGAACAGGAAGCCGGTGAGCCCGGAGACCAAGACGTTGAGCACGACGCCGACGATGATCTGGTTGACCACGTACTTGATGCTGAACAGCGCCAGCACCATCGAGACAAGGGCACCGGCGACGGCCGCCGCGAACAGGCCCAGGTAGGGGTTGTGGGTCAGGCTGGCGACGAGTGCGGCCGTGAAGGCACCGCCCAGGAGCTGGCCCTCGATGGCGATGTTGACGACGCCGGCGCGTTCGCACAGCACCCCTGACAGGGAGCCGAAGACGATCGGCACGGCGAGCGTTACGGACCCGGCGATCAGGCCGGCCAGCGAAATGCTGGGGGTCCGGGCGCCGCCCACCACCCAGATCAGGAAGGCGACCACGAACACGACAGTGAACACGGCCGGCAGCCAGCGCGGGGGCCGGACGTCCTTGGTCTTCAGGAACGCGGCGTAGCCGGCCAGGCCCAGCAGGATCATCGAGAGGACAATTCCGGAGAGGAAGGTGGGGACTTCGATCGCGGGCAGCTGGAAGAAGTCTCCGCCCGAGGAAATGCCGAACTTGGCAGTTCCCTGCGGGCCGAGCAGGCCAAAGAAGATGAACGCGACGGTGGCCAGCACCAAGAGCGTTACCGGCAGCTTCCAGGTCACGGGCTTGGCGGACTGCGCGGGCGTGTGGCCTTTGCCCTGCTGTGAGTCTCCCTGTCGGGGCTGCCCTGGTACGGGTGAGGTTGCTGTTGTGCTCATGCGGCACCTCCGGTGGTTACGGCCTGCTTGGTTTTGCCGGCGGTCGCGGCCTTCTTCTTGCCCGGGTTGAGCCCGAAGATCGCCCGGACCAGCGGCGGCGCCGCGATGAACAGCACAATGAGCGACTGGACCACGAGGACGATGTCGATCGGGGTTCCGGTTTGGATCTGCATCTGCACGGCGCCTGCGCGGAAGGCCCCGAACAGCAGGCCGGCGGCGAACGTGCCCCACGGCGACGAACGTCCCAGCAGCGCCACGGTGATCGCGTCAAAACCGTAGGTTGCCGCGACGCCATCGGTCAGGACCTTTTCGGTGCCTGCCACCTGCGCCACGCCGGCCAGGCCGGCCAGGCCACCGGCAATGGTCATCACCAGGATCGTGGCCCGGGAGACGTTGATGCCGGCAGTCAGTGCCGCCTTGGGGTTGGCCCCGACGGCACGGAACTCGAAACCGAGCGTGGAGCGGTTCAGCAGCCACGAAACGAAAACGGTAGCCGCGATGGCCAGCAGGAATCCCAGATGCAGCCGGTACTGGCTGCCGAAGAGCAGCGGGTACGCCGCGCTGGGGTCCAGGACGGGGGAAATCGGTGTGCTCTCCCCCGGACGCTGGAACAACTCCGTGTCGAGCAGGTAGCGCAGGAAATACAGGGCGATGTAGTTGAACATGATGGTCACGATGACCTCGTGGGCGCCCGTCCTGGCTTTAAGCACGCCGACGATGCCGCCCCACACGGCGCCGCCGACGACTCCGGCCACCAGAACCAGCAGCAGGTGCAGCCCCAGCGGCAGGTGCAGCGCGAAGCCGACCCACGAGGCGAGGATGCCGGCCATGATGATCTGGCCCTGCGCACCGATGTTGAACAGGCCAGCGCGGAAGGCAAGTGCGACGCCGAGGCCGGCGGTGATCAGCGGGGTGGCGATGGTCAGCGTCTCCATCAGGGGGGCGAACTGCCCGGCCACGCCGGCCGCCCGGGGGTTGAAGACCGCGCCCTGGAAGAGGGCGACATACGAGCTGGTGGCGGCGGACCAGACGGCGGTGAGGAAATCGCTGGGCCGGGCAAACAGATAGCCCGCCGTGGTGCCCACCACCTTGTCCGTCATGGCGATAAGCAGGCCGCCGAGGATGAGCGCAAGCAGCACCGCCAGGATGGTCACGATGCCGTTGCCGGTGAAGATCTTGCGCAGCAGCGACTCCTCTTCCGGCGCGCCGGGGATGGCTCCGCTTTGGGACGTGACCGGAACCGCCGATGGCTGCATCGCTCCCCCGGCTGTGTCGAGCGAGGTGGCGAAGGAGACGTCCTCCAGGGGCTCCGGCTCCGCCTCGGTGGTTTGGGCTGCCGGAATCTTGTCCGGGTCCGGTGCGGGCGCGGACCGCGGCTCGGTGTTCTCACTCATGGGTGTCTCCTACGGCGCCGGAGCGGGGCTCCTGCACGGACGGGGCGGCGGGTGCCGGGTTCGTGGCCGGGGTGCCGGCCGGGCTTATTGCGGCGTTTTCGGTGTTCCCTGCGGCGCTTTCGGGGCTGGATTGCGCAGGGGGCCTGGCGGCGGCATCGGCCTGGGCCTCGTCCGGGGAGACCCCGGCCATCATCAGGCCCAGGACGTCGCGCCCCGTGCCGGCCGGGACGATCCCGACGAGCCTGCCCTTGTACAGCACCGCGATCCGGTCGGCGAGCTCGATCACCTCGTCCAGTTCGGTGGAGACGATCATGACGGGCGTGCCGTGGTCCCGCTCCGCGACGATCCGCTTGTGCAGGAACTCGATGGATCCCACGTCCACGCCGCGGGTGGGCTGGGAGGCGATGAAGAGCCGCAGGGGCCGGGACAGTTCCCGGGCCATGACGACCTTCTGCTGGTTGCCGCCGGACAGGGTACCGGCTGCCAGGGAGCCGGACGGGGTGCGGACATCGAATTCTTCGATCCGGGTCTTGGCGTTCTCGAGGACCTTGGCCGGGCTCATGCTGATGCCCTTGGCGAACGGCGCCTGGTCGTACCGGTCCAGGATCAGGTTCTCGGCGATGGAGAACGTGCCGATCAGCCCGTCGAGGGAACGGTCTTCCGGGACGAATCCGACCCCGGCGTTGAGGACGTCCTTGACGCTGCGGCCCACGAGTTCTTCGCCGTCGAGGACAATCGAGCCGTGGACCCTTTCGTGCAGGCCGAGGATGGCCTCGGTCAGTTCCGTCTGGCCGTTGCCCTGCACGCCCGCGATGGCGAGGATCTCGCCGCGGGCGATCCCGAAGCTGATGCCGTCCACGACGTGCTGGCCGCTCGGGGCGATAACCGTAAGGTCCTTGACTTCGAAGGTGGTCTCCTGCGGGTTGGCCGGGGCCTTGTCCAGGGTCAGGCTCACGGCGCGGCCCACCATCATGGACGCCAGTTCGGTGGTGGAGGCGCCGGGATCGGCCGAGCCCACCACCTTGCCGCGCCGGATGACGGTGATGGTGTCCGAAACGGCTTTCACCTCTCGGAGCTTGTGGGAAATGAAGACGATGGAGGTGCCGTGGCTCTTGAGCTGGCGCATGATGTCCAGCAGCTCGTCGGTGTCCTGCGGGGTCAGCACGGCCGTGGGCTCATCGAGGATGAGCACCTTGGCGTCGCGGACCAGCGCCTTGATGATTTCCACCCGCTGCTGCACGCCGACGGGAAGGTCTTCGATCAAAGCGTCGGGGTCGACGTCGAATCCGTACCGGTCGGAGATCTCCCGGATCTTCCGGCGGGTGTCATCAAGGTCCAGGAAGCCTCCGGTCTTGGTGGTTTCCGCTCCCAGGGCGACGTTCTCCGCGACGGTGAAGACGGGGACCAGCATGAAGTGCTGGTGCACCATGCCGATGCCGGCAGCCATGGCGTCGCCGGGGCCGCGGAAGGTGACCGGCTTGTCGTCGATCAGGATTTCGCCCTCGGTGGGCTCGTACAGTCCGTAAAGGACATTCATCAGCGTGGACTTGCCAGCGCCGTTCTCGCCGAGCAGACAGTGGATCTGACCGGGTTCAACAACCACATCGATGTGATCGTTGGCTACCAGGGAGCCGAAGCGTTTAGTAATGCCCTTGAGTTCAAGTTTCAAAACTCTGACCAATCTCGAGGTGTCCGGAAGGCTTGGTCCGGACGCGTAGTGGGGGCTGCAGCACCAGCTTAGTGCCTGCGGTCTGAGGCGCAGCGGGCCGCAACGAAAAGCGCCACAGCCCGTGCGGTGGTGACCGGACGGGCCGTGGCGCTTAGCGGAGGAAGTTAGGCCTTCGGGCTGGCTGCGGATTCAACCTTCAGCTTGCCGTCGGCGATGTCCTTCTTGATCTGGTCCAGCTCGGACTTCAGTTCGGCCGGAACCTGGGCATCCATGTCGTGGAACGGAGCCAGCTGGACGCCGTCGTTCGCGAGGGTGCCGATGTAGGGCGCGTTGGTGAACTGGCCGTCCTTGTCCTGCTTGACCACCGTCTCAACTGCCTCGCCCATCTGCTTCATGACGGAGGAGAGCATGATGTCCTTGTAGTCAGGTGCCGTGAGGAAGCCGTCGGAGTCAACCCAGATGAGCTTGACGTCCTTGCCTGCTGCCTTGGCTTCCTTCAGGGCCGCGCCCGCACCCTTGCCGACCGGACCGGCGACGGGCATGACGATGTCGGCACCCTGGTCCAGGAAGTTCTGGGTGAACTGCTTGCCCTTGTCCTGCTTTTCGAAGTCTCCGGTGAAGGAACCGTCCTGCTTGGCCTTGTCCCAGCCAAGGACCTTGACGTCCTTACCCTTCTTCTCGTTGTAGTACTTCACGCCGTCGGCGAAACCGTCCATGAAGATGGTGACCGTGGGGATCTTGATGCCGCCGAAGGTGGCAACTGTTCCGGTCTTGGTGGTGCCTGCCGCGAGGTAGCCGGCCAGGAACGCGGCCTGGGCGGTGTCGTAGATGATCGGCTTAACGTTGGCAACCGGGGTGTCGTAGCCGAAGTCGATGATGGCGAAGTGCTTGTCCGGGTTGGCCGTGGCCTGGGCCTTCGTGGCATCGCCGAGGAGGAAGCCGACCGTGATGGTCAGGTTGCAGCCGGCAGAGACCATGGCGCGCAGGTTCGGCTCGAAGTCGTTGTTGGTTTTCGACTCGGCCTCGTTCGTCTTGATGCCGAGATCCTTCTTGGCCTTCTGCAGGCCCTCATAGGAGGACTGGTTGAATGACTGGTCGTCGAAACCACCCGAGTCGGACACGATGCAGCCCTGGTAGTTGCTGGCGGTCTGGGTGGCGGTGCTTGCCTCAGGGGCAGCTCCGCAGCCGGTCAGCAGGAGTGCAGCCGCGCCCGCGGTGGCCACTCCGGCCATTGATCCGCGCTTGAAGGTGGCACGCAGAGAGTTCTTCAATTTTCCTCCAGGAAGAAAGAGTAGGCGCTACGACGGGAGCTCAATGAGTGTCTGTCTGCGGTATTCCGCTAAATTCTGTTTTCACTGATGGATTCGCAGCACTGCGCCGAGGCGCACTGATGCTAGCCACTTTAGTGTCCTGCGCCACGTCCACGTAGCAGACTTCACAGCAATTACCCAGATTGTTGAGAACTTGTTACCTAGCGGTAGCCGGGTGCTTCCTGCCGGCACCGCGCCGGCCCCGCGTCGTTCCCCCATCGACCCTTGCATCGGGCCCGTATCGGTCCCGGGCACGACGACGCCTCCGGCGCAGGGCGCCGGAGGCGTTGTGGTGCAGTACCTGCTCCGGAGGCGTCGTCGCAAATCTCCGACGGCGGACTAGAGCCGGACGAGCATCTTCCCGGTGTTGGCGCCGTCGAGCAGATCCATGAAGGCCTGCGGGGCGTTCTCCAGACCGTCCACCACGGTCTCGTCGTAGCGGACCGTTCCGTCAGCCAGCCAGCCGGACATGGTCTCGACAAACTCGGCCATGTGCTGCCAGTAGCCGCCGACCAGGAAGCCCTTGAGCGTCAGCTGCTTGCCGATCGCCTGCATGAGGTTCCTCGGCGCCGGTGTGGGCTCGGTGGCGTTGTACTGCGCGATGGCCCCGCACATGGCCACCCGGCCACCCACGGTGAGTGAGGACAATGCCGCTTCGAGGTGCTCGCCGCCCACGTTGTCGAAGTAGACGTCAATCCCGCGGTCGCCGGCGGCCGCGGCGAGCTGTTCGGCGACAGGGCCGTCGTGGTAGTTGAACGCGGCGTCAAAGCCAAGTTCGAGCAGCCGGGCCACCTTTTCCGGCGAGCCCGCGCTGCCGATCACGCGGGACGCGCCCATGGCTTTGGCGATCTGCCCCACGAGCGAGCCCACCGCGCCGGCGGCGCCCGAGACGAAGACCACCTCTCCGGGCTTGAACTCAGCAACCTTCAGCAGTCCGGCGTAGGCGGTCAGGCCGGTCATGCCGAGGACGCCGAGGAATGCCGGGGCGGGCGCCAGATCGGTGCGCGCCGGCGTGGTGGCCGCCGCATCGAGGACGGCGTATTCGCGCCAGCCGAGTGAATGGACGACGGCGTCGCCCACCAAGAGGTCCGCGGAACGGGACGCGATGACTTCGCCGACGGCGCCGCCGTCGAGGGCAGCATCCAGCGCAAACGGCGCGGAGTAGGACTTGACGTCGTTCATGCGGCCGCGCATGTAGGGGTCCACCGAGATGTAGAGGTTGCGGACCAGGACCTGCCCGTCCTGCAGCTCGGGCAGCGGCGACTCTGCGAGGCGGAAGTTTTCCGGCACGGGACGGCCGTGCGGCCGGGACGCCAGCTGGATTTCCCGGCTGGTGGCGGGCAGGGTCAGGGTTTGGGTAGTGGTGCTCATGCGGCGACCTCCAGGATCGTGATGTCGACAGTGATGTTGCCACGCGTGGCGTTGGAATAGGGGCAGACCTCGTGGGCCTTGGCCACGAGGGCCTCGGCGGTCTCGCGGTCCACGGCGGGAAGGGCGATTTCGAGTTCGGCGGCGATGCCGTAGCCGGTTCCGCCGTCGAGGGCGCCGAGGTGGATCCTGGCGGCGACGGCGGAATCCGTCAGGTCCGCTTTCTGCTGGCGGCCGACCAGGCGGAGGGCCGAGTGGAAGCACGCGGCGTAGCCGGCGGCGAACAGCTGCTCGGGGTTGGTGCCCGCCCCGTCGCCGCCGAGTTCCACCGGGCTGGCGAGGGTGACGCTGAGCTTGCCGTCCTTGCTGACGGCGGTGCCGTCGCGGCCTTCGCCGGAGGCAAGGGCCTCGGCCGTGTAAAGGGTCTTCATGGGGTTTCCGTTCTATCGGCGGGAAAAATCTTGCGGGATGGCTAAGCAGGATGCTTGGCGGGGTGCTTAGCGGGAGGCGTGGAGCGCGCTGGTCAGCCGGCCCAGGGTTTCGCGGAGCTGGTCCAGTTCCGCGGCCGTGAGGCCGGCGGCGTCGGCGAGGCGCTGCGGGATGCTGCTCGCCTTGGCGCTCAGGGCGGCCCCGGCGTCGGTCAGGAATACCTCCACGCGGCGCTCGTCCTCTGCGGACCGGCGGCGCTCCACGAGGCCGAGTGCCTCGAGCCGCTTAAGCAGCGGCGACAGCGTGCCGGAGTCCAGTCCGAGCTCCTCGCCCAGCTCACGGACACTGCGCGGTTCCGCCTCCCAGAGCACCAGCATGGCGAGGTACTGCGGGTAGGTCAGGCCAAGCTCCTCGAGCATGGGCCGGTAGGCGGCCGTGGCGGCGCGTGATGCCGAATACATGGCAAAGCACACCTGGCGGTTCAGGCGGAGCGCTTCCGAACCGACGGCGCGGCTTCCCTCTGGCGTGGTCATAGCTCCACCCTACCGCACAATTAAATTGTGCACAATTTAGTTGTGCGCAATCGAAGTGCGCAGACGCCGGCGCTCAGGCCTGCACCCGCCGGATTTCCCCATGTTCGCTGGACGCCGACGGCGTGTCGGCCCGTACCGTCGGCGCGTCCCGGCGTCGGGCCCGCAAAGGCGGGGAAACTCCGCGCGGCGGTCAGGGTGACGGTCTGCGCGGGAACTATCTGCGGGACTTAGAGGTCGCGGATGGTGCGCAGGGCCGCCGCCGTGAGCACCTGGATGCCGAGGCCAAGCGCCCGCTCATCCAGGATGTAGTCGCCGCGGTGGAGGTCATACTCTTCTCCGCCGGGGGTCTTGGTGCCGAGGCGCATCATGGCGCCCGGGGTGTCGGCCAGGAACCAGGCGAAGTCCTCCCCGCCCATGGACTGCGGGGTCAGGACCACGGCGCCCTCGCCGATTTCGGCACGGGCCGCGGCCTCGATCAGCGCCGTCTCGTGTTCGGAGTTGACCACCGGCGGGACGCCCCGTGTGTGTTCCAGGTGGACGTCGACGCCGTACGGTTCGGCAATCTGCCGGATGATGTCATCGAGCAGCTCGCCGGCGTCATGCCAGGCGTCGCGGTCCAGACACCGCATGGTGCCGGCCATGTAGCCGCTGCCGGGGATGGCGTTTGGGGCCGACCCGGCGGAAATCTGGCCCCAGACCACCGAGACGCCGCTGCGGACATCGACGCGGCGGGACAGCACGGCCGGAACATTGATCGCGATCTGCGCCAGGGCGAAGACCAGTTCTTCGGTCAGGTGGGGGCGCGAGGTGTGGCCGCCGCGGCCCGAGAGTTCAATCTTGATGGTGTCCGAGGCGGAGGTGATGGCCCCGATCCGGGTGCCGATCTTGCCGACTTCGATCCGGGGGTCGCAGTGCAGCGCCAGGATGCGCGGGACGCCTTCCAGGACGCCCTGCTCGATGCACGCACTGGCACCGCCGGGCATGGTTTCCTCAGCCGGCTGGAAGATGATCCGCACCGTACCCCGCAGCGGGGACTGCTCATGCATACGCTGCAGGATCAGGGCGATGCCGAGCATCGTGGTGGTGTGGACGTCGTGGCCGCAGGCGTGGGTCACGCCGTGGTTCTTCGAGGCGAACTCAAGGCCCGTTTCCTCGATGATCGGCAGGGCGTCGATGTCGCCGCGCAGGGCGGTGGCGATGGGGCCCTGTCCGACGTCGACGGTCAGGCCCGTGCCTTCGAGGCGCCGGGGCTTGAGACCGGCCGCCTCGAGCCGCTTGGCCAGCTTGTCCGTGGTGCGGAATTCCTTGAACGACAATTCCGGGTGCGCGTGGAGGTCGCGGCGGAACGCGATCAGCTCCGGCAGGAGGGGCTCCAGCCACGGCCCCACGAGAGTCGTGGGCTCAGCTTCAGTCGAATAGTTGCGCACGGAACAACTCTAGCGAGCAGACAATAAATAGCGGCATCGGGTACGGCGCGTTACGGTTTGCTGAATTCGGGCGCCGGACCCGGAGGGCCAGACCCGGGAGCCGGACCCGGAGGGCCAGGATCCGCCCGGGCCGCCTACAGGACGTCGGTGTCGCCCTTGGCCTTGATGGCATCCACGGCCTGCTTGACCCGCTGCGAGTGTTCCTTGGTGGTGACCAGCAGGGCGTCAGGGGTGTCAACGATCACGACGTCCTTGATGCCGATCAGGGCGATCACCCGCTTGGTGTCGGACACCACGACGCCGCTGGCGTTCTCAGTGAAGACCCGTGCGCCCTCGCCCAGAACCGTGACCTCGTCGACTTCCTTGGCGCTGTTGAGCCGGCCCACGGAGGCGAAGTCCCCGACGTCGTCCCAGCGGAAGGTTCCGGGCACCACGGCGACGTCGCCGGCGGCGGCGGCCGGTTCGGCCACGGCGTAGTCAATGGCGATCTTGGGCAGCGTCGGCCAGACCCGGGCGGTGACGGCGTCTCGCTCCGGGGTGTCCCAGGCCTTGGCGATTTCCTGCAGTCCGGCGAAGAGCTCGGGCTGGTTGGCTTCGAGGTGCTTGAGCATCAGCGAGACCGGCGCCACGAACATGCCCGCGTTCCAGACGTAGTCCCCGCTGTCGATGTACTGCTGGGCCACTTCCTCGCTGGGCTTCTCCACGAACTCCACCACGGACAGCGCACGGGGCGCCTCGGGGATGTTGAGGTTCGCGCCGGAGCGGATGTAGCCGAATCCGGTGGAGGGGTGGGTGGGCTTGATGCCGATGGTGACGATCTTCCCCGCGGCCGCGGTGTAGACGGCCTCACGGACGGTGTCCTGGAAGAGGTCGTCCGGGCTGATGACCTGGTCCGCGGCGAAGGAGCCCATGATGATGTCCGGGTCGCGCTCGTGCAGGATGGCCGCGGCGAGGCCGATCGCCGCTCCGGAGTCCTTGGGCTCGCTTTCCAGGACGAGGTCGGATTCCAGGACCTCGGGCAGCTGGCGGCAGACGGCGGCCCGGTGGGCGGCACCGGTCACCACCAGCACGTGCTTGCCGGCGACGGGCTGGAGGCGGTCATAGGTTGCGCGCAGCAGCGTGCTGCCCGAACCGGTCAGGTCGTGAAGGAATTTCGGGGCTGCTGCCCGTGACAGTGGCCAGAGACGGGTCCCCACCCCGCCCGCCGGAATGACCGCAATGAAACGGTCCAACGGGGAATCCTGGCTTGTCACTTTGTCTGTAGTCATCAGGGCTACTTTAGCCGACACCCGCCAAAACACCTCTGACCCGGCCGGGAACCGGGCCGGGAATGGGCCCTTGCGCGGCCTTTCCGACCCCCTTGGGGACGGCCAAATGTGGCGTTCGTCTCAAAAGAGACAGAAAACCGCGCCGGGGCCTGTCAACAACAAGTTCCCAAATTGAATAAGCTGTGAGCGAAGCCTAGATTTAGGCTTGAGCTTACGAGTGCTCTCGCAGCAGGCGTTCCCCCCGCGTGGATCCCATGCCAGCGCCGCTGTGTTGCAGGGAGGTTTATTCAGTGCCGACAAAACCAGCTGGCACCTTGTACCGCGGCCGTGAAGGCATGTGGTCCTGGGTTGGACACCGCATTACCGGTGTAGTGATTTTCTTCTTCTTGTTGGTCCACGTGCTGGACACCTCATTGGTGCGTGTGTCCCCCGAGGCCTACACCGCCGTCATTGGCGCCTACAAGAACCCCCTCATGGCCCTGGGTGAAACGGGCCTCGTCGCAGCGATCGTGTTCCACGCCTTCAACGGCCTGCGGATCATCGCCGTCGACTTCTGGAAGAAGGGTGCCAAGTACCAGCGTCAGATGCTCTGGACGGTCCTGGGTCTCTGGGTCGTTGTCATGGCCGGCTTCGCCATCCGCCACCTGTCCCTCGCCCTTGGAGGTCACTAAGCCATGACTGCAACTATTCAACCCCCACGCAGTGGACAACCCGGTAGCGGAAAGATCCAGCCGAAGTACCGCCGCAGCGGCGGGTCCAAGGGCAACTTCGAGATGATCGCCTGGCTCTTCATGCGGCTCTCCGGCGTCGTGCTGGTGGTGCTGATCTTCGGCCACCTGACCGTCAACCTGCTGGTCGGCGAGGGCATCCACGCGATCGACTTCGGCTTCGTGGCCGGCAAGTGGGCCGACCCGTTCTGGCAGTTCTGGGACCTGGCCATGCTGTGGCTCGCCATGCTGCACGGCACCAACGGTGTCCGCACCATCATCAACGACTACGCCGAGAAGGACGCCACGCGCCTCTGGCTAAAGATCGTCCTCTACGCGGCCACCACCGTGATCATCATCCTGGGCACCCTGGTCATCTTCACCTTCGATCCGTGCCCCGTGGCCAACGGCGTCCAGCTTCCCGGCGGCTTCTGCCCTGCGCCTTAGGGCGCAGCCTTAACGGCGGCGCTGCCGCGGACCACCGCCCCTTCGGGCAGGCACTGACGGTCCGCCGCGGCAACTGATCTTGCCTGCCGAGCGCAGGCGCAGATTGCACGAAACTTCACCGCGCAGGCGCGACCTGACGGTGGGTTACAGCGAATTTTGAGAGAAAGAGCATCTGGTATGCAGGTCCATAAGTACGACGTCGTGATCGTCGGTGCCGGTGGCGCCGGGATGCGCGCGGCGATCGAATCAGGTCAGCGCGCCCGAACAGCAGTACTGACCAAGCTCTACCCCACCCGGTCCCACACCGGTGCGGCGCAGGGCGGCATGTGTGCGGCCCTGGCCAACGTCGAAGAAGACAACTGGGAGTGGCACACCTTCGACACCATCAAGGGCGGCGACTACCTGGTTGACCAGGACGCAGCCGAGGTCATGGCCAAGGAAGCGATCGACGCCGTCCTGGACCTGGAGAAGATGGGCCTGCCGTTCAACCGCACGCCCGAGGGCCGCATTGACCAGCGCCGGTTTGGCGGCCACACCCGCGACCACGGCAAGGCACCGGTCCGCCGCGCCTGCTACGCCGCCGACCGCACCGGCCACATGATCCTGCAGACCCTGTACCAAAACTGCGTCAAGCACAACGTTGAGTTCTACAACGAGTACTACGTCCTGGACCTGCTGACGGTCGAGGAAGACGCGGTCCGCGAGGACGGCACCCCGTACAAGCAGAAGCGCGTTGCCGGCGTCGTGTCCTACGACCTCGCCTCAGGCGAACTGCACGTCTTCCAGGCCAAGTCCGTGGTGTTCGCCTCCGGCGGCGCCGGGAAGGTCTTCAAGACCACCTCCAACGCGCACACCCTCACCGGTGACGGCATGGGCATCGCGTTCCGCCGCGGCATCCCGCTGGAAGACATGGAGTTCTTCCAGTTCCACCCGACAGGCCTCGCCGGCCTGGGCATCCTGCTCTCCGAGGCCGCCCGCGGCGAAGGCGCCATCCTGCGCAACTCCGAGGGTGAACGCTTCATGGAGCGCTACGCGCCCACCATCAAGGACCTCGCTCCGCGCGACATCGTGGCCCGCTCCATGGCTAATGAAGTCCGCGAAGGACGCGGCTGCGGCCCGAACAAGGACTACGTCCTTCTGGACCTGACGCACCTTGAACCCGCGCACATCGACGCCAAGCTGCCGGACATCACCGAGTTCGCCCGCACCTACCTGGGCGTGGAGCCGTACACGGAGCCGGTTCCCGTCTTCCCGACTGCGCACTACGCCATGGGCGGCATCCCCACGAACATCACCGCCGAGGTCCTCCAGGACAACGACACCGTGGTTCCGGGCCTCTACGCCGCAGGCGAGGTCGCCTGCGTCTCCGTCCACGGCTCCAACCGCCTGGGCACCAACTCGCTGCTGGACATCAACGTGTTCGGCAAGCGCGCCGGCATCGCCGCCGCCGAATACGCCAAGACGGCGGACTTCGTGGAGCTCCCGGCGGACCCGGAGGCGTACACGCTGAACCTGCTGGACCACGTCCGGACCTCCAACGGCACCGAAAAGGTCGCTGCAATCCGCAAGGAACTGCAGGACACCATGGACGCCAACATGCAGGTGTTCCGCACCGCGGACACGCTGAACCAGGTCCTGAAGGACATCGCGTCCTTCGAGGAGCGGTACCAGCGCATCAGCGTCCAGGACAAGGGCAAGCGCTTCAACCTGGACCTGCTCGAAGCTGTGGAGCTGGGCTTCCTGCTGGAGCTCGCCAAGGTCATGACCGTGGCGGCCCTGCACCGCGAAGAGTCCCGCGGCGGCCACTTCCGCGAGGACTTCCCCGAGCGCGACGACGAAAAATTCATGAAGCACTCCATGGCGTACAAGGATGAGCATGCTCCGGCGGACGGTTCCGCTGAAGCGATTGCGGGCATCCGGCTTGCCACCAAACCGGTGGTCTTTACGCGCTACGAGCCGATGGTGAGGAAGTACTAAGATGAGCGCTGAACTCGCTGAGCCAGCATCCAAGATCGAACTGCCCGCCGGCGTCGGCGGGGGCGGGGAAATCCCGTCCTTCGACGTCACGCTGCGCGTGCGCCGCTACAACCCCGAGGTCTCCGAGGACGCCACGTGGGATGACTTCAAGGTCACCATGTACGGCACCGACCGTGTCCTGGACGCCCTGCACAAGATCAAGTGGGAGATGGACGGCAGCGTCTCCTTCCGCCGCTCCTGCGCCCACGGCGTCTGCGGTTCCGATGCCATGCGCATCAACGGCCGCAACCGCCTGGCCTGCAAGACCCTGCTGAAGGACCTGGACACGTCCAAGCCCATCACGGTCGAGCCCATCAAGGGCCTGCCGGTGGAGAAGGACCTGATCGTGGACATGGAGCCGTTCTTCCAGTCCTTCCGCGAGGTCATGCCCTTCCTGATCAACCGCGGCCACGAGCCCACCAAGGAACGCCTGCAGTCCGCCGAGGACCGCGAGCGGTTCGACGACACCACCAAGTGCATCCTGTGCGCCGCGTGCACCTCGTCCTGCCCGGTGTTCTGGACCGACGGCCAGTACTTCGGCCCGGCGGCGATCGTCAACGCGCACCGCTTCATCTTCGATTCCCGCGATGACGCCGGCGACATGCGCCTGGAGATCCTCAACGACAAGGAAGGCGTGTGGCGCTGCCGCACCACCTTCAACTGCACCGAGGCGTGCCCCCGCGGCATCCAGGTCACCCAGGCGATCGCCGAGGTCAAGCAGGCCATCCTGTCCCGCAAGATCTAGCAACAGGTTCGCCAGAACTTAGCGAGTCAGTACCAAGAGAACCACGACGACGGCGCCTCTCACCTTTTAGGTGGGGGCGCCGTCGTCGTCTACCCCCTCACACGAAAGGGGACACCGTGTCCCGCTCAGAAAAAGTCTCCTTCCAGGGTTCCACCGGCGAACTCCTCTCCGGCATCGTGGACCTGCCTGAAGGCCCGGTGAAGGGCTGGGGCGTGTTCTCCCACGGCTTCACCCTGGGCAAGGACAGCCCGTCGGCGTCGCGGATGTGCAAGGCCCTGGCGGACAACGGCGTGGGCATGCTGCGGTTCGACAACCTGGGGCTCGGCGAGTCCGCGGGGATGTGGTCGGAGGGCTCCTTCAGCCACAAGGTGGCGGACACCGTCAAGGCCGCCGAATTCATGCGGGACTCGGGCCGGCGGGTGTCCTTGCTGGTGGGCCACTCCTTCGGCGGCGCCGCCGTCCTGTCCGCCGCGCGGCAGATCCCGGAACTCAAGGCCGTTGCCACGGTGGGGGCACCCTTCTCGCCCAAGCACGTGGCCCACGTCTTCGACGCCGCGCTGGACCGGATCCTGAGCGAGGGAAGTGCCGAGGTGGACCTCGGCGGCAAGCGCGTGGAGATCCGCCGGCACTTCGTCGAGGACCTGGAAAACGCAGACCTCACGGACTGCATCCGGCAGCTGCACAAACCGCTCATGGTGCTGCACTCCCCCACCGACAACACTGTGGGGATCGAAAACGCCAGCACCATCTTCCGGACGGCACGCCACCCGCGCAGCTTCGTCTCGCTGGAGGGCAGCGACCACCTCCTGACGGGCAAGGGCCAGGCGGCCCGGGCCGCGAAGATTATTTCGGCGTGGGCCGACCAGTACCTCGACGCCTGAACGCGGCGGACAGCGGCCGCCGGCGTGCCCGCGGCTCCACCACCGTCTCCACCGGCGTTTTGCCCGGCTGGACGCGCCGGGCTCCCCACCCGGTAGTCGTGACGGCGGGCTCGGTCTTGGAGTCTTCCTCCCGGATCGCCACCCACGCGGCGCAAAGAACGTAGACCTGGCTGACCAGGTTGAACCAGATCAGCAGGCCGATGATGATGGCAAAGGGCGCCAGGATCGGGTTCTTGCCCGCGCTGGCCAACAGCTGGGTGCTGAAGATCTGCAACACGGTGGCGCCCACTGCGGCGAGGGTGGTCCCTTCCAGCAGTGAGCGGCGGGCGGGTTTCAGCCCTGCGGCCACCCGGTACATGATCAGTGCAGTCCCCCAGCCGAGCAGCAGCGGCACGAGGATCGTAATGGAGGTCGTTAGGGGCCCGGCCACCACCGGGTCGAGGTCCAGCTGCTGGGCCACCCAACCCGCGGCCGTGCCGAAGATCAGTGAGGCTGCAGAGCTGACCACCAGGGCCGCTCCCATCAGGATCAGCGTGCCGACGTCTTTAAGTATCTGCAGGATCGGATTCATCACCAGCGGGCCGAGCCGCATCATGCCCCGCACACCGTCGCGGATGCCGCTGATCCAGCCCAGGGAGGTGAATACCGTGACTATGGCGGCAATCCCGGCGGCCCAGCCGAGGCTGGCGGGGTTCAGCAGCTGATAGGGATCAACCAGTCCCTGGCTGCCGTCGACCTGCAACAGCCCGGGCGCGGCGGCGTCCACGCTCTTGATAATCGTGTCCAGCAGGGCCGGATGTCCGCTGAGGACGAGGCCGGCAATGGAGAATCCGGTGGCCAACAGACCCGTAACGGAGAAGAACATCCTGAACCCGATGCCGGCACTCAACAGCGGGCCGCGCTGGCGCAGGTAGTGTGTGTACGCCCGTACCGGCAGCAGCGCGTTAACCCGGGCCAGCAGCCAGGCCATCATGGCCATCAGCGACGCGAACCTGCCGCCCCCGGAGCGCCGAATCCGTCCCCACTCGACCCGTTTGCGGATGACTTCCAGTTTCAGCCCGGCCAGATCGGTGGGAAGCGGCGGCTTAGCGGGCGCCTGCGGTGCCGTCCGGGCCTCTGTCGTCGTCAGGTTTGGTCCCAAAGTCAAGCTCTTCCCGTAGCTGCCAGATGCCGTTGTCATCGTGCTCGTAGAGTCCCATGCTAGCCACCGGGAACGTGGCCCTGTAATCCCTGAGGACCGTTTCGGCCTCATCGAGGCTTTCCGGGGCGACATCGTGGGCCACGGTGACGTGCGGGTGGTAGTCGAACGGCAGCTCGCGCTCCAGCGGGCCGGACTGCAGCTGGCGGTGCAGGTTCACGCAGTCCCCGAAGCCGTCCTCCACGTTCAGGAACACCACCGGGGACACGGGCCGGAAGGACCCCGTCCCCGCGATGGTGACCGTGAAGGGCTCCTGACGGCGTGCCACGTCCCGGACATGGCTGCACGTCGCTTCCCAGTCCTGCGTCATGGTGGTGGTGACCAGCGTGATGTGGGCCGGGACCACCGCGGCCATCGGGTCCCCGAAGGACGCGCGCCAGCGCTGGAGCTCCTCGGCGATGTCCGCCGGGAAACTCAGGATCACGCCGATGCTGATGCCTTCGCTGCGCTGCCCGTTCGACGTGGCGGCTTTCGCGGTGACTTTGCTGACGGAGGACATCGACCTAGCGGACTCCGTGGGCGCCGGCGTACGGCAGGAATCCCACCTTGGCGTAGACGTCGCGCAGGGTGACCGAGGCAATCTCCCGGGCCTTGTCCGCGCCGAGGGCCAGCAGCCGGTCCAGCTCCGCGGGATCGTCGAGCAGCTCATTGGCGCGGTTCCGGATCGGCGTCAGGTGCTCGGTGACAACCTCGGCGAGGTCCACCTTGAGGTGGCCGTACATCTTGCCCTCATAGGCGGCGACAAGGGCCTCGACGCTCTGCCCCGTGATCCCCGAGTAGATGGTCAGCAGGTTGGACACGCCCGGCTTCGCCTCACGGTCGAACCGGATTTCCGTCTCGGCATCCGTCACGGCGGACTTGATCCGCTTGGCGGTGACCTTGGGATCGTCGAGCAGGTTGATCAGGCCCGCCGGCGACTCCGCTGACTTGGACATCTTGGCGGTGGGGTGCTGCAGATCGTAGATCTTCGCGGCTTCCTTCTGGATGAAGGGCTGCGGGACCGTGAACGTCTGGCCGAAGCGGGAGTTGAATCGCTGGGCCAGGTCACGGCTCAGTTCCACGTGCTGGCGCTGGTCCTCGCCCACGGGGACACCGTGCGGCTGGTAGAGGAGGATGTCCGCGGCTTGCAGGATCGGGTAGGTGAACAGGCCGACGCTGGCCTGGTCCGAGCCGTGTTTGTGGGCCTTGTCTTTGAACTGGGTCATCCGGGAGGCCTCGCCGAATCCCGTGATGCAGTTCAGGACCCATGCCAGCTGGGCATGCTCGGGCACCTGGGACTGGACGAACAGCGTGCATTTTTCCACGTCGACGCCGCCGGCGATGTACTGCGCGGCCGTGACCCGGGTGCGGTGGGCCAGTTCGGCGGGATCCTGCGGAACGGTGATGGCGTGCAGGTCCGGGATGAAGAAGACGGCGTCGTACTCGTCCTGCATCCGGACCCAGTTCACGAGGGCTCCGAGGTAGTTGCCCAGGTGCAGGGAGTCGGCCGAGGGCTGCATGCCCGAGAGGATGCGGTGCCGGGCTCCGGTGGTCGCCGGAGCGGCCTTCGCGGCTTCGGGGGCGGCGCCGGAATCGGTCACAGTGGAAGTGGTGGTCATTCGTGGAAGCCTTAAGACTAGAGCCGGTAGTCCACTACCAGCGGGGCGTGGTCGGAGAAGCGTGTGTCCCAGGACGGCGCCCTGTCGACAACGGCTGACACTGCGGCGGCAGCGAGAGCGGGCGTGGCCATGTGGTAGTCGATGCGCCAGCCGGTGTCGTTGTCAAAGGCCTGGCCCCGTTGCGACCACCAAGTGTAGGGGCCGTCGACGTTACCCGCCAGGCCCCTGTGAACATCCTTCCAGCCGATCTCCTCGCCGAAGAAGCGGTCGAAATAGGCCCTCTCCTCCGGCAGGAAGCCGGCACGTTTGACGTTGCCCTTCCAGTTCTTGATGTCGAGTTCCGTGTGCCCAACGTTCAGGTCGCCCACCACGAGTGCGTGGTCGCTGTGCTTGGCGAGTTCGGGGAGCCGCGTGATCATGACGTCCAGGAAGCGGAACTTGTCATCCTGCTTGGGCGTGCCGGCCTCGCCCGAGTGAACGTAGGCGCTCACGACGGTCAGCTGCGATGCCTCCCCTGCCGCGTCCCGCACGGTGTAGTCCGCCTCCACCCAGCGTCCGGTCGTGGCGAAGTAGTCCTCCCCGATCCCCACCCGGGTGGCCAGCGGCTCTTCGCGGGAGGCGATGGCGACGCCGGCGCGGCCCTTGGCCTCCGCCTCGGCGTGCAGGATGTACCAGCCTTCGCCGAGCAACTCCTGGACGATCGCGTCAGGCGCGCGGACCTCCTGGAGGCAGAGAATGTCCACCTCGCGCGGCTCAAGCCACTCCGCCATGCCCTTCTTGTAGGCGGCACGAAGGCCGTTGACGTTGACTGATGCGATGCGAAGGTGGTCCTTCTTCAATGCCGAGCTCACCCGATCCACTCTAGTCGATGATGGTTCCGCTGACGGGTTCGTCGTCGCCGCCGGAGGATTTGATCATGTCCCGTGCGTTGGTTGCGGTGATCTCGATGGTCTCCAGGGCCCGGCGGATCGTCTCGTGGTCCGCGGCCTGGCCCTTGGCGCGTTCCTGCTCGACCACGCGGACCTGGACCTGGACGATTTTGAACGAGTGGTCCAGCTTCATGTCCCGGACGCTTTCCGCCGCGCGGCCCTCACTGACCACGCGGGTGCCGCCATGGTCCACGCTGCCGGGCGACGGCGCCCGGCCGGTCGCGGCGTTGAAGGCGTTCTGGGCCTCGTCGAGCCTGGCCCCGGCCTTCTTGGCGGCCTTCTGGATGCTGAACACCACAAACGTGGCCAGCGCCAGCCAGGCGCCGGCGATGATCGCCACGATCCAGCCGACGACGTCGTTCTGGTTGGCCGCGAAGATGACGGCGACCGTGAAGGCGATGATGAAGACCAGCATCCCCGGCCCGCTGATGCGGAACATGGAGAACCGGCCCGTGGCCGTGGTGGACGTGGACGCGGAGCTACCCAGAGATTGCATGAGCCTATTATCGCAAACGGGGCCGGCCGCCCGCGGCGCTTCCACCCCGGGCGAACTTCCGCCCCGGCCGACGAAACGTTCCGCCCGCCCAACTAACTCGCAGCAGGGGCCGTTATGAGCACTCAAAACGGCCCCTGCTGCGAGTTACTTGGGGATTCTGGGCGATCGGGTGCCGGCGGCGGGGCGGTCGGCGGCGTCGGCGTCGGCGATCGAAATCCAGTCCGCGGCCTCCTGCACCCCTGATCATGCCCGGAGCTCGTGGTCAAAGCCCGCGGGCCGGTCCGGATCCTCGCAGTCGATCACGAGTGCGTGCCATGTTCCGGTCAGGGGTTCGCCCTTTTCGAAGGACTGCTACTTGAGGAAGAGCCGGCGCAGGCGGCCCGTGGTGAGCAGGACGCCGAGGGCAATCATGACGAGGTAGTAGCCGATGTGCACCGCGGTGGCCGGGGTGAATACGCCGACGCTGATTTGGCGCAGCAGTTCCACGCCGTGCCACAGCGGCATGGCCTGGATGAACCACTGGATGTACTGCGGGTAGACGGTCAGCGGGTAGAACGTGGCGCTGAAAAGGAACATCGGCAGCATCACGAAGTTGATCCAGTCCATCTGCTGGAACGTCTTCATGAAGCTCGTGATCCCCATGCCGAAGCTCGCGAACCCGAAGGCGATGAGCACCGAGGCCGGGATCATCAGGATGGCCCAGGGCGTGGTGATCAGGCCCATCACGCCCATGACGGCGGTGAAGCCGGTGGCGTACATGGCCCCGCGCAGCAGGGCCAGGAAGATTTCGCCCATGGCGACATCCAGCGGCCCCAGCGAGGTGTAGAGCATGCCCTGGTACAGCTTGGCGAAGTTCATCTTGAAGAAGACATTCCAGGTGGAGTCATAGACGGCGCCGTTCATGGCGGACACCGCCAGCAGCGCCGGCGCGATGTACGCGGCGTAGCTGATTTCCTGTCCGCCCGGTCCCTGGACGGAGCCCACGATCGCGCCCAGCCCCACGCCCATGGAGATCAGGTACAGCACGGGCTCGAAGAACCCGGAGACCATGACCATCCAGTTGCTGCTCTTGGTGGCCATGAGCCCGCGGGCGACGACGGCGCGGACGTTGCGGGAGTAGATGGGCCCGAAGCGCCGTTGCCGTGCGGCGTCCGTGACGCTGTGGTCGCCGGTGTTGAAGCTTCCGGTGAGAACGCTCATGAGGCCATCCTTTTGGCGAACTGGCGTTTGGTCAGGACCCAGCCGGCCGCCGCCAGGCCCAGCAGGAAGACGAGGTGGACGACGGTGAGCCACGGTTCCTCGTCGTATCCGTAGCTGACCACGCGGCCGAGTTCCGTTCCGTGCCAGATCGGTGAGATCCAGCCGATCCAGCGGACGCCGAGCGGGAGCGAGTCCAGCGGGAAGAACGTGCCGGAGAACAGGAACAGCGGCATGACGATGAACCGCATGACCATGGCGAACTGGCCGCGGTCATCTTTGATGGTGGCCGCGTAGGCCATGAGCGGCAGGCCGAAGGACAGGCCGGCGAGCGTGGCGATGAGGATCGAAACCCAGCCCCAGGCGCCGGGCGCGGCCCCGAACAGCGCGACGACGGCGAAGTAGATGGCCGACTGCAGGAGGAATCGGAGGGTGACGGCGATGACCTGGCCGCCGGCGATCTGCTCCGGAGTCAGCGGCGAGGCGTGCGGGCCGTAGTAGACGCGCCGCCATTTGAAACCGTCCATCACCGGGAACGTGAACTCATTGGCGGCCGTCATGACGGCCGCCGAGATCAGCAGCGCCGGGGCGATGAACGTCAGGTAGCTGACCCCGCCGAAGACGCCGGCGCCGTTGGCCTCCACGAGCGTGGCCAGGCCGACGCCCATCGCGAACAGGTAGGCCACCGGCTGTCCCACGCCGTACATGACGATCGTCCAGCCGTAGCCCTTCATGACCCGCAGGACCTGTTCGGCGTAGTAGAAGGCGCCCCAGCGGCGGGCGCGGGCGGCCGAGATTTCCGGCGAGTGCGCGCGCAGGGCCGGCGCCGTGCCCGCCGCAGTGCCCGCAACCGCAGTGCCCGCCGCCGCAGTGGCCGCAGTGGCCGCCGTCGTCTGCAGTGCCGAAGTCAGCGCCGCCTTGGCCGGCTCTCCCCTAGTCAACGAGGCTCCTGCCGGTCAGGCGCAGGAAGACGTCTTCGAGCGAGGAGCGGCGGACCAGCGACGTGACCGGCCGCAGGCCCCGGGCGGTGACCTGCTCCAGGGCGGCCTCGCCGTCGTGGGCGTAAATGAGCACCCGGTCCGGCAGGGTCTCGAGGCGTTCGCCGATGCCTTCGAGCTCCGCGCCGACACTGGCGTTGCGTTCCGAGCCGAAGCGCAGTTCCAGGACCTCCCGGGTGGAGTAGTCGCGGATCAGGCTGGCAGGGGATCCTTCGGCCATGATCCTGCCCTTGTCCACCACGATCAGGCGGTCGCAGAGCTGCTCGGCCTCGTCCATGTAGTGAGTCGTGAGGATCAGGGTGACGCCCTGTTCCTTGAGCCGGAACAGCCGGTCCCAGAGGATGTGCCGGGCCTGCGGGTCCAGGCCGGTGGTTGGCTCGTCCAGCAGCAGGATCCGGGGTTCGTTGATGAGGGAGCGGGCGATCGTGAGGCGTCGCTTCATGCCGCCGGACAGGGCGTCCACCTTGGACTTGGCCTTGTCCGTGAGCTGGGCGAATTCGAGCAGCTCGTCGGCCTTGGGCTTGAGGTAGCTCATGGGCAGGCCGAAGTAGCGGCCGTAGACCAGCAGGTTGTCCCGGACTTTCAGTTCCTCGTCCAGGTTGTCCTGCTGCGGGACGACGCCCAAGTGGGCGCGGACTTCCGGCCCGTGCTGTTCTGGGTCCAGGCCCATGATGCTCAGGCTGCCGGAGGTGCGCTGCGAGACCCCGCCGATCATCTTCATCGTGGTGGACTTGCCGGCGCCGTTGGGGCCGAGCAGGCCGAAGGCTTCCCCGGCGGGGACGCGGAAGGAGATGCCGTCGACGGCGGTGACGTCGCCGTAGCGCTTGGTGAGGTTCTCGGCAGTGATGACGTACTGCGGAGCGGCGTCGGAAGGGCTGCTTACGGGTGATTCTTTCGAGACAAGTTCGGACACCCGCACCACGGTAGTGGATCGCCGCAAACTATGAAAGAGTCTTTTCGTAAAAACTCCTGACGTATTCGTTCCGTTATGCCCGGCGGCGGGGAAAAGCACGGAATCCGGCGGCGGGTGGGCCGGCCGAAGCCGGGCTCACCCGCCGCCGGCAGGCCTTAGGCGGGCCCGGAGTGGCTTTCCTGCGCTACTTGGCGTTCCGCGGTTTCCACCACGTTGGCGAGGAGCATGGCCCGGGTCATCGGGCCCACTCCCCCGGGATTCGGCGAGATCCAGGCAGCGACGTCGGCCGCGGCGGGGTCAACGTCTCCAGTGACCACGGCTTTGCCGTTGCCATCGTCCACCCGGCTGACGCCGACATCAAGCACGATCGCGCCGGGCTTGAGGTCCCCGGCCTTGATCATGTGCGGCTGCCCGGCGGCGGCAATCACGACGTCCGCCTGCCGCAGTTCCGCCGGCAGGTCCACCGTGCCCGTGTGGGCCAGAATGACCGTGGCGTTGACGTCCTTGCGGGTCAGCAGGAGTCCCACCGGGCGGCCGATGGTGACGCCGCGGCCCACTACGAGGACGCGCTTGCCGTTCAGGCTGATCCCGTGCCGGGTCAGCAGCTCCACGCAGCCCTTGGGCGTGCAGGGCAGCGGGGACTTCATGGGTCCGCTGACGTTGGCCACGAGCCGGCCCAGGTTCATCGGGTGCAGGCCGTCGGCGTCCTTCTCGGGATCCATGGCCTCCAGGATGACGTCCTGGTCGATGTGCTTGGGCAGCGGCAGCTGGACGATGTAGCCGGTGCATTCCGGGTTTTCGTTGAGCTCGCGGACCACAGCCAGCAGTTCTTCCTGGGTGGTCTCTTCCGGCAGGTCGCGGCGGATGGACGTGATACCCACCTCGGCGCAGTCCTTGTGCTTGCCGCCGACATACCAGGTGCTGCCCGGATCGGAGCCCACCAGGATGGTGCCCAGTCCGGGGGTGACGCCCTTGGCCTTGAGTGCGGCCACGCGTTCCGTCAGCTCAGCCTTGATGGCAGCAGCGGTAGCCTTGCCGTCCAGGATCTGCGCTCTTCTTGCAGTCTCAGCAGAAGTCATGGACTACCACTGCTCGTGCTGTGGGTACAGCGGGAAGTCGACCGCGAGCTTGTCCACGCGGGCCTGCAGGGCTTCAATATCGACGCTGCCGGCCGTGCCCTTTACCAGCGCCGTAGCGATGATGTCCGCGACCTCGGTGAACTCCTCAGCGCCGAAGCCACGGGTGGCCAGGGCCGGGGTGCCGATGCGCAGGCCGGAGGTGACCATCGGCGGGCGGGGGTCGAACGGCACGGCGTTGCGGTTGACGGTGATGCCCACGGAGTGCAGGAGGTCTTCGGCCTGCTGGCCGTCCAGCTGGGAGTTGCGCAGGTCCACCAGGACCAGGTGCACGTCGGTGCCGCCGGTCAGGACCGAGACGCCGGCGTCGGCGACGTCTGCCTGGCCGAGGCGTTCGGCGATGATCTTGGCACCTTCCAGCACGCGCTCCTGGCGCTCCTTGAATTCCTCGGTGCCGGCGATCTTGAAGGCCACTGCCTTGGCGGCGATCACGTGCATGAGCGGGCCGCCCTGCTGGCCCGGGAACACGGCCGAGTTAAGCTTCTTGGCCCATTCCTGCTTGGCCAGGATCACGCCGGAGCGCGGGCCGGCCAGCGTCTTGTGCACTGTGGAGGTGACGACGTCGGAGTGCGGGACCGGGCTCGGGTGCAGCCCGGCGGCGACCAGGCCGGCGAAGTGCGCCATGTCGGTCCAGAGCAGCGCGCCGACCTCGTCGGCGATCGAGCGGAACGCGGCGAAGTCTAGGTGCCGCGGGTAGGCGGACCAGCCGGCGATGATCACCTGGGGCTTTTCGGCGATGGCCTGCTCGCGCAGCTTGTCCATGTCGATCCGGAAGTTGTCTTCCTCGACCTGGTAGGCGGCCACGTTGTAGAGCTTGCCGGAGAAGTTCAGCTTCATGCCGTGGGTGAGGTGTCCGCCGTGGGCCAGGGACAGGCCCAGGATCTTGTCACCGGGGGTGATCATGGCGGCGAGCGCGGCGGCGTTGGCCTGCGCGCCGGAGTGCGGCTGGACGTTGGCGTATTCGGCGCCGAAGAGCTCCTTGACGCGGTCGATCGCGAGCTGCTCGGCGACGTCGACGTACTCACAGCCGCCGTAGTAGCGGCGTCCAGGGTAGCCCTCGGCATACTTGTTGGTCAGGACGGAACCCTGGGCTTCCATCACGGCGCGCGGGGCGAAGTTTTCGGAGGCGATCATTTCCAGGGTGCCGCGCTGGCGGCCCAGCTCCTGGGCCAGTACGGCGGCGATTTCAGGGTCGAGTTCGGCCAGCGGCTGGTTGCTCACGGCGGCTGAGGTGGCGGTAGTAGTAGTCACGAGGAACTCCTGGTAGGCAACGGGTACGGCTATTGGTCAGGCTACCGGCTGGCCCGTTGCACCGCCCTTTGATTACGGGCCCCTTGACAGCGGGCCGCGACAGCGGCGGTTGGCGCCCTGGACGGGCGCCGGCAACGGCGCGCAGCGGTGAGGCTGCCAACCGGTAAGACATGACCCTCGGCCCAGGCGTACGATCCGTGGTCTTCGTGAGTGCCGCTCCCTGATGGTTAGCCATCCAACGCCAGTTGCGACGGTTTAACACTACCAAAACGCTTTCAAAACCGCCCTTGAAGCGCAGGTAGGCTGTTCTTCGTGACTGACGCGAACCTGACTGCCTCCTACATCCTGACCCTGTCCTGTCCCGACCGGCCCGGCATCGTGCACGCCGTCGCCGGCGCCCTCCTCGTGGCGGGCTGCAATATTACGGACTCCCAGCAGTACGGCAGCCAGGGCACGGGCACCTTCTTCATGCGCGTGGAGGCAACGACGGCGGCGTCCCAGGCGGAGCTGCAGGCCGCGCTCGAGCCCGTGGCGCAGGCCTTCGGGATGCAGTGGAGCCTCAACCCGGCCGGCCGGAAAGTCCGCACCCTGCTGATGGCCAGCACCTCGGCCCACTGCCTGAACGACCTGCTGTTCCTGCAGCGCTCCGGCACCCTGCCGATCGAGATTCCGGCCATTGTCTCCAACCACCCTGACCTTCAGGGCCTGGCGGAGTTCTACGGGATCCCGTTCCACCACATCCCCGTCACCCCGGACACCAAGGTCCGGGCCGAGGACGCCCTGCGCGCCCTGATGAAAGAGCATGACATCGAGCTCACCGTCCTGGCGCGCTACATGCAGATCATCTCCGACGACCTCTGCACCGAACTCACGGGCAAGGCCATCAACATCCACCACTCGTTCCTGCCCTCCTTCAAGGGCGCCAGGCCCTACCACCAGGCGCACGCCCGCGGCGTGAAGCTCATCGGTGCCACAGCGCACTATGTCACGGCCGCCCTGGATGAGGGACCCATCATCGAACAGGAAGTCATCCGGGTGGACCACCGGCGCACTGCCGAGCAGTTTGTCCAGATGGGCCGCGATGTGGAGGGCCGCACCCTCGCCCAGGCCGTGCAGTGGCACGCCGAGCACCGCGTCCTGCTCGACGGCAACCGGACGGTTGTCTTTAACTGAAACCAGTCCTTGACTAGAGCTATGGAATCCACCCGGAAGGACCGGCTCGAATCATTCGTGGCCCTGTTGAAGTCCGAGGGCCGGCACGCCGTGCTCGGGCTGGACTGCGGCCCCGGCACCGACGGACTGCACTTTGTGCAGGCCGGCATCCATTTCACCGGCGTCGACCCGTCCGAGGAGAATATCCACGTCGCACGGGCGCACGGGCTCGAGGCCTCCGTGGCGGGCCCGGCGCCGCTGCCCTTCGCCGACGCCGCGTTCTCCTCGGTGTGGGCGGTGGACGCCCTGGCGGGCCTTCCGCCGGAACAGTGGGACGACGTCGTCCACGAACTCTGGCGGGTGGCGGAACCGGGCGCGCCGATCGCCGTCGTGCTTCCCGTGCCCGATCCGCACAGCGTGGGCGACAAAGAGGGCGGGTTCGGCGGCGGCGAGGGCGGGTTCGGCAGCGGCGAGGGCGGCGGCGGGTTCATGGTCCTCCGCTCCCCCGCCTGACCCAACTGACTAGCAGCAGGGGCCGTTTTGAGCGCTCAAAACGGCCCCTGCTGCTAGCTAGTTGGGCGGGGAAGTGTCCTAGGCTGGGGGCATGGCTCCCCTTTACGCGTTCGCCGGCACGACGCCGGCCGTCCATGACTCCGCCTTCGTCGCCCCCACGGCCTCGGTGATCGGCAACGCCACCCTGGCCGAGAACTCGAGCGCCTTCTACGGCGTGTCCGTCCGCGCCGACACCGCCGCCATCAGCGTGGGCGCGGGCAGCAACCTGCAGGACAACGTGGTGCTGCACGCCGACCCCGGCTTCCCTTGCACTGTGGGCGCGCGGGTCAGCGTCGGCCACAGCGCCGTGGTGCACGGCTGCACCGTGGAGGATGACTGCCTGATCGGCATGAGCGCCACCATCCTCAACGGGGCCGTGATCGGCGCCGGCTCGCTCATTGCCGCCGGCGCCGTGGTGCTGGAGGGCACGGTCATCCCGCCCCGCTCGCTCGTCGCCGGCGTTCCGGCCAAGGTCCGCCGCGAGCTCAGCGACGAGGAGTTCGCGGGCGTCCAGCACAACGCCGCGCACTACCAGGAGCTGGCGCGGGCGCACCGCGAACTGCACAGCGCGTGAACGGCACGGCACGGCACGGCACATCAACGGCACGGCACGTCAACGGCAAAGCGCGTGACATAGCGGGCTGACTGCCCGCGCCAAACACCTGCCAGCGCCCACCCTGCTGCCGGCCGAACCGCTCAGTCCAGCGCGACCGGACCCAGCTCGTCGAGCAGCTCGCCCGGTCCGGGGTTCCCCGCCGGGGTCCGGCCGCCAAGGTGGTTGACCACACCCCAGACCGCGTTCAGTCCGGTGGTGACGGCGCCCTCGGCCCAGCCTGCGGTGAAGGAGACGTCGTCGCCGGCGAGGAAGATTCCGCGCTGTTCGACCGGGAGCCCGTTCTGCTTGAAGTGGGTGAAGAGCCGCTGCTGGTAGCGGTAGTGTCCCGGCAGGTTGGCCTTGAAGGCTCCCATGAAGTTGGGGTCGGCCTCCCACGAGACGGTGATCGGCTGGCCCACGATGTGGCTGGCGATGTCGACGCCGGGGTAGATCTGCTCGAGCGAGTGCAGCATGAGCTCCGCCCGCGCGTCCGCGTCGAGCGACAGCCACTTCAGCGCGTCGTCGTTCCAGGTGTAGGACAGCAGGATCACGGCGGGCTGGTCCGGGCCGTTGTCCAGCAGGTACGTGGCCCGGTTCAGCCGGTCGGTCAGCGTCATGGACAGGACCTCGCGGCCCGTCTCCGGGTCGATGTCCTTCCAGAACGGCCGGTCCACCATGACGAAGGTCTTGGAGGACTGCATGTAGTGCGAGCGTTCGATCGCGGTCCACAGCTCGGCGGGAAAGAGGGTTTCGTCGGTGTGGATCCGTGTCGACAGCAGCCAGGACTGGCAGGTGGTCACCACCGCCGGGTACGCGGATTCGCGTCCCCAGCGTTCGCGGATCCGGAAGTCGCCGGCGCCGTCGCGGGCGATGCGCTCCACGGCGCCCCGCGGGGCACCGGCATGCAGCGATGCCAGGGAGGTGCCGTCCGGCCAGTGCGCCATGCCCGACGGCGCGTGCTCCCACAGTGCCTCGGGGAGCCGTTGCGCGCCGCCGGCGATGAGCCGGTGCTGATCATCGGCGTCGGTGTAGACCACGCGGAGGATTTCGAGGATGGAGTTGGGGAAGTCAGTGTCCCAGCCGCCGGTGCCGAAGCCCACCTGCCCGAACGCCTCGCGGTGGGCGAAGCCGGCCTCCTTGAAGGAGTCGCTGCCGGCGATGAAGCCGTAGAAGGTCTGCTCGTCCAGTTCCGGGAGCAGCGCGTTCCACAGTTCCTTGATCTTTGCCGTGTCCCGGGCACGGATCGCGTCCTGCATTTCGGCGAACCGGGCGCCGTCGTTCACGGCCGCCTTCCACGCGTCCGCCACCTCGAGGAAGAACGGGGGCAGGTCCGCCGCGGTCTCGGCGTAGTACTTCTGGCCCGCAAGCTCGATCACCGTGCTGGAGGTCGCCGGCGCCAGAGGGTTGGGGAACTCCTGGGTCTCCAGCCCGAGCAGGTCCACGTAGTGGTAGAAGGCCCTGCCGGAGACCGGGAACCGCATGCCGCCGAGGTCCGCCACGATGCCCGGCGCGGACGGGAAGCTGGCGGTCCTCAGCCGGCCGCCGATCCTGTCGGCCTCGTAGACCACCGGCCGCAGGCCCAGCTTCATGAGTTCATAGGCGGTCACCAGCCCGGACAGGCCGGCACCGACGACGGCGACCTCCGTCCCGTACAGTTCGGGCGGCACCGAGCCCAGGCCGTCGGGGTGGGCGAGGTAGTGGTCGTAGCTGAACGGGAAGTCCGGATTCAGCATGGTGATCGGCGCCTGCGCCGAACGAGTGGCGGCCGGGCTGTCTGCCGGAGTGAAAGCCGGTTCGGGGGCCGGCAGTTCGGTGGCGGTGGTCATGAGATCTCTGCCTTCAGTTCCTGGGTTGTGGTGGTGACGGGTTGGCGGCTTGATAGTTCACGGTATTCCTCGTGGCTCAGGGCGGCCACCCTGGAGTTCTTCCGGCCGTAACCGAAGTAGGCGGCCAGGCCCACGAGCATCCAGGCACCGAAGACCACCCAGGTCTCGGCACCGAGGTTGGCCATGAGGTAGGCGCACATGAGGGCGCCGAGGATCGGGGTCAGCGGGAACAGCGGGACGCGGAAGCTGCGCGTGAGCTCCGGCCGGGTCCGCCGCAGGTAGATGACTGCCACGTTGACCAGCGCGAACGCGAACAGGGTGCCGATGCTGGTGGCGTCGGCGAGGGCGCCGAGCGGCACCAGGCCGGCGGTCACGGCG
Organism: Arthrobacter sp. NicSoilB8; assembly: GCF_019977355.1. Taxonomy (NCBI): domain Bacteria; kingdom Bacillati; phylum Actinomycetota; class Actinomycetes; order Micrococcales; family Micrococcaceae; genus Arthrobacter; species Arthrobacter sp. NicSoilB8. The sequence goes on along the minus strand of NZ_AP024655.1, from coordinate 1,250,411 downwards.
ACGGCGGTGCCCACGATCAGGGTTCCGGCAACCGGCGTGCCGGTCCGGGCCGAGACCCGGCCGAAGACCTTGGGGACCAAGCCGTCGCGCGACATCGAGAGCAGGATCCGGGTCTGCCCGTAGAGCACGGTCAGCACGATGCTGGCGATGGCGAGCACGGCGCCGACGGCGAACACCACGCCGACCCAGGGCTGGCCGGTGGTTTCCTCGAGGATTTTCACGAGGGCGGCTTCGGTGCCGTCGAACCATCCCCAGGGGCGGGCGCCGATGGCGGCGACGGCGACGAGCACGTAGATGCTGGTGACGATCAGCATGGAGAGCAGGATGGCCCGCGGGAGGTCGCGCTTGGGGTTGCGGGCTTCCTCGCCGGCCGTGGAGGCGGCGTCGAAGCCGATGTAGGAGAAGAAGACCCGGGAGGCGGCGGCCGAGACGCCGGCGGCGCCCATCGGCATGAGGGGTTCGAAGTGTCCGCCGTTGAAGGCCGTGAAGGCCACGGCGCAGAAGAACAGGAGGATGCCGACCTTGACCAGGACGATCGCCGTGTTGATCCAGGCGCTCTCCTTGGCGCCGCGGACCAACAACACCATGGCCAGGACCACAATGACGATCGCGGGCACATTAAGCACCCCGCCGGCTCCCGGCGGCTGCGACATGGCGTCCGGGAGGGACAGACCGAAGACCGCCAGGGCCTCGTTGACGTACTGGCCCGCGCCGACCGCGACGGCGGCCACGGAGACGGCGTATTCGAGCACCAGGCACCAGCCGCAGATCCAGGCCATGCCCTCGCCCATGGTGGCGTAGGTGTACGAGTAGCTGGAACCGGCGGCGGGGACCAGTCCGGCCATCTCCGCATAGGACACGGCGGAGAGCAGAGCGGCGAGTCCGGCAATGGCAAAGGAGATCCAGATGGCAGGGCCGGCGAGCGGCACGGATTCGCCCAGGATCACCAGGATGCCGGTGCCGAGCGTGGCACCGACGCTGATCATGGTCAGCTGCAGCACGCCGAAGCTGCGGACCAGCCGCGTGCCGCCGTGCCCGGTTTCGGCCTCGCTGACCAGCTGCCCGATCGGCTTGCGGCGCAGGATCTGGGCGGCGAGCCCGGGACGGCCGGCGGCGGCCGGCGGGCGTTCCCCGATCAGAGTTGGCACAGTCATCGTTGACGTCCTTATCTTCAGTAGTGGTCGGATTCCCCTGACCACCCTAGGCATGTGAGCCACCTCTCACGGTTGTGCAAAATGACCTGTACTCTTCAGTCATGAGACTTAATGCACTGCCCGCGCGGTTTCGGGACCGGCGGGACCGGCGGGACGGGGGCTGCGGCCGTGGCTGCTGAGGACTCCGAGCGGTTTGGTTTCGTCACGCTCTCACAGTTCCTGCGCCAGCTGCCGGAGCTCGGCGTCCTGCACGACGGCGGCAACGGGGACGAGCGCCTGCGCTGGGTGGAGCCGAGCGAGCTGGATGACCCGACCCCCTATCTGCTCGACGGCGAGTTCCTGCTCACGGCCGGTCTGCCGTTCGTCGGCGAGGGCGGCAGCGAGGAGGCGGTGGACGCCTACATGCGCCGGCTGGTCGGGGCCCGGGTCGGCGCCCTCGGCTTTGGCCTGGAACCTTACTTCGAGGCCGTGCCGGAGACCGTGGTCCGGTCCTGCCGGCGACACAACCTGACCCTGGTGTCCATCCCCGGGACCATCCCGTTCGCCGCGCTGGGACTCGAGTTCTCCCGGCTCCTTGAGTCGGACAACGCCAGGACCTTCCGCCAACTGGCCGACACCAACCGGCAGCTCATGCGGGCGGTCCTGTCTGCGCGCCCCGAGCACGAGCTCCTCGCGGCCCTCGTGCAGCGCGTCCCGGTCTGGGCCGTGCTGGTCGGGGCCGACGGGCGGGTGCGTGCCCGCGGCTCGGGCAGCTCCCCCGGCCCGCACACCGCGCACTCCGCGGCCGGCACCGTGCCGGGAGCCGATTCCGCCGTCCTGCAGCCGCTGCTGGCCCGGCTGCTCTCCGGCAGCGGCCCCCGGGTGGAGATGGATTCTTTCGACGCCGCAGGCTCATCGCTGGTCTTCGGGTACCCGCTGCGCAGCACCCGGGACGCCAACCTCGGCGCGCTCGTCCTGGGCACGGACGCCCCGCTGACGCCGGCGCAGAACAGCGTGGTCTCCACCGCCGTCGGGCTGCTGGAGCTGCTGGTCCGGCAGCGCACGAGCGGTTCCCTGGCCCCCAGCCAGCTTGCCACGGCACTGCTGCTGCACCCGGAAAGCGTGGCATCGGGTACCGCACGGCAGGTCAACGGGTTGAAGGACCTGCTGGCACAGAGCATCTCCTCCACCCGGTCCGCCCAGCTGCGGGTGGTCCAGGGCGTCCGGGTGGACGCCGCAGCGGGAGGCGACCGTGCCGCGGGCGGACCGCGCCACGCGGGCGAGGGCCGGGTGCGGGAGCTGTTGGAATGGCGCCGCCTGTTCGACACCAAACTGGTGGAGCACACCGACTACGGCTTCGCCGCGATCACCCGGCTCAAGGTCGACGACGCCCTGCTCGCCGAGGTGGAGCGGCTCGGCTGGCGCCTGGTGATCGGCGGCGGCACCGAATTCACGGGACTTGCCGGCGCCTACCAGGCTGCGTCGTCGCTGCGCAACCGGGTGCTGACCGGCCGCCGGAGCGTCCGGGCGGAGGAGGTCACCTGGTCCGTGACGGGGCTGCTGGGCTCGGAGGCCGGCACTATGCTGGCGGACCGCCTGCTGGCGCCGGTGCTCGCGCTCGAACCGGAGCGCCGCGACACCCTGCTGGGCATCCTGCGGGCCTGGCTTGGCGAGAACGGCAGCTGGGACGCCACGGCCAAGGCCACCGGGCTGCACCGCAACAGCGTCCGCCGGCAGGTCGGCGTCATCGCCGAACTGCTGGGCCTGGACCTCAACCAGGCCCAGGCCCGCGCGGAGCTGTGGATCGCTCTCCAGTACATCGCCCATCAGGACCAGGGCGGACCCGAGTTGCCCGGCACTGCGTCACCTGGCGCAGGTCCGCCCCCAGCCCCGGCCCCGGCAGCCGTCACTTCGGCCGAATCAGGCGCTCCCGCGGGTCAGATGTCCCAGGACCGGTAGGCGCTCCCGCGGGTCAGATGTCCCAGGACCGGTAGATGTCGGGGCGGCGGTCACGCAGGTACGCGACGGCGTCGTCCGCGTCACCTGCCCGGTCCGCGTCGTCCCTGCCGTCCCCGGCGGCGTGCTCGGCCCCTCCCAGCTCGGCCCCTCCCAGCTCGACAAAGAGCAGTTCCGGCCCGGGTCCGGCCACAGCCAGGGCCGTTCCGTCCGGGCCCGCCACGATGCTGCCGCCGCGGAAGTCGTAGCCTTCCTCCGTGCCGGCGTGGTTGGCGTACGCCACCGTCAGCTGGTTCTCCAGCGCCCTGGCCCGGACCAGCACCTGGGGCACGGCCTCGAACCCGCCCGCGAGTGCCGTCGGCACCAGCAGCAGTTCGGCGCCGCGCACGGCGGCGGCCCGTGCGGACTCGGGAAACTCGATGTCGTAGCAAATCACCAGGGCCGTCTTGAGCCCGTGGAAGTCGACGACGCCGGGCGCCGCCGCGGCGGGCGTAAACGCCGCCCGCTCCTCGGGGCCGAACAGGTGCACCTTGTCGTAACTGAGCAGCTCGTCGCCGGACGCGTCAACCAGGGAGGCAGAGATGTGCCACTCCCCGGCCGGCGTGACGGCGGGGAGGCTGTAGACGAGAGCGATGTTGTGGCGCCGGGCGATGCCGGCCAGGGCTTCCCGGAGCGCAGGCAGCGTGCCCGGATCGAAGCCTGACCGCAGCCGGAGCGGCGCGTAGCCCACGGGGAAAAGCTCCGGCGTCAGCAGCAGCTGCGCACCGGCGGCGGACGCCTCGCGGGCCGCCTCGTCCACCGCGGCGCAGTTCGCCGTCACATCCAGCACGGCGGCGTTCGCCTGCATCAGGGCCAGCAGCACCATTACTACCTCATGACTCTTCGGGTCCTTCCGCAGGAGCACTGCGGACTCTCTGGTCCCAGAGTAGCCGCGGCCCGCAATGCCGCATTTGGTGCATTTCCGCCCGGGTGGCGGGCGAACAGGGCGGAACGTCCCGCCCATGGAGGCCGGGAGGCCCGCGGGCCCGTCGCGTCCCCTGAAACCGGGGCTGCCGTTATCAATGCGTTAACTTCTTGACTACAAGCCGCCGATGCGTCACGCTTCATAGCATGCCCTCACCAACGCGCTCAACGAGGAGCCGAACCAAGAACCCGGGATCGCAGTCCGCCCTCCGGCATCTGAACCAGCAGCGGATCATCGAATGCCTCCTCGCGGGCCCTTCCACGCAGGCGGAACTGGCCCGCCAGACGGGCCTCTCCACGGCCACGGTTTCGAACATCGTCAAGATCATGCAGGACGCCGGGCTGGCATCCACCGAGCCGATCACGAGCTCCGGCCGGCGCGCGCTGAACGTGCGGCTCAACAGCAACGGGGCCGTCGCCGTCGGGATCGACTTCGGCCGGCGCCACCTGCGCGTGGTGCTGGCCTCGCTTAGCTACCACGTCATTGCCGAGGAGTCGGTCCTGCTCCCCTTGGGCCACCATGCCGAGGAGGGGATCCAGGCCGCCGTCGGCGTGCTGGACCGGCTGCTCGCAGAAAGCGGCGTGGAGCGCAGCGCCCTGGTGGGTGCCGGCGTCGGAATTCCCGGTCCCATCGACCGCCGCACCGGCACCGTGGCGCAGGGCGCGATCCTGCCCGAATGGGTGGGCATCAACATCCTCCAACGCCTCGAAGAAGCGCTTGACCTGCCCGTATTCGTCGACAACGACGCCAATCTGGGCGCCCTCTCCGAGGTCACCTGGGGCCCGCACAGCGGCATCAGCAACTTGATGTTCCTCAAGATCGGCTCAGGCATCGGCGCCGGGCTGATCCTCAACGGCGTCCCGTACTACGGCAACGTCGGCATCACCGGCGAAATCGGCCACGCCACCATACACGAGCACGGGCTGATCTGCCGCTGCGGGAACCGCGGCTGCCTGGAAACCATCGCGTCCACCACCACCATGATCGAGCTCCTAAGCCGCGGCGAGGACCGGCCGCTCACGCCCGGGGACATCGTCCGGAAGGCCCTGGAACGGGACTCCGCGACGCTGCGCGTGGTGGACGACGCCGGCCTCGCGGTCGGACGCGCCCTGGGCAACGTGGCGAACCTGATCAACCCCGAAGTCATTGTGGTCGGCGGCCCGCTGGCGGGACTCGGCGAACTCCTCCTGGACCCGATCCGGCGAGGCCTGATCCGCCACGCGGTGCCGGTCATCGGCGAGACAACCACCCTCACGATGTCGTCCCTGGGCGACCGTGCGGAGGCCCTCGGGGCCACGGCTTTGGTCTTCCAGCACGCCGGAATCAGGCGCAACTAACCATTTCGTTATCCGCCCGTTGCGTTAAAGACTTGACGACAAGGGCGTGATCCAGTTTACTTTTCCATCAGACGGCCCTGCGGTTTGCAGGGGCGGACAACGAAGTCATGCATTGGAGGCGTAAGGGCAGATGACGTCCCTCAACACGCACAGTGATCCGCTAATCCTCGAGATGCGATCCATCACCAAGGAGTTCCCCGGCGTTAAAGCTTTGGCCGATGTGAACCTGCGGGTGAAGGCCGGCGAGATCCACGCCATCTGCGGTGAGAACGGCGCCGGGAAGTCGACCCTGATGAAGGTGCTCTCCGGGGTTTACCCGTACGGGACCTACACGGGCGACATCGTGTATCAGAACGAGGTCCAGGAGTTCAAGGACATCCGCGCCAGCGAGCACGCCGGCATCGTGATCATCCACCAGGAGCTCGCGCTCATCCCGGAACTGTCGATCATGGAGAACATCTTCCTCGGCAACGAGCCCACCAAGCGCGGCGTGATCGACTGGGCCGAGGCCCGGAAACGGTCCACCGAGCTGCTGGCCCGGGTGGGGCTGCGCGAGGACCCGGACACCCCCATCAAGGAAATCGGAGTCGGCAAGCAGCAGCTGGTCGAGATCGCCAAGGCGCTGAACAAGTCGGTCAAGCTCCTGATCCTGGACGAGCCCACGGCGGCGCTGAACGAGTCCGATTCCCAGCACCTGCTGGACCTCATGCTGGGCCTGAAGGGCCGCGGGATCACCTCGATCATCATTTCCCACAAGCTCAACGAGATCGAACAGATCGCGGATGAGATCACGATCATCCGGGACGGGAAGTCGATTGAGACCCTGAACGTCAAGGCCGACGGCGTCGACGAGGACCGGATCATCAAGGGCATGGTGGGCCGGACGCTGGAATCCCGGTTCCCGGACCACGAGCCGAAGATCGGCGAGGTCCTCTTCGAGGTGAAGAACTGGAACGTCGGGCACCCGCAGATCCAGGACCGCCTGGTGTGCAAGAACTCCAGCTTCTTCGTCCGCCGGGGCGAGATCGTCGGGTTCGCCGGGCTGATGGGGGCCGGGCGCACCGAGCTGGCCCGCTCCGTGTTCGGCCGCTCCTACGGCCGCTTCATTTCCGGCCATGTTTATAAGGACGGGAAGGAACTGCAGCTCAAGAACGTCCGCCAGGCGATCGACGCCGGGCTGGGCTACGTCACCGAGGACCGGAAGTCCCTGGGCCTGAACCTGCTCGATGACATCAAGGCCACCACGGTCTCGGCGAACCTGCGCAAGATCAGCAAGCACTTCGTGGTCGACGAGAACAAGGAATACGCGGTCGCGGAGGAATACCGGAAGTCGCTGCGGACCAAGACGCCCTCCGTGGAGGAAGGCGTCGCGAAGCTCTCCGGCGGCAACCAGCAAAAGGTTGTCCTGGCCAAGTGGATGTTCACCGACCCGGACGTGCTGATCCTGGACGAGCCCACCCGCGGGATCGACGTCGGCGCCAAGTACGAGATCTACGGCATCATCCAGAATCTGGCCAACCAGGGCAAGGCTGTGATCGTCATTTCCTCGGAACTGCCCGAGCTGCTGGGCCTCTCGGACCGGATCTACACGATCTTCGAGGGCGCCATCACCGGCGTGCTGGACAAAGACCAAGCCAGCCAGGAAAGCCTCATGAAACTCATGACGTCCGCCCGCAAATCCGCCTGATCCTTTGGGACCAAACAGAACAATCCGAACACCCCGGACACAAGGACTGAAACAATGAACGCGCTCAAGAAGCTCTTTGGCGGCAACACCCGCCAATTCGGCATGATCTTCGCCCTGGTTGCGCTGATCGTGTTCTTCGAGATTTTCACGGAGGGCCGCACGCTCACGCCGGGCAACGTCATCAACCTCTTCAACGGCAACTCCTACATCCTGATCCTCGCCATCGGCATGGTGCTGGTCATCATCGCCGGACACATCGACCTCTCCGTCGGCTCCGTCGCGGCCTTCGTGGGCGTCTGCGTGGCCCTCTTCATCCGCGACTGGGGCCTGCCCTGGTACGTCGGGATCCTGCTCGGGCTGCTGCTGGGCGTCGCGATCGGGGCCTGGCAGGGATTCTGGGTGGCCTACGTCGGCATTCCCGCGTTCATTGTCACGCTCTCGGGCATGCTGATCTTCCGCGGCGCCAACCAGTTCGTCGGCAAGTCCAACACCATCCCGGTCCCGGGCGACTTCCAGTACATCGGCTCCGGCTATCTGCCCGAGGTCGGCCCGAAAACCGGGTACAACAACCTCACCCTGCTGCTGGGCCTGCTCGCGGTCGCGTACGTGATCTTCAGCGAGATCCGCTCCCGCCGCAACGCCAAGGCCCTCGGCGCCGAGGTCCCCGAGGCCTGGGTCAGCATCCTCAAGCTCGTCCTGGTCTGCGGCGCCATCCTCTACGCCACGTACCTGTTCGCCACCGGCCGGCCCGGCACCTCCTTCCCCATCCCGGGCCTGATCCTGGCCGTCCTGATCCTGATCTACGGCTTCATCTCCTCCAAGACCGTTATCGGCCGCCACATCTACGCCGTCGGCGGCAACCGGCACGCCGCTGAGCTCTCCGGCGTGCAGTCCAAGAAGGTCAACTTCCTGGTCATGATGAACATGTCCGTCCTCGCCGGACTCGCCGGCATGATCTTCGTCGGCCGCTCCACCGCCTCCGGCCCGTTCGACGGCGTCGGCTGGGAACTGGACGCCATCGCGGCCGTCTTCATCGGCGGCGCCGCGGTCACCGGCGGCGTGGGCACCGTGATCGGCTCGATCATCGGCGGCCTGGTCATGGCCGTGCTGAACAACGGCCTGCAGCTGCTCGGCGTCGGCGCCGACCTCACCCAGATCATCAAGGGCCTGGTGCTCCTGATCGCCGTCGCGTTTGACGTCTACAACAAGTCTCAGGGCAAGAAGTCCGTCATCGGCATGCTCATGAAGAACTTCGGCCGCAGCAGCGAAATCAAAGCGGACGAAACCACCCAAACCAAAGAGGTCATCTCGAGGGGGATCTGATCTGGTCCCCCGTTACCCACGACCCACGACCCACAATTCTCCCCACACCACCAAAAGAAAGTGAACCAAGCAATGCGAATGATTGGTAAAGCAGGAAAGGCAGCAGCAATCGCTGCTATTGCGGCACTGGCGCTGACAGCCTGCGGCCGTTCCGACACCGGAACTACCGGCGGTTCCTCCTCCGGCGGCGAAGCGTTCCCGAAGGGCTCCTCGATCGGCGTCGCACTGCCCCAGAAGACCTCGGAAAACTGGGTCCTGGCGGAGCAGCTGTTCAACGACGGCCTCACCAAGGCCGGCTACAAGCCGGACGTCCAGTTCGCCAACGGCGGCGTTTCGGATCAGCAGAACCAGATCAGCGCCATGATCACCAAGGGCGACAAGGTCATCATCGTCGGCGCCATCGACGGTGCGCAGCTGGGCACCCAGCTCAAGCAGGCCAAGGACGCCGGCGCCACCATCATCGCCTACGACCGGCTGCTCCTGAACACCGAGAACGTGGACTACTACGTGGCCTACGACAACTACAAGGTCGGTGTGCTCCAGGGCCAGGCCCTGCTGGAAGGCATGAAGGCCAAGAAGCCGAGCGGCCCGTACAACATCGAACTCTTCGCAGGTTCCCCGGATGACGCCAACGCGAAGGTCTTCTTCGACGGCGCCATGAGCGTGCTGAAGCCGAAGATGGACGACGGCACCCTGAAGGTCCTCTCCGGCCAGACGAGCTTCGAGCAGGCCGTTACCCAGGGCTGGAAGGCCGAGAACGCCCAGAAGCGCATGGACACCCTGCTCGCCGGCACCTACGGCAGCGCCTCGCTCGACGGCGTGCTGTCCCCGAACGACACCCTGGCCCGCGCGATCATCACCTCCGTCAAGGCCGCCGGCAAGCCGATCCCGGTTGTCACGGGCCAGGACTCCGAGGTTGAGTCCGTCAAGTCCATCATGGCGGGCGAGCAGTACTCCACCATCAACAAGGACACCCGCGCGCTCGTTGAGCACTCGATCGTCATGGTCAACGACATCCAGGCAGGTAAGAAGCCGGAGATCAACGACGACAAGTCCTACAACAACACGGTCAAGGTTGTTCCGGCGTACCTGCTGGAGCCGGTCATCGTGACCCAGGCCAACGTCCACACTGCCTACGTCAACGATCCGGTACTCGGCCCGATCACCAAGCAGTAGTTCTTTATCTAGGCACAAGATCTAGGCACAAGCCGCCCAGGCGCAAGCCAACTCGGCGCAAACCAGACAACAGAGCCCCGGCTCTCCCGCAAGGGAGGGCCGGGGCTCTGTTGTGCCCCGGACCGGGCCGGCTCCGGCAGGTTCCGGCAGGCCGCGGGCCTCCGGCCGGCCGGCACTGGCAGGCACTGGCCGGCACTTCACAGCGGAGACATAGCTTCGCCGGGAGGTTCGCACAGCAGCCCGTACCACTGTGGGAGCAGCCGCCGGGCATTCCGTCCGGCAAGAGACACCCAAGAAAAATTAGGAGTATCGTGAGCGTTCTTGCCCGGAGTGTAGGCAACGCCTTTCGAAACAAGGTCAGGACGGCCGCTGTGGTGGCCGTGCTGGCCGTCGCCATCGGACTTGCCCTGGCCATGCTCGTGGCCAATCAGGCCGTGACCGGCAAGGTCGCCGAGCTGAACGCCTCGGTAGGCACTGTCCTGACCGTAAATCCGGCCGGCGGCCAGGGTTTCGAAGGCGGCGGCGAGCCGCTGACCTCGGCGCAGGCGGCCACCGCGGCGGCCGTCCCCAACGTCAGCAGCGTGGTCGGCACCAAGGCACTGCGCCTGCGCAACGCCGCTGACATTGCGGCCGAAGCGGCGTCCGGTCGGACAGGCCAGGGCGGCCCTGGCGGGCAGTCGGCCACCACCGTCACCACGAGCCTCAAGGCCGCCGTCGACGCCGGGACGCTCGGCAACCGCAACCAGGCCACCTCCGGCACCTCAGGGACGTCCGGGGCCACCGGGACCAGCACCACCCAGGCCGCACCGGCGTTCTCACTGCCCGTCACCGCCACGGGCATCGGGGCCGAGGTGGACTCCACCGGCAAGGCCCTCCAGCTGACCCAGGGCACCGGACTGGGCGACTACACCGCCGCGTCCACCGGCGCCCTGCTGGGCACCACCTTGGCCGAGAAGAACGGCCTCAGCGTGGGCTCGGCGTTCACCATCCAGGACCAGACCTTCACCGTCAAGGGACTGTTCGACGCCGGCACCGCCTTCGGCAACAACGCCCTCTACGTGACCCTTCCGACCGCCCAGACCCTCGCCGCGCTGCCGGACGAACTCTCCACCATGATCGTCACGGTCAACAGCATGGAAAACGTCGACGCCGCCAAGACCGCCCTGCAGGCAGCGCTCGGCTCCGACAAGGCGGACGTCACGCAGGGCCAGCGGAATCTTGAGACGGCCGTCAGCTCGCTGGACAGCGTGAAGAATATTTCCTTCATCGCCTTCGTCGCCGCCCTGGGGACCGCCGGCCTGATCATCCTCCTGATCATGGTCATGCTGGTCCGCGAACGCCGCCGGGAGATCGGCGTCCTGAAGGCCATCGGCGCCCCGAACCGCACCATCGGCCTGCAGTTCGTGCTGGAGGCCCTCGTGCTGGTGGCCCTCGGCAGCGTGGTGGGCGCCGCCGTCGCCTCCTTCGCCAGCGGCGGCATCGCCAGCGCCCTGATCAGCTCAAGCAGCAGCACCACGAGCGCGGCAGCGACCGGTCAGCGCGGCGGGCCCGGCGGCTTCCCGGGCGGCCAGGGCGGTCCCCTCGGCGGGGCCAGCCAGCTCCTGACTTCCGTGACGGCGAGCGCCTCCCCCGGCGTCATCGCCGCAGGCATCGCCGCGGTCTTCGGCGTCGCCATCATCGGCGCGCTCGTCCCGGCGCTGCTGACCGCACGCATCCGTCCCATCGAAGTCCTCCGAGGAGAATAGCCATGATCGAAGTCAAGAACCTGGTCCGCACGTTCAAGTCCGGCGACCGGACCATCAAGCCCGTCAACGACGTCAGCTTCGAGCTCGAACAGGGCACGCTGGCCTCGATCGTGGGCAAGAGCGGCAGCGGCAAGAGCACCCTGCTGTCCCTGCTCGGAGCCCTGGACAAGCCCACCAGCGGCGATGTGGTGGTCAACGGCGTGAGCCTGGCCAGCATGCCGGACGGGAAGCTGACCAACTACCGGCGCCGGGACATCGGCTTCGTGTTCCAGCAGTTCAACCTGATCCCGAACCTCTCGGCCGTGGACAACGTGATGCTGCCGATGGAGTTTGCCGGCGTGCGCAAGGCCGTCCGGGCCGAGCGTGCCCGGGCGCTCCTCGAACAGGTCCAGCTTGACCCGGACAAGCACGTGCGCCGCATCAACCGGCTCTCCGGCGGCGAGCAGCAGCGGGTGGCGATCGCGCGGGCCCTGGCGAACGAACCCAAGCTGATCCTGGCCGACGAACCCACCGGCAACCTGGACGAACAGACCGGCGAGCACATCATCGAACTGCTCAGCGCGCTCAGCCGAGACCACAACACCACCATCCTGGTGGTCACCCACGACCGCTCTCTGGCCAATAAGACGGACCGGCGGTTCCGGCTCCAGCAGGGCCGCCTCACGGAGGAAACGGCCAAGACCCGTGCGACGGCGTCCGTAACCGGCTGATCCCGGACGGCGCCGGGTCGTGACGGGGTCCGGGATCCCGTCCCGGTGACGCACCCGGCGTCGGGCGCTGGCCGGGCCTCCCGGCGTCGGGCGCTGGCCGGGCTCCCGGCGTCGGGCGCTGGCCGGGCCTCCCGGCGTCGGGCGCTGGCCGGGCCTCTCGGCGTCGGGCGCTGGCCGGGCGCTGGTCCGGCGTTAGTCCGGGTGGAGGCAACAGGGTGAGAAGATGGCACCATGTCTGCCCTCATCGCGAAGCCGTGGCTGTTCACCCAGCCGGACCAGGATCCCCGCACAGCCACCGGCGCCAGGCTGCGCTGGGGCATCATCGCCACCGGCGGGATCGCCGCCGCGGTCACCCGCGATCTCGAACTCCTGGCGGATGCGGAGCTGTATGCCGTCAGTTCCCGCACCCAGGCGGCGGCCGACGCGTTCGCGGCCGACTACGGCTTTGTCCGCGCCTATGGTGACCACGACGGCGTGAGTGGTTATGACCGCCTGCTGGCGGATGCCGCCGTCGACGTCGTCTACGTCGCCACGCCGCACGCCCGCCACCACGAAATTGCCCTGGCCGCCCTCAACGCCGGCAAGCATGTGCTCTGCGAGAAGGCCCTCACCATCAACGCCCGGGAGGCCGCCGAGCTGATCGCGGTGGCCCGGGACAACGGTTTGTTCCTGATGGAGGCGGTGTGGAGCCGGTTCCTGCCCAGCATGCAGCGGGCGTTCGAGATCGCCGCGTCGGGCGAGATCGGTGCGGTCAAATGGGTGGGCGCGGACCTCGGCTTTCCGGCGCCGTATTCACCCGGTTCCCGGCTCTGGGCGCCCAAGGACGGCGGCGGCGCCCTCCTGGACCTGACCGTCTATCCGCTGCTCTGGGCCCTCGGCACGCTGGGGTTCCCGCAAACGGTCAGCGCCACCGGCTGGCTCAATGACGACGGCGTCGACGCGCAGAACGCCCTGACGCTCGGCTACCACCACGGCGCCCAGGCCCAGCTGACCTCGTCCCTGCTGGCGCACGGACCCCGCACCGCAACCGTCGCCGGCAGCGAGGGCTTCCTCCAGACCACCGGCTCCATCAACAACCCGAAGGAACTGCTGGTCAGGATCGGCTTCGACGATCCCCGCACGGAGCAGTTCACGGTGGTGGGGCGTGGCTACACCTACGAGCTCCGCGAGGTCACGCGGTGCATCCAGCAGGGACTCACCGAGAGCCCGGTCATGCCGCTGGAAGACTCCCTGAACACCATGCGGCTCTTCGACGGCGTACGCGCGCAACTTGGTGTGAGCTACCCTAACGACGCCCACTGACCACGCCCCGCGGGCAACAAGACTTCGCAGATAGCGAGTGTCTCGGTATGCGTACAGTTTCCGTTCCGCTCTGGACTCGCCCACCGGGGCCGACTTACCCTGTAGGCATTCATCCGGTCGTCCTGAAGCGGGGGTGTGCGCATGGCTCCAGCAGCAGCGACCTCCCGCACGAGCCGAACCCTGCGCCCCTTGCGCCGCGTTCTCCTGGCCGCCGTCGCCGGCGCCGCGTGGCTGACGCTCTCCGCGACCGCCGCACAGGCAGATGACCCGATCATTTTCTACGGGGCCGCCGGCGGCACCGGTGGCAGCGTGGCTGGGGCCGATTTCGCGGACGCCGACGACTTCCCGGTTCCCCTCCTCGAGGGAGCACAGGTATCCCTCGACGCCGGGCCGGCCCCGGCGGGCACGTGGGCGGCGGGCGCCGTTCCGGGCCCGAGAATACCCGTTGCGGACATTGAACCGGACGTCGCGCCGGATGTGGCGCCTGCCGCGGCTCACGTAACTGCCTTCCAACCCGCAGCCGCTGTACCGGAGCCCGCTAATGCCGTTCCGGATGCGCCGCCGTCCGCGACTGATCCGGCGGCGACCGGTTCAGCACTTCCCGCGCAAGGGATCGCGCCGCCGGCAACTGTGCCCTTGGTCGACCCTGCCGCGCCCCTTCCCGTGCCAGTGGTCCCGGCCCCCGCCGGCCCGTCCCCCGCAGCGCCGGGTGCGGAACCCACAGGTCCGGACCCCGCCCTCCCGGACCCTGGAGGTCCGGACCCCACACTTCCGGACTCCACACTTCCAGAGCCCGGCATTGTTCCGCCGCTTGTGGACCCCGGAACCTCAGTTCCCGAGCCGACCGGTCCTCTCCCCGGCGACCCCGCGGCGGTGCCGCCGGGCGGCGGCGTCCTTCCGGGCGACGTACCGGCGGAGGCCCCGGCGATAACTCCGGCGGCTGCGGACGGCGCTTCCCCACCGGCAGACAGTGCCACTGCGGGCACCGCAACATCAGGCACCGCCACATCAGGCACCGCCAATTCAGGCACTGCGACATCAGGCACTGCAAAGTCCAACACCGCCAAGGCATCACGACCGGAACCGCCGGCTCCTGCTCCACCCGGTTCCGAGGCGGCCGCCGCACTCGCGGCATACCGTCTCCCCGCCTCCCTGCCGGCGAGTTACCCGTGGCTGGTGCCTGGATCCCCGGCGGCCGCTCCTGTCCCGACCGGGGCTGCCCCTCCGGCGAAACCGCCGGCCGGGACGGGTGAACCGCCCGCTCCCGCCGGAGACCCGGGTCCGGGTCCCTGGCATGGCGGCACGGGCCTGCCCGCGCCCGATGCACTCCCTCCTGCTCCGGGGTCCGGGTCTGGCAGCGGGAACTCTGCGAATGGGCCTGCCGGAACGGCGGCATGGATGCCCAGCCTGTGCTTCTACGTGCCCACAACGGGGGCTGACCCCATCGGCGGTCCGCTTCAGCACGAGTACGCCGCCGTTTGCGCCGATCCCGGTTCTTCTCCTGACTAGTCGGGCCGTCTCTGCCTCCACAGAGCACGGCCCGTCGGGCTGCCTTGGCCGCCCGTTTACAGTCACCCAGGAGATCTCCCCATGGACTCGACCGTCCACCGCCGGGTATCCGGCACCCCATTTCCCAACGGGCTAATCCCGCCAGCGCCGCCGATGTCCGCGGCCCCGCCGTCCGGCCCATCACCCGCGGTGCCTTCACCTTCCGTGCCCTCACCACTTGCGGCCTCGCCCGCTGTGCCTTCTCGTTCTGTGCCCTCATCTTCCGTGGCCACAATGTCCACTTCCAGGCCGGCAGGAAGCGTGCTGCGCACCCCGCCGACTCCGGAGCGCTCCGGTCCGCATCCGCGCCCGGGATGCAAGCCCCGCCCGCCGTAACGCACTCACCGCTCCCGCCGAAGTCCTGTAACCGCCGGAGCGAGGTCGTTGGGTCCGCTGGGGGACCGAACGGCCATTACTGGCTCCGGCGGCAGGGCTTCCGCGGATGAGCAACAGGTCAAGCAATGAGGGCCGTCGCGTGCTGCGGCCCGATCGGACCCAAGCGGCGCGGTAAGGAGGCGTATACCCGGCCCCGTATTATTCTTTAGGAGCGCCGTCGGGGTGCATAGGGAAGGTACGGGGACATCGTGGACAGTTCGGCCAACAGCGTCGCGGCGGAGCCTTTAGGCGGCCGCTATCAGCTGGGGGACGTGATCGGCCGGGGCGGCATGGCCTCGGTCTACACCGCCAAGGACCTGAACCTGGGCCGGGACGTGGCCCTGAAACTCTTCGCACCTCAGTCGGCCGATCCGGACGAGCTTCGCCGCCAGGAGGCCGAGATCGAACTCCTGGCTACCCTCAACCATCCAAGCCTGGTGACATTGTTCGACGCCGGGACGGACACCCGGATTCCCGACGAGCCCCGGCCCTTCCTGACCATGGAGCTCGTGGACGGCCAGGACCTGCGGACCCGGATCCGCCACAGTCCGCTGCCGCTGGACGAGTTGGCCGTGGTCGGTGCCGGGATCGCCGACGCCCTCGCCTACATCCACACCCTCGGCATCGTCCACCGGGACATCAAACCGGCCAACATCCTCCTGGTGCCGGTCCGGCCGGGAGAGCCGCTTCGACCCAAGCTCACAGACTTCGGCATCGCCCGCCTGATCGACGGGACCCGGCTTACGGCCACGGGAACCATGGTCGGAACAGCCGCCTATCTCAGTCCGGAACAGGCCCGCGGCGCCGATCTCGGGCCGGCGAGCGACATCTATTCCCTGGGACTGGTTCTGCTCGAATGCCTCAAAGGCGACGTGGAGTATCCGGGCAGCGCCGTCGAATCCGCCGTCGCGCGGCTGCACCGCGCCCCCGCAATTCCGGACGCAGTCCCGGCCGAGTGGGCCCGGCTCATCCGTGCCATGACTGCCCTCGATCCGCTGGACCGCCCCTCGGCTGGCGAGCTCGAGGCAGCCTTGCGCTTTGCCCTCGTTTCCCCCGGGTCCTTGCCGGGCCCCGTCAAAGAGGCGCCCACCCGTGTGCTGCCGACCCCGCCGTCGAGGCCCCGCCGGCCGCCCGGGCACGGGCTCGCCGCAGAGACACGCCCGCTGAACCTGCCGGATCCCCAGGCTCTGCCGCGGAGGCCACGCCGCCGCCCCTCCGTTTCCCCCTCGTCCCCCTCTTCTCGCTTTCCCCGCTTTTCCCGTTCTTCCGGCCTTCTCCGCTTTTCCCGCTTTTCCCGCTTTCCTTCCGCAGCCGCCTGGTTCGCCCGGGCCCGGCTCCGCACACGCCTGGCTGTGGCGTTGGCCGCGGTGGCTGTCCTCGCCGTGGGGGCGGCGGTCGGGCTCACGCTCTCCACTCCGGACGCTCCCGACGTCGTCCCCTATCCCGCCGTCACAGGTCCGCTCGGCGACCACCTGAAAGACCTCCAGAAGAGCGTGGAGCCATGAGCCGACGTTTAATCACCCGCCCAACCACCCGCCGGGACCGCGGCGGCCCCGGCTCCCGGACCCCCGCGGCACTCCTGGCGGGAATGCTGCTGGCCGGGGCGCTGGCAGGCTGCGGCGCCCCCGCCCCCGAGTTGGACCGCGACGCCGCCAAGCAGCTGCAATCCGAGGTCCTGTCGGTCAGCCAGGCCGCGGCAGCCAACGACCCCGCCGGCTCCCTGAAGCTCCTTGACCGGCTCCTGACCCGGCTGGATGCCGCCGCCTCCAGCGGCGACGTTTCCTTTAAACGCCACCAGAGCATCAAGTCAGCGATCGACGCCGTCCGGGCGGACCTTGCCGCGCAGCAGGCGGCCGCCGAACGCGCCGCGGCAGAACAAGCGGCCGCGGCAGAACAAGCGGCCGCGGCGCAGGCGGCTGCGGCAGCTGCCGCCGCGCAAGCACCAGCAGCCCCCGCCCCCGTCGTTCCGGCCCCCGCCCCGGCGAACGGCGGCAAGGCCAAGGGGAAGGAAAAGGGGAAGGGCTGATCCGCCGTCGTCTTCGTCAGCCTGCTTACTATTTCGGCTGAAGCCCGCTAGCGTGGAGGAACGGCGTAGTGCCGGTCAACGACAAGAATTGCGGACTGCCGTCCGCCAATCGAAGGAGTGACGCCTGCATGGCAACTGTTCAGGAATCCATCGAAGTCAATGTTCCGCTGAGCCAGGCCTACAACCAGTGGACGCAGTTCGAGGAATTTCCGCTCTTCATGAGCGGTGTGGAATCCGTCAGTCAGCTGGACGACACCACTGTCCATTTCAAGACCAGCATCGGTGGGGTCCGGCGCGAATACGACGCGCGGATCACCACGCAGGAGCCGGACCAGCGTGTGTCGTGGGAAAGCCTTGACGAACCACGGAACGCCGGTACGGTCTGGTTCGAGGACCTCGGCGACGTCGGAACGAATGTAAACGTCGAGCTGACCTGGGAGCCGGACTCGGCCACAGAAAAGCTCGGCGCGGCCATCGGCCTTGATTCCCGTCAGGTTGCGGCCGATCTGAAGAGATTCAAGCAGTTTATCGAAGAGCGCGGCGCCGAGACCGGCGGCTGGCGCGGACGCGTGGACGGCGTCGCGCCGGGCGCCGCCACCGCCGTGCCGCTCCAGGAGGAAGTGGGCTTCGGGGAGCCCGCCTTCCAGCGCGTGGACGCCGATCCCGATATTGCCCCCCGGCCGCCGTTCGGCCAGGACCAGCAGCGCTGACCCGGCGATTGCACTGACCCTGCGATTGCACTGATCCGGCGCGTGGTTTGCCTTTCCGGACGGGCAGCAGAACGCCCCGCTTCCCTTCCGGGAGGCGGGGCGTTCTGCGTGACCGCTACTGCTGCCGCGGTGCTGCGGTGCTGCGGTGCTGCGGTGCTGCGGTGCTGCGGTGCTGCCTTAATGATGCGGCGGAGGGCTACTTGGTCAGCATCCCGAGGACTTCGCTGAACGTCGCCGAGGGGCGCATGACCGCTGAAGCCTTGGCCTCGTCCGGCCGGTAGTAACCGCCGAGGTCCACCGGGGATCCCTGCACCGCGAGGAGTTCACCGGTGATGGTGTCCTCGCTGGAATTCAGGGCTTCGGACACGGCCGCGAAGGCCGCGGCGAGCTCGGCGTCGTCGTTCTGGCGGGCCAGCTCCTGGGCCCAGAACTTGGCCAGGTAGAAGTGGCTGCCGCGGTTATCCAGCTCGCCGGCCTTGCGCTTCGGGGACTTGTCCTCCAGCAGGAACGTGCCGGTGGCACGGTCCAGGGTGTCGGCCAGGACCTGGGCGCGGGCGTTGCCGGTGGTGGTGGCGAGGTGCTCGAAGCTCACGGCGAGGGCGAGGAATTCACCCAGGCTGTCCCAGCGCAGGTGGTTTTCCTTCAGCAGCTGCTGAACATGCTTCGGGGCGGATCCGCCGGCGCCGGTCT